>NZ_JAOARO010000095.1 GCF_025211055.1 Vallitalea sp. | reverse complement strand
CTATAACAATATCTAAGTTATTTATATAGAATCAGATAGTGTTTAATAAATTTTAATCTAAAATATATTTACATTGCATATAATCATTTCTAATTACATTCATTAATATTATAAACAAAGTTCTTGATATACTGTCTTTCAAGAACTTTGTTTGTTATAAATATATCTCTTAATATTAGTTTAAGAAAATAAAAGAGAACTACTTTTATCAATTATATTTTTAAAGCCATTTTTTATATAAATATGCCAATTCGCTCATTTCATAATTATATTTTTCGCAATCAAATATTACTCTTGCAGTATGTCCACTTGGGTTTATGAAAATGATTGGGTCATTATGACAATAAGTATACGTTTAGTGATAATCTCTGGCTTCCCTTAAGTAACTACTTCTGTTATTAATCATAGGGCTACTTTAAGATATGTCATCCCCTCGTGTAATATATGCTTGTGTTATATTTTTTTAGCATATTGTATAATATCTTCCCATTCATCTATTACAACAAAGTAAAGTTGCGTTGCTGAATATATGTCACCTTCTTCTGTTCTAAACTTCACGAATCATTTTAGATGTTCTTGCTTAGTAGTTCTATCTTCAAAGCCATCCAAAAAATAAACAACATCACCTATATTAAATTCTCTAGATTTTTCCCAATCAAACTGCTTATTATGTTTATTACAACTTTAGCATCTGGTTTGTCAACTACCCACTCGTTATAATCTGCATCTAGTAAACTTTTCTTGGTCCTTTTTTCATTACAGTATTTCTAGCTTTATCTAAAAGAGGATTGAATGGATGATCACCTGACATATTTATTTGGTATACTCTTTAAAAGTTACTAAAATCAGGCTTACCTTAGTTCTTTTGATATTGCATACCTTACAAAATTAAAATTGCTAGTACTGCTTTTTCACCAAAAGTTATGCAAGATTTTTAAGTAATTCGATAAATGGTTAATTTACAACAGGTGCTTCTAAAAAATTTGAAGCATCAGCAGTTGCCAAAATAGCAGTAGGTATATAAGCATATTGAATTCATAATGTTACATTTTTTTCTTCTTTATAAGGTCTGCGATTGCTACTTTCTTTGCAATAACCACTTGGGGCTATATAGTTTACTGGATTATTAGATATGTAAGCGTATAAGTTGAGCCGTCGCCCCGAAAACTATCCATACCTAAGCAGAGTCTTAGGTGTTGTTACAGTAAAGGTTAGATTAAAGCAATTATCCTTTTCAACCTATCTTGAAACTTCAAGAATGACTCATAATAATTATGGTAGAAGCGACTTACAAATTTATGGAGGAAGAAACCAAACAAGTCTATGGAATACATCAGGATGTATAAGAATCTTTGACAAGACATGTTCCCCAATGTCATTTAGCTAAGGTATTGTTAATAAAATACCTTTTGTTATAACATATTTTTATCATGCTGATTATAATAGTATAGAAGACTCTGTATAGCTTTTATAGAGGTATGGAATTGGCCATTATTGGCTAAATATATAGCTATACAAAGTCCATTATATTAAAATATTACTTATATATAGGCTCAAGACTTGCTTGGAAATGTCTAAGAATAGGTGGTTCCCAAGTTATCTTGTATCCTTTTACATCTTTTGCTCTTCCCTTAATAGTAATTAGTGCATCTGCCATTACATCAAAATGTGCTTGAGTATAAACACGACGAGGAATAGCTAATCTTGTAAATTCAAATGATGCTTGTAATTGTTCTCCTGTATCAGGATCATTTCCTAACATATAAGAACCTATATCACATGTACGTATTCCAGCTTCTTTGTATAATTCAATTGCTAGGGCTTGACCTGGAAATTCATAATATGGTATATGAGGGAACATTTCTTTAGCATCTATAAATAATCCATGACCTCCTACAGGAGCTTGGTATGCTATATTTGCATCATCCAATCTTGATGCAAGATATTCCATCTGTCCATTACGATATTCTAAGTAACTCTCGTCAATACCTTCATTCAAACCAATTGCTAAGCATTCAAGGTCACGACCTGATAGTCCACCATATGTAATAAATCCTTCAAAAGATATTGTACGCCCTTTTACATCTTGGAACAATTTTTCATCATCTTTTACTCCAATTAATCCGCCCATGTTTACGATGGTATCTTTTTTTGCACTCATAGTAAACATGTCTCCATATGAAAACATCTCTTTAACTATATCTTTAATTGATTTGTCTGCATATCCTTCTTCTCTTTTCTTGATAAAATATGCATTTTCTGCATAACGAGCAGCATCAATATTCATTCTGATATCATATTTCTTACAAACAGCAGCAGTTTCTCTCATATTCTGGATAGATACAGGTTGACCTCCTGCTGAGTTATTAGTTACTGTCATAACAACTAGTGCTATTTTTTCTGGCCCATATTCGTTGATTAATTTCTCTAATCTTTCTACATCCATATTACCTTTGAAAGGAGCTCTTACTTCTGGTTTCTTAGCCTCTTCAACAACACAATCTATTGCTCTCGCACCGGTAAGTTCAACATGAGCCCTTGTTGTATCAAAGAACATATTAGATATAGCATACTTTCCTTCTCCCATTAATATACCGAAAAGAACTTTTTCTGCTGCACGTCCTTGGTGAACGGGTTGAATATACTTATAGTTAAAAATATCTCTAGCTGTATCTAACAGTTTAAAATAACTTTTTCCTCCAGCATAAGCTTCGTCACCAATCATGACACCTGCCCATTGTTCCTGACTCATGGCATTAGTTCCACTATCTGTGAGTAGGTCAATATAGACATCTTCACCTTTTAAATTAAACATATTATATTTTGCTTCTTCTATCTTTTGTTCTCTTTCTTCACGTGTAAGCATTTTGATAGTTTCGACCATTTTTATTCTAAATGGTTCTGGTACATATTTTCTAGCCATACAATTACCTCCATACTTATTATAATTTAACTAAAGAGTGGGTATTAATTAACCCTTCAAGCAAATATAATTATGTAAACTAATTGTTGTAAAATTATTTATCTAAAGCAATAGCTTCTATTTCTACCAAAGCATCTTTTGGTAATCTAGCAACTTGAATTGCTGCTCTTGCTGGATAATTACTATCTCCAAAATATTCTTTATATACTTCATTCATAGCAGTAAAATCATTCATATCTTTTAAGAAAACAGTTGTTTTCAATACATGTTGTAAAGTTACTCCACGCTCTAATAATATTTGTTTTAGATTTTCTAGGGATTGTTTTGTTTGTTTCTTTATTCCACCATCTGGGAATTGTCCTGTAGCAATATCTATTGGAAGTTGTCCTGAAACAAAGACTAATCCTCCTCCTGCAGTCCCCTGAGAATATGGTCCAATAGCCTCTGGAGCGTTTTTTGTAGCTATAATTTCTTTCATTTATTTACCTCCTTATAATTTTTTATTATTATAATATTATTTTATCATCACTATAATTTTCAGTCAATATAATTAAAAACTTTTATCAGATTGCATTTTTTTTATTACTGTGATAGTCTATTTTATATTAGTAAATGATTAAAAAAATATATTAAGCAGGTGAAATTATGGAGAATAATATACTAAAACAATATACTAGTCTAGTAAAATTCTTAGGAAAAACTCTAGGTCCTGATTACGAAATCGCTTTACATGATATACAATCAGATTCAAAGTCCATTGTTGCCATAGCTAATGGTCATATTAGCGTAAGAACTGTAGGCGCACCAATGACCAACTTAGGCCTTGAGATAATTGCAAACAAAGAATATAAGGATAAGGATTATAAGATAAATTATAATGGAGTCTCAAAAGACCAAAGATTATTACGTTCCTCTACTTTCTTCATAAAAGATAATAATGAAGAACTTATGGGTATGTTATGTATTAATTTTGATGATAGAAGATATAGAGAGCTTAGTGACAAAATATTACAGCTTTGTCATCCAGATAAATTAATAAATGAAAATAGTAAATATATTTCAGTTGATTCTATAGTAGAAAACAGCTCAGAAACATTCTCTAATTCTATTGAAGAAGTAACTGACACTGTTTTAAACAAAGTACTTAAAGATAGTAATATACCTGTAGATCGTTTGACTCAAGATGAAAGATTACAGATAGTAACTATATTGGATCAAAAAGGTGTTTTTATGCTAAAAGGTGCGGTCAGTACAGTTGCCAATAAATTATCTTGTTCAGAACCTAGTATTTATAGATATCTAACTAAGATAAATAAGAGGAATTCTTAAACCTCCAATACGCTTTAGTTACAAAAATTATATGTTAACATTGTGTAGAAAGGATTCATCATAACTCCATAACTTCTATACGTTTATTAATCATATCAACCAAATCACCTGGATACTTAATAAACTCTAATATCTTAATTGCATTACGTGTAGAAGTAATTCCTTTATGAACTTTGTAATCAAATCCAAGTGAATCCTTAGTCACATTCTCTGTGAAATAATAATATTCATAACCCTCTAATTCAGGTAAAATCTGCAAGTCATGTGTTGCAACCAATGTCTTAGTATTAGCAGCAGCTAAAAGATTCAATATCTCCATTGATGCAGCAAGTCGTTCTACAGGATTAGTACCTTTGAATATCTCATCTATTAGTATTAACAATGGAGTCTCATCATTACATGAATCCACCATACGTTTAATAGCTTCTGCCTCCATAAGAAAATAACTTTTACCTTGCAAAATATCATCATTAAGGCTTATTGAAGTAACAAGCTTATAAAACTTAGCTCTATGCTCCTTGGACAAACTAGTACAAATACCTTGAGCAAACAGCGAATTCAATCCTACAGTTCTTAAAAAAGTTGATTTACCACTCATATTAGAACCTGTAATAGCTATTGAAGAATCTATATCTATTGTATTGGTTATTGGATTTTCCAGTAATGGATGGTACATATCTATTATGTTTATATTATCAAACTCACAGTCCATATCAGGTTCACAATAATATTTTAAATCCCTACGATACCTATCAATACTTAACCCTGCGTCCAAATCACCAATATTATTATATAATCTAATCAATTCTTTTTTATTTTTATTAATCAAACTTGATACTCTCAAAAAATTGATTTCTTTTATCAAAAATAAAATGTTTATATAATCACCAATAACATCTAATCCTTCAATCTTGAAAATAGCCGAACCTTTTTTAGTTATCTTGGATAACTTAGAATTAAGTTCTTTCAATCTATCTGCCAAATCAGGCGAAATTTTTTCAACTAACTTCCAATTTTTTTTACTAAAAGATAGAATCTTAATTATATAACCAATAACTTGTAATTGGGCATTATAGGTCATAGAAAATCTAAAATGAATTATAATGCTAGCTGCCATTGTTATAATGAACAAAGGCAGAGCTGTGAAATTCATTGTAATTAATGAAACAGCAAGTATACCTACATTTAATATTACTAGCAATATCATACCAATCAGTAATAGATTATTATTCAAAAATCCTTTGTTTATAGTTTCTCTAAAATCAAAATCACAATATTTGATTCTCGATAAAGCTAGCCTCAGATTATTTGATACCATTCTATCTTTCTTGAAGCTGTTGATATGATGTTTACGCTTATAAAAATCTTCTTTATTGTCAGCTGGGTTTCTCAACCAACAATATAGCTTTTCTTCTCCTGGTGTTGTTACAGTATGATTAACATCAGCAAAAACATTATCCATATCAAGATCCTGCCAAGTCACTTCATCAATATGTACTTCAGATTCTCTATAGTACTTATTTGTTGAAGCTAACAGTTTAAAATCAATTTCCTTGTAATTCTTTTTTCTTATAAAATCTTTATTGCTAAATAACATTTTTATCATCCTCAAATCTTATAGTGAAAAATTACCCCCAAAGTATTTAGTTTCTTCAAGGGTTTGATTACTTTTATTAGTCAGATAGTCTTATTTAATTTATGTAAATACTATCAGATTATAAAATATATTGCAATATAAGGATACTATAAATTTTTACAACAAACTTCCAGAAGTAGGTATGAGTCTGAAAGCATATAAATAAAAATAAATTAACTCAATAATTTTTTCAGTTACCCTCATAATATCTTGATTGTTATGCTATAATAGTATAAACTATAAAAAATGCCTAAGCAACATTAATAATTTTATTATAAAGCACAAATAAATTGTCTATTAATATTTTACTATTTACGAAAGAAGGAATTATAAATGCATGGCCCAGATTTAACATTGCTGACAGATTTTTATCAATTAACTATGATGCAAGGTTATTATGATCTTAATACAAGAGACCAAATTGCTGTGTTTGACCTTTTCTACAGGGTTAATCCACACGGAAGCAGTTTTTCAATTGCTGCAGGTCTAGAGCAAGCAATAAGTTACATCAATAACATTCATTTTACTGAAGAAGATATTAAATATTTAGCTAAGCAAAATATATTCAAAAGTGATTTTCTAGATTATCTTAGAACATTTAAGTTTACTGGAAATATATATGCTGTACCAGAAGGAACAGTTGTATTTCCTAATGAACCAATATTAAAAGTTGTGGCTCCTTTATGTGAAGCACAGCTTATTGAAACCGCACTTCTTAATATTATCAATCATCAAAGTCTTATAGCTACTAAAGCAGCTCGTGTAAAATGGGCAGCAGGTGATGATGTTGTTCTTGAATTCGGTTTACGTAGAGCACAAGGACCAGATGCAGGTAATTTAGGAGCTAGAGCCGCTGTTATAGGTGGATGTAGTGCAACCTCTAACGTAATGGCTGCAAAATGGTTCAATATCCCTGCAAAGGGTACACACGCTCACAGTTGGGTTATGAGTTTTCCTGACGAACTAACATCATTTAGAAAATATGCTGAGCTATATCCTATGAATTGTCTATTACTTGTTGATACATACGACACATTAAAATCCGGTGTTCCCAATGCAATAAAAGTTTTTAATGAACTAAAAGAAAAAGGAATAAAACCAGATTTTTATGGAATCAGACTAGATAGTGGCGATTTATCATATCTATCAAAAAAAGCTAGGTTAATGTTGGATGAAGCAGGCTTTGAAGATGCTATTATTAGTGCTTCCAGTGACCTTGACGAATATCTGATTCGTGATCTTAAGCTACAAGGTGCTAAGATTACACTATGGGGTGTAGGAACTAATCTTATTACTTCAAAAGGTAACCCATCATTTGGGGGCGTATACAAACTTTCTGCCAAATATGAAAATGATAAATTTATTCCTAAAATGAAAATATCAGAAAATCCTGAAAAAATAACTAATCCTGGTAACAAAAAGATTATACGGATATATAACAAACGTTCTGGTAAAATAAAAGCTGATCTGATTGCACTTGAGCATGAAAAAATAGATGAGTCAAAACCTTTAATTTTATTTGACCCAGAAGCTACATGGAAACAATTGAAATTACAACCAGGTACGTATTATACAAGAGAATTATTAAAACCAATATTTATTAATGGCAAATGTGTCTATGAAACTCCAAGCACCTTTGGTATTAAAGAGTACTGTGAAAAAGAGTTATCTACTCTATGGCCTGAATCAAGAAGACTTATGAATCCTCAAAATGTTTATGTTGATTTATCCCATGAGCTATTTGAATTAAAACAATCAATGATAAAACAATACAGAAACCAACAATAATCTTATAATAATATATAAATAATATGTGCTGTCTCGTAATATGAAATCTATTATGGGACAGCACTTTTTTTTGGAACTATAATTATACAACCAACTTATCTATTAGTTGATTAAATAATATCTTGTTAGCAAATACTATGTGTAGAACTATTTAACATGATAAATCATATTATATTTATTTAGGAGGGATTATTATTGAAGAATATTAATGATATTATGAACAATAAAAGAGTATCTGGTATATTACTCCACCCTACCTCTCTTCCAAGTAAATATGGTATAGGTGATTTAGGCAGCGGTGCATATGACTTTATTGATTTTTTGGTAAAAACCAAGCAAAAGCTTTGGCAGGTACTTCCTTTAGGCCATACTGGTTTTGGGGATTCTCCATATCAATCTTTTTCATCTTTTGCAGGACAACCGTTTATTATAAGTCCAGAGAAATTAATTGAAGTAGGTTTGATTGATGAAGAAGATATTGAGCCTATTTATTCTCCACAATCCCATAAAGTAGATTTTGGATTAATTATCAATTACAAATTATCTATCTTAAAAAAAGCATATGCCAATTTTTTAAAAACTAATAATCACTCTTTATATAATGATTGGTTAACCTTTTGTAATAATGAAAAATATTGGCTTGATAACTATGCCTTGTTTATGGCTTGTAAAGATTATTTTGACGGAAAAATGTGGCCCTGCTGGGATAGTGAAATAGCTCGTTATTCAGATAGCAGTATATTGGTGTGGACTAATAAATTATCTTATGATATAGATTTCTATAAATTCATTCAATTTATTTTTTATGATCAGTGGATCAAAGTTAAGAAGTATGCTAATGTCCATGGAATTCTAATTATCGGGGATATACCTATATTTACTTCTTTTGACAGTAGTGATGTATGGGCTGACAAAGAGTTGTTTTTATTGGATTCTGAGGGATATCCAACCCATATAGCTGGTGTTCCTCCTGATTATTTTAGTCCTACAGGACAACTATGGGGAAATCCATTATACAATTGGGATAATCATACAAAAACTTCATATAGTTGGTGGGTAAGTAGATTAGCTCATTCTCTAAGATTAGTAGATATCGTAAGAATCGATCATTTTAGGGGTTTTGAGAGTTATTGGTCCATTCCTTATGGTAATAAAACTGCAATCTACGGGAACTGGGAAAAGGGCCCTAGCAAAAAACTATTCAACGCTTTCATCGATACCCTGGGAACTAAATTACCTATTATCGCAGAAGATCTTGGTATAATAACTGATGAAGTAAAAAAATTAAGAGATGATTTTAATCTTCCCGGTATGAAAATACTACAATTTGCTTTTGAAGATTTAGAAGACAATGATTTCCTACCTCATAATTATGGGTCTAACAGCATTTGCTATAGTGGTACTCACGATAATGATACAACTGTTGGATGGTATAATAAAGCTAGTAGCATGAAACAAGATAAAGTTAGACGATATATGAATACTGATGGAAGAAACATTTCATGGGACTTTATTAGAGCTTGTTTTGGTTCAGTTTCTAAGATGGCAATAGTCCCACTTCAAGATGTCTTATCTCTAGATAGTCATGCAAGGATGAATATTCCAGGTACATCCATTGGTAATTGGCAATGGAGATACACTAGTGACATGCTGACTGATGATATAATTAACAGATTAAGAGAAATTACAGAATTGTATGGAAGAGATTAACAAATAAGTAAATTCTATCTTAAAAACTATAGCGATTTTTATATATTAATGATATAATTATGATTACATGTATAAGATATATTTTATAAAAACTTACAATTAAAACATATGCTTATAATGTATATAAAATTATCAGGATAAGGTGATTATATGCGTGCAGTAATTATAATAATTTTTATGGCTATTTATTTGATTCTTGCTTTACCTGTACTTATAGTTGGTTTTATAGCAGGCTTATTTTCCAAAGATACTCAATACAAAATTGGAAAATTCATTGTGACTCATATATGTAGAGGTATTATGTTTATAACAGGTTGTAGAGTTACAATTACTGGATTAGAAAATATCCCAGATGAAACTGTACTATTCGTAGGAAATCATCGAAGCATATTTGATGTTGTTCTATTAATTAAAGTCATTAATCGTCCTTTTGGTTTTATTGGAAAAAAAGAATTGACAAAAGTACCTTACTTAAATCTATTATTAAAATTAATGGGTGGATTATTCCTTGACAGAACTAATTTTAGAGAAGGTCTTAAGATAATCCTAGCTGGTATAGAAATGTTGAAATCAGGTTTATCAATGCTTATTTTCCCTGAAGGAACTAGAAACAAAGAATCTCAAGAGCCTTTACCTTTTAAACAAGGTAGCTTGAAATTAGCAGAAAAAGCTAATGTACCTATTATACCATTTGGTATAAAAGGTACAGATAATATTTTTGAAAATAATAATGGTCTTGTTGTAAAACCAAGTAGAGTGTCCCTTAATTTTGGTAAACCTATTCTTTTAAGTGAATTACCACAAGAGGATATGAAAAAAAGTGCAGTTTATGTTCGCTCTGAAATTTTACAATTACTTTCCAAGTGATTTTTGTTAAATTCTTTTATGATTTTGAATAGTATAACTGAAAAATAATAAAATGCAGAGGAAATTTGATGTTTTAGCAAATTTCCTCTTTGATTTTTTTGTAATTAATGATAGAATATATAGAACGCACTAATAAGTATCTTTTTAAAGGAGGTGCACCTATGGAGTGGTGGGAAATTCTATTGCTTGTATTAGGAATTATTGTTGTTGTACTTCTCATCCTTTATTTTGTAGGAAGAAAGTTACAAGGTAAAGCTAATGACCAGCAATCAGTAATTAATCAAAACAAAATGACAACATCTATACTCGTTATAGATAAGAAGAAACAGAAAGTAAAAGATTCTAATTTGCCAAAAATGGTACAAGACCAAATTCCAAAATACATTCGTTTTAGAAAATTACCTATGGTAAAAGCAAAAATCGGTCCTAAAATTACTACTTTATTGTGTGATGACAAGGTATTCAAAGAATTGCCTGTTAAGAAAATGGTAAAAGTAGATTTAGCTGGTATGTATATAGTTGGAATGAAAGGCTATAAAAAATAAGAAAAAGCCAAGACATTAATTTGTCTTGGCTTCTATACTTGCACCTACAAAATCTCTGAATAATGGATGTACTTTGTTAGGTCTTGATTTAAATTCTGGGTGAAATTGAACACCAACAAACCAAGGATGGTTATTTATTTCTACCATTTCAACAAGTCTATCATCTGGAGATACTCCTACAATATTAAGTCCTGCTTTCACAAGGATATCTCTATATTCATTGTTGAATTCATATCTGTGTCTATGTCTTTCATAGATTAACTCAGATTCATAAGCTTGATATGCCAATGAATCCTTCTGAACCTTACATGGATAAGCTCCCAGTCTCATAGTACCACCTAATTCATCAATATCTTTCTGTTCTGGCATTAAGTCAATAACAGGATATTTTGTATCAGGGTCAAGTTCAGAACTATGAGCACCATCATATCCTAATATATTCCTTGCAAATTCAATAACTGCACACTGCATTCCTAGACATATACCAAAGAATGGAATGTTATTTTCTCTAGCGTATCTAACTGCAAATATTTTACCGTCTATACCTCTATCTCCGAATCCACCAGGAACTAATATTCCATCAGCATCTTTTAAGTAATCATCTGCATTTTCGCTAGTAACTTCCTCAGAATTGACCCATAGAACTTCTAACTTGGTTTTATGGTATATTCCAGCGTGTTTTAAGGATTCTACAATAGAAATATAAGCATCATGTAATTCAACATATTTACCTACTAGTGCAATCTTAACAAGATTCGTCATAGATTTTTCTCTATCTATCATTTCTTTCCACTGAGTTAAATCAGGCTCAGCACAATCAAGATTCAGTTTGTTACATACAATCTTAGCTAATCCCTCTTTTTCTAACATCAATGGAACTTCATATAAAGTATCTGCATCAAGGTTCTGAATAACACATTCTTTTTTAACGTTACAGAAAAGAGCCATTTTATCTTTCATTTCTTCTGATAGTTCATGCTCTGTTCTACATACTAGTATATCTGGTAAAATACCAATTGAACGTAATTCTTTTACAGAGTGCTGTGTAGGCTTAGTCTTCATTTCACCAGCTTTAGCAAGATAAGGAATTAGAGTTACATGTATATATAATACATTTTCTGGTCCTACTTCAGCGGATACTTGTCTTATGGCTTCCATAAATGGTAGACTTTCAATATCTCCAACTGTTCCACCTATCTCTGTTATAACAATATCAGATCCGGCACTTTTTCCTACTCTGTAAACTCTTTCTTTTATAGTATTAGTTATATGTGGAATAACTTGAACTGTTGCACCTAGATATTCACCTTTTCTTTCTTTGTTAAGTACAGACCAGTAGATTTTTCCAGTAGTAATGTTACTATACTTACTAAGATTCTCATTAATAAATCTTTCGTAATGTCCAAGGTCTAAGTCTGTTTCTGCTCCGTCTTCGGTAACAAATACCTCTCCATGTTGATACGGACTCATTGTACCAGGGTCAATGTTAATGTAAGGGTCGAATTTTTGTATTGTAACTTTCTTACCTCTAGCCTTTAAAAGTCTTCCTAATGAAGCAGCTGTTATGCCCTTTCCTAGTCCGGAAACAACACCTCCCGTAACAAAAATATATTTCGTTTGCATCCTCATTTCACCTCATAGTCTTTTTTTTATTTAAATGATTACTCTATAAAAAGTAGTCTAAACAATTTTGTTCTTACTACTTTTTATAATGAACCTTATATACTTTTGGGTTATTCTATTTCTATTTTATACAACCTCTTTATTTTATTATTAGTTAGTTAAATAGTCAATAACAAATTTAATTTTCGTTTATTTTACTTAAAATTACGTGAAGAGCTTTCTCTAATTGTATATCTTTTTCCTTAATACTCTCAGTTAATTTTGTATTAAGTGCTTTTAGAGTAGGATGGTCAGAAACTCCATATACCCTTAACCTCATTTTCTTCTGAAACTCTGTCACAGCCTTTTCAGTCTTTTTATCGTACAGATTATCTGGTTCATTAATAGCATAACCCAAATATTCTAAAATTAATTCAACACTTTTAACTTCTTCCATTTCATCATTCAAAAATAATCTTTGTGGGCTGACAATAAGATTAGGTACTATTACTTCATAATCTGGAGCAACACCTATACCATTTATTTTGTTCCCATCTCTTGATAAAAATTCCTCCATAGTTAATTTAATAGAATATTTATCTGAAATATCATAAATATATTGTGCTACACCTTTTCCATAAGTAGTTTCACCTACTGTAACACCTACACCAGATTCTTTTACAGCTGCTGCAATGAATTCAGAGGCTGAAGCTGTATTCTCATTAGTAAGTACTACTAGTTCAAAAGGAGCTTTCCTTAGATTACTTCTATAAGTTATTTTTCTTCCCTCTTTATTGACAAAATGAAGAACTGGCCCCTTTGGTATTAACATATTACATAGAGCCACTCCTGAATCAACATATCCTCCTAGATTATCTCTAAGATCAAGTATTAAATACTTGACTCCTTGTTTTTTAGCATCTTCTATATATGGTTCTATATCTTCAGCTACATTTTTATTAATAGAATTTATTCTTATATAATTTATTTTTTTGGCTATTTCTTTATCTAATTTTGGAAATAAATCTTTGATTTCTTCAGTTTCAACAGCAGATATTTTAACTAAAGCTCTTTTTATATCTACTGTATATTCCATTTCACCTCTTCTAAATGTAATAGAGACTTTAGTCCCTTCTTTACCTTTTATCTTATTAGCTGCTTCGGTAGGTGTTAAATTCTTTGCACTTTTTCCATTAATTGCAATTACTAAATCTTCTGCTTTTACTCCTGCTCTGATAGCTGGAGATTTTGGTATAGGATATAATACTTTTACCCAATCTCCATCTTGTACCATTACAGCACCAATACCTACAAATTCACCTGATACAGACTCAATCAAAGTGTTTGCTTCCTTTTTTGTATAGAATGTTGAATAAGGGTCTAGTTCATCAAACATACCATCTATAGCTGCCTTAAATAACTTTTCATCTGTTACTTCCTCACCTACATAATTATCACGTATCAGCTTAAATAATGCTTTGAATTGTTCCCCTCTTAGTTCTATATTTTTTGATGCTACAGAATCTGCATTAACAGGTACTATAAGCATGGCTAATACTAATCCTATAACCATCATCTTACTAATAATATTTTTCATGTTTTATCCCCCTTTATTATTTTACATTAATTGACATTATTATCTATCAATACTTTTATACTTAATATAATCTATATATTACTGAATCAATCTATAATAACCTGAAATATCTTCTCGCAAGTAATTAATCAAATTATCAATAATTGTGCTTGCATCTGGCTTGGATAACCATTTTTTAGGCTCTAGATTTCCTTCTTTTTCCTCTATAATTCCTAATTTGTAACCAGCTAATATTGCTTTTTTAGCCCAAGGTGATATCATATTATTATCTTTGAATGGGGTTACAGAATTCTCTAATCTTCCTATCTTCTCAAGACCAATAACACGAATCAATATACATAGTGCTTCTTGTCTAGTAATAGGTTGTGATACTTTGAAAATGTCTCCTACACCTTTTATAAGCTTTGCATTATAAGCTGTCATAATATATGGATATAATGGATTATCTGGTAATACGTCACCAAATATAATTTTCATACTGTTTTTATTTTTACTAGTTGCTTGATATTTACTTATGTCCATATTCATTGCAAGGCAGATAGCTTTTATAAATTCACCTCTTGTTATTGCTTCTACTTCCATAGATTTATGAGGAATCTCAGTCATGATTTCCATGCTATACAATTTCTTGATATGTTCATTAGCTGGATTGCTATCTAGAAAATCAAGGCCTGCTGGAATAGGGAGTTTTTCTATTTGTTTAGCTGTACTAATCATTATGCTGTTTTCCATTTGACTTCTAGTCAACTCAGGATGATTAGTTGTTATATTGTATTTTAATGATGCTTCTCTTTCAAGTCTTTGATTATAAGTTCCATCAAAACTAATTGGAAAAGGAGACGCTTTATCGTAATACATAGTCTTCTTAGCTTCTAATGATGGATTAAGTTTTACCTGCATTCTATCTTTCGGTCCTATTATATCCATAGTCAGTTTTCCTGACTCAACTTTTGACCAAGGTTGGTCATAACCATAAATTGAACCTTCTGTTTTTATAGTGATTGTCTCATTATTACTTGATATGAATCTAGCTTCATTAGATACAGATGTATCATAATAGCTTACTCCTGGTGTTATGTCTTCTACACCAGTTAATGAATATGTAGAAAAGGTTTTATCTAAAGTATAAGTTACGTCACCAATAACGATTTTTTCTGTCCAACTACTCACTTTAGAATCTCTAACAATCTGTTTTTTGAATTCACCATCAACATAATAAAATGAAGTTGTAAAATTGATAGTTCTATCAAGCGTACTATTTTTTTCGATGTTCTTAGCCTTTATTACATATTTTTCAGTATAACTACCTGCTTTTTCTATATTAATTACATCATCATCCTTAGTTACTTTTATAGTACCTTCAAATTCAATTGGTTCACCAGATATATACACCATTTCCTTATAACGCATAACTCTTGTTTTTGAAGATTTTACAGGAACATACTTCTCAATGGTCTTAGGTAGGTTAGTTCCTTCTGATATACCCCCAAAATAACCCATATCACCTATATCAGCATAGACACATATACTTGTGATACTAAAAGCGAATATCAAAAATAATATTTTCATACTTATTCTTTTCATCGATTGTCCACCTCTTTCTAGTTATTTTATTTTTCTACAAAAATAATATATCCGTCAACATCTCTAGCTCCTTTGGTAGCAAGTTTAGTAATGAGATATTCATCAGTTATTACCCTGACTATATCACCTTTCTCTAACATATCTGGTGATATGACTTGGTTATTTTTAATTATAATCGTATTCGTCTTAAGATTAACCTTTGCGTAGCTATTACTGTAACTTAGATCTTTCCAACTATTATTTGTTTTGTTATATACTATCGTATCTTTTATACTAATTGCATCACTCTCAGTTTCGTATATCTCACCCTTTACTCCGTCTTGACAGTATGGATTTTCTATAATATATTTTGCTTTTGTTCCATCTGCGATAATAGTATATACTTTATCTACCTTTGTTTTTTCAGAGTAATCCAAGAAATCTGTTTGTGGAATTATTCCGTTTGCATCAGTAATAACTGTTTCATAATCTGTAGTAAACATATGTGGAATAGGTGAATATATCCATTTCATTCCTTTTAATAATGCAAATGACTGAACCTGCATATCTTCATTTTCATTTATACTCTTAATACGTCCCCTAAATATAGTTGTAGCTTCATTACTTGGTTCTTTTGTTATGTTAACTATTACAGCCTTTTGATTACCGTTCAAGATAACTTGTGCATAATCAGGTGATACTATATTATTATCTTCCAACAGTTTTCCATTCTTAACTACGATTGTACCATCATGAGTATTAATATACTTAGGACTTTGTAATATTTTGAATTTATTATTTCCATTAGAATATGTCACATTGTCACTAGCTAATATATTCTCTCTTCCTGTTCCAAAAGTCACTTTTAATACTTTTTCATCGTCATAATATCTCTCCATAGCTACATAAACATCAATATCTGGTGATTTCAGATAGTTTAATGCATAATCAAGAGATATCTGCTTAGAATCTAGGTAATATTCTATATTCTTGGATGAAATATCTAGTATCTTAGATTTGGTATAATCTCTCCAACCAGCTTTGGTTAATTCATAACTATTTAGCAAGGTAAGTGTTCTCTGTGAATTATTGAGACTGCCAAGTTTTCCTTTGTAGATATTAGCTACAGTATTACCGTATTCGTCAACTTGAATTTCTTTTACTGATTCGGTAATTGTTCCTGGTTCAAAAACAGCTTGGTTAATGAGTAACTTGACTACTTGTCCTTCTTGTAACTGATACTTAGCTATATTTTGCCCTGCCCTTTTTATAGGTATATTAGAATCTATATCATATATAGTTGAACTAAGATCATCAAACCTAACCCATAAACGTAATCCATTAACCCCATTGTTAACTATCTGCTTAATACTTCCATACTTTACAATATAATTAGTCTTAGCACTAATTGATAATACGTTTTTACCATCTGGTGATATTTTAAGATCTACTAAATCACCTGCTTCAATATCATCAATAGTTGTATCTCTTGGATCAAATCTAAAATCAGGAAACATTTCATCTATATAACCAATTTCATCTTCTGTATCATAGTAATGTTGTTTTTCAACTTGAACATTTTTCTTTTGATAATTTTTCGTTACTTCTTTTCCATCCCAAGTCATAATAGTTATATAATTAAAAGTTGGGTTATTTTCTTTTACAATACCACTTAATGTATCAAATATAACCTTATCACCTGCAAATTCTATTTTAGTGACTATGTTATTGTCTATATATAATTTCACTTTACTACTTATAGGTGCATTAGGTATCTTTACATTAAGATCATTTATTCTTATTGTCCCATCACCATTATTATATACTGATGACTTCATTTGATATGTATAATTGATTCCTCTATTACTTGTTATAGTAATTCTACCATTTTTTATTTCATTAAGAGGCTGTAATACTCCTTCAAGTTCATAAGGTTCATTTATACCCTTACTAGAAGCATATAACATTTCTTTTGTATCATTATTCACTAGATATTCAATATACTCGCCTTCTCTTAGATTAAGAAGACCTCCAACAACCCCATTGATTAATACTGGTACATCTTTAGTTAATATTTGGTCGCTTGATTTCTTTTTATATTCATAATTGATCTCATTGACTTTTCCTGTTTCATCTGTTATCAATATTCTTCTTGTTGCGATACTATCTGAAGCACCCATAGAATTACTATCTTCTATATATGCTACTGTACCATTTTCCTTAGTAATATTCATAATATTATAAGCAATATCATCAAGATTTTTTAGAGTCTGAGCCATCTGTTCTCTAGTAACTATTCCTTTTGGGTTAAATCTATTATTACTACCTACCATTATCTTTTTCTGTATTACTGCTTCTACATAAGGAATGAATTCTCTATCTATCTTTTCCCAATCACTGTAATTAAAAACATCTTTTTGTTTGTATAATGGACTAATTAGATCAGGCTGTTCACTATTGATAGCTTTTACTAACCATACAGCTAATTGCTCTCTTGTCACTGGCCCTCTTCTAATAAAACTTTCTGATGGGTCTAATTCCCTTTGTTCTTCTACAAGAGCATTATCCAAATCATCTTCAGTTATTAATCCCATATTTTTAGCTAATTGAAGATATCCTTTTGTCCATAGTGTCAAAACGTGGTCAGGCAATTCTTTATTATCTTGTAATAATTGATTTCCTGCTTTTTGTGCTGCTTCTTCCATACCTAAAATTCTAAGTAACACTGCTAGAGTCTCTTCGTTGCTTATGGGTGTAGTTGGTCTATACTTTTTTGCATTATTTTCATTGTATCCTTTTATAATCTGTAATGCACCGAACCTTATAATCGGTTCTATCGACCAGCTACTAGGACTTACATCCGAGAACTTAAGATTCTCAATGATTGCTTCAGCACCAGACCTTGCGAGATACACATTTTGCACTGGTTCCTTTAATACACTAGGGTCTGTTACAGCATATACTGGCAATGCAGTTATCATTAGTGTGAGTATTAATAAGTAAGATATGATTTTTTTCATTTACCCCATCCTCCGTCATGTAATATATATTTCAGTATTTTTTCCCAAATAATAATTATAATCAATTATCGTTAAGGAAATGAAATACATTTTGTACAAATCTATCCAATACATTATATCATAATATTTCGGCAAAATGGGACTAAAAATGCACTGTTATAAGATTGTAATAATTAATGAGTCAAACCACCTAAGACTATTTTGCTAGAGAAACTTTGAGATTCTATTAAACATAGTGATAGTTACTCAAATGTATACAAAAAAGTATAACTTTCCTAATAAGAAAAAAATGGAAAATAGATTAACGAGTTAATTACTATTTCCCATTTTCAAAAGAGACATACTTATTTTAATATAATGTGCAATAACCAACTTGTAATAATAATAAAACAAATACCTAAACTAAATATTGTATTATATTTACTTATATACAAGTTGTATCTTTTTCTAAATAAAAATATACTACTATTGATAATTTGGCTAATTACAAGTAAGTAAAGAGGCAGTCCAGCATAATTATAATTAATGGCTTTTATGAGTTTTCCATTACTAATGGATACAAAGCTTCTTGTTAATCCACATGAAGGGCATTCATTGCCTGTAATTTCTTTTACTGTACATTTGCCAATTATAATATTATTTGTTAAATAAACTTTATCATCTTTAATATGAGCCATTGTTGACACTATAATAATTAGAGCTAGTGCTATGATTATTAAGATATTAAAGATAACCATATAATTTATCTTATACAAAATTATTTAATCGAGAAATTGCTGAAAAAAGTCCAGCTATAACTATTATAACTAAACCAACAGTAATAATACCTAGTACAAGACCTGCTATTGCCATACTTCTTCCTGTTTTATCCTCGTTATATTTATTAGCATTAAGAAATACTGCTCCAAAGATTATAGCTAATATGGCTAGTATAATAGATAAGTAGTAAAAACAAAAAAATACTATTCCAACTATACCACAAACCATGGACGCTATAGAGAGACCTTTGAACTTTACTTCTTGGTTTGAATTATTTAAGTCTGACATACATGTTTCCTCCTTCAATCTTTATAGGGAAATTATAACATATTAGTGTTTATTTTTCCATAAACTTATAATTTATTCAAGCGTTCACAAAACAACTATATTTTCTATATGTACAAACATGGGTTTTAATGTAACAAAACTTCTTATACCTTGATTTTAGTACATATAGAATCCTGATTGAAACATAATCCATAGTTATTGCTTCTATTCTATGATATCTTATAGCCATATCAATACAAAGGGTGGATGTAATGCTTATCGATAGGCCAATTAAAGTACTGACATATCATTTATATAAAAATACTCTAATACCGCACAAAAATATTAGAGTAATGAGATATGGTATATATGTCTTGTATAGCGAATTTGTAAAACTTGCCATATTAACAATATTCTTTAGTTTGCTTGGAATGCTAAATGAATTTTTATTCGCTTTAGTTATTCTACTTTTAATTAGGCCCTATAGTGGAGGAATTCACTTTGACAGTTTTATGGGATGCTTTTTATTTACCATTGGGTTTTTTATCCTAAATGTTGCTATTTTACCAAGTTTGAACTATATAAACACTCCCTCGCTTTATATAGTTTTCTTTCCCATAAACTTGTTGATAATATATTTATGTTCACCCATGCCCTCAAAATATAGACCGATTAAAAATGAAAAAACAAAAAATAAATATAAATATTTAGCTACGTTTTTTACCGCAACAATATATTCAGCTTTATTACTTACAGACATTGAGCCTATGTTTAAGGCGATAGGGTTATGGACTATTAATCTTCAAGCTATCCAATTATTAGGAGGAGGTGTAATACGTGAAAAAATTCAAAAAACAAAATTATTTTCTATACTCTATAGTTAATTTATTTGTATTTTTATCTTGGTTTCCAGTAAACAAAGCTAGTTGGTTATTATTCGGAGAAGTTCCTTGTCCCAAATGTTTACAAAAATAGTTTATGTCCCAAATAATATTTTAAAACATATTTGTTCTTCTTCATACGATATTTGAATATTTCCTTTATATGATTTAACTATTTTTTTTACATTATATAATCCAAAGTCTCTATTATTGCCTTTTGTTGAATATCCTTTTTCAAATACTTTATCCAAAGTGTCAAATTTAACTGGCAGACTAGTATTTTTAACTTCAATTACCGTATTGTTATTTTCCTCGAATAAATTTACATGTACTTCCTTTTTTATAGAACTTTGGTAGTTAGTTGTTGCTTCTATTGCATTATCTAATAGATTTCCTAATATATCTACGAATTCATAATCCTCAATAGGATATTTAGGAAAAGGGGTATAACAATTACAATTTAATTCTATGTTATTTTGTCTTGCCTTTATTTTTTTACTGTATAATATGGCACTAATGATGTTATTACCTGTGTTTAACAAAATATCATCTGAATGTAATTGGTATCCATTAATAACCTTGTTTAAGTAATCAAGTAATTCGTTATCCTTACTTTTCTCTGCGATTCCATAAATTGCATTAAGTTGATTTTTTATATCATGCTGTTTTGCTCTAACATCATCTAATAGGTTTTCTAATATAGGATTGTATTCCATGTATATTTCATTAGCTTTCTGTTTTTGTTTTATCTGTAGTAATTGTTTGAACACAACTGCAACTATTAATGTCCATATTATTATACCAACAATGATTAGTGAAATATAATTCACATTATTAAAATCTATTTTCCAAGATATGAAATAAATTCCTAAAGGTATAGCTATTAATATTATTAACCATTGGATAATTTTTTTAAATCTATTATATAAAGCAACTATCTCATTCAATGGGATATATTTATATGTAAATATTGATATTACTAATAATATCAGATTGCATGAAATCGCAATAAAATCATTCTGTCTAATTATGCCTAACAACTGAAAAAGGAAAACAATCATTAATTGAATACTTAACAAATAAATAGTTGCTATAGTATACTCAAAAACAAGTAATTTAACTGATATATCTGTGAATAACTTAAATACAAGCAATATCACAATTCCCAACATTACTTCTTTTAGAGGAATATTATAATAGATAAATAAGGTTACAATAATAATATGTAATACAATTAATATTAGTTTATATATTGGACCTTTTAAAAATAGTCTCTTATCTACCTTACTAAGCACTAATATCAAACTACTTATTTCCAATATATTCATAATAATAAAATAGACAAACTCCATATTATATCCCCCCTTCAATCCTATTAATTACATCCACACTATACTTGTCTCCAATAAGTGCTACCTCTTCATAATCATAGAAATTGATATCCCAAGCTTTTTTATTATGTTTTTCTATACTTCTTATATGATTAATGTTAACTACATAACTCCTATGAGTTCTAATAAAATAATCAACTCCTGTTTCTTGAAGCATCTTAATCATTTGTTTGAATGTCATACTTGGAATTACTATTTTATCTAGAGTAGTGTGTAGATACAGCTTTCTTCTACATGACTCTGCATAAAATATATCATTGACAGATATTTTATGAATAACATTTTTCAGCTTTATGGTGATATACTTTTTATCTAGTTTATTTTCTTTATTTTCTTTGTTAATTCCTTTCAATAGTTTGTTGGTCACATCAATTATCTTACTTTTTGTGAAAGGTTTTTCAATAAAATCATAACAATGATATTCTTGAACTGCTTTTGGTAAATACATTAGATGTGTGGTAATAAAAATAATATAAGACAGCTCATATTGTTCTATACTTCTTATGATCTCAGCTATTTTTAATCCACTAATGTCTGGCAAGTGAATATCTAAGAAAAATAGATCCATTTTTATCTCTTTTAATAACTTGAGAGCTGTTTTACCTGTCCCTGCTTTATAAATTCTTGCATCACTAAAATTAGTCTTCAAAACATATTCTAGATTATTTCTTGATGTATCATTGTCTTCAACTATAAGTATGTTATTCATCTAATCATCCCCTATACAATGAATAAAGTTCTTATATTAACCTGGAATATTATTATTATACCAAATATCTTAATAATTGGTATATATTTCCACAAAAAGGCATAAAAAAAATGGATTATCAATCCATATATTAATTTTAAAAAGATAAGACTTTCATACTTGTCCAATAAGTAAGTTATAATATTATAATACCTGCTAAGGGAAAGATATTAGTTTTTAAAACTCTCTTATCATAGTATGAAAGTCCTTTTTTTTAAAACTAATCATTTTTTCTTAATTTTTCAGGAACTTTTGGTTGATTAAAGAACCATATGCATGCTGTTTGAACAGAAAGTGAAGCTACTGCAATGCCAATTAATCCTACTAAACCTAATAACTTTGTTGAAACTTTCTCGTTAATTGTTGCTAACATATTTTGACCTCGCTTTCCCTTTTATTTATTATTGGTAGAACTGTTAATGACTCCATAAATACAGCAATAGCAGCTACCATATAATACGACTCTAATGAATCCAAAAATATGCTCATAGCTATTATAATTATTGATTGTACAATAACCGTAATCATACTTTTCTTCTTGTAAGTTAATTTTTCTGAGCTACCTAGGGGTTTATTGATTGTATCAACAGGTGCATAAGTAATAATTATTATGCATGATTCAATTAAAGCTAATACTATTATTATTAGATTTTTATCAAAATCTAATAGTAAGTGTGAAATAAAAATTGTTAAAAAACATGATAGTAAAAAATATATAAAACATTTCAAATGTGATTTCGCATGATATCCTCCAGCCTGTACCCTAAGTGAACAAAAAAACAATATAAATACTATAACTTTTAGCATACACCTGAAAATTCTTCCTATGATAATCATACCAATAAGGATTAAAAGTGATGATATTACAATTTCAAATCCATATGTATAAACTTCTTTATCATCTTCTTTAATAATTTTCTTATCAATTAATTTGCTAGAAATTTTGTTTGAAAATTCATATATCACATATATCCTCCTCTCACATTGTTAATTTTATACTAATTCTAGCACAAATCAAGCCATATATGACTTTTGGTAGTTAACTCGTGATATTTGGTCATTTTTTAATTAAGTTCTCCATTATACAACATTATATTAACGTTAAAATAATCTTTAATACACATAATCTCCATATTACCATAATATTTTTCTACTATTTGATTGATGTTCATAAGTCCTATACCATGTATTTCTTTATCTGCCTTTGTAGTATCAAGACTTATATTTTCGCTACCTATAGTATTATTAACACAGTCAATAACAAGATAATTATTTACATTATTTATGTCTAACTTAATATATCTATTGTTTTCATTAACCTTAATAGTAGCCTCAATAGCATTATCAATGAGATTACCTAATATAATACATATATCAACTATATCAATAGTCAAATTATCTATACTACCTATATTCATCACACAATTTATGTTATTTTCTACTGCTCTGGCATATTTCCTATTCAATAATGCAGATATTGCTGGATATTTAGTAATAATTATTTTATCTATCTCATCAATCTGTGATAACAATTTATTGAGATACTCTTCCAGTTTGGTATATTCTTTGTACCTAAGTAATCCTTTAATATTACCAAGATGATTAGACATATCATGTCTCAAGCTTTTTAACTTCAAAGTTGCATTATTGATTTCATCAAAGTATTTTGACTGCATCTCGTATTGCTGAATTTTTAATTGTAATTCCAAATCCTTCTTTGATTGAGCCAATAACTTATCATATATAAGCAAAGATACTATATTTACAATACCTAACCCTAATATTACGAATCCAGCTACTATACTATCTTCATTATTTTCATATATGAGATTTCTATACATAGGCACAATACTTATCATTATTCCTAGATTAATAACAAATAGTGTAATAATCTCCATTAACAAACTTTTCTTCGAAAAACGTAGTCCAAATCTTTCACCATCAGATATAAAAAGTACAACAACAAAAAAAGTTATTAACTTGGAAACTACCATTCCTAATACTCTCAAAATGTTACTTTTGGCAAAAACAGCTGGAGATTCTCCAAAAATGAAACTTAAAACTGAAAGTATTATCCCTTCTATAGCAACGATCAATATTAATAATCCAATGTACCCTAATAATAATTTTATTATCTTTTCATCATATAATGCTAAAACTACAATAAATATAATTATGAGCATACCTACAAAAGAACCTCTGAAATTACAATCTAAATCATAGGAAAAATAATTAAAAATAAATATTATAGCAGTTATTGAAAAACCCCCTATATAATAAGCAATAGTACTTTTATATCTTTTCTTATATACAGAACAAAATTTTATTATTATCAAAGCTTCCACTGTATCAACAAATAATTCTATTAGATACCAAATCATAACTTCACCCTTTTCCGACTCAAAAAAGTCTCTTTTACTTCTTTAGCATTTCTTCTACTTACTGGAATCCTTTTACCATTTTTAAGCAGCACCTCTTTGGATGTAATTAATTCTATTTTGTCAATATTTGCAATATAACCTTGATGTACTCTAATAAATTTATCTTCACTAAGCAACATGTTCAATTCGTTGAAGGTTCCGTAGAACTCTATATTCTGATTATCCGCCATTACCATGACTTTATTTTTGTATTTCTCAAAATAATTTATGCTATTGTAAGCAATTATAATCTTTTCCCTATTCTTGTTTATTACTAAAAACTCCTCTTCTATTTGAGGTTCTTTCAAGCTATCTATCATTTTAATAGCATCAAATAATGCTTTTTGAAACTGCTCTATCTTCACAGGCTTAAGAATATATCTGAATGTATTAATTTCAAAAACATCAAATACATAATCTTTATATCCAGTTACAAATATAATAATAACATTATCATTCTTTTCTCTTATCTTTCTTGCGGATTCTATACCATCTAATCCTTTCATTTCCATATCCAAAAATATAATATGAAGTTTATTAGAATTACAATATGTAATTAAATCTTCTCCACATAAAAACTTCAAAATATTAACCTTAATATTTTTTGTCTCTACTGCTTCCATAATTAATTTTTCTACTAAATTTACTTGTAAAATTTCGTCATCACATATAGCAATATTAAGCTTCATTATTAAAATCCTCCATAATTTATTAACTTAAATTATCTGTATACATAAAATAACTATTATACAACGTTATCCAATGACTTCTTAAATTTACCAAACTAATTCGTATAAATAATTAACATTATTAGGGCTAAATATTATATATAGCTTATATATTTAAAATTAACAGATAATAATATATAAATAAATTATACCTAATGTTACAATTTTTTGTCAATACACACATAACAATTTATAAACTTCTTAATTATGAGTTTTTATTACATAGCCAAATATTATTTGTCATATTATTACATTAATAGAAAATAAAGTAATAAAAATTAGATGTATAAAAAAACTAGTTAAGGTATTTTATTACCCAACTAGTTTTAAGATTTGTTAATCAACTTTTATTATATTATCAATATTATTTATTGTATATTTCAGATATTCTAAGAAATTATCTCTTAATTCATCTCTTCTAAGAGCAGATTCTACTGTCGCTTGTAAAAATCCCATTATATTTCCTACGTCATATCTCTTACCGATAAAGTCATATGCATATATTGCCTCATCCCTTGCTAAGCGTTTTAGAGAATCAGTTAATTGAATTTCGCCACCGGCTCCTGCTTCTTGGGTTTCTAAGTATTTAAAGATACTTGGACTAATAATATATCTTCCTAATATAGCTATATTAGATGGTGCATCTTCGCTTAATGGTTTTTCTACAAGGTCTTTTATTTTATATATCCTATCTTCTATATGTTTAGCATCAATGATACCATATTTGGACACATCATTGATGGGTACTTTCTGAACTCCTAATATTGATGTTCTATATTCACTGTACACATCAATCATTTGTTGCAAACATGGTTTTTTGGATACAATTACATCATCCCCCAACAATACTGCAAATGGTTCATTACCTATAAAATGTTTTGCCATTAATATTGCATGACCTAATCCTCTTGGCTCTTTTTGTCTAATGTAATGAATATTAGCTATCTCGGAAACACTTCTAGCAATCTCCAACAAATCATCTTTACCTTTTTTTTCCAACTCCAATTCAAGTTCAATAGATTTGTCAAAATGATCTTCTATAGAACGTTTATTCCTACCAGTAACAATAATTATATCTTGTACACCTGATTGAACAGCTTCCTCCACAATATATTGAATAGTTGGTTTATCAACTATAGGTAACATCTCTTTTGGCTGAGCCTTTGTAGCTGGTAAAAACCGAGTACCAAGACCTGCCGCCGGAATAATCGCCTTTCTAATCTTCATCTACATTTTCTCCTCCTTTATATATTATATTCTCTCGGAATCTCTAAGCCAGTAAATTCAACGCTTCTAGATTCCTTTTTATTAAAACCCCCCACTTTTTTGTCAAAAACCATTGACATATTCATCGAAAAATGTGCGCTTCGCGCCTTGATTATGAAATATATT
>NZ_JAOARO010000094.1 GCF_025211055.1 Vallitalea sp. | reverse complement strand
TGCTCTGGCTTATATTTTATAGACTATCGTCTTTATCCATTAATTTACTAAGGAATTTTCTTGGGTAAAACTTATTACTAAGTTTTTGGTTGTTTCACTGTTCAGTTTTCAAGGTTCTTTTTATTATCTTTTAATGCGTTAGCGAAAAATATTTTATCATATTTTTTGATGTTTGTCAACAACTTTTTTAATTAATTATCAAACGGAGAAGGAGGGATTTGAACCCTCGCGCCGCGTTAACGACCTACTCCCTTTCCAGGGGAGCCCCTTCAGCCGCTTGGGTACTTCTCCAAGCTGTTTTTAAACACTTCGCGATTATTTGCATTTTAGCAATAATTAAAACCACCAGTATGTGGTTTATAATTATTGGAGCGGAGAAGGTGGGATTTGAACCCACGGCCCCTTTCGGAGTCACTGGTTTTCAAGACCAGCTCCTTAAGCCACTCGGACACCTCTCCGTATTTAGCAACTCATTATCGAGTGCTTTAATAATTTATCACATCTTAGCCAATGTGTCAAGCCTTTTTTACAACTTTTTTCGAGTTGTTTTTTTGCTTGTTTTTTTCGTCAGTATTTAACGACAAGCGGTATGATATCATATATTATTTTAAGTGTCAATAGATAAATTCATTATTTTTATATTCAGACAAATCCATATATTGTTAATCCATCTCTTAACACTGATATATAGGCATTTTCATCATTATCCTTAATTTATTTTCAAATTACGTGAGATGGATTATTATAATAAACAACTATCAATAATTACGTTATTAGCTTTTATTTTTCTATAAAATTACTTGTTGAAGTTTAAAAAATTTTGTCAGATAATAATTGTTAATTTATTTAAATCTATTATTTAAGTATAGTTTTGTATAATAATAAGCCACTATCATTGAGCAATAAAATTTTTAGCAATAGTTAAATCCTCAATAGTAGTTATTTTTATATTTGAATATATTCCTTCAACAATCTTTATTTTAATATCTAAATATTTTTCAACTAACATAGAATCATCTGTAGCACAATAATTATCATTTTGAGCTTTTTGATAAGCTAATGTAATTAAGTCTTTTTTAAATGTTTGAGGTGTTTGAATTGCCCAGAGATTATTTCGGTCAGGGGTATTTACAATGTTATTATCATCATCAACTACTTTAACTGTATCTTTAACCCTGACTCCTAAGACACAAGCACCATATCTGATCCCATTATCAATTGTTTCTTTTATTTGCTCTGCACCTACAAAAGGTCTGGCACCATCATGTATCAAAACTATATCACTATTCTCTGGCACTTTCTTTATACCTTCGTATACTGAATCCTGTCTTTCTTTTCCTCCCTCTAATATAGCTATGATCTTCTTAAAATTATATTTTTCTACAACTTCTTTTCTACAATAATCGACTTCTTCTTTTCCTACCACTAAAATGATATTTTGTATTTCATTACATTTTTCAAAAGCATCTAAAGTATATGCTAGTATAGGTTTACCATCTAATTCTATATATTGTTTTGATTTATCTTTTTTCATTCTTTTGCCTTTTCCAGCAGCAGGTATTATTACTGTACATTGCACATTATTCATTTAATTACTCCTCCATAAATAACTATTGACTTCATATATTTTTTTATTTATATTAATTAACAATTATTAAAGTAGAATCATTAGCTTAGCATCAATATAACTCAAGTATAATAAACTAACTAATTACATTGTCGTATATTTTATTTTAAACTATTGTATATTAAATTTAAAGAAATAATTTTTATAAAAAGTTTCTTCCAATACCATTATTTTCTTGGTATAATAATCATATGAATTTTTATAACATATTAGGAGGTAAGATTATGCTAAGTGAAAAATTATTAAAAGAAATAAATGAACAAATTACTTATGAGTTCTACTCTGCTCATCTTTATCTAGCTATGGCATCATATTGTTATTCAATAGATCTAGATGGATTCGCTAACTTTTTTATGGTACAAGCAGAAGAAGAAAGATTTCATGCAATGAAATTCTTCAATTTTGTAAATGAAATGGATGAAAAAGTTGAAATTAAAGGTCTTGAAACACCATCAAGTAATTATGATGATATAGAAGATGTTTATTCCAAGACTTTAGATCATGAAAAATTCGTGACAAGTCGTATCTATAAACTAATGGATATTGCCATGGAAGAAAGGGAACATGCTACTATAAGCTTTTTGAAATGGTTTATTGATGAGCAAGTAGAAGAAGAAGCTACTGTTAAGGGTATTTTACAAAAATTAAAGAGAGCTAATAAAGATGTCTCAATAATCTATTCTATTGACTCAGAAATGGCTCAGCGTGTTTTTACCCCACCAACTAAAGCATAGTATCCAAAAAGTATATTAATCAATTAGAATCTATCTAATAGTAATAGAGTAGAGAAATATACAGGTCTCGTATACGGCTCTACAATTTTTATTCCAACACTTCTTAGATAGTATTATAAAGGATTGAGTAAAACTACTCGGTCCTTTGTTTTCATTTGAAGTATTTCTGGTGGACTTGCACCAGCTAGATTAGTGCCATACTTGGCACACATAATAAAGAGGGCTGTCCATAAGATAACCCTCTTCTTGAATTAAAATCTATCGCTTAATTTTAAGTTTGGTATAGCATTCAAATCCATATTATGTCTTACACCATTTATATACTCATAATAAGCAGCTACACCTATCATAGCAGCATTATCCGTACAATATACAAGTGATGGATAGTGTAGTGTTATTCCTTCTTTTTCGCATGCTTTCTTCATTTCTTCTCTTAGTTTGCTATTAGCTGCTACACCACCAGCCAAAGCAATTTTATCTAGTTTCAATTCTTTTGCAGCTTTTATAGTTTTATTTACTATTACTTCTACAACAGATTTTTGAAAACTTGCTGCAATATCTGGAACATTGATTTCCTGCTCTTTCATCTTACATTGATTTATATAGTTAAGAACTGCTGATTTTACTCCACTGAAACTAAAATCGTAAGATCCATTTTCTAAGTATGATCTAGGAAATTCTATTGCGTTTTCATTACCTTCTTTTGAAATATTATCAATCTTTGGTCCACCTGGATATCCTAACCCTATTGATCTTGCAACTTTGTCAAATGCTTCGCCAGCAGCATCATCTCTCGTCTTCCCCATTATTTCATATTTACCATAGTCTCTAACATGAACCAAGTGGGTATGACCTCCTGATACTACCATACAAACAAAAGGTGGTTTAAATTCTCCTTCTATATAATTAGCACTAATATGTCCTTCTATGTGGTGAACACCTATTAAAGGTTTTTTAGCTGCAAATGCTATAGCCTTTGCTTCTGCTAACCCTACTAATAAAGCTCCAACCAATCCTGGTCCATATGTAACTGCTACGGCTGTTACATCTTTAATGGTCATATCAGTTTCTTCTAATGCTTCACTTATAACAGGATCAATATTCTCTATATGTTTTCTTGATGCTATCTCTGGAACAACTCCTCCAAATTTCTTATGTAAATCTATTTGAGAGGAAATAATATTAGATAAAACATGTTTTCCATTTTTCACAATAGATACTGAGGTTTCATCACATGAGGATTCTATAGCCATTATTATTACGTCTTTATTCATTTAATCACCTACTACAATAAATTCTTCTGTTTTTTGCCATCCTTTAATTTTCCATAGTTCATTTACTTTTACCAATACATATTCTTCAAATGTTTCCCCTTCTGGACCTACATTATTCAAATAATAAACCACTTTTATAAATGTAATATTGTTATTATTAACATCATTATTTTTCTGAATATCATAACCTATTATTTTAGTATTATTTTCTTTGAATTTATTTATTTCTTCTTTTGCTTTTTTTAAATGAACATCAATTGGGTTTTTCTCTAGTAATTCATCATCATATAGTTCTCTTTGTGCTTTTAAGAGAACTTTAATTTCTTCATCTGTTATTTCATGACTATATAATTTCTGCATAATGATATTATTTAATTCTAATACTTGTTCTGGAATCTTTTGTAGATCATGTATTTTGTTTATTGTGCCTTCATAGTCTTCTTTTAGATATTCTAAAATCCTATCTGAATTTGATAGTAAACTCTTATCAAACCTATCTTTACTTGTTTTATTTGAAAATATCACAAACAACATTATTCCTAAACTTACTAGAATTAGAATTGCTATAAATTTTCTCATATTCACCACTCCATTAATGTTCTTAGTTTATCCCATGGGATAATTCTTGAATATATTATATATTATATATCGAAATCTATTCACTATACTATTATACTATTCATCAAACTTTAATGTCTTAGTTAATCTGTCTTTCCCAACTTTGGAGTTCTCAAATATTTTTGTAGCCACATGTAATGAATCCTTTGGCCTAACTAATGATGGACTAAAATGTGTTAGCCATAGCTCATTAACCTGAGCTTTTGCAGCCAGAGTTGCTGCTTCTTCAAATGTCATATGTTTATATTCATTTGCCTTATTTTCTTTCTCTTCATCTCCATACATACCTTCACAAATAAAAAGATCTGCATCCTTTGCATATGTTTCAATGTTTTTTACAGGTCTAGTATCAGTGCAATAACTTAATTTTATACCCTTTCTAGGTGGTCCAAGAACTGATTGAGGGTCATAACTTCTGCCTTCATATATTACTGTTTCTCCTTTTTGAAGTAGGTTCCAATATTTTATGGGCAATTCTAGTTGTTTTGCTTTCTCTACTAAAAACTTACCTTGACGGTTAATGTTAACATTATATCCATAACAAATAACATTATGGTTAAGTTTATAAGCCTCTATTTCATATCCTTTTATATTGAAACAAGAATAATCTTCTTTTAACTCAATATAGTTCAATTCAAATGGTAATTCAGGAGCTATGACTCGTAACCCCTTAACAACTCTCTGTAGACCTTTAGGCCCAATTAACGTGATAGGTTCTCTTCTATCAGAATTACCTATGGTTAATAATAATCCTGGTAATCCTCCAATATGGTCACCATGATAATGTGTAAAACATATAATATCGATGGACTTGAAACTCCATCCTTGTTGTCGTATAGTTATTTGAGTTCCTTCTCCACAATCTATAAGCAAGTTACTACCATTGTACCTTGTCATTAGAGAAGTTAGCCATCTATTTGGTAAAGGCATCATTCCGCCTGTACCTAACAAACATACATCTAACATATTTCATCCTCTTCCTTATTTTTTCTTATTGTATCATAAAACGCAAGTTATCACCATATTAAAATATTTAACTCCCCATTTTTATGAATAAAATCTGTTATACTCAATTAATATCTCATCACTTTTAATATTATTGCCAAGAAAAACTTCTATATAGCTTAAATGTATAAGAGAATATTTCTTCCAGATTAACTTCTACCACGAAAAAAGAATGCATTGACTGCATTCTTTTTATAATAATTAAGTTAACTTGTACATTATCTTTTTGTTCTAGTTGGCTGGAATTTAAAAGTTTTGATTAATTCATCATAGCATTCTTCACATATATCAAAGCTATGAGTTTCCATATCTTTATTAGAAAAATATCCCCATTCTTTAGTAATATTAATATAGTCAGATTTTTCTTTTGAGTCTTCACTATAAATTAATTTACCACATTTATTACAGTAAACTTCTGATAGGACATTGTTTTTAATTATTTTCTTCTCAAATTTTTCCATTTTTATCCCCTCACTAGGTGTCTTTAATGATAAGCAGAAGAGAAATCCATAATTATGACTAGGACAAAAAAAGCAAATTTGCCGATAGGATAAAAAATTGATTATGAAATTCTCTATAAAAACGAACTATACTTATCATTATTATAACGTCCTAATTTTAATCTGTATATAGGTAATTTCTTCAATGTATAAGAATCTAGATTAGGGTATGAACAAAAAATAATTATTTTGTGTACACTTTTTTTGCAACTTCATAAACATTTTTAGTTGTAATACCGAATTCCTCAAACACTTTTGCTGCTGGTGCTGAAGCTCCAAAATGGTCAAGACCAATAACTTCACCATCAAATCCTACATATTTGTACCATCCAAATGTTGTCGCAGCTTCTATAGCAACTCTCTTTCTTACGTTATTAGGTAATACACTTTCTTTGTACTCTTTTGATTGTGCATCAAAAACATCCATAGATGGCATACTAACTACTCTTACATCAATTCCATCTTGTTTAAGCTTCTTAGCAGCTTCATATATACATTCTACTTCTGAACCACTAGCCATTAATATCATATCTGGTGTTTCTTTATCAGAATCTACTAAAATGTATCCACCTCTCAAAGCTTTTTTCTCCGATTCTTCATAGTATGAAACATTTTGTCTTGTCAGTACAATAGCTGTAGGAGTTTCCTTAGATGTAATAGCATAATACCAAGCAGCTGCTGTTTCTCTTGGATCAGCAGGTCTGAATGTAACTACATTAGGCATACTTCTAAGAGCAGCTAATTGTTCTATAGGTTGGTGAGTTGGTCCATCTTCTCCAACTCCGATACTATCATGAGTTAAGACAAATGTTACAGGAAGCTTCATTAGAGCCGATAATCTTACACTAGGTTTGATATAGTCGCTGAATACGAAGAATGTAGCTATAAATGGTTTATGTGCTCCATGTAGTGCTATACCATTAGCCATTGCTGACATAGCTAATTCACGTACACCAAAGTGTAAATTCATTCCTGAATAATCTTCAGCTGAAAAATCACCTTTATCATTCATATATGTTTTAGTAGAAGGTGCAAGGTCTGCAGCTCCACCAAATAAATTAGGAATATATTTTGTTAGTTTATTTATTATTTGTCCTGAAATAGCTCTTGTAGCAGATGGTTTATTATCAAATGTCCAGAATTCTTCATTATTTAATAAATCAACTGGAAGGTCTTCACTTGTCCATACTTCCCATTCTTTTGCTAAATCAGCATACTTAGTTGCATATTCTTCAAATAGTTCATTCCATTTTGCTTGCTCTTTAGTACCTTTTTCCTGTAAATCTTTCATATGGTCGTATACTTCTTCTGGTACATGGAATTCCTTATCTAATGTAAGTTCTAAGTTTTTCTTAGTTTCAATAATGTTATCGTCACCTAATGGTTCTCCATGTGCAGATGATTTACCTTGTTTTGCAGGACATCCATATCCAATTTGTGTTTTTACTATAATAAGAGATGGATGCTCCAAATCAGCTTTTGCTTCCCCGATAGCTTTTCCTATAGCCTCTAAGTCGTTTCCATCTTCAACTTGTAGCACTTGCCATCCATATGCTTCGTATCTTTTTCCAACATCTTCGGTAAAGGCAATATCTGTACTACCTTCAATAGTTATTTTGTTAGAATCATAAAATGCAATGAATTTCCCAAGCTTTAAAGTTCCAGCAAGAGATGCTGCTTCTGATGTAATTCCTTCCATCATACAACCGTCACCTGCTATAGCATATGTGTAATGGTCTACTATTTTATATTCATCTTTATTGAATTTTGCTGCTAAGTTAGCTTCAGCCATAGCCATACCTATACCAGTTGCAAATCCTGCTCCTAATGGTCCAGTAGTTGTATCTACTCCTACAGTATGTCCAAATTCAGGGTGTCCAGGTGTTTTACTACCCCATTGTCTAAATTGTTGTAAATCTTCAATTGTAAGACCGTATCCGAATAAATGTAATAATGAGTATAATAACATGGAACCATGTCCAGCTGATAAAATAAATCTATCTCTATTTATCCAATTTGGATCACTTGGGTTATGTTTCATATGATTAGCCCATAACTCATAAGCCATAGGGGCTGCTCCCATAGGCAATCCAGGGTGTCCTGATTTTGCCTTTTGAATACCCTCAGCAGATAAAATTCTAATAGTGTTGATCGTTGTTGTCTCAATATTTCTCATCTCGTATTCTTCCTCCTTATAATAGTAACACTTAGATTCCTTATTAAATATAAGTATCTAGCATTAATAGTTACCTTTAATTATTAAATTACATAAATTAATTATTTATGATGTTACCTTTCAAAAGTTTTTAGTAATATATTTAAATTTGTTCATAGAACTAATAATTATACGTTGTTGGAAGACTTTACTCTTTACATATGCATTTTATCATATTTTGGAATAATAGCAAGCCCAAATGTCCAAAAAAATAAGTGTATTATAAAAGGATAGTCTTATCTATCCTTTTTAATACTATAATGGTTTCTTCTTTTATTATTACAATAACCTTTTAATTTATAACTCAACTTATTCAAAATTTTTCAAATCTAGTTTTTTATAATAAGACTTCAACTTATTTTCTATAGCTTTATCTATCTCATTCATACTTACATCCGTAAATATTTCTATACCTTGTTCTATATTATCTATGGCATATATATGGAATTTCCCCTCTTTAATGTCATCTAATATATCATCATCCATTATTATTTCATCAACATTTTGTTTTGGTACGATAATACCTTGATTACCAGTCAGACCCTTTGTTTTATATAACTCGTAGCAACCTCTAATTTTATGAGTAACGCCTCCTACAGGCTGAACATTACCAAATTGGTCTACAGAACCTGTTACAACTATACTTTGGTCAAAAGGGATTTCTGACAAACTAGATAAAATAGCATATAATTCTGCACATGAAGCACTATCACCATCAATGATATTATATACCTGCTCAAAACATAGCTGACAGTTTAACATTAGGGGAAAATCTTGTGAATACTTGTTTCCAATATAACCTGATAAAATACCAATACTTTTGTCAAAAACATTTCCACTAAGTTTATTTTCTTTTTCAATATTAATTACTCCTAATTTACCCATATATGTTACAGCAGTAATCCTTATTATCCTTGCTATTGTATTTTCACTATAATCGCTTAATGCAACTCCATTTATCTGTCCTACTTTCTTTTCACTATAGTCAATTATTATTTTATCCTTGTCATACAAGTCTTGAATATTTTTTTTTAATAATGTAGACCTATTATTTTTGTTATTTACAGCTTTTTTTATTGTGTTAGAATTAATTACATTCATCTGTGAATGAGCAGCGTATAAATCAGCTTCTTCTATTAAATCCATTAAAACAGAGAATTTTGTAGTAAGCTTATTTCTATCTTCTGCTATATATGATGCATATTTCAAAAGTTCATTCTTTCCGTCTTTTGTTAGCATCCTTAATTTCTTTTTATCACAAACATCATCGAAATAATGATAGTATTTTCTTATTATCTTTTTATTTTTTTCCACTTCAGTATTAAGCTGAACATGTAACTTAAATAATTCTTTGAATTCACTATCATATGCATACAGTAATCTATATATACGTTCATTTCCAATTAATATAACCTTTAAATCCATAGGGATTGGTTCTGGTTTAATGGTTTTTATTGGAAGTGTACCTAATTGTTCTCTAATGTTCTCAAATATTAATTTTTTATTTATCAAAACTTTTTTAAGTGTTCCCCATGTCAATGCCGTATTAAGTATATTTTCTGCATTAATGATCAAGTATCCACTATTAGCATTATGAAGTATACCTTTTTTAATCATAGTATAATTAGTTGTATAAACTCCCAATTCATTTTCATATTCTATTTTACCAAACATTTCGTAATAAGATGGATTATCACAATATATAATAGGTGATGTCTTTACATTGGAATTATCAATAAATAGATTAACTCTATATTTTTCTAGATTATCGTCTTCATCATCATTCAGTAAAGAGTTGAGAATCTCATGACCATCTGTCTCGGATAGTATATTCCTAATATTTTTGAATAAATGTTCTTTTAACTCCTTTATATAGCCCATAACCTTTTTATTACATTCAAAGTCAGTCTCTATTTTCTCGAATATATCATCAATTATAATTTTTAAGATTTTATTATGGAGTTTAGTAACTTTAGCTTCTGATATTTTTTTTAATCTTTTTACTTGCTTCATTATATCTTCTGATTTATTTTCCATTATGTTGAGATTCTCTAATATTATTTCTTGTTCTTCCACTGTAAGGTCATCGTATTTCTCTTCACTTATTTTTTTTCCATCTACAATAGGAATAAAAAAGATGCCTTTATCTGTTATATTAGTTGAAAAACCAAATTTCTTGGCATCGTCTTTTAATTCTTCTAATTTTGTTTCACCTTTGGATAAAAATTCATCCTTTAAACAAGTCTCAACTTTTTTAAATTCGGAACTATTTAGTTTTATATTTGATTGTAATATTACATCTTTTACACAGTTTTCAATAGTTTTTTTGAATTTCTTACCTTTTCCACATTTGAGTCGTAACACTCTTGGTTTATCCTCATTTTTAAAATTATAAACATAACACCAATCATCAGGAGGATTGTTCTTCTTACTTTTTTCTTTTAGAAATTTTTTTAAGAATTCTACAGTGTTTAATCCTTCTTCAGCTGATAAGTATATATTATATCCAGATCCATTTAGGTTAAGACCAAAATCTAGTATCTCTCTTACTCTGCCATTCCCAACAAATATATCTTCTTCATCTTCGACATTATCAGATTGCTCTAGAACAACTGACTTCAAATCTAAATCTTCATGGGAAAGTTCATAACATTCTTTCATTAAGCAGCTCCTCCCTATACCCTTTGCCCTTTAAAGTTTCATATACTTTATCTTATACATTTATAAGGTGTGTTGTTAATAATTAATAAAAAAAAATAGCCCTGCTAAGGCTATAAGTCTTGTTTCCACATTATATATGCATCTTCATTAGGTTTATCATAAAAATTCTTTCTTAATCCAGCTATTTCAAATCCTAACTTTTCGTATAATTTAATTGCATTTTCGTTACTTACTCTAACTTCTAAAGTAAAAGATGTAATGCCTTGTTTTTTCCCTTCATATATAAGAGCCTCTGTTATTTTTCTACCAAACCCAACTCCTCTTCTTTCTTTTTTAACTGCTATATTGGTAATATGACCTTCTCCCACAATATTCCATAATCCTGCATATGCTATTATAGTATCGTCTTCTTGTATTACCATATATATTGAATGTGTATTACTCATTAACTCGTTGGTAAATGCATCTTTTGACCAAGGACTAGGAAAAGTATTTTTTTCTATAGAATGTACTTCCTCTATATCCTTAAGCTTCATTCTACGTGCTAGATACATGTATTATGTTTCCTTTCAAATTCCCTTTCTGCCTGGGACTTTCTTAGATAGATAGGTTTGAAGTTCATATAACTTTCCGTCTCTCCCTTTAATGCATTTAATATGCCCAAAGCAGCAACTGAGGATGCTCTTTGTATATTATTATTTAAAGGGGCTAATACATATTCGTTATTAGAAAAATTATTTTTTATTCTATCAATATTAGGAGCTACACCATCTCCCAAGAAAATAACTCCTCTACCTATTTTTTTAATCTCTTCAAATATATCTTCTACTGGAACAACTGTACTAGGTAAGATAGTATTAAATATATTATTATTATATGAATATAATCCAGTATATACTTGACTTCTTCTAGCATCCATTAATGGACATATTATTTTGTCTGTATATCCAATATTATAAGCTAAAGCGTCCAGTGTTGGTACTCCAACTATAGGAATTTCCAAAGTATGAGCCAACCCCTTTGCCGTTGCAACACCAATTCTTAATCCTGTAAAGGAACCTGGTCCTTTAGAAACTGCTATTATGTCTAATTCACTAAGTTCAAGATTAATCATATTGGTAACTTCTTCTATCATTGGCATTAAAGTCTGTGAATGTGTTTTCTTATAATTCGTTGTATATTCGCATAGTAACTTATTATCTTCTGCAACAGCAATAGATGCAGCTACAGCAGAACTTTCAATAGCTAAAACTTTCATCTGTTTATTCCTCCAGCAATGGTTATTTGTCTGTAATCCAAACCTTTGTCTAGGTCTTTCTCTATATTAATCCATATTGCTTCTTCTGGTATTATTTCTTTTATTAAATTTGCCCATTCTATTAAGCATACTCCATCATTATAAAAGTATTCTTCATAACCTATTTCATACATTTCATCAGGATCATCTATTCTATAGACATCAAAATGATTGAAATTAAATTTGTCAGTATGATATTCGTTCACTATAGTAAATGTTGGGCTAGTAATATGTTCGTCAATTCCAAGTCCTTCGGCAAAACCTTTAGTAAACACTGTTTTTCCTACTCCTAAATCACCTATAAGACAATATATCTGACCTTTTTTTGCATCTTGTCCAAGTTCCTTACCGATTTTTTTAGTTTCATCTGCTGAAAATGATTTATATATCAATCAAATCTTCCCTTCATTCTTTTCTTTCGTAAATTTATATCTGGATGTATCCATTTTATTAGATACAATTTGTTTTATTTTAACTATGTTTTTTCCATCTTCTATTAGTCTGACTGGAATAATAAACGCTTGATCCTTACTTATGTAAAATAGTATATTATACTTTCTTTGAACCACTTTGTATAAATTTTCCCAAAGAAATTCTATCCACTCACCAGCTTGTGATACATAAAATCCTTCATTATTGATTTTGTACAAAATAGGTTCTTTGAATACTGGGTTAGTTGCAACTTGTTTTTTTGATTGTAGATATAGCATTAATGGAGAAATAACAAGATAAGTCAATGCTCCAAACAATAACACAAGCGTCATAAAAGTATCTTTCCATAAAAAGGATATAGGAAATAATATAAGACATACTATACTAAATAATAGAGTTATTTTACTACTTAGCTTTGAATAAACATGTCCCAGCATGAAATAGAACATATCTTTGTCAACTATTTTTATACTTAATTCTATCTCAGTATTCTTTTTGAAGTTTTTTTTATTTTTTATATTAGTTTTGTCATTATTATTTTTCTTGATGTTGTTATTTATATTTTTGCCATTTTTAGTATTATTGTTATTATTATTCCTATTTTTATTCTTTTTTTTCGTTGCCATATTAACCTCCAATTATTTAACAATATCTTTTGATAGGTATTATAGCACTTTTAAGAGAATTTAGCTAGTACAAAACTAGTCTCACTGTTTTATTTTATTCTTTAAAAAAATTATCCTTTATTAATATTTATTAACAAAAAAACCTAGATATAATCTAGGTCTTTAAAGATTCTTATTCTATTATTGCAGTTTATTAATTACTTGTTTAAATGCTTTAACTGCCACATAACTAGCTATTGTAACTATAACCCCTTTTATTAGATTAAAAGGAATATAGAAAGAATATATCATATTCATTTTCTCTGCATGTGGTGTACTACCTAGATACACTGGAATATTGATAAAATAATTAACAAGTCCTGCTGTAACTGTCATAATTATAATTGCAGCTACACTACCAGTAATAAATCTTTTTAAATTATTTCGTCTGAATATAAGACAGAATGGTAATACATAAGCTATTCCAACTAATAAATTAGCCAATTCGCCTATTCCACCAGTACCTGAATTCATAAGTAATAATCTAAGTAGATTCTTAATGAATTGAATTATAACAGCTGCCATAGGACCTAGTATTATTCCACCCAAGATTGCTACTGTGTCACTGAAATCAATTTCTAAGAAAGGTGGAAAATAAGGTAGCGGGAATTCAAATAAAAATATGATATATGCTATTGCAGATAATAAAGCTATTTTTACTAGATACATGGTATTAAATCTTATTGACTTACCACTATTTGTTCCATTGATATTACACTTACTAATTTTTTCCATTTAATTCTCTCCTTCCATAAAAATCTTCTGGACCGATTAAATAATAAAAAAACACCTTAGAAATATCTCCAAGGTGTTATTATCATAAATAATAAATTTAATCTCTTCTCTCATCCAGACTATACTGTCGGTCTTGGAATTACACCAAGTCAGCCATTAGGCTCGCGGACTATAACCGCCGGTCGGGAATTACACCCTGCCCTGAAGAATTTTAATATAAAGTTTTATTGTTTTTATGTTTCTTACTACAATTTATATTATATTTCATTATTATATAATTGTCAATATAGTTATTATTTTTCTAACTTACTTACAATATAATTCAATTTTTCCTATATCTTCTTTTTGTCCTTTTTTCATCAAGTAACACTTCGTTCAACAAAGTTATGATTAATGCAATTATCGCAGATAACCAAAATCCTGATATATTTATCCCGCCTACCATCTTATCCATCAACATTATCATCCAAGTATTAATGATTAAGCTGAATAATCCAAGACTAATTATATTAATAGGCAGTGTAACAAGTAATAATAACGGTTTTATTAAAGTATTTACCAAAACAAAAACCAGTGCTGCTATAAGTGCTGTAGATGGATGATCAAGACTTACCCCTTGAAAGACATATGGGCTAATAATAAATACCAGCACATATAGTATATATTTATAGCATATTCTATTCACTATTATTCTCCTTTATTATATATTAGTTTCAGACTTATTTCTATATTTTACATTGGTATTCTTGTTTAATCTAATGAACTGTTCCCTAAGTAATATCTCTCTATAATCCTTAATACTTCTATTAGGCTGTATATTACCAAACACACTGTAATAATGTAAATTACTATCTAACATAATACCACACTCCTTTTTATTTCAAACTTATTTTAACTATGTCTTCTTTTGTCTGAATATCAACAAAATCAAAAGGCTTACAATATTTAATTTCTTTTAGAGATTCTAATATCTTATATATTGTTCTAATAATTTCTTTTAAGTTATATTTGCTGTTTTTTATTGCAATATTGGTTCTTGGAGTAAAAAAAGCTATAATTGCTAATAGGTCCATAGTACAATCTAACAACTGACTAAATATGAATAATGGTACAGGAATAACTATTCTTGTTTTTTTGGATTTGATTTTTATCTTAAGTAGCCAGGTTCTATTCCACATATATTTTTACCTGAGTTTTACCATCTTCTTCATCATAAGTTTCTACATCAACTAATACCGTATCTTCTAATTCACCTGATTCCAAAGCACTTAATATTTTATTAACATCTATAGACCCAAGATTAATACCTTTTTCGTTCATTTGGCTTTTAACATCCTCTGGGATTAAATTATTAGCTTGAGGTAATATTCCACCTAATGCTTTAATAAGTTTTATTGGTATATTAACATTGACTTTTGTTTCACCTTTTTCGGTTATTACTTTTATCCGTAAAAATTTGAATTCTCTTTTTGGAACAGGTATTTTATATTCTTCAATAATATTTTCTTCCTGCTCTATGTCTACATCTCTTAACGCTTGTAGTAATTCCATACCTTCTTCAGCAGTAATTTGACCTTTTTCAATCATTTCTAAAATTTTCTTTTCTTCACTCATACTAACAATCCTCTCTATAAAAATATTTATATCACCTTTATTTTGTAAATCAAGTTATTTAACTCTTTAATTTTTTTATTTTATCCATAGCTTCTTTTGTTGTTAATTGTCCATTAGCCAACTTATCTAATATCTGTTGTTTTAATTCTTTTAACTGGTTTAGGGAATCTCTTTTCTGAGAATTAACTTCTTTTCTTTCACTTCTTTTTTTACTTTCATCCTCTAATCCTAAAGATTTTATTACAGAATCTAACTTACTTCTAACAGTAGGATATGATATACCTAATTCTTTTTCAACATCTTTAATGTTACCTCTACACATAATAAATGTATTAATAAATTCAAGTTCATCTTTTGGTAATCTGCAAAACCTGCAAGGTCTGAATTCCCCTTCTATTGATGTAGAACACTTTGGACAGTTTAATTTTGTTATTTCTAATTTTTCACCACAAACTGGACATTTCCCCGGTGCTTTATATTTCATTTTTTCACCTCATTAATAATAATTGATCATCTTATATTAATAATATATATCATAAAATTAATTTTGTCAATATCAATTTTAATATATTTAATTTTTGAATTAAATATATTAATGTTTTAATTAAATATATTGAATGATATCATTAACATTATTATATCTTTGTTTATATTATAAAGTTTATGTATAATAAAAACCGATTATCTGACAGGTTCTTATGCTATATAATAAGGACTATCTCATTACAATTAATTATTATGAGATAGTCCATATTATATTTAGCTATATCTTAATGAATAATATTATAGTTTCATTGATAATGCAATTCTCTTCTTCTTGAGATCAACATTCATTACTCTTACATTAATTATATCTCCTACAGCTACAACTTCTAGAGGGTGTTTTATATATTTGTCTGCCATTTCAGATATATGCACTAATCCGTCTTGGTGAACTCCAATATCAACAAATGCTCCGAAATCAATAACATTCCTGACAGTTCCTTTTAAGACCATACCTTCTTGTAAATCTTCCATTTCTAATACATCAGTTCTTAGTATTGGTTTTGGCATTTCTTCCCTAGGGTCACGTCCAGGTTTTTCTAATTCCTTGATAATATCTCTTAATGTTGGCACTCCTATTTCTAGCTTATCAGCCATGTCTTCAACATTATTAATTCTACTATTGATCCCGTTAATTTTTTTACTGTTTAAGTCTTCAATAGTATTACCAATTTCATCTATCAATTGTTTACTGGCAGTATATGATTCAGGGTGAACACCTGTGTTATCAAGAGGATTATCTCCACCTACTATCCTTAAAAACCCTGCGCATTGCTCATATGCTTTTGGACCCAATTTTGACACTTTTAACAATTGTTTACGATTAGTGAATCTACCTTCTGTTTCTCTATAGATTACAATATTTTTTGCTATTGTTTTACTAATACCTGAAATATATTGTAATAAGGATGGTGATGCAGTATTTAGGTCAACCCCTACTTTGTTAACACTGTCTTCTACTACACCAGTCAATGTTTCTCCTAATCTTTTTTGGTTCATATCATGTTGATATTGTCCTACACCGATAGATTTTGGATCAATCTTAACTAATTCAGCTAATGGGTCCTGTAATCTTCTTCCTATAGATACTGCACTTCTTAATGCAACATCAAATTGTGGAAATTCTTCAGTACCAAGTTTAGACGCTGAGTAAACTGATGCTCCTGCTTCATTAACGATTATATAATGAATGTTTTTATCTATTTCTTTTAACATTTCTGCAATAAATAGTTCTGATTCTCTTGATGCAGTACCGTTACCAATAGCTATAATATCTACATCATGTTTTTCAATTAATGCCTTTAATTTAATCTTAGCTTCTTTTATTTTATTTTGTGGTGGTGTTGGGTAGACCACTGTAGTGTCTAATACTTTACCTATCCCGTCTATTACTGCTATTTTACATCCAGTCCTAAAGGCTGGGTCTAGAGCAAGTACTACTTTTCCTACAATAGGTGGCTGCATAAGTAATTGATCCAAATTCTTACCAAATACTTTTATTGCTCCTTCTTCAGCATTTTCTGTCAAGTCAGATCTTATTTCTCTCTCTATAGCTGGTGAAATCAATCTTTTGTAACTGTCAGAAATAACTTCTTCTAGTACTAGAGTTGTATATATATTAGAATCTCTTATAACTTTATTTCTTAGATAACTTTCTATTTCTTGTATAGGTGCTTCTATCTTAACAACTAATATCTTTTCTTTTTCTCCTCTATTTATTGCTAATATTCTATGAGGAGCTATTTTCTTGATCTCTTCATCATATTCATAATACATCTCATAAACTGATTGAGCTGTTTTATCTTTTGCTTTTACAACTAATTTGCCTTTTGTAAAGGTTCTTCTTCTGATTTCTTTTCTGTAATCTGCTTCATCAGATATCATTTCAGCAAGTATATCTTTTGCTCCATTTATTGCATCTTTAGCAGTTTTTACATCTTTTTCTTCATTTATATATTCTATAGCAATATCTTCTACAGGTGATTTTAGGTTCTGCATCCATATTTTTATAGCTAATGGTTCTAGTCCTTTTTCTTTAGCTATAGTGGCTCTTGTCCTTCTTTTTGGTCTATATGGTCTATAGAGGTCATCAACTTCTACTAATGTCTTGGCTGATAGTATAGACTTTTTAAGTTCAGCAGTTAATTTTCCCTGCTCTTCAATACTAGCGATAACTTGTTCTTTCTTAGCTTCCAAATTCCTTAGGTACGTGAGACGGTCGTTAAATTCACGTAATATCTCATCACTTAGAGATCCTGTCATTTCCTTACGGTATCTTGCAATAAAAGGAATAGTATTGCCTTCATCAATTAACTTGACTGTTGCTTCAACCTGCCAAGCCTTGATATCTAATTCCTTTTCTAGTACTTTTAATATATTCATAACCTACTAGCTCCTTTACTGTAAACTCTATTAAATATTATATATTAATGATACTTACAGGACAAGGATATTATCTAAAAAAGAAAGTTACCCTTATTATAAAGAGCAACTTTCTTATATAAATATAAACATTATATTAATCTATTCATCCTTAGAATCTATCTTTGAAACCTTCGTGTATTGCATTTACAGCACTATCAGTATCTTTTTCGTTGATAAGCACTGAAATCTTAATCTCAGAAGTTGATATCATTTTTATATTAATATCAGCATCATATAGACTTTCAAACATTACTGCTGCTACTCCAGGGTTAGATGCCATACCTGCACCTACAATAGATACTTTTGATACTGAATCATCATATTCTATTCTTTCAGCAGATATTCTTGAAAGATTATCTTGAAGAATTTGTTTAGTTTCTTCTAATTCATCTCTAGGTACTGTGAATGATATATCTTTTGTATTGTTTCTTCCAATTGATTGTAAGATAATATCAACATTGATATTATGCTTTGCAAGTAGAGAAAATAGTCCGAACGCTTTTCCTGGTTCATCTTTAATTCCAATTGCAGCAACTCTAGCAACATTCTTATCCGCAGCAACTCCGCTAACTAACATTTTTTCCATTTTACATTCCTCCCTAACAATGGTTCCTTCAGCTTTTGTCAAACTTGAGCGTACAACTAATTCTACACCATATTTCTTGGCAAGTTCTACTGAACGGTTATGAAGAACTTTTGCACCAAGTGAAGCTAATTCTAACATCTCATCATAGGTAATCTCATTTAATTTAACTGCGTCTTTGACAACTCTAGGATCAGCAGTATAAACTCCATCTACATCTGTATATATTTCACATTTATCAGCATTAAGTTCAGCTGCTATTGCCACTGCTGTTGTGTCTGATCCACCTCTACCTAATGTCGTTATATCATCATATTTATTGATACCCTGGAATCCTGTCACAAGTACAATATTCTTTCTTTCAAGTTCTGAATTTATTCTTTCAGCGTCTATTCTTTTGAGTCTTGCATTACTATAAACAGATGTTGTATGCATCTTAACTTGATAAGCATTTAGTGATATTGCTGGGTATCCTAAATTCTGTAATGCCATAGACATTAGTGCTACAGATTGTTGTTCACCTGTTGTAAGAATCATATCCATTTCTCTTCTTGAAGGATTTGGATTAATTTCTTTTGCTTTTGCTATCAATTCGTCTGTAGTATCTCCTTGTGCTGATAAAACTACAACGACATCATGACCTTTTTTATAATCTTCTAATATTCTTTCTGCAACATTATATACTCTTTCTTTATTTGCTACAGAACTACCGCCAAATTTCTTTACTATTAACAAGTTGTTTCCTCCTCTTTAGGTATCTAATTAGTATATGTATTTATTTTAAGAAATAGTCCATTAGTTCATGACCTTTCATAAATACATTTCCCTTAAGTTTACATGATTCTTCATCATATTTTACATTAGATTCAATTTTTCTAGAACTATCATATATTAAATAAGGAACTGCCTTATTTGTATGTGTTCTAATGGCTAGAGGTGTAGGGTGGTCAGGTAGTATCATTATCTTATAGTCTTCTTCAAGTTTATCAAGTTCTTCTTTTATGTATTTGACCACTTTGGAATCTATAAGTTCAATTGATTTTACTTTATTATCAATTTCCCCTCTATGTCCACATTCATCTGGTGCTTCTATATGTACATATACAAAGTCTTGACCAGATTTTAGAGCATCAATTGCAGCTTTTGCCTTACCTTCAAAATTGGTATTAATATTACCAGTAACGCCTTCAACTTCAATATTTTTCATTTCGGCTGCTATAGCTATCCCTTTTAATAAATCAACAGCTGATATCATAGCACCTTTTTTATTATATTTATCACTAAAGGATTTTAATGTTGGTTTTGTCCCTTCTCCCCATATCCATATGGAGTTGGCAGGTCTTAACCCTTTTTCTTTTCTTCTTATGTTAATAGGGTGATTCTTAAGTAATTCATTACTTAACACCATCATTTGTTTTATTTTATCGGAATTAGTTCCTTTTGGCAAATACTTTTTAATACTTTTTTCTAGTATATCATGAGGTGGTGTAAGATTCACATCTGTACTACCTTTATGCCATATTATAGCATGTCTATAACTTGTTCCTGTATAGAATTTAATTGTATCATTTCCTAAATACTTTTCTAGATATTTTATTAATTCATATGCTTCCTCAGTTGTGATTTCATCTGCACTATGATCAATTATAGTTTTGTCTTCATATGAACCATCTTCACTTAATGTAACTAGATTACATCTAAAGCTAACATCATTACTTTCCATATCAGCTCCAATACTTAGAGCTTCTAGTGGTGATCTTCCAGTATAATATTTCTGTGGATCATATCCTAATACTGATAGATTGGCTGTATCACTTCCTGGTGCTAATCCATCTGGAATAGTTTTCACTAATCCAACTTCTCCTATTCTAGCTAATGAGTCTATATTTTCTTTATCCGCTACCTGTAAAGGTGTTTTACCACCTAATTGCTTTACAGGTTCGTCAGCCATACCGTCTCCTAATATTACAACATATTTCATACATTATCATCCCTTCGCTGTCAGGCGGTAGATATGTTCATTATAAGTATTTATTATTTATCTATTCTTATTACACTTACTACTTTTGATGCAATGTCTTTAGTATCAAGGGCATTAATTTTCTCTTTCAATATTCCTTCTTTGAAGGCATCCGTAATAAATGCTATCTCATCAACTTTGTCGTCGATTTTTACATACTGTACATCACCAAACATCTCTTCTATCTGATTATGTACCATATCTATCCTTTTAGGTTCTAATCTAATAAAGCATCTTGATAAAACGTTATCCACATTCATTAACTCCATCTTCTTAGTACTCCAAAATGAAACTATATTCCTTTCAAGATGTTTTACAGCATCAACAATGTCTGCTACAACTGCACTTGCTGTAGGTAATTTACCTGCACCTTTACCATAGAACATAACGTCTCCGATAACATTTCCTTTAACAAAAATGGCATTAAAAACTCCATTGACATTTGATAATGGATGATCTTTTCCAATCATCATAGGTGAAACCATGGCGTATACTTTTTCATCTTTTTTCTTACTTGTTGCCAATAATTTTATATCGTAGCCTAATTGTTTGGCGTATTTCATATCAATATCTGATATTTTTGTTATACCTTCTGTGTATATGTCTTCAAAGTCAACTTGCATACCAAAAGCAAGTGAAGAAAGTATAGCTATTTTTCTACAAGCATCGAACCCTTCAACATCTGCTTCTGGGTTTCGCTCTGCATAACCTTTATCTTGTGCTTCTTTTAATACAGTGTCAAAATCTAGTCCTTCATCTGCCATTTTACTTAGAATGAAGTTAGTTGTACCATTTAGTATTCCAGTGATTTCATATATTTCATCAGCAGTTAATGATTGATTAAGTGGTCTTATAATAGGTATTCCACCACCTACACTAGCTTCAAATAGGAAATTAATGTTTTTGTCTCTTGCTATTTTAAGTAGTTCTGCTCCATGACGTGCTACTAACTCTTTGTTGGAAGTAACGACACTTTTACCGCTTAATAAAGCTTGTTTTACAAAAGTATATGCAGGCTCTACACCACCCATAACTTCAGCAATTACTTTAACACTTGGATCATTAAGAATATCTTCATAATTATTAGTTAGTATATCCTCTATTGGTGATCCTGGGAAATCTCTTAAGTCTAATACGTATTTTAGGTTAATCTTCTTTCCTGCTCTTTTATTGATACTTTCTTTATTGGTTGTAAGTACTTCTACTACTCCTGAACCAACTGTACCGTATCCTAATATTGCAACATCTACCATTTATCTCACTCCCTAGCTAATATTTTTACTTGATGTATTCCTTCATGACTTTCTAATGACATAATCATTTCTTGTATATCACCAGATGTTGGAAGTATTTCCATACTTAATGTTATGTTTGCCACACCGTTAATAGGTATTGTTTGATGTATTGTCAGTATATTTGCCTTGTACTGGGCAATAATATTTAATATGCATGATAGTAGTCCTGGTTCGTCATCAAGACCAAGAGCAACAGTTATAGCTCTTCCTCTTGAATTATCATAGAAAGGAAATATTGTATCTTTGTATTTATAGAACGAACTACGACTTATTCCAACAGAATCTACTGCTTCTTGTATGGTTATTGCTTTTTCTTTTTCCAAAAGTTTTTTAGCTTGAACAACCTTCAAAAATACTTCTGGCAAAGCTTTTCTCTTAATTATATAATAACTTGCTGTATCAGGCATTTCATCACCTTCGTTGTTTTTCTATTAAAAACATTTGTTTTTATTAGGGAGATTATACCACTAATTTAATAAAAATACAAGGGTTATGTATAAAATAAATCAGGAATTTTCATTAATGCAAATGCTAATACTGCTATTCATACGGTAGAGTATAGGTTCTTATATAAGAAAATAAAAAACTTGTGCTTAGATAAACACAAGTTTCTATAAGTATTTTATTAAATTCGATTTGTATATTAATCTATTAGACTAATATACAGTATATATAATTATTCTTGTTCCTTAGATACTTTTCCTAATTCTAATTGTTCTTCTTCTGATATAATCAAATCTATATCGATTAGAATAACCATTCGCTCTTTCATCTTAGCTATACTTTTTATGTATTTTCTATTAATCCCCGTTACGATTTTTGGAGCTTCTTCAATACTTTTATCTTCGATATTCAGTATTTCCTGAACGGAATCAACAATAAATCCTATCTTCATACCATTAGTAACTGTTACGATAATTTTTGTATTTTCATCTGGTTCTTTTTCTTTTAGATGAAATTTCTTTCTTAAGCTGTATACCGGTAATACGCTACCCCTAAGATTAATGATACCTGTTATATACTCTGGAGTATTTGGTGTTTTGACAACTTCTTGATATTTTTCAATTGTTATAACCTTCATTATATCCAAACCATATTCTTCTTTATCAAGCTTAAATATAACCTGTTGCATTGTAGACATATTCTTCACTCCTTTTGTAATTTTTAGCATCTAATTATAGATCCCTTGGTTTAGAGGGCTAACCATTGTAAATAAGTATTAATGAATAAATCTATCTTTCCATCCATTACACTTTGTACATTACCAGTTTCTGCATTAGTTCTGTGATCTTTTACCATACTGTATGGATGCATCACATATGAACGTATTTGACTGCCCCAACCTATTTCTTTGACTTCTCCTCTTATTCCTTCCATTTTAGCCATTTGTTCTTGTCGTCGTATTTCATATAACTTAGCTTTTAACATCTTAAGAGCTCTATCTTTGTTCTTGTGTTGTGAACGTTCATTTTGACATTGAACAACTACACCTGTAGGTATATGAGTTATTCTAACAGCTGAATCTGTTTTGTTAATATGTTGTCCTCCTGCTCCACTTGCACGATAAGTATCTATCTTAAGGTCTTCATCGTTTATTTCCATATCTATGTCATCATCTATCTCTGGTAACACATCCAATGATGCAAATGATGTGTGTCTTCTACCTGATGAATCAAAAGGTGATATTCTTACTAAACGATGAACTCCTTTTTCTGATTTTAGATAACCATAAGCATTTTCTCCGTTTATTTGAATAGTTACAGATTTAACTCCTGCTTCTTCACCATCTAGATAATCTAGTGTTTCTATTTTATAACCTTTATCATCTGCCCATCTGGTATACATTCTAAGCAACATACTTACCCAGTCGCAAGATTCTGTTCCACCTGCACCAGCATGTAAAGATATTATGGCATTATTACCATCATATTCTCCAGATAAAAGTGTCCTAGTTCTAAGTTCTTCATAATCATTAATAAATCTCTTTAATGATGATGAAACCTCTTTGATAATTTCATCATCATTTTCTTCTATTCCCATTTCAATAAGAGTTTCAATGTCTTCATACTCTTGTACAAGATTATTGTAGTTGTCCACTTTATCTTTTAATTGTTTAATTTCCTTTAATACTTTTCCTGAATTTTCAGCATCGTTCCAGAATTCTTCTGATGCAACCTTAGCATCTAGTTCTTCTATCTTGTTCTTTACATTGACCAAGTCAAAGTGAAACACTCATTTCATCTAATTTCTTTTTGTATGCTTGGAGTTCTAATTTACTTTGTTCTAGTTCTAGCATTTTATCACCTCTATTATTTTTCTACCATTTCAATATTATCATCTTGCCTATTGATTTCTACCACAACAGTATTTATATTTTTTACCGCTTCCACATGGGCATAACTCGTTTCTTCCTACTTTTCTTTCTTTTCTTCGTACAGGCTGTTTAGCCCCTTGTTGTTCGCCCCTGTTTGTTGATGTAACCTTGGCTACTCTTTCTCTCTCTATTTTTCTTGCTGGTCTTATACGATATAGAGCTCTAAGTGTAGCTTCTTGTATATTATTGGACATTTCTTCGAACATATCAAATCCAAGAAATTTATATTCCACTAAAGGATCTCTTTGACCATATGCTCTAAGTCCTATACCTTGACGCATTTGATCCATATTATCAATGTGATCCATCCATTTTTGATCTATAGCTTTTAGTAGGATAACACGTTCAGCTTCACGCATAAATTCTTCTTCATCAAATTCATGTTCTTTATCTTCATATAGTTTAGCTGCTATTTCATATATTTTTTCTTTGAATTTGTCTTTAGTCAGTGATTCTCTTTCTTCTTCAGTAGTATGAATAGATCTTATTGGTATAATCTCATTCAAAGACTCCATAAGTCCTGGTATATCCCATTCATCAAATTCTTGCTCTTCTCCTGCATGAATATCAACGAATCTGCCTATAACTTCATTTATAATACTCATTATGAAATCTCTCATGTTGTCGCCTTCAAGAACTTTCTTTCTTTCACCATATATAATCTCTCTTTGCTCATTCATAACTTGGTCATAATCAAGCAAGTGTTTTCTTATGGAAAAGTTATTTCCTTCTACTTTTTTCTGAGCATTCTCTATTGCATTGGATAAAATACCTGCCGCAATTGGTTCTCCTTCAGGTAATCCTAATCTTGTAACTGTATTTTTCATTCTCTCTGAACCGAATAGACGCATCAAGTCATCATCTAATGAGATATAGAACTTAGATTCCCCTGGATCACCTTGACGTCCTGAACGACCTCTTAACTGATTATCTATACGTCTGGATTCATGACGTTCTGTACCAATTATTTTGAGTCCTCCAGTTTCAATAACACCTTCACCTAATTTAATATCAGTACCACGACCAGCCATATTAGTTGCTATTGTAACAGCACCTTTCTGACCTGCCATTGCTACAATGTCAGCTTCTCTCTCATGATATTTTGCATTAAGTACTTTGTGTACGACTCCTTTTTTTCTAAGCATCTTACTTAATTCTTCTGATGATTCTATTGTTATAGTACCAACCAATACAGGTTGTCCTCTATCATAACATTCTGCAATATCATCGATAACAGCATTTACCTTTTCACGGTGTGATTTATAAACTTGGTCTGGTTGGTCTTTTCTTATTACTGGTTTATTAGTTGGTATAGCTATTACATCCATACCATATATTTCTCTGAATTCTTCTTCTTCAGTTAACGCTGTACCTGTCATACCAGATTTTTTATCATATTTGTTGAAATAATTCTGGAAAGTTATAGTTGCAAGGGTTTTACTTTCTCTTCTTACCCTAACACTTTCTTTTGCTTCGATTGCTTGATGTAATCCATTAGAGTATCTTCTTCCTGGCATTAAACGTCCAGTAAATTCATCTACAATAATTATTTCTTCTTCTTTTATAACATAATCTTTATCTTTAAACATAGTATTATGTGCTTTTAACGCTAATATAACATGGTGTTGTATTTCCATATTTTCTGGATCTGCTAAGTTATCTACTTGAAAAAATTGTTCAACTTTCTTGATACCATCAGCAGTTAGAGATACTGATTTTGCTTTTTCATCAACTACAAAATCTCCTTCTTCTTGAATCTCTTCATTTAATAAGGCACTCATCTTGGATACTTCTCCGATTACTCTTCCTTTTTGTAATCTTCTAGCAATTATATCTGCCTGTTGATATAAATGTGTTGATTTACTACTGCTACCTGATATAATCAATGGTGTTCTTGCCTCGTCAATTAATACAGAGTCAACCTCATCAATAACAACAAAGTTTAGTTCTCTCTGTACCATTTCTTTTTTATAAATAACCATGTTATCTCTAAGGTAGTCAAATCCAAACTCATTATTGGTACCATATGTAATATCACAGTTATATGCTTCTCTTCTTTCTTCATTATCTATTCCATTAACTATAACACCTACTGTTAATCCTAAAAAGTGATATAATAAACCTATATTTTCTGCATCACGTTTAGCTAAATAATCATTTACTGTAACTATATGTACCCCTTTGCCCTCTAACGCATTTAAATAAACTACAAACGGAGCTACATAAGTTTTTCCTTCTCCAGTTTTCATCTCAGCTATTCTACCTTGGTGTAAAATAATAGCAGCTAAAGCTTTAACTCTAAAAGCTCTTATCCCAACAGTTCGCTTACCAGCTTCTCTAACTACAGCATAGGCTTCAATTAATATATCGTCTAATGTTTCCCCTTTTTTTAATCTTTCTCTAAACTCATTAGTTTTACTTTTTAGCTGGTCATCTGTTAATTTTTCCATTTCTGGTTCTAAAGCTTCTATTTTATCTACTAATGGTATTATTCTTTTTATCTCTTTATCACTATGTGTTCCAAATACTTTCTCAAATAATTTTTTCATTTATTTTCACCTTTCACTTTTAGTTTTTTCAAATTGTACTTTCAGTGGAAGTATATTTTATATTCATTCTACTTAATATAACCTTATATTCAATGTATTTTCCATTTGTATTTAATTTATAGTTAACCCTGAAATATTCTTCTAGAGTACTATTACTATCAATGTAATATGTTATTGGCATCTGAATTAACTTATCATTGGTATCTTCTGTAATTATATTACTCTTAATGTTATTATCTATTAAAACAGGTTTATATGTATTTGTATATTCTTTGTCACACATTAACCTTGAATTCTCAATTTTATTATTTAGATACTTTTGTATCAAGCTATATAATCTTAAAAACTTATCCTTCTTATTTAATCTATTATCTATTGTATTTTCTATTTCTTTGAAGACAGTTCCATTAAGAACTTTCTCTAGATTCCATTGACCATTAGCACGTATGGGCATATTGTAATTGTTTTGTACTTTAATTATCTGAGCATGAGAAATAAATGCTGATGGTATACATATTGCGTATATTAATAAAATACCAGATATAGTTATATATTTTCTACATAGTTTACCCATATTGCACCTCCTAATAGTATTATTGGAATTTAATTTGTTTTTTATAATTAAATCTAATTTATAAGTCCTCAATATTTTACCACTATTCTATAGATTATTCAACTTTTTAGCAATATCTCTTTTTTAGTAATATTTTTCCCTTAATAATAACTTAGATGGCAATATATGAGTACTTTTAATTTCTAATAATTAAGTTTCTTAGAGAGATTATATGCAATATGTAAAAATCCTTCATCATTAGGATGAACTTTCCCATCACCAAAATATTCACACATATTTGGTATCAGTTGAAAGCCATTTAGAACTTCAAGTTCTAATACTTGGCACACCTTATTGATTATGTTAATAACATCAAACAACGTACCTGCTGTTTTCTTTTCATAAAAATCAGCTCTCCAAAAAGGTGAAATAACATATATTTTAGATTTATTATAGATAGTTTGTAGTTTTTTTAAATATTTATAACATTCTTTTTCAATATCAATTATTGTATAATTCTTGTTCCAATCATTAGTACCATATGCCACTGTTATTATATCTGGTTTAAATTTTGAATTCTCGTCTAAACTATCTTCATCAAAAACAAATCCACCTATCGCTGAATTAATAAGCTCCATATTATAATAATTAGATAATAAAACGGGATAAGTAGAAGAAGGATGTTTAGCATTCATTCCTTGTGTTATTGAATCCCCATAACACATTATTTTTTTATCTGCATTGGATACGTTATTAAAATAAGATTGCTCTGAAATATCTATTTCATGTAAAAAAATTCCTACTGAATGGGGTAAATAGATCGTAACATCTAGCTCATCTTTATTAATTAAATATTTACTTAAATCAAAAGTTATTGTTTGTTTAATACCTTCCTCTAAAACTTCTGCTAGGCTACTCTCTGCTAATATACCATTTATAACTAAATCAAAATATGCCCATTCTCTACATTTACCTTTTTCTATAGAAAATTTTATTTTTAAAAAAGTTGAATTGGTTTTTCCTTTAATACAAATTCCTGAAGGGCAAAAGCTTCTAATCATAAATGATTCTTTATATTCCTTATAAAAATCCATTTGTTTATTACTAAACCTTATAGGACACATCTTATTATTTAATACCTTTACATCAATACAATTATGAAATATATCTTTTTTTAATACATTCATACATCTCAGCTCCATTTTTACATATTCTGTCAAGTTAACTTGTATTATATATTTTTACTTTATTATAAGTATTAAAACTCTTTTATAAATGATACTTTATCATGTCAGGTAGAATAGTTAACGTATAATCTATAATATAACCCATATCATCCAGTTAATCAACAATTTTGGGGGAAACAAATCAATTTTAGGTTGCGTATACGCTCATATTAGTATATATCTATCCTCCAATATCCCTTATATCATAAAGTTGTCCAATTAATAAATGGCATTAAAAAGGAACCCTTTTAGGTTCCTTTTTATATTAGAATGTTGGTTCTATTAAACCATAAGCACCATTTTTTCTTCTATATACTACATTAACTTCTTCTGTATCACTGTTCATGAATACAAAAAAGTCGTGTCCTAATAGATCCATTTGTAAACATGCTTCCATTGCATTCATAGGTTTCATTGCAAAGCGTTTAGTTCTTACTATCTCAATTTTTTTATCATCAAGGTCTTCTTCCATAGTTTCATTAACAAAGTCATTTTTAAAAGTTCCAGCACTATGATGTCTAGATATTAATTTATTCTTATGTTTTAGAAGTTGTCTTTCTAATACATCAACCACTTTATCTATAGCAGTATACATATTTTCAGCTGATTCTTCTGCTCTAATGATACTGCCTTTAATCGGAATCGTCACCTCTATTATATGCCTTAATTTTTGAACACTCATTGTTATTTGAGCTTCGTTATCTGGATTGAAATACTTATCCATTTTGCTCAACTTATCGATAGTTGCTTCCCTTAATGCTTTGGTTATTTCTATGTTTTTTCCACTTATGATGTAGCGCATACTACCAACTCCTTCCGAAATATCATAGACTTTTATATATAATAGCCTATATTATTATATTCGATATTCAATCAATAAATCCTTTTAATTGATATAAATTTATATTTATTCCTATTCGTAATTTTCTGCTAAATAAAAGAGATTTATGTTTTTTCATGTTGATAATTATCTTTTTTCATTTTATAAATCTCATAATATCTGTGGATAATGTGCATAACTCTGTGAATAACCTAATATCGTATCAATTTTTATCTAAAAAAATGTGGATACTTATCAACAGTAATATTTTATGTCAACAAAAGTTATCTGACAATTTTTCCCCAAAAAAATTTAGCGCAAATAATTTTCTTCATATGGAATTGTATCTTCATTATATCCGAAACTATTTTAAAAATGGCTTCTGCATTAATAATAATACAGAAACCATTTTACTTAATATAAATATATTTATTAAACTTTATCTTTTACAGAGTAATGAGTATGAAGTAACTTATGAGCTAATTCACTCATTGGTTCTCCAAGATATTGTTCGTATAATGCAGTGATTGATGGATTTTCATGAGATTTTCTTAAAGGCATATTTTTGTCAACTTCATAAATTGCAGCCATACGTTTTTTAAGAATATCTGAGTTACCGTGATGGTAAGGTTGACCTCCACCACCAATACATCCACCAGGACATGCCATAATTTCGATAGCGTGTAAGTTTCTAGGATTACCGCCTTCAATTTCTTCTAATAATTTTCTAGCATTACCAAGTCCGTGAGCAATACCAATATTAAGTGTAAATTCATCCATTTGTACAGATGCTACTCTTACACCATCAAATCCTCTTAACTCTTCAAAGTCTACTTTATCTAATGATTTACCTGTATGGATTTCGTAAGCTGTTCTTGTTGCAGCTTCAATAACACCACCAGTTGAACCAAAGATAACAGCAGCACCAGTTGATTCTCCTAAAGGATTATCAAATTCAGATTCTTCTAATTCTAATAAGTTAAGATTAGCTCTCTTAATTAAATGAGCTAACTCTCTTGTTGAAATAGATATATCTACATCTGGATTACCATCAACTTTGAACTCATCTTTAGCAGCTTCATCTTTCTTAGCTAAACATGGCATAACTGAAACAACAACCATTTTTTCTCTAGGTATATTCATTTTTTCTGCTAAGAAAGATTTGGCAACAGCACCAAACATTTGTTGTGGTGATTTTGCTGATGATGGAATATCAATTAATTCTGGGAATTGACTTTCAATAAAGTTAACCCATGCTGGACAACAAGATGTTAAAATTGGTAATGGAACATCTTTGTCTCCTGCTAAGAATCTATTAAGTCTTCCTAATAATTCTGTTCCTTCTTCCATAATTGTTAAGTCTGCAGCAAAATCTGTATCAAATACACGATCAAAACCTAAAGATCTTAATGCAGTTACCATTTGACCTGTAACAATTGAACCAGGCTCTTTTCCGAATTCTTCTCCTATTGCAACTCTTACAGCTGGTGCTGTTTGAACTACAACAAATTTATCTGGATCAGCTAATGCTTCTACAACTTTCCATGTATGATCATTTTCAGTTAAAGCACCAACTGGACATACAGCAACACATTGACCACAGTGTGTACATACTGTTTCTGATAATGGTGATTCAAATGCTGGAGATACAACTGCGTCAAATCCTCTGTTAATTCCAGATAACGCACCAACAGTTTGAACTTCATTACACATAGTTTCGCATCTTCTACACATAATACATTTATCCATATCCCTAATAATTGCAGGTGAATAATCTTGCTTATATGTTGATTGAGCTTTTCCAGTTACTCTAACTTCTCTTACTCCAAATTTTTCTGCTAAGTCTTGTAAATCACAACGACCTGATTTTGCACAAGTCAAGCAATCCTTTGGATGATCTGATAATAATAGTTCCAATACTGTTTTTCTAGCTTCTAATACTCTTATTGTATTTGTTCTAACAACCATGCCGTCAACTGCTGGTGTAGCACATGATGGTGCTAGATTTCTTCTACCTTCAACTTCTACTACACATATACGACATGAAGCTGTTTTATTAACCATTTTTGTATCATGCAAGTCTAAATGACATAATGTTGGAATATCAATGCCTAACTTTTTAGCAGCATCTAATATAGTACTACCTTTTGGTACCTGTACTTCTTTACCATCAATAGTAATTTTTACCTCTGACATTAGGTTACACTCCTTTTCTAGATTCTAAAGAATTCACTTTTATTTATTTCTTAATTATCGCTCCGAATTTACACTTATCCATACAAGCACCACATTTGATACATTTATCTTGGTCGATAGTATGTGGGTTTTTAACAGTTCCTGAAATTGCACCAACTGGACAGACTCTTGAACATGCTGTACAACCAATACATTTATCTTCTTGAATGTAATATTTTAATAAATCCTTACAGTTACCTGCTGGGCATTCTTTATCTTTTACATGAGCTACATACTCATCCCAGAATACTTCCAATGTAGATAATACTGGGTTAGGTGCTGTTTGTCCTAATCCACAAAGAGCTGTATCCTTAATTACACGGCTTAATCTCTTAAGCTCATCTAAATGCTCCATTGTACCTTTTCCAGAAGTTATTAATTCTAATAATTCAGATAAACGCTTAGTACCTACACGACAAGGTGTACATTTACCACAAGATTCTTCTTCAGTAAATTCAAGATAGAATTTGGCTACTGCTGGCATACAGTTATCTTCGTCCATAACAATCATACCACCTGAACCCATCATTGATCCTTTTGCAATTAAGTTATCAAAATCAATAGGTGTATCTAAGTCTTTTTCTGTTAAACATCCACCTGATGGTCCACCTGTTTGAACAGCCTTGAATTTCTTACCGTTCTTAATTCCTCCACCAATATCATATATTACTTCTCTTAGAGTTGTTCCCATAGGAACTTCAATAAGTCCAACGTTATTAATTTTACCTGCTAAGGCAAATACTTTTGTTCCTTTTGATTTTTCTGTACCAATCTTATTAAACCAATCTGCTCCTTTTAATATGATAACAGGGATATTAGCAAATGTTTCTACATTATTAACATTTGTTGGTTTGCCCCAGTATCCTGATTCAGCTGGAAATGGTGGTTTAGTAGTTGGTTCTCCACGTTGACCTTCCATAGAATGTATAAGCGCTGTTTCTTCACCACATACGAATGCTCCCGCCCCATATGTAAGTTCAATATCAAATTCAAATCCAGTACCCATTATATCAGTACCTAATAATCCTGCTTCTCTTGCATCATCAATAGCTTTTTGTAATCTCTTAATTGCAAGTGGGTATTCTGCACGAATATAAACTTTACCTTTAGTTGCTCCAATTGAGTAACCACAAATAGACATAGCCTCAACAATACTGTGTGGATCACCTTCTAAGATAGAACGGTCCATAAATGCACCTGGGTCTCCCTCATCAGCATTACATACTACATATTTTTGATCTGCTTCATATTTACTAGCAAATTCCCATTTTAAGCCTGTAGGGAATCCTCCGCCTCCACGGCCTCTAAGTCCTGACTCTTTAACAACATTAATTACATCGCTAGGAGTCATTTCAGTTAATACTTTACCCAAAGCGTGATATCCATCACGTGCAATATATTCATCAATATTACTTGGATCTATAAATCCACAGTTTCTAAGCGCAATACGCATTTGCTTTTTATAGAAATCCATATTCTTAGAATCACTAACTTTTGCTTGTGTTTCAGGATCTTCAAATAATAATCTTCCTACTTTTCTACCTTTTACTATATGCTCTTTTACGATCTCTTCAGCATCTTCAGGTTGTACTTGAACATAGAATGTATTATCTGGTAATATTTTTACAACTGGACCTTTTTCACAGAAACCAAAACAACCAGTTTTTAGTACTTTAACCTCGTTGTCCATGTTGTTGATTTTTAGTTGTTCCTTTAGATTATCAACTATTTCATCAGATTTTGCAGATATACATCCAGTACCTCCGCAAACTAATATGTGCATTTTATAGTTAGACATCTTTTAAGCCTCCTAACTTTTTTTATTCAATAGTTTTATGAGTTACAGGGATTATTCCATCAATTAACTCGCCTTTTTTAATATGTTTTTCAATAACCTCTTTTGCTTTTTCTATTGTTACATCACCATATACAACTGGTTCACTATTTGGCATAGTTAATTCAATTGTTGGTTCTGCATAACAATATCCCATACAACCGGTTTGTGTTACAACTACGTTGTTAATGCCTTCTTTTGCTAATTCATCAATTAGAAAATTCATTACTTCTCTAGCACCAGATGCAATACCACATGTAGCCATAGCAACCTTTATTTGTATTAAATTATCAATGTTCTCGCCTTTTTCTCTTAATTCTACATTTGATCTTACTTTATCCTTGATTTTTTTAAGTTCATCAAAAGATTTAATCTTTGCCATTTTTTTTCCTCCTTTTTAAAATACAATTATTTGTATTCTGCAAGAATATCCTTGACCATATCTGGTGTAACACGACCATAGACTTTATCTTCAACCATAACAACTGGAGCAAGTCCACAAGCCCCTACACAACGGAGTGATTGTAGTGAAAATTTACCATCTGGTGTTGTTTCACCAACTTCAATATCTAATTCTTTTTTTAATTCATTCAAAACATCTTCAGCACCTCTAACATAACAAGCTGTACCCATACATATTGAAATGTTAAATTCACCTTTTGGAATCATTGTGAAATAAGAATAGAATGTAACTACTCCAAATACTTTTGCTGTTGATAGTTTTAATTTTTTTCCTACAAATTTTTGAACTTCTTCTGGTAAATATCCAAAAATATCTTGTGCTTTATGTAAAACACGTATTAGTTCTCCCTTTGTAGTTGGCATTGCATCAATATACTGCTCTAATTCTTGGAACTTTTCATCTGTTAATGCTGAATTAGCTGCCATTTGTTTACCTCCTTATTATATAATGTAAATGATTAACAAATTATATTAATTTATTAATTATAAACCAAAGTTATATATTTAACACGAAAAGCTACATTATTACCATTTTATGGGGTTGAATCATATATATCATGTTTTTTCTACAAGTTTTACAAGTAATTAGGTATTTTTCAGTTTAGATAATAAAAGGATAAGGATAATTAACCTTATTCAATAAAGTATAATGCATAATAAACTTAAAAAAGAAAGTCTATTAAAATTCTCATGTTTAAATATGCAATAGTGTGTTTAATTAATAACATTAGAAAATACATCAATCCAACACATTAATATATATAAATTGAACTGGAATTGTTATTATTAGTTCAAATTATTTTCTTATCTATTCATGTTGTTTTAGTGCGTTAAATATTGATTCTATATTTTTTTCATTAACTTCTAATGAATTTTTTTTAATTCCAATATACCCTAATTCATGAGCATCTGAAGATTGTATAATATGATAGTCTTTGTATTTTTGTCTATAAGTTTCTAAGTTAGAAAATCTCGAAATCTCGAGTATAGAAGTATTCAAGTCGTCTGGTATAAATCCTATATTAGCTAATATACTATAACTAGGCCTATCAATGTGAGCAGGTATTGCTATCCCATTGTTATCATGTATCAAATCTATAACTTCATTTAATGACATTGCCACAGATGCTAGTAGAAGTTTGTCCAGTTCTTTTATAATGTCATCATTCTCATCCAAAACATACTGATGTCCAAAGACAGTAGATTTATTATTAATATAGGGTAATTTACTATATAATTTTCTTTGAACATTGTATACACTATCAATGTTAGTGAATAATCCTACTACATGTATTTCTTCTTTTGTTTCTATCTCAATTCCTGGAACAACAATAATATCTTTCCCCTTAGCTACTTTCATTACTGCTTCGACATTTTCTGCAGAATTATGGTCAGTTATAGCTATGGCATCTAATTCATTAATCAAAGACATGTTCACAATGTTATTAGGTGTCATGCTATCTTCTCCGCAAGGCGAAAGAGCTGTATGAATATGAAAATCATAGTATAATTTCATAAATTCGCTCCATATATAGTCTATATTTTTTGTTAATATTTTATCAATTTCGACAAACACACATCCCTGTTATTATAACAAAAATAGAAATAAATGTAAAGAAACTATATTCTACTATTGCTTTTATAACACTTTTTATTATACCATGAAAATAGAGTTTTTCAACAAAAAAACGTAATATATTAAGTAAATTACTTCCATCTAAAATTAGTTCTTTTACTTGCTCAATATTGTTTTTTTCATTAAGAATATTATTTTTTTACTTTTTTATATTAAATATTGTGAAATAATTATTTTTAAAATTAACATCATATATGATTAAGTAAAATTAATCTTATTAATTTAAGTCAAATAATCAGTTTTCTTTAGCTTATTAACCTTGTTATACTCAATTGTTTAATTTTAATGGTTTTACTTACATTACGTAAAATAAAAACCGCTAATAATATATTAATTATAATAGTTTATATTATTAACGGTTGTATTATATTATTTATTTAAAACTTTCTTTAGGAATTTTCCAGTATAGGACTTTTTACACTTTACTACTTTTTCAGGTGTTCCTTCTGCTATAACCAAACCACCTTTGTCGCCACCTTCTGGTCCTAAATCTATAATATAGTCTGCTGTTTTTATAACATCTAGGTTATGTTCAATTACAAGAACTGAATTTCCTCCATCAACTAAACGTTGTAATATTTTAATTAATTTATTAACATCTTCAAAATGTAGACCAGTTGTTGGTTCATCAAGTATATACATGGTTTTACCTGTACTCCTTTTACTTAATTCAGTAGCCAGTTTAACCCTCTGTGCTTCTCCTCCTGATAATGTGGTTGATGGTTGTCCTAATCTAATATATGATAATCCAACATCATAAAGTGTTTGAAGCTTTTTCTTGATTCTAGGTATATTTTCAAAGAAGGCAAGAGCTTCTTCAACTGTCATATTCAAGACTTCTGATATATTTTTACCTTTATATTTAACTTCTAATGTTTCTCTATTATATCTCTTACCATGACACACTTCACATGGTACATAAACATCTGGTAAAAAATGCATCTCTATCTTGATTATACCATCACCTTTACAGGCTTCACAACGGCCACCTTTTACATTAAAACTAAATCTTCCTTTTTGATATCCTCTCATTTTTGCTTCAGCTGTACTTGCAAATATATCTCTAATATGGTCAAAAACTCCTGTATAAGTAGCAGGGTTAGACCTAGGCGTTCTACCAATAGGCGATTGATCTATAGCTATTACTTTATCTAGATGTTCTAATCCTAACATATTCTTATGTTTACCTGGTTTCATCTTTGCTCTGTTCAAGTCTCTAGCTAGTCTCTTATATAATATTTCATTTACGAAAGAGCTTTTACCAGAACCTGAAACTCCTGTAACACAAGTAAAAATCCCAAGAGGAATATCTATATTAATATTCTTTAAATTATTCTGTGAAGCACCTTTTATATTAATCCATTTTCCATTAGTAGCTCTTCTAATTTGTGGCACTTCTACCTTTTTTCTTCCACTTAGATATGCACCAGTTATTGAGTCCTCAATCTTCATAATTTCTTCTGCTGTACCTTCAGCAACAATTTCACCACCATGCTCTCCTGCTCTTGGACCAATATCTACTATATAATCTGCTTCAAACATAGTTTCTTCGTCATGTTCCACTACAATTAAAGTGTTTCCTAGTTTTTTTAGTCTTTTTAATGTATGCAGTAATTTTTCATTATCTCTCTGATGCAATCCTATGCTAGGTTCATCCAATATATATACCACACCTACTAATCCTGACCCTATTTGTGTAGCTAATCTGATTCTCTGAGCTTCCCCACCTGATAATGTACCAGCTGAACGAGATAGTGATAGATAATCAAGACCTACATTCACTAGGAATCCTATTCTAGCATTAACTTCTTTTAGAATCTGTTCCCCAATTATAAGTTGCTTATCAGTTAATTGTATATTATCAAAGAAATCTTTGATATCTCTTATTGACATCTCTGTTACCTGTGATATATTTTTACCTCCAAGCGTAACTGCTAATGCTATAGGATTCAATCTTGCACAATTACAAACACTACATGGGGTATTAGTCATAAATGATTCATATTCTTGCTTCATATAATCAGATGTTGTCTCTTTGTATCTACGCTGGAGACTTTGAACCAATCCTTCAAATACAGTTTCATATTGTCCCATACCTTTATCTGATTTGTACTTGACTATGAATTTTTCGCCTTTGGTACCATACATGATAATATCTTTTACTTCTTCAGAATATTTTTCAAATGGTGTAGTAATCTTGAACTTATATTTTTTCCCTAGAGCTTCAAACATTCTTCTTACATAGCTTTCCTCATTAGAAGCCGAAGCCCATCCTGGAGCAACAATAGCTCCATCAACTATACTTAGTTTTGGGTTAGGAATAATTAATTCAGGATCAAATTTCATTTTGAAACCTAAACCATGACATTCAGGACAAGCCCCGAAAGGATTATTGAATGAAAATAGTCTTGGTTCAATCTCATCTATACTTATATTACAGTCTGGACACGAAAAGTTTTGACTGAATGACATTGGTTGTCCATCAATGACATCAATAACTAATAATCCACCAGTCAATTTCATGACTGTTTCAATAGAGTCAGTCAGTCTTTTTTCTATTCCTTCTCTTACTATCAGTCTATCTATTACTATTTCTATAGTATGCTTTTTATTTTTTTCCAATAATATTTCTTCTGATAATTCATACATGTTGCCATCTATCTTAGCTCTTACATATCCACTTTTCTTAGCTTGATCTAGAAGTTTGATATGTTGACCTTTTCTACCTCTGACTACTGGAGCCATTATCATTATCTTAGTTCTTTCTGTCAATTTCATTATTACATCTACCATTTGGTCAACTGTTTGTCTATTGATAACTTTTCCACACTTTGGACAATGAGGTATTCCTACTCTAGCATATAGCAACCTTAAATAATCATATATCTCTGTAACTGTTCCTACTGTAGATCTTGGATTCCTGCTTGTAGTCTTTTGATCTATTGATATAGCAGGTGATAGACCTTCTATGTTATCTACATCTGGTTTTTCCATTTGACCCAAAAACTGTCTTGCATAGGCAGATAATGATTCTACATATCTTCTTTGCCCCTCAGCATATATTGTATCAAATGCTAAGGAAGATTTCCCTGAACCACTAAGTCCAGTAAATACAACAAATTTATCTCTTGGTATAGTTAAGTCTACATTTTTTAAATTATGTTCTCTTGCACCTTTTATGGTGATTACATCTTTTCCCATACGCCACCTCTTATAATTTATGATGATACTTTTATTCTGCAAAGCTTTTAATCAGCTTACCTGTATAGAATATTGAAGTGGGTAAGCTGAAATTGAATTAAATATGAGTAAAGTTTAATTCAATGTATTTAATTGTTTTTTTAATTCATATAATTCATCTCTTAACTGTGCAGCTCTTTCAAATTGTAGATCCATAGCAGCTTGTTTCATATCTTTTGAACATTTCAGTATTTTTACTTCTAATTCTTCTTTACTCATAGATTCAGGATCTTTTGTTAATTCATAAGTTGCTTCGGATTCTGCAACCTGAGTTATACGAATAATATCTCTTACAGGTTTATTAATGGTCTTAGGTATTATATTATGTTCTTTATTGTACTGTTCTTGAATACTTCTTCTTCTATTAGTTTCACTAATAGCTCTATTCATACTATCAGTAATAATATCTGCATACATAATAACTTTACCTTCAACATTTCTTGCAGCACGTCCTACTGTCTGAATCAATGCAGTTTCAGAACGTAGAAAACCTTCTTTATCTGCGTCAAGTATAGCTACTAAAGTAATCTCCGGTATATCTAATCCTTCTCTAAGCAAGTTAATACCTATAAGAACATCAAAAACATCCATTCTAAGATCACGTACTATCTCTATTCTTTCAAGAGTATCTATATCTGAGTGTAAGTACCTAACACGTATACCTGATTCTTTCATATAATCAGTTAAGTCCTCAGCCATTCTTTTTGTCAATGTTGTAATTAATACTTTATTTTTATTTTCAATTTCTCTACTAACATTGGATATTAAATCATCTATTTGACCTTTTACTGGTTTAACTTCTATCTTAGGGTCTAACAGACCAGTAGGTCTAATTATCTGTTCTGCCATTAATTGCTTATGATCATATTCATATGGTCCTGGCGTTGCTGAAACAAATAATACTTGATTAAGTTTACTTTCAAATTCTTGAAAATTAAGAGGTCTATTATCTTTAGCTGAAGGTAATCTAAATCCATATTCTACCAAAGTTGATTTTCTGGACTGGTCACCTGCATACATACCTCTTACTTGTGGAACCGTCATATGAGATTCATCTATAATAAGTAAAAAGTCATCAGGAAAATAATCAAAAAGAGTATGTGGAGGAGCCCCTGGTGGTAAACCAGTTAAATGCCTTGAGTAGTTTTCTATACCTGAACAGAATCCTGTTTCCCTTATCATTTCCACATCATAATTAGTTCTTTGGGCAATTCTTTGGGCTTCTAATAACTTGTCTTTTTCTCTAAATGACTTAACTACTTCTGTTCTTTCTTTCTCTATAGAGTATATAGCTCTTTCTATTTTATCTGTCTCAATTACATAATGAGACGCAGGAAATATGGCTATATGTTCCATATAACCTAGTATTTCACCAGTGATAACATTAATTTCTGTTATCCTATCTATTTCATCTCCAAATAATTCAATTCTAACTGCTCTATCAGAAGAAGCGGCAGGGAATATTTCAATAACATCTCCTCTAACTCTAAAAGTACCTCTGACAAAGTTCATATCATTTCTCATATATTGAATATCTACTAGTTTCCTCAATATCTCATCTCTATCTTTTGTCATACCAGGTCTTAAGGAAAGTACCATATTCTTATAATCTATCGGACTACCAAGTCCATATATACATGATACACTGGCTACAATAATAACATCGTCTCTCTCTGCTAAAGATGCTGTAGCGGAGTGTCTTAGTTTATCTATTTCTTCATTAATTGATGAGTCTTTTTCTATAAAAGTATCTGTATGAGGGACATATGCTTCTGGTTGATAATAATCATAATAACTTACAAAGTATTCAACAGCATTATTTGGGAAAAACTCTTTGAATTCACTATACAGCTGGGCTGCTAATGTTTTATTATGCGCCATAATCAAAGTTGGCTTTTTTAATTCTTTTATAATATGCGCCATAGTGAATGTTTTCCCTGAACCTGTGACCCCTAGTAAAGTCTCAAATTTATTACCATCTTGGAATCCCTTAGCCAATTTTTTAATAGCTTGAGGTTGATCTCCTGTAGGATTAAATTTTGATTGAATTTCAAATTTTGCCATATTATCACCTCTATCTCATTATTTGCACATCAAATCAATTATCACAGGCTTTATAGATAATTAATTCAATCTTATTAAGCTAATATTATAAGTAAAATAAAATAATTACCATCTTATACTAATTATCAAAAACATAATATATATGTATATAAACAATCATTATTTTAGTCTTAATTATTATACCATATCACAAAAAAAATGCAAACATATGTTTGCACAAAATTTTTCCATGATATTAGCAGATTAAATAAATATAATTCCTCTTAGCCACCACCAAAGTTATGTTTTTCACTTTATCCATAGTGGCACAACATATAAAGAACCATATATAATGATAAGAACGCCTTTTACAGGTTGTTGCTACATTCCAATCAGATAATAGAAACAAATGTAACAGGTGATTATCATTATATATGGTTCTAACATACTACCGTTGTCATCTAACTATATCTTTCTTACATACTACCGTTATTATCTAACTATTCCTTTCTTACAGACTACCATTATCACTTAAATATATCTTTCTTTACCTACTATCATTATCATACAAACCTTTAAATAACTCTTTATCTCCCAAACCTATTTTTAATAATATGAAACAACCCTATCTTCTGTACACTCTGATGCCTATAAATAATCCTTGGATTTTCCGGAATTAATCTCACCTTCAAATCAGTAATACCATCAGGATAAGCCTTAAACTCATAAGTATCCAAACTCCCATCAAGATGTACAACATCTACCCATAAAAAAGTAAAACCATTCTTTAATATCGCCCTATACTGCCGTGTATTCAAAACATTTATTCCATTAATCTTAGCTATTATATCTCCAACCCTAATACCCATTTGATCTCCAGCACCACCCCTAGTAACTCCCATAACTCTTACCCCTTTTATAGGTACTGTATAAATAGGCTCTCTTTTACTTTCAATATATTGCTCATATAGAATCATACCTTCATGAATGCCAGCCATAAGAATTGTACCTAATATCTGTAGAAAAATATTATCTACTGAATAAATAGATAAAACAATCAATAACACGCTATAAACCATCAATCTTAAAGCGGTTTTTCTACTTCTTTTTTTAGGTTCCTCACAATATGTTATGCTACTATATCCTAAAGCTCCCACAAAAGGCATTAATCCATAGAAATATGTACCTATATTATTGGGTATATCTTTTAACAACGGCCACCATTCTGGCATCTGAACAATTTCTGAGTTAGACACTCCTCCACTTGATAATACAAGCATAGCAATAGGTAACGGCCAATACTTTTGCATCAAATGTCCTACAACAATTTTTCCATCTTTTTTTGCCACAATGGGTATAGGATCATCTGCTCCTACAAAATAGATTAATATAGCTTCCATTAAATGTAAAATACCTACCAATGCCAATAACCCACTGATATTAATATTGATATCAGGTAAATTAACTCCAAATATAGTTTGACCTCTAAACACTAATGACAAGACGCCCATGACAGAAGCAGCATATGAAAAACATAAATATCTAATATTTATAAGGGATAACATAAGAGCTAGGGGAAGTAAAAATATTAAATAGTACGTTAAATTAATTGGAAGCCCAATAATAACTATTATCAGACTGCCAATTATACCAATGATTATCCCTTGTAGAATAGACTCTACAAGGGCACTTATAACTGTCTTAGAATTATCAAAGTTATATATATTAACACTTTTATATTTTTTAATTAAAAGATATAGAATCCATATTACAAATATAAATGAAAAATTGAACAGTGCTCTTGAAATAGACAATAGTGTAATATGGATTATTTCTAACAATGGATTCATATATGCTCCCCTATTTTAACATTATCAACCATTTTACCAGTTTCTTATATTATTTTATTTACTTACTATTAGCCATATCTTCTTTAGCAATTTTATCTTTCATTACTTCAACAGCTTTTGCAAATTGTGTATCTTCTTCTCTTTTAATAACCAATTCTTTTTTTAGCCCTTCTGGCAATTCAATCTTTACATCAGGTTCAATTCCTTTTCCGTGTATATAGTTGCCACTAGGAGTATAATATTTTGAAATAGTAACTTTTACTGCTGAACCATCTTCTAATGGGAATATTCTCTGAACCAAACCTTTACCGAAAGTTGTTGTTCCTACAACTGTACCAATACCACTATCTTTTATGGCACCTGTCAAAATCTCAGATGCACTAGCACTATTTTCATTTGCCAATACAACTAAAGGTTTGGTGAATTTATGTTCTTCATCAGATGATGCTTGTTCTCTATAACCATTTTTATCTTCTGTATAAACAATCAATCCTTTTGGCAATAGTTCGTCAGACATATCAATAACAATATTCAAAAGTCCTCCAGGATTATTTCTAACATCAATAATCAATCCTTTTTGTTCTTGTGCTTCTAGATCATAAAGCGCTTCTTTAAATTGATCATAAGTTACTTCTTCAAATCCAGTAATACGAATATACCCTATTTTGCCATCTAACATTTCATAAGATACAGTAGGCATTGTTATTACATCTCTTTTTATTACTAAATCCATATTTGAGTTATCAGATTCTCTATAGATACTTAGAGTTACCTTAGTACCTTTTTTACCTCTAATCATGTTGGCAACTACATCTTCCATAGTAAGACCTTTTATATTCTTATCATCAACTTTTCTTACTATATCTCCAGGAAGCAATCCAGCTTTTTCAGCTGGAGAACCTATAAATGGTGATACAATCATCAATTCTTTTGTCTCCTCACTATAGGTAACAACAGCACCGATACCTTCATAACTCCCAGATGTACTTTCCATGAATGATTCATATTCTTTTTTTGTATAATATTCAGTATATGGATCTTCCAAACCATCCAACAATCCACTATATAATCCATCATAAGCACTATCATATAGCTCTTCTTCTTTATAATTCTCTAGATAGTATCTGTCTTCTACAAGCTTAAGTATATCCTTGATTTTTTCTTCTGGGGTATTATATCCTTCCTTTACAACCTGAACACCTTTATTATCCTCCACTTGGTGCATCAAATTAGATGTTCCGAAATATATAACATTTATTAAAAGAATAATAGCCATCCCAACAACTAATCCATAAATAAATTTTTTTCTTTCAGCCATATAACATTCTCCTTACTATACTAATAATATTGTATTGTATTTAAGTTAGTATTATTCCATTATAGGAAAAAAACTGCATTAGCAGTTTTTTGCAATTACATGTTTTTTATTAATTAAGCATATTCAATGGATTAATCCATTCACCATTTTTTCTAATACCAAAATGTAAATGAGGACCTGTTGACCATCCAGTATTACCTGATTTTGCAATAGTTTGTCCAATTTTTACTTTTTGTCCTTTTTTAACTAGTAATTTAGAGTTATGTGCATAGATAGTTACGTATCCACTTCCATGATCTACCAAAATATAATTACCCCATACACTACTATAACCAGCAAATGCTACAGTTCCATTACTAGCTGCTTTCACAGATGTTCCAGATGGTATACCAATATCAATTCCTGTGTGATTTTTAATAACATGCGTAATAGGATGTTTTCTCGTACCAAAAGGACATGTTATACGATGGGATTTTGTTGGCCAAGCCATCTTACCACCTGCATAAACTAACTTACTCTTAATATTATCAATAGCCTTTGCTATCTCTTCCATTTCTTTTTTCTTAGCATCTATTTCTGCTTGATTAATTCTTTTATCTTTTTCTAAAGCAGCCATTTCTTTTTCTTTAGTAGCTTGAACGTCTTCTAATGCTGATTTTTGAAGATCACATTCTGCTTTCAATCCTACAATTTTTTCCTTATCATCTTCTAATTTAACTTCTGTTGCAGCTATGTCATCTCTTATATTTTCTAATTCTTTTATCATATTTGTATCGTATTCTAATAATGCATTTATGTACTCTACTCTATTAAGTAAATCACTTAAATTTTTTGATTCTAATACTACCTCTAAATATGCAGAATCTCCTTGTTCATACATTACTTTCATACGTTCACTAGTTTGCTTAAAATATTTTTCTTCTTTTTCCTTAGCTTTTGCCAAGTCTTGTTTAGTAACTTCAATCTCTTTTTCTTTATCACTTAATTGTTGCTCTAAATCTTTAATTTTAATATCAAATTCGTCAATCTGCTTGTCTAACTGTACAATTCGTCCTACCAATTCTTTAATATCTGCGTCTAATTCTTTGATTTCTTGTTCATTTTGTTTAATTGAACTTTGGCTATTTTTTTGTTGTCGTTCCAAATCATCTAACTGCTGCTTATAGGAAGAAGCAAATATTGTAGTTGGAACCATAAACAAAAGTAATATAACCAAACAATTTTTAATTACTCTTTTCATATAGCCCTCCTTATTGTTTATATAATATATTTTTAAGTCTTATACCCTCAAGTGCTTTCTTATAGTAATTCTACTTCCTACGATACCTATACCTATTCCAATAATCAACGATAATGGTATCAGAATTGTATATATCTGACCTACGTTCATAAACGATAAAAATTGATTAATAACAACAAATCTTTCATTAATGCTATTTATTACATAGTCATATGCCAAATATATTACTGCTAATGGTACTATTGCACCAATTGCTCCTATAAGCATACCCTCTATGATAAATGGGAATTTTATAAAAAAGTCTTTAGCTCCCAGATATTTCATAATGTTAATTTCATTCTTTCTAACTGATATGGCAATTCTAACAGTATTAGAAATTAAAAAAACAGATATAAAAATTAGTATAACAATAAGTACTATACTCATATAGTTAATGAAACTATTAAATCCTTTTATTATTTCAGTAACATTTTTTTCCTGTCTAATTTTTCTGACTCCACTCAAAGTTTGTATGTACTTAACTAATGATTCTTGCTTATTGATATCTTTTATCAATACCTGAAAGTTATCAGATTTCTTTAATGGATTATTTTCTCCATCAAATCCAATCAATAAATCTTCATTATTTTCGTACATAGTTTTTTTGAAGTCTTCCCATGCTTGTTCTGGTGATATGTATTCAACTGATTTTACTTCTTCTCTTTCGCTTATCATTGTTTCTATAGCTTCTCTATCTGTTTTTGTTATATTTTCTTTTAGAAAAACTGCTATTCCTAAGTTGCTTTCCGCTTCTTTTAACGTATATTCAATATTGGCAGCAGTTATATAAAAAATACCTACAATGAACAAACAAGCCGCTATTGTACCAATAGAAGCGATGGACATTAATCTATTCTTAAATAGATTGATTACCCCTTGTTTAAAACAATAATCAACTGTTCTAAGCTTCATCCCCGTAGTCTCCCCTTTGCACATCTCTTACAATACAGCCATTATTAAGGGTAACAACTCGTTTTTTCATTGCGTTAACCATCTCTTTATCGTGAGTTACAACAACTACTGTGGTACCCCTCATATTAATTTCTGTTAGCAATTTCATTATTTCCCATGAATTATTAGGATCAAGATTTCCTGTAGGTTCATCTGCTACTAGAATCGGGGGATTATTAACAATTGCTCTAGCTAACGCTGTTCTTTGTTTTTCTCCACCTGAAATCTCTGTTGGGTACATTTTTGCCTTTTTGGAAAGACCCACCATTGATAATACCATAGGTACACTTCTTCTTATCTTTTTATTTGATGCCTCTGTTACTTTAAGTGCAAAAGCAACGTTATCATATACAGTCATCTTATCAAGTAATCTAAAATCTTGAAATACAACTCCAATGTTTCTTCTTAATGTTGAAACATAACGTCTTTTTAATCTTGTTATATCCTTGTCATCAACAAATATTTTTCCTTCAGTAGAATCTAGTTCCTTCATCAATAATTTTATTAATGTAGTTTTTCCAGAACCACTATTCCCAACTATAAAAACGAATTCTCCTTTTTCTATTCCCAATGATACATTATTCAAAGCACATACCCCATTGGAATATATCTTTGTAATGTTTTCAAGACGTATCAACTAATATCCTCCTAACTACAAAAACAAATTATTATTTTACTCCGACTCATATGTAAATGATTTTACTATACGATAAAAGACTTAGGCAATTGTAGATAACTACAATTGCTTTATCGTCTTTTACACGTATATTTTTATGTTTAATATTCCGATTCACTTATAAATTTCATATACTTAACAACCATCAATGCTATTTTGAATGTAATAGCATCTTCAAAAATACGTAAGTCAAGACCTGTATTCTTTTGTAGTTTATCTAATCTATATACAAGAGTATTCCTATGAATATATAACTGTCTTGATGTTTCTGATACATTCAAACTATTTTCAAAGAATTTATTTATTGTAGTAATAGTTTCTTTATCAAAATCATCAGGTGATTTTCCATGAAATATTTCTTTTATGAACATTTGGCAAAGTGGTAATGGTAATTGATATATGATTCTTCCAATTCCTAGGTTATTGTAGCCTATAATATACTTGTCCACATAGAATATTTTACCCACTTCTAAAGCCATTTTAGCTTCTTTATAAGAACGTGAAACATCTTTAATATCATTTACTACTGTACCCATAGCTACATAGACACTACTCATAGCCTCTGTATTAAGAGTATCCAAAATCACTTTTGCTATTTTATTGATATCTTCATTAGTATCGTTTTCATCTAATTCCTTAACTATAATTATATTTTTTTCATCAACTGCAGTAATAAAATCTTTAGTTTTTAAAGGGAATATGCTTCTTACGATTTCAAGTGCATTATTATCTTTCTCGAATTTAGTTTCTACTAAAAAAGTTACTCTTCTAACATCTGTCTCAATATGAAGTTTCTTAGCCCTATTATATATATCCACAAGTAATAGGTTATCAAGTAATAAGTTTTTGATAAAATTGTCTTTGTCGAATCTTTCTTTATAGGCTACTAATAGATTCTGTATTTGGAAAGATGCTATTTTACCTATTTTATAAACATCATCAGTTTCACCTTTTGCAGAAACTACATATTCTACATTATGATCGTCGTATACTTTAAAAAAGTGATACCCTAGAACTAATTGACTTTCTGCTTGTGACCTTACGAAATCTGGAACTGCAAAATTGTATTCTTCTAATCTGCCTTCTTCAGTTGTTGCTAGTATCTTCCCATCTGGATCTATAACACTTATATCAATACGTGTTATCGTCTTAAGTCCTTCAATGGTGTTTTGAATAATCTGGTTTGATATCATTTATTTCTCTCCCTTATTATTTAGTATTGAAATGCATATTATATAAGTGAATAAAATATTTATTATTAGAATTATTTCCAATTTTAGGCTTTACTATTTCCCTTATTATATATTTTATAGCAAAATCTACAAAAATAAAAGAGGGAATACGTAATTTTGTGTATTTCCTCTTAATCATTTACCAAAAGATCATAAATATTATTGATTTTTAATAACGAATATCCAGTTTTTTATATTTTTTTCATTTTTACCTATATATTATTAGTTATATTGTGGTAATGACAAGTAACAATTACTAAATAACCTTGTAATAATTATATCCAAAAAAGTTCGCTTTTTCTTATAACAAGCAAACTAAAAGGGAATGAAGTATTTTACATTCCCTTTAATATATTCAACATATCATTATGTTAGTAATCTTATCAACAATAACTATCCTTAGTTAGTAATAGTCTTTTCTGTTTCTTTATCAAAAACATGAATTCTATTTAAGTCAATAGCTAATTCAACTTTATCACCTGGCTTAGCTTTTGATCTTGGATCTACACGTGCTGTCATATCATAACCATCAACAATAACATATAAGAATGTTTCAGAACCTAACATTTCTGTTACATTTACATTAGCCATAACTATACTCTTTGGTGATGACTCAATGAATATTTGGCTATCATGAATATCTTGTGGACGAATACCCATAACAACTTCTTTTCCAATGTATCCACCATCAACTAATATTTTAGCTTTAGCTTCTGGTAAAGTAATTTTATTTGATTCAAAAACTAAATCTACACCATTACCATTCTTAGCTACTTTACAATCAACAAAGTTCATTTGTGGTGAACCGATGAATCCAGCTACGAATAAGTTTTGTGGTTTTTCGTATAAGTTTGTTGGTGTATCAACTTGTTGTACAATACCATCTTTCATAACAACAATACGAGTACCTAATGTCATCGCCTCAACCTGGTCATGAGTTACATAGATAATTGTTGTTTGTAATCTTTGATGTAGTTTAGAAATTTCAAGTCTCATTTGAACTCTAAGTTTAGCATCCAAGTTTGAAAGAGGTTCGTCCATTAAGAATACTTTTGGCTCACGAACAATAGCACGACCCATAGCAACACGTTGTCTTTGTCCACCTGATAATGCTTTTGGTTTACGTTCTAATAAATGCTCTATATCTAATATTCTAGCAGCTTCTGTAACTCTTTTTTGGATTTCTGCCTTAGGAGTTTTTCTAAGCTTAAGACCAAATGCCATGTTATCATAAACAGTCATATGAGGATATAATGCATAGTTTTGGAATACCATAGCGATATCTCTGTCTTTTGGTTCAACATCATTTACTAATTTTTCACCAATGTATAATTCACCATCTGTGATTTCTTCAAGTCCAGCAATCATACGAAGTGTAGTTGATTTACCACAACCTGATGGTCCTACAAAGATAATAAATTCTTTATCAGCGATTTCAAGATTAAAATCTTGTACAGCTGTAACTCCTTGAGCATATACTTTTTTAATATTCTTTAATGATAAGCTTGCCATAATAAATTAGCCCCCTTAGGATATTTTTGTAATTTTCCAGCTCTGTATGTATCTACGTATGATAATATACTATATTTCATGGGCTAATACCATAGGTTAATTAAACAAATTAGCCGTTTTCATTTTGTTTATTTTGTATATTGCTAATTCTAATTAATACTTATATCTATAATATTTATTTTTATAAGTTACTAATCTATATATAATGACTAATTTCTTAATACCTAATTATGATATACTACTCAGTTTCTAGTATGTTTTACCTAAAAACTAGGAATAAATTATGTCATACTTGCAAAAATAAGCTGAACAATTATTGTAACCTGTTAGCACCAATTTAATAATTTTGCATTATATATAACCTATTTATTAGTAAACTTATCTATACCGATAACTAGATAAGTAAATATAGATAAAATTATCACTTTTTTTTATATATTTTTCTAGCTTATAATTTAACTTATAAAAGTCATCAGATAAGGTAATTCCATAGGATTGAACCAATTCTACTTGTATTCTATAAATCCTTCACCGAGAACTTCTTTTACATCTGCAACAATAACAAATGCAGATTTATCATATTCTCTCACAATTTCTTTTAATTTGACAATTTCCTTTTTTGATACAACACAAAGAAGAATTTCTTTACTCTTATTAGAAAATTTACCACTACCTTGTAAGCCTGTCGCCCCTCTATCTAATCTCTGCATTATTTCTTTTGATATTACATCGTTATGGTCAGATATGATAAATGCAGCTTTTGAAAAATGAATACCTTCTAAAATTGCATCTATAATCTTAGCAGAAATAAATACTGCTACTAAAGCGTACATAGCTTTTTCAATTCCAAAGATGAAATATCCTGATATAATAATGATTGCATCTAATATGAGCATTAATTGGGCTACTGATATATGTTTTATATAGTGTTGTATTATACTAGCAGCCAAATCTGTTCCACCTGTAGTTGAATAAGCTGAAAAAACCAATCCTAGCCCAGCTCCAGATATAACTCCACCAAATACACTCCCAAGAAGCATATCATTAGTAGCTTGAGGTAAATAAGATGTATAGATTAAAGCTAATGATAAAAACATTGTAGAAAATAAACTTCTACCACCAAAATTTTTGCCCTTAATAAGTACCGCTGTTAAAAACAAAGGAATATTTATTACAATATTAGTAATCCAGGGTTCAACCCCACCTGGTACTATGTTTTCAGTTAACTTTTTAATAATTATAGCCAAACCAGTAACTCCACCTGTTACAAGATCCAAAGGGATAAAAAACATATTTAATCCCGCTGCTAATAATGTTACTCCTACAATTATTATAAAATAATCTATAATAGGTTTTCGCTTACTTGTCAATTCCATAATTTTCTCCTTCTGTTACACAAATTTCAAATATGGTAAAAATAAAATACACTTGAGTTTTCATCATATCTTGTGTATGTATTTATGGGTGTTTCCTATATATAATAACTTTTATTAGAAACATAGGTAATTTTATCATCCTTTTAATTCTAGTTGGTTGTTTTATAAGTCTATAAAACCATTCCAGACCTAATTTTTGATATATTTCAGGAGCTCTTTTTACTATTCCTGCCATACCATCAAAACTACCACCAACACCTATGGCGACTCTTATATTTAGGTTATCAATATTTTGGTTTATCCATTTTTCTTGTTTCGGAGCACCTAGACCTACTAATAATATATCTGGTTTAAGGGAATTAATTTCTCTAATGATTTTTTTCTCTTCTTCTTCATCAAAATATCCATCATGAATTCCAATGATATTCAGACCCTCATAAACTTCTTGCATTTTCTTCGCAGCTTGTAATGCTACTCCTTTTGCAGCCCCAAAAAAATATACAGATTTATCAGTATCTTTAATCTTACTAAAAATATTTTGTAGGAGATCATATCCCGCAACACGTTCTGTTATACTTTTTTTCATTATTTTAGAAGCAATAACAATACCTATTCCATCAGGAATGACCAAATCACCTTCATTAAGAATACTTCTAAACTCTTCATCTTCATTTGCCGTCATAACAAATTCAGGATTAGGAGTATAGATTTTATATTTTTTTTCGCTCTTGGTATATTGGATAACCTTATTTACAGCTTTGTCCATAGTTAAATCATCTATTTTAACTCCTAAAATATCAACTTTCATCTATTAATATTAATCCTTTCATTTTTTATTTTATTCATTTATCAAATCTAAAAGATATTTATTGTTGAGTTCTGATTTCTTTTTCATCTCAACCTTTATTTCATTTAGCTTTTCAACATAATTATCATAATTATTATAAACATCATTAACAATATTATTAATTGATGTTATATCTAGTTTCTTAACATCACCTGCTGAAGGCATATCCATTAGTTCTAGATAACAACTTACTTTTGGGTCATATACAAATCCAACCATAGGTATACTGCTTAATGCAGCAAATAATAACGCATGAAGTCTCATACTTAGTATCATATGCATTTCACCTATAACTCCTATGATAGATGATGAATCTAAGTCTTTATCAAGTACATAAGATTTTTTCTTCATATTATTAGAAATGTGTTTACTAATAGCTATATCTTCTTTGTATTCCATTGGAACAAAAACTATATTTACGTCTTTTTCTTCTACAAGTTTATCACATACTTCTGCGATTACCTTTTCACATCTAATATTCTTCCATTCTCTAAATAAGATGCCAACAAGTGGTTTATCAAGTGGAATATCATTATCTAATAATAGTTTCTTATAGCCATTATTATTAACATTCATAGAAAATACAGGATCTGCAGTAACATGTATTCTAGGCTTCGTTACTTCCATACTCTCTAGATCTTTCTTGGACAATTCGTCTCTAAGAGTTATTATATCCACCTTATTAACTATGTATTTTGTCATCATTCGATTTAATTTTTTATAAATGGGTCCAATTCCATTAGCATAAAGCATAACTTTTTTCTTATATAATTTAGCCAACTTAATTATTCCTAGATAATATAGTAGTGATCTTGTACTTGTTGTATCTTGTAGTAAGCTGCCCCCGCCACTTATTATAATATCAGCACTCTTTATAGTTCTATTAACTTCTTTCCAATCAAACCTATATATTGATTTTATATTATTATCTTTCATAGTAATTACAGGATTCTTAGACAAAGCTGTAATATTAGCCTCTATATTTAATTCTCTAATTCCTTCACATATAGCTGATAGTATTGCATCATCACCACAATTACTATAACCAATATATCCAGAGATTACAATATTAATCATGTAAACACCCATTCCTTTGAAATAAACGCTTGAAACTTATTATTTCATTATATTATCTCTTATGCTATATCTATTTTTATCCAATTTAAGTGCCATTATCATTCCTATACAAAGCCAAAAATAGGTAACCATCATAGGAACTTCAAATATATTTTCTACACCATTCTGCGCTAACATACCTAACGCTCCTGCAAATAATCCCATCATTAGGTCTTTTTTCCTTCTATCACGTTCTTCTATGACTGCTGTGGTACACCATTTTACCACACATATTAGAAGTAAAATAAATGATACTAATCCTAGTATACCCATCTCAGCTAATGTCTTAAGATAGTAATTATCCATATAGAACGGAGATAAATCATTATTAGTCGCAACAGCTCCTCCATATCTTCCTAATCCTAAACCAATAACTTTATTACCTTCACTCCAAGCTTCTATTCCTTCTTCCCATCTATATATTCTACCACCCCTCGAAGACTTTGCTTTATATTCATCTGTAAACATATAAGTAAGTCTATTAGATAAGGAAGGAACCATAAGTAGAGCTATTCCTCCGCATAATATAAGAGGTAATAATAGTTTTTTATTTTTATATATTATAAATATACCTATACCAAATGCAGCAGATATCCATGCTCCTCTTGACATAGTTGCAAATAATCCTCCAGCCATAACTACTGTCATACAAAATGCGATAAATTTTCTCCATCTATTATGATCAGAAGTTAAAAGGGCTATGCTCATAGGAATAAATAGTACAAATACCGCACCTAATATGTTAGGGCTTCCTACAATAGAATACGCTCTAGTAGTTATATTTTCTGCACTATCTACCCAGTTACCCAACATCTCAGCACCTGTTAGATATTGATATATACCATGTAAACCTAATAATGTTCCTACTGAAGTTAATACCCAATATACTTTTAGAATACTTTTTGTAGAATCAAGTAATTGAACAGCTAAGAAATACCATAGCATATACTGCACAACTGCTCTTAATCCATCAATTGCAATTCCTAGATTCGGGGAGTTAATAAACACTAAAAGAATACCCATTAAAACAAAAAATACAATGGGAAAATCTAAAGGGGTTGATTTATAAATACTCTTATTTCTATAACGGATTAATTTATAGATAAAAATACATATAAAACCTAGAAACATCAGTTCATCCCATATACTTGAAAAAACAGCTAGACCCGCTAGGTTCCTTACTGCAAAATCAATAAAAACATATATTCCAAGTAGTATAACCGTTTTTTGATAATCTAAAATGATAGCAGCTGCTAATATTACAATCATTGTTGCCCCAATAGCAATACTAATGCCTAATTTTGCACCTATTATACCAATAGCCAAACCAATTATTATAATCAATACATTTATTTTATTTTTCACATTGTTCACCAACTAACTTGTATTATTTTCTCATATTAATATTAATTTATAATCTTGCTAAACAGACAAATAAACAAACTATGTTCTTTATATTTACATATCAAATAAGCTATAAAATTAACAGCTAGTGTTAATACAGCAAATACTAGTACGTATTTTAGCTTATAGCTAGCAAACATATTAAAAGCAATATTAGTTATTATATATCCAATAATAAAACTTATCATAAATTGGTTAAATACTCTTATTTTTTTATTCTTCATATCATAAGTTAACTTACCTATTGCATTTATTATCAAGCTAGTTCTACAACCTTTATTGATACAACCAAACAATACACTAAAAACCTTTCCTATAGCACACAATAGTTTATATATTAATGAATAATGATATATTGAATGTTCAAACTTAGTAGATCTATGAATTTTATTCTTTTTCCTTGTTTTATAGAAAAAACTATACTCATGTATTCTATCAACATACTTAATAATTCTATAAAATAAACTAGTTCTAATTACATCCATAGCTTTCTTTCCTCTCTTATATTTCCTGAGTCAAGTTATTATTTTTTAACTTCATATATAAAACCTGGCAACGCACATAATTTAGTTCTTACAAAATTACTACATCCAACTCTTATTTCTTGTTCCCCCAATTTAAAAATAGGGTCTTTATCAGATACAGTTCCTTTTATAGTTATGAATGCCTGCTTATATAAGGGATGTTTCTGAACGGATACTACACCATTTTCATCTCCTACAGATTTATAATAATCTTGAATTTTTATATCAGTTATAGTTGCATCCAATACTCTTTTATCTTGAACCAATTTGTCTCCTACATTATATTGTCCAAAGAAATATTCATAGTTAGGTATTAATCTAACAACATATTCCATCTCTTTTGTTTTGTTGGAACCTAACACACTAATATCATTGCCCTTGAATTTGTATAATGCTCCTAGAACTAATGCAATAATAAGAAAAATGGTTATCAAGTCAATAATATTAATTAATCCAAATAGTTTTCCTTTTTCATTTATAATCTTCATCTATTTCTCTCCCTTATATTATCGTTCTCCTTATTGCTCTAATCTAATTTCTTTAACAACGCCTTTTATTTGACCATTACTGGTTTTAATCCAATATGGCAGTCCAACTTTTATCTCTTGTCCACCACTATCAATGTATGGTCCATTTATATTAGCTTTGCATTTAATTCCAACTTCAATTCTTTTTCTGCTTGTATCTTTTGTTGCTATAAGCTTTCCATCTTTTGTGGTTGTAACATAATCATCATCTGTTATCTCCACATAATCTATATTTCCAGATTGATATTTATTCTGCGCAACCAGAGTTTCTCCTTCTACAATAGACTCTGTTATTTCTGGTGCTTGTGAATAAGCTTCTGCAACAATATATATATCTTTTTTAGTGGATGAAACAACAGTCTCACTATCTTTTTTATATTTACTATAAACAGCAAAACCTATCACTATTACTAAAAGAATAATTATTATATCCATAATGTTAATCTTGCCAAATAATTTACCATTCTTATCAATTATTTTCATATTTACCTTCCTTTCTGTATATACCTAATTCAATTCTTTAGTATTTTGTTATATATTTCTAAATGTGACTGTGCCATATCTACATCAGAAAAATTATTTTTTATCCTGCTATGCAGATTTTCACTGTACCTACTCCTTAACTCTCCATCTTTAGCAAGCTGTATAATATATTCTGCTAATTGTTTATAATTATTATCTTCAAATAACAATCCTGATTCTTCATGTATAATCATCTCTGGAATTCCACCTACTGCTGAACTAATAGTAGCTTTCTTGTTAAGGGAACCTTCTAATAATGCATATGGAAAACTCTCACTATGAGAGGTTAATGTATTAATATCTATAGCATTATAGAAATTATCAATATCTTTAACAAATCCAAGAAATCTAATTTTATCTCCTAGATTATTATTAATAACAAATTCCTTATATTTTTCAGTATGTTTTTCATCACCATTACCAGCAATCAAAAACAGGATATCACTAGATGTTTTTAACACTTTTGCAGCAGCTTTTAGAAATACAGGTATTCCTTTTACTGGATGAAGTCTTGTGACAATACCTACATAGATCTTATTTTCATCATATTCAATATTATATCTATCTAAAAATTCTTGTTTAGATAGAGAATAATATTTTTCAATTATCCTAGTACCATTATAGGCTACAAAAATCTTATTATCCTTGAATCCTCTATCTACTAACATTTGTTTAAACTGGTTAGTTATAGCTATAAAATAATCCATTTTTTTTAAACTAAAATAATTCAAAGTCGTATATACTATTTTTTTATATAAGTTGTTATCAAAATCTGATTTATAATCGCTATGTATAGTAGATACAGTAGGTATAGAATATTTCTTTTTGATAAACATCCCTAAAAAATTAGCTCTTGCTCCATGACAATGAAGTATATCATATTTATCTTCTTTCAGCATTTCAACCAGACGATTAACAATGTCTAACTTATATCTTTTACTTTGTTTTAGAACAACAACGTTAATACCTTGCTCTCTTGCTTCTTTTGCAAAACTTTCTTCTAAAAGGCATACAAGTGTTATATCAGCATGCTTACTTAATTCTTTTAATAGAGTAATGACATGAGTCTTTGCTCCTCCATTATCTCCTCCACTAATAAGATGTAATATTTTCATAACATTCAACCTTCCTACTGTTATATCTCATAACTTCCACAGCTATAATTCTACCTGTTATCATAAGCCTTATTAAATACTGTAACAAGTTGTTTAGTCAATTCTTTTCTCTCAAAAGTTTTGATTATGTCCCAACCTGGTTGTATCTGAATAGTATTATTCTTCCAATCTGTATATAACTTAATCATCAAGTCTTTTATACTGCTTACATTGGTTGTTTCGGATATATATCCTGTATTGGTTTCTCTTATTACATCAGCAGCAACACCTTTTGGTGGTACTAATGCTAATATAGGTCTATTGGTATTCATGTATTCAAATACTTTGCCCGAATAGAAATTCTCTGCACCTTTACCTTCACCAATAATAAACAATAGAATATCTGACTCTATAAGCTTTTCAATACTCTTCTTATGTTCCATATAAGGTAAATATTTAACTACCCCCTTTAAAGAATAAGTATCATTTATCTCATTTATTTTCTTATTAGGAATATTGCCTATAAATCTTATTAATATGTCATTTTTATCAATTTTTTTCTCATTTATTAATTCACTCACCGCTTGTAAAAAATAATCTGGTTTTCTTCTTCCATACATTGAACCTGAGTAAGTAATGATGAGTTTATCTTTTTTCACATAATCCTTACTGAGATTACAGAAATCCTCTTCATCATAACCATTAGGTATTACGTATGATTTATCTTCTATATTATAGTCTTTCAAAAAATTCTTCAGCATTAAAGGTGTATTAGTAATAAAATAATCGCAATTACCAACTACTTCTCTTTCCATTCTACGTTCCTTATCCATACGGCTTTTAGAATATCCCATATCAAGAATATATGGATTATTACACCACTCATCCCTAAAATCCACTACCCATTTTAGATCAGGCATATGTTTTTTCACATATAAGCCTAACAAATGGTCGCTATATGGGTAAGATGTGGTATATAAAACATCAATATCATTCTCCTTTATATATTCTAAGAGAATGTCTTTATTCTTTTCGTACCATATTCTATCACCATCAGGTATCAATATCTTCCTAGATATGAATTTCCCAACTAAATTAAAAGGTTTCCCTAGCTCATTCAAGTCATAAGATTTAGTTCTTATTACTTTCAAATCCTTAGGTATATCCTGAAGTAATGATTCATCAATTAAACCTTTATTACTTTCTCTTGTAAATACAATGGGTTCCCATTCAAATTCTCTCAAATATTTAGCAAATTTTACACTTCTTTGAACTCCTGAGCCACCCATTGGTGGAAATTGATTAGCTACCATTAAGACTTTTCTTTTCATTTTATTTTCCTTTTCCTAATAAATTATAATTGAATCCTATTTCCACTAGTGTTTTTTCATTAAAGAAATTTCTTGTATCCAATATATTAGCTTGTTTCATGTCTTTATATATTCTATCCATATTAGCATCACTAAATAATTGGTGATTTACTCCAAGTATAACTAAATCACTATCTTTACATGCAGTATATATGTCTTTTTCAAGGTATTTAAAATCCTGTACATAAGGATCATGTATAGAAATAGTAATACCACTTACCTCTTCTATAAGTTCAATGAGTTCAATTATAGGACTCTCTCTCATATCATCAACATCTGGTTTATATGTTATACCAAGTATTGTAACCTTTTTATCTTTTAGAGTACCAAGAATTTTTCTACTTTTATTAAATACATATTCTGGCATGCTATCATTTATAGTCCTGCTTAATGTTATCATCTTAGTAGTCTCTGGGAATTTCTCCACTATGAACCATGGATCAACTGCTATACAATGACCTCCAACTCCTGGTCCAGGTTGATGTAGGTTAACTCTAGGGTGTTTATTGGAGAATTTTATTACATCCCATACATTAATATTCATCTGCTCACAAATCATTGCTAACTCATTAGCAAGTGCTATATTAACATCTCTAAAAGTATTTTCAGTTAATTTACACATCTCAGCAGTAGTAGCGTTAGTTGTATATATTTCTCCTTTTACAAAGGATTGATATAACTTCTTAACCTTTAGTGCTGATTCTTCATCTATTCCACCAACGATTCTGTTATTCTCTACAAGTTCAAATAGAATTTTACCAGGTATAACTCGTTCAGGTGAATGTGCAATATATAAATCTTCTTCTACATTAAGTGAAGATTCTTTTAATATTGGAACAATAATATCTTCTACTGTTTTTGGTGGTGAAGTAGATTCAAGAATTATTATATCGCCTTTCTTAACTAATGGAACAATTGATCTTGTTGCACTAATAACATAAGACATATCAGCAGTCTTATCTTCATTAATAGGAGTTGGTACAGCAATAATATAAACATCTGAAATCTCAGGTTTAACTGAAGCCTTCAATTTACCTGAAACAACAACATCCCTTACCATTACATCTAAATAAGGTTCTTCTATTATTATCTCGCCTTTGTTTAAAGCATTAACAACTTTTTCATTAACATCCACACCGATTATATCAAATCCATTGCTAGCAAACATAGCAGCAGTAGGTAGTCCAATATAACCAAGACCTAGTACACAAATCTTTTCTTTCACTCTGTTCAATCCTTTCTATATGAGTATTAAAAACTTTTCTAATTGATATCATTATTATATCTTAAAATATATTTTCCTTTCCAGCCAGCTGTCTCTCCCTTTTTTATAAATAACTCTTTACCGTTTACTATATTAAAATAACTTTTTCCATAGCTCAATGTAAAAGCATATGGCAAAGATTCATCTACATATTCACCTATTCCTAAACCATATTCATTATTCAAGTAAGCTTCAAGAATATGCATCCCATCTTCTGAGTCCAGAGTAAACTTATTAATATAATTATCATTCTTAGGTGGAGAGTTACTAGTTTCATAGGAATCAAATTTAGTATCGTCAGAACCCTCATATCTAATACCTTTATATAGAGAATTCTGTGTCTGTAAACCATAATACCTCTCAATAACGATATCATCTAACGCTTTGATACTAACTTCAACCTGTATATCTTTACTATTAATATTATAAATAACAGTTTCTTGTAAAATCTCTTCTTTACTTTCAAGCGTATTATATCCTTGAATATTATTTTTAACTGTTATTGTAACATTCGAAGCCTTCTTTATATTATTATTATTAACATCACCATCTATTATAACACTATAGTCAATCATCTTAGCAGTTCCGTCTTTATCATCAACGCTATGCCACCCTCCTGTAAACCTAGGCTTATAAGTTGATTTCTTAAGACCTTTTCTAACCATATATGGACCTATCCAGTCAGTACAGCTATCCATTAACTCTACTTTGACTAGCTTATTAAAAGTATAGATTGTCATATTATCTTGTATAGGTGATGTAGATATATTAGAAATCTGCATTAATTCATTAATACCTCTTTTAGCAAATTGAATCCATATATCTTCTTCCTCATTATATCTATAACCAATACTAATCTTATCATTATCTTGTATAACCCATATATCTTTATTAATATCATCTTCATCAGTATTCCTGCTACTGCATACAGATAATAGACTTATAGCTATTGTAATTAAAATGATTATTTTTAACGCTTTCATTTTATATCATATCCTCAATTAATCAGGTTTTTCTTAACTTAATTCTCTTAGTTGGAACTCCACCCACAACAGAATATGGTTCAACATCTTTTGTCACCACTGAACCAGCTCCTACAACACTTCCTTCACCAATTGTTACCCCTGGAAGTATTATTACCCTAGCTCCAATCCAAACATCATCACCAATAACTACTTTCTCAGGTTCAGTTACCCCTTGTTCAATCATTGGTATATCAGTTCTTTTGGTTACATGATTCTTAGTATATATAATTACATCTGGTCCCATCATAACATTATCACCAATACTTAGGGGACCCTGAATTCTAGCATGTAAACCTATTCCCGAGTTATCACCAATAGATATATCTTGTCCATTGCCAAAGAAAACTCCTTTTTCTATATTACATGATTTTGACGCATATTCAAATATATTTTTGCATAAAAATCTCCTAAATCTTTTTGCTCCAAAACTTATCAAGCTATCAGATTCAGGCATTTTTTTCCCAATTAAGTAGTAAAACCCTAAACAAATCTTTTTCTTTACTCCCATAATTATAACATCCTATACATTTTTTTATCTTCTAAATAATCTACGTATCATCTTTAATTCTTCTGTCAATTCTCCAGTAACTAATAATAGCACACCATATATAATTATAGATAAAACTATTGATAAAAGTAATATTGGCACACTAAATTCCAAGGAAGACACTGCGATTATTAATAATACACCAAAAGCTAATGCACTACCTACTATACGTATATATATTATAGGTTTTAATTTCCAGATTAATACTTTTTTTGCTCCAGTAAAACTCAATACAAAATATAATACAAAAGATATCATCGTAGTTATTGCCGCAACTTTATATCCATAGATAGGTACTAATATTATATTAAGTACTATATTAATCAACCCACTAATCAAACTATTAATTAAAATCACTTTAGTATTAGCAGTAAGTTCCCATGCCTTATTACAGTACTCCGATAATCCAAAAAACAACATTCCTACAGAAGCCAAACCTATAATAGCATAACCATCTTGATATTCTCCAGCTAAACATATCCTAGAAATAGGTTTTGATAACATAACTAATCCAACAGTAGCGGGTATACATATCAACAGATAATACCTAACTCCACTAGCTAATATATCTTTAGTCCTAACCATATCCTTTTTACCCCAAGCATCTAACAAATTAGGGTAAACTGCTCTCATTATACCCATCATCATCATTGTATAAACTGCTGATGCTAATGAATAGTTTGCTGTATATATACCTGAAACATCCCTTCCACAGAAATATATTATAACATATCTATCAGAGATATTTAGTACAAACATAGTCAAACTCAAACCAATCAAAGGAAAACCGTATTTTATCATTACATCAAAAGTACCCTTTGATGCTCTACCAAAATTAATATATCTGTACCCTCTTAATTTAATAAATACAATTATTGCTTTTAACAAATCTACAGTTCCATTAGCAATTAATATAATAATTACAGACCTTTGGAAATTAAAGGCTAATAATATGGTAAGTAGGAGTTTTAAAACAACTCCACATAAGGATAATACCAAATTCAGTTTAATTTTCTTTATTGCAACCAAAAGATTCATTAAAATTTGATTCAAACCATATGCCACAAACATAAAAAAAGAACTAAAAAACAACTTGGTTGCTATAATGTCGCTACCAATTAATTGAAATACTAGCAATATAATAAAAACAATACCTACTAGTGTTATATAACTTACAAATGCAGTGGAACATAACTCTTCTACATTATTTTTATCTTTGTATGCATTAATATATCTATATAAAGAATGCATCAACCAACCTAATATAATTAAAAAGATAACATTTATAGTTGGATTTATAACACCGTAATCCCCATAGATTTCTGGTGTAAATAATCGTGTATATACTCCAATTGTAATAAATCCTACTACACCTTCCAAGATTTTAGCAGGAAGATAAAACATTATATCTTTTGAAATAACTTTTTTTGATGTATTTGCCTTCATATGGGGGCCTCGCTTTACTTTACTAATAAATAATCTTGTATTTTCTTTATAGAATTATACCATAAAATGTTATTAAAAACTATCTTGCTTTTGTATAGTTTCTTACTAGGATTGAGTTTAGGTCGATCAGAAAAAGTGTTTTGTTCTGACTTGGTTTTTGCAAAACAGTATATGTATATGTTACGCCAGCTACTTGCTCATCCTGAGCTAAAAGCTGGGTTCGGCGTCCTGCCTCACTACTCCACATATACATATACTATTTTGCCACGAAATAATCATCAATATAATCACGAAACACTTTTTCTTCTAAGCTACATAACCGATTGGCTATTGATCATTTCAGTCTCTAAAAAAGCTACAGTTTGTATACTTCATACTTATCTCATAACTCCGCATACATCTCACGAGCTATCCCTAGCCCCGGGACTTCCGTTAACCTATCTAAATTCAACTCTAACTTTCACCACTATTTGGTTCTACCTCTTCTTTACTAGCAACCTCATCCTCTACACTATACTCACCCTTAACCATAACATAAGCTTTACTCACAATCTGTAATCCTCTTCCATCATCCCTTGGAACAATAAGTAAATGATTCTTAGGCACAACAACACCCATAGCCAAATCTATACCAATGGTAATATCCGAAATTCCATCACCTGTTTCATTACCAATTATAGTAGCTGAACCAGCTCTTAAAATAACTTCCGAGCTATCCTTACAAATAAGTTTTTGTCCTGCTTCAAGTTCAATAATCTCAAACTTGGCTGTTGCAGTATTATCACCTATACCTTCAAGCTTGCCATCAATATACTTACTAACTTCTGAATAAATTTTTGCATAGTCAATATCAGTATTAGTACTTTGATTATTACCAGAGGAACTCCCTTGGTTGTTACTAATTTGTGCTATCTTTTCGTCAACATAACTCTTAGTGACCAAAGGATCCTGTATAGTTCCCGGATCTACACCAGAAGCCTTTGTTGATGTATATAATACCCCTGTAACAATAAGCAGTAAACAACATATTATAATACGATATCCTTTTTTGCCCATGTAAAAACCACCTATTCTTTAATTATTTTGGATAAACATTAGTAACGTTGTATGATATATCATTAGGATTAATATTGAAATTGATAATATAGAATTTATCATTCAAGTCTACTTTATTATCACCATAGACTCTATACCATAAACCATTAATATCCATATATCTGATACCTTCTACATACTCTACATTAAAATCGTAGCCGCTACCATTTATAACAAAGATATTTTTATCTTTTTCTTCTTTAACTTTTTTAAGTATATTACAGAATAACTCCCCTTCTCTTTTATCACTGAATTTTAAAGGGTTTTTATCTAATGTGATAAATATATGTTTCTGTTTAGTATTATTAAGATCATTAACAAATCTCTTCCATTGGTTAGGGTCTGTTAATCTCATACTGTTTTTGGATGTAGCTAAATTAATAATTCTAACATTTTCATAGTCAGTAACTTTATATTGATTATTCCAAGTCACAATATCATTATTTAACTCATCACTTGGTATGTTAGTATTTCCAACAAATAAGCTTACATCTGATATTTCTTCCATTTTTCCTAATACTTCACGTTGTACTATTCCATCTAGCAGTGAATTCTTAGCCCCAGTGCTTCCAAATATAGACATCTTCATCTGTGGATTTTCCACTGTTTTCTTACCTAATGGGTCATAAATCTGCTCTTTAGGTAAAGAAAGATTAGATGTATCAAAAGCATAGTGTGCTGTCAATCCATCAAATTTCAGCTCAAAACTGTCGTCTTGTGGACAATGTAAATTAGCTACGTATATTCTATCTAGTTGAATTGGATATTTAACGTCTTGTGGTACGTCGGCAGTTACATATTTCCAACCTGTCCAATCAACAGCATATGAAAATGTTAATAGTTTTTGATTTCCATCAGCATCTATCATTCTTCCTCTCAACCAGTGATTAATACCATTTCCTTCTACCCAAAGTCCAACTTTATTTAGTTTTTTATCAAAAGTGTGTGGCTCATCAAATTCTAAATAAGCTGCTTGAGTATTTGTTGACTCTTTGAAACTATAATTCAATTTAATAGAATTATTACCCTCATGAGCTTCATTTATAACTTCTGCAGTAGCTGTTACTGTTTCTGGATGAGCTGTAGTATGAATTTTTGTATCATTTTCAAATGAATCAATAAGTGCTGTTTCCTTGTTGACTATAACATATCCATAGACTGTTGTATTACCGATTGTACCTTTTATTAAACTTTGTCCAAGTTTGTTACTTGCTACAAATTGTCCATTCTTAAATTCACCGATATTTTTATTCTCAACTTCCCAGATTACATTTTTAGAATTGACTTGACCTCTATAACCATCTTTATCAATTCCTAATATCTTAAGGTGAGTTGATTCTCCTGGTTCTAAGAAACTGAATTCATTATTTATTTCCAAGGAAATAGGTTCATTGGTAGACTGAACAGTAATTTCAGTAGAAATACCATTTACATGTGCCTTAACTGTTCCTTTTCCTTCACTACTAGGATAGAATTTATTATCTTCCCATTTACCGTTGATTCCTACTGTCTGCCAAATAAGACTATCACTATTAATTTCTACTGGATTATAGTATTTATCATAACCAAGAACATTAAAAGTAATAGGCATATCTTTGAATGTTCTTGTTTTATTAGCTATTAACTTTAATTGGTATAACTCACTTACTGGAGCTATAGAAGTCAAACCTATACCATTAGGAATTCTTCTTTGTACTCCACCAGATGTCCTGTTGAATACATTAACATTAGAATAACCTAAGTGTCTTCCAACTAAAGTACTTGAACCTCCACCATCAAGATGAATAGCATCATATATTCCATTATCTAGAAGTATTTTACCTAATTCTTCATGAGTAGCTCCAATACTTGAACCTCTACCATCAACTACAACCATGTATATTTTATCTTTTCTTTGATTATAACCGATAGCAGTTCGAGGGTGTCTTCTTTTTCTATCGACTACATATCCTTCATTACTGATTGCACCTTGTGATACAATTTTTCCTCCACCACTAATTGCCAGATTTATTGACTCTATATCAATATTAGCATTTGTGTTGAGGACTATCTTGGTACCAACTGTAAAACTTTTAAAGCTGTATAGAGCTGTTTCTTCATTCATAACTATTACAAAACCATTTTCAGGCACATTGATAGTCTCTCCTGGTGTAGATAAGTAAGTAACAATATTATCTTCTATAACCATCTTGCATAGTCCAGAATTTTTTTTGTCTATTTCTGTTGTATCCTTCATCGCGTATTTATCAAAATAAACTACAGACTCAGGTAGCATAGTTATTTGATTAAATCCACTGAAGTATAATTTTTTTTCACCATCTTCACTAGTCATCAACAAACTCATTTTCATAAAATCAATAAAAGGCATATTATTTGAATCTAGAAATAGTGAACCATATGAATTACCACCTGCATTGAAATTATGTTTACCTATGATGATTCCATCTTTTTCGTATTCAAATCCTATAATATCAGTAGGATTATTTTTCATGTTGAAAAAGTCTGCATTTACAGAAGCTATAACATTATTTTTTTCTGATAGGGATGTAAGGGAATCTTTTAATCCAAACCCATCTGTATTTCTAATTACATCCAACTTGACAAACGGATTCGTCAAATCTGCTTCTATGATATGTACATCAACCCATCCTGCTTCTGTTAATCTGGTATTTTTTTTATATGTAATACCGCTAGAGATAGTTTCTTTTTCGGTATTTTGATATAAAATATTATCAGTAGTACCTGCAAATGAAATCTTGTTGTTAACTATTATTGCTGCTAAAACTAAAACACTAAATAACTTCTTAAATATTTTTCTCATTATATCAACCCCTAATCTTGTCAGTAAGGAATGCTAATATCAGTCAATATCTACTCTCTATGTCCAATATCAATTCCTAATTATCATCTCTATCATTCGTACCAATAATAATTCTAATATCTACCCCTTCTGGTAAAGCTTCTGCATTTAACTCAATAACTGCATTCTTAAAGTATTCGCTTAGATCTTCTCCCATACCCTCATTTGGGATAATGATCTTAGTCTTTTCTAAAATTTCAGCATTGTAGTTACCTATCTTAGATATAGTGAAACCATCACTTACTAATTTTTCTTTGGTTCTACTAGCTAAGCCATTAAGTTTTGCACTATTAAGTACTTCTATTTTTAATCCTTTACTGCTTATACGCTTTGGTTCTTCTGGCTTAGTTTCTGCATCTGTACCTTCTTTTGTATTATCTTCATTATCATTGGTATCACCCACTTGTGTAATCTTCTTAAATAACTCCTTTGATGCTTCCTTATCGTAATAATAATATTCGGATCCACTTTGTCTATCTGTTGGCAATGTATATAATTCTATATTATCTAAATTAATATCATCGATATATTCATAATAGTTTAATATATCATCAAAATTAGTAGTTGTATTACTAATTATAGTACTTCCAATTGTTAAAATATTAAGCTTATTTTTTTCAGTGAGTACTTCATTAACAAATGCTTTCATGAATTCATGCTGCATATTAATACGTCCTATATCACCATTAGCATAACCCTTTCGGTATCTGATAAGCTGTTCTGCTTGAGCACCGTATAATTGATTAACTCCTTTTTTAAGATTAATATACAACTTTTGAGCTGGATCTGGATAATACATATCAAATGGTATTTCAAACTCTATAGGACCTATTATATCAACTATCCTTTTAAATGCTTTGATATTCATATTAAAATAATAATCAATTTTTATATCAAATATATCTTCTATCACTCTAACAGAATACTCATTCCTCTTATCTTTTGGTGCATATGCTGGAACACCGTTGATTTTTAATTTCTTCGGTGTATCTTTTCTACCTACCAATAATTCATTATGTATTTCTGTGGGTAATTCAACTAATGTATCTCTTGGAATAGAGACTATGTTAATTCCTTTTGTTATGTGATTAAACGTAATAACCATTGTTACATCCGTACGCCAACCATCTTTATCTACACCAAATACTGCAAATGTAGATATCTGTTTTCCATTGTCAGTTACTTCAGTAGAACCAAGGGCATCTTTCTTATCTGTATGGATCTCTGTTTCTCTAGGATTATCTTCTTTATCTTTTCCTCTATTAAGTAATACATAACCCCCAGTAGCAACACCAGATATCAAAGAAAATATGACTACTGAAATTAAAAAAACTTTTAGAAATTTGGTTAGTAATGAAACTTTCTTATTATTATTCAATTTTACCCTCCTATAGTTTCAAAGCATGTCCATAAGTTCTATTTTTGCATTTTATAAAACAAGGTATCTAAATAGCATTATTACTAATAGATAACCTTGTTTAAACTTATTATCATCTAAGATTTTCATACTACCCTAATTTAGAACATGCTAATGTATTTTACAATAAATATCCAATCAAATTTTACTTTTTGTGGATTAATATTACTATAACTAGTATATCAAAAGTAGGTATAATTGACAATAATTAACATGATATTAGAAAATATTACAAATCTGTTAATTATTAATATTATAAACAAATATTAATAAACAAATTTTATTTTACTATCGTCATTTTTAGTACTGAGACTTTTATTTTTTATAGCTTCTTTGGTCTTTTCATGTTCATTATCATCTTTTGTTTCAGTACTACTAGCTTGGTCTTCTTTATCATCAGGTGTTGTTTCTGCTGGCATTGTTATTTCCTTGTTTAAAAGTGTATCTATAGACTCAAGTACAACATCCTTCTTCCATGTCTGATACCATATGCCATTTATTTTTTCTCCATCTGATGGTATTGTAACTCTATTTTCTGGTATAAGAATTTCTTTTAGATTAAGATTGAATATATAATTAACATATTCATTAGCTGTTACCAAACCAAAATCCGTTTTTAAGTGACCGTAAACTGTCGTTGCCAACTCTTTTATCTTATTAAAATCCTTTATCCCTAGAATTTTATTACTCATTGCTATCAAGAAATCTTGTTGCATTTGAATCCTTTTAAGATCTGGTGGAACGCCTCTATAGTGTCTGTTTCTAACTAATTGTTCAGCTTTATCTCCATCTAATACCTGCAATCCTTCTTTTAGATGAATATATAATCCTTGTACTTCGTCTTCGTAATCCATTTTTTCTGGTACATAGAATTCTACTCCACCAACGGCGTCTACTATATCTTTGAAACCATCAATAGTAACTGCCGCTGTATAATCCATGTTCAATTGTGTAACTTCTTCTACAACATGTTTTATCACCAATAAAGCATCGTCATCCCAACCAGCGTTGGAATATACTTCTGTTAGTTTACAATATTTAACCCTTATATTATTTTCTTTCTTTATCTTGTCAAATCCATCTTCCCTAAAATCAATGAATAAATCTCTTGGTAATGATATTAATTTTACTTGATTAGTATCAGTATCTAAATGGGCTACCATAATAACATCAGATAGTCCGTTTGATTTGTCAAATCCTATTAATAAAGCATTTACTGATTCTGGCTTACAAACTTCTTCTTTGTTATCTTCCTCATCAGTATTATTTGGTTTGTTGATTTCTGCTTCACTAGGTTCGTCATCTTGTCCATGGGCTAATTTATTATTAGCCGATAGTACAATCACTAATGAAGTTGTCAATATTACCGCTACTACTATTATTAACATTAGCAATGTACTAGATCGTTTTTTATTGTTCATCTTTCTACCTCCTATTAATCATCTAATATCATACCATAAAATCATTACAAAGAGTTAACATTTTTTTTAATTTAATTTAGTTCTAATAATTTAACCTAATCTATAAATTATACCTATTTATTATTTAGTTTAATTTACAATACACTAAAAATATAGTGTTATTCGTTGTCAAAACTAATATATTAGTTTATTGTATAAATAATTAAGAATTAAAAAATACTAAGATAAACTTGGAGGAGATAATTAAAATTAATGTTGCTATGTAATATTCATTCATGTATATTATTTATATACAACTATATATATTGAACTTAATTATCAATACATCAATTTTAATAAGCTTAATATATTTTCCTAATTACATAGAATACTTTATTTAGTTTTCCCACATTAGACAAATTTATATAATTTTGTTTCACCAACCCAGTAAAAAAAATACTTATCTTGTAAAAAAATACATTAAAGAAGGTGATATATATGTCAATACTAATTGGTTCTCATGTATCTATTTCAAAAGGTCTCATAGGCGCTGCAAAAACAGCTCACTCATATAATGCTAATACATTTATGATATATACTGGTGCACCACAGAATACTAGAAGGAAACCTTTAGAAGATATGAAAATAGAAGAAGGTAAAGAATTTATGAAAAAACATGATATAAGAGATATGGTTGTCCATGCTCCCTATATCATTAACCTAGCTTCAGTAAAAGATGATATCTATGACTTGGCTCAATCTTTTTTGAAAGAAGAGATTAGAAGAACAGAAGTAATTGGTTCTAATTATATTGTAGTTCATCCTGGTTCCTATACAGTTAAAGATACCCTCTATGGAATCAACAGGATTGCAGAAGGATTAAACAATGTCTTGACAAATGATACTAAACCTTATATATGCTTAGAAACTATGGCTGGCAAAGGTTCAGAAGTGGGAAAGACATTTGAAGAACTTAGAAGAATAATCGACAAAGTTGATTTAAAAGATAAGATAGGTATATGTTTTGATACCTGCCATACTCATGATAGTGGCTATGATATTATAAATAATTTCGATGGTATTATGGAAGAATTTGATAATGTCATTGGACTTGATAGATTAAAAGTCTTTCATATCAATGGTTCACTTAATATCAGAGGTTCACGAAAAGACAGACATGCTAACATTGGAGCTGATACTACTAATAAACGTGGTCTTGACCAAATAGGATTTGAAGCTCTCTATAATATAGTTCACAGTGATATATGTGATAATAAACCACTTATTCTAGAAACTCCCTGGATAGATAAAAAAACTAATCTTTACAAAGAAGAAATTGCTATGTTAAGGGGTATTTAATACACTAATGATATGAAGTTTTATAGAAAGGAAATGAATATTCATGGATAAGAAAACTGTTCTTGTAACAGGTTCTTCCAGAGGCATTGGAAAAGCTATTGCAATAAAATATGCCAAAGAAGGATATAATGTTGTGATTAATTGCTCATCAAGTTTTAATGAGCTCATAGAAACCTCTGATATCATAAAATGTTATGATGTATCTTGTCTTCCAATAATGGCTGACGTATCCAATTATAATTCTGTTAGGGAGATGTTTGAAGAGATAAAGCTAGTATTTGGAAATGTTGATATAGTTATCAACAACGCAGGTATATCCTGTATTAAGTTATTCACAGATACTAGTGAGGACCAATGGGATAACATGATAAATACTAATCTAAAATCTTTGTATAATGTATGTCATCAAGCTGTACCTGATATGATTAAAAATAAAAGTGGTAATATAGTTAATATAACATCTATGTGGGGGATAACTGGAGCCTCTTGTGAAGTTGCTTATTCCGCTTCAAAAGGTGGAGTAAACTCTTTTACTAAAGCACTTGCAAAAGAGCTTGCACCAAGTCATATACGTGTTAACGCCATTGCTTGCGGTTTGATAGATACGAATATGAATTCATGTCTTGCAAAAGAAGACCTAGATACTATTATTGAAGAGATTCCTTCAAATAGAATTGGCAGACCTGAAGAAGTAGGCAACCTATGTTATTACTTATCTTCATCTGATTCCTCTTATCTCACAGGACAAATCATAACATTAGATGGAGGATTGATTTAGCTCTTATTTAATTAGGCTTATATGTGACTCTATTTAGTATATGAAGATTGTTATCCAACCATGTGTTAACAATCTTTTTTTCTTGGTTATTTTTAATTAATACATTAATCAATTCATTTAATTCTCCAATTCTTAGATAATAATTATCTAGTATATTCAATAATTCAGGATGTGTATATTCACTTCTGACAATAGTATGAGTATCAATATTATTGGTAAATATACTCTTAGTATCTCGTAGATGCCTTAAGCCAAATTTATTAATAGTACCATTAGGTGTCCACAAAGCTATTGCTATCCATTCTTTGTTATCAATGGATTTTTTAATTAATGCATCTAGTTCTTTGTAACCTACTTCTTTTATATTATATTCCATACCATAATTTTGTAACATATTTTTGGTTTCTTCAATAATTATATTACTTTCTTTGCAAACATATATTGTATTTGAAAATTCTTCCTTGTAATCCTCTAGTTCACACAAAAACCCTGTAAGAGTATAATTAGGAACGTAAATCCCATTAGATAGATTTCTACAATTAGTTCCTAAATCATTGATTACAGATTCTAATTCTGCTTTTCTTTCTGTATCAATAGTAGGTACCCAGCCACTTAACAGAACATCAGTTTTACCTTTTCCAAGATTATCCCACATCTTATCTGTATCATTCATTATGATTTTTGAGGTATATCCTTTTCTATTAACTATTTCACTAAGCAAAAGGGCTTGAGCATAAGATGATGGATAAGTGGTACATCCTATCCTTATATCTACATCTTCACTTATATCTTTATCTTCTTTTTCACTTCTAGTACATGAAACTAATAGCCCTAAACATAGTATAATAATTAATAATCTTTTCATATGAAATACATCCCTTCGTCTAATCAAAGCAGTATAATCCACTTTGTACTCTAACTGTCAACTTTAGCTGTGTGTTATTAGTATTTCACATATTAATTTTGTATATTATGGTTAGTTTTGGGAATTAATCCTTATACATGAAAAATTGAATTTAGTATTTATACCACTCAAAAAGAGACTGTCATTGTATGACAGCCTCCTTTTATTTTTATTAATAACTATTTATCTTCACTTAAGTACTTTTCAAGCTCATTAATAGCTTTTTCTTCGTCAGTTCCATCTGCTGATATGGTAATATCTTCACCTTCTAATACGCCTAGTGACATCATACCCATTATGCTTTTAGCATTAACTTTTTTATCTTGCATCTCTACATAAATATTACTTTCAAATTGACTTGCAACTTGTACAAATAAAGCTACTGGTCTAGCTTCAAGTCCTGAAGCGATTTTAACTGTTATTTTCTTCTCTATCATAGTTATCCTCCCTTTTGTCTCTTAATTTTTCAGCAATATTACTTATTTTTCGTAATCGATGATTAACTCCAGATTTGCCTACTGGTGGATCTAGCAATGTACCTAATTCCTTTAAAGTAGCTGAGGTATATTCTAACCTTATTCTAGCAATTTCTTCTAAAGGTTCTGGCAAAGAATTAAGACCAACCGTATGATCTATATATTTAATATCTTCTACTTGTCTCACTGCAGCAGATACTGTTTTCTTAAGATTTGCTGTCTCACAGTTAACAATTCTATTAACATTATTTCTCATTTCCTTCAAGATTCTAACATTTTCTAAGTCCATTAGCGCAACATGTGCTTCCATAATATTTAATAAATCAACAATCTGAGATCCTTCTTTTAGATAAGTGATATAGTATTTTTTTCTCATGATTGTTTTGGATTCCATACCGAATGAATTAATTAATCTTCTTAATTCTTCGCTTTGATTTTTATGCCCGCTAACAAATTCTAGATGATATGTCTTTTCTGGGTCACTTAATGAACCACTCCCTAAAAAAGCTCCTCTTATATATGCTCTTTTACAACATGTACTTTGTACAATCAAAGGATTAATCCGATGGACTATATGAAGTCTTCCATCTTCTAAAAACTCTGCAATACCTATAGCCTTCAGTATTTTAAGAGCTATCCTAGCATTAGTAATATACATTACATATATTCTACTCTTTTTTAATTGAGTGTTTTTTCTAATTAATACTTCAACATTAATATTAAATGTTTTTTTCAACAATGTAAAGTACTTTCTTGCAACAGCAGCATTTTCTGTTTGTACTTTTATTGTTATTTCATTATTATTCACTACTTTTATCTTACCACATATGTTAATAATAGCTGCTATTTCAGCAATTCTGCAATGTCTTGCACTGCCAATATGCCTTGATAATTCTTCTTTTACTTTTGAAGAAAAAGACATATAATCACACCCTATCATTCTAATTATTTTACCCATTATTTGCATATTTATTAGGCTATAGATGGCAAAATGCAGGATTGGTTAAAGTTGTTTCAATATAGATATTATAACTTCTGCTAACTTATCGGAGTTATGTCTAATTAATGTAGTCCCACTTAATATCTTCAATAATGGAGCTTCTAATACTCTTATTCCTTTATCTTTTAATAAATTTTTATTGTATGTAACAGGTATTGCTCCATCTTCTATGTAGAGTTCTAGAATTTCACTAGGTATTTCTTGGTTATTAACTATAATATAATCTATTATACCTTTTCCTAGATATTTTTCAATAACATTAATATGATCTATTAAATTATAATCATCTGTTTCACCTGGCTGAGTCATTATATTACTTACATATATGACTGTTGGTTTGGATTCTTTTATTACTTGTGCTATATCTCTTACTAGTAGATTAGGGATAATACTGGTATACAAGCTACCTGGTCCAAGAACCAGTATATCAGCTTCATTAATATCTTCTATAACTTTGTCATATGGTTTTGGATTCTTAGGATGTAACCAAACGTCTTTGATATTTTTTCTATCATTCTTACATCTTTGAACAATTTCACTTTCACCTTCCACTAAAACTGAATCATCGAATAAAGCACATAATTCAACGTTTTCTATGGTAACTGGAAGAACCTTGCCTTTTACTGCTAAGACTTCACTTGTCTTTTCAATTGCTTGTTCAAAACTTCCAAATATTCCATTAAGAGCTGCTAAAAAGAGATTACCGAAATTCTGTCCACTAAGACTTCCTTCTGTAAATCTATATTGGAAAACTTTTTCCATTATAGGTTCAGTTTCAGCTAATGCTAATATACAGTTTCTAATATCACCTGGAGGAAGCATATCTAATTCTCTTCTAAGTATTCCTGAACTGCCTCCATTGTCTGAAACGGTAACAACGGCTGTAAGATTTTCAGTATATTTTTTAAGTCCCCTTAACATAGTAGATAATCCAGTACCACCACCCATAGTTACTATTTTTATGTCGTCCATATCTTGAATCATTTAATAACTCACTCCTCAATACTAATAATAAGCAAATTTTAATTCTTTAATTTTGAGTCTTTTTCTATATCTCTGTGATAAATGTTGGCACTATATTCTTGTTTTAATAATCTATTATATAGCTCATTAGCCAAAGTAACAGATCGATGTTTACCACCTGTACAACCTATAGCAATAACTAATTGATTTTTCCCCTCTTGGATGTAATTAGGAATCAAGAAATTCAACATATCATCTAATTTATCAATGAATTTATTTGATACGTCCCATTTCAGTACATAATCTTTAATTTCTCTCTCATTCCCAGATTTCTCTTTTAGTTCTGGTATGTAGAAAGGATTAGGTATAAATCTTACATCAAAAACCAAATCAGCATCAGAAGGAATTCCGTATTTGAATCCAAAGGATAGAACAGTAATAATTAAATTCTCGTATTTTTTCCCTTCTAAAAATATCTTAGCTAATTCTGATTTTAATTCTCTTGTTAGTAATTTGCTAGTATCAATAATGAAATTAGCTCTTTTTTTAGCCTGCTCTAGTATTTTTCTCTCTTTATCAATACCATTTTGTATTCTGCCTTCTGACACAAGAGGATGTTTTCGTCTTGTTTCTTTGAATCTCTTAACTAGAGTTTCATCGTTAGCATCTAGAAAAAGAACTTCTAATTCATAGCCTTCGTTCTCTAATTTTTTTATCTCATTAAGAAGCTCAGTAAATAAATTCCCACCTCTAGTATCTATTCCCAAAGCAACTTTATCTATTCCTGAATCAGGACTAAAACAAATCTGAGCAAACTTATTAATAAGTACTGGCGGAAGATTATCAACGCAAAAGAACCCTATATCTTCTAACATCTTTAAGGATATACTTTTACCTGCTCCAGACATTCCTGTAACAATTACAAACCGCATGAGCTTCATCCTTTCTAGTTTTTCTATTCCCCAATAATTCTAACTTCTGTTTCTAAATTGACATGATATTTATCTTTAACTGTATTTCTTACATGATTAATAAGATTAATGATATCATTGGCTGTTGCATCACCTTTATTAATAATAAATCCACAGTGTTTCTCGGATACTTGGGCATTACCTATTTGGTGACCTCTTAATCCACTATCCATAATAAGTTTTCCAGCATAGTACCCATCTGGTCTTTTGAAGGTGCTGCCTGCACTTGGATATTCCAATGGCTGTTTTTCTTTACGCTTGTTATTTAGTTCTTCTATTAAGCCTTTTATTTTTTCTTTGTTACCTTTTTTACATTTTAATACTGCACTTAGTACAATATAATCTTTTTGTTGAACTATACTAGTTCTATATCCTAGTTCTAATTCTTCCTTTGATAAAGTTATGATATTTCCTTTTTCATCAATAACATCTACAGAAACAATTACTTGGGACATATCACCACCATAGGCTCCAGCATTCATATATACTGCACCACCCAATGTACCAGGAATACCTGATGCAAATTCAAAGCCTTCGAGACTTTCATTTGCTATGATTTTTGCTAATTTTGCCAAGAGTATACCAGCATCAGCAGTAATTGTATCGTCTTCAATAGTTACATTATTGAGGTTTTTGTATATTTGGATTATAGCTCCTCTAAAACCATTATCTTTTACAATTATATTACTTCCATTACCTACTACATAATAAGGGGTATTAAAAGTTTTACATGTCTTTATGGCATGGGATAGTTCATTTATATTACTCGGGCGAATAAATAAATCAGCATTCCCTCCTACTTTAAAAGTGGTGTGTTTTGACATACTTTCGTCTTTTATAATATTTTCTTTTCTTATTTTCTTTGTTAATTCTTGAGCTATTCTATCTATCTCCATAAATACATCCTTTCATACTCTACTAATATATTATGTAGCTTACTGCATATAATATTGAAGTGGATAAATTGAGTAATATTTTTTTGCAATAATTTTATTATATCATATTTTTTTAATTTGTTGGTTAGAATATCTTAATGCTTTTATAACTATTTTATTGAAGTTATACATTTAATATTATTTTAACTAAAAATATTACGTTTTTATTGTATAATATATATATTGAACTTAATATCTATACACCATTTTAATAAGTTCAATATATTTTCCTTGATTTTATAAGTTGAATTAACTTAATAATTGCTAGCTCTATAGTAATTATTTAATTTTACTTATATAATTATGATGATTAACCTACAATAAGTAATTCTGTAATTATACTTTTTGTAGATTGATTACTTTGATATTATATTAATACATTGGAGGATGAATTTATGGTTAAAGAAGCAACAGGAAAATTAAATTATAAGAAAACTTTTATTCTAGGTTTTGGTTTTTTTGCTATTAGTTTAGTATGGCCCCTTTATAATAACTATGTTCCATTATTTCTGAAAGAATTTTTCAAAAGCCAGTTAGTTGTTAATAGTATCATGACCCTTGATAACATCTTAGCTATTTTCTTAATACCATTTATTAGTGCTGTAAGCGATAATACTCATACAAGGTTCGGAAGAAGAAAACCCTTTATTATGATTGGTCTTCCTATATCTGCACTTATGTTTATTTTATTACCTATGTTTTCAAATGATCTATTATTATTCTTGGTTATTATTACCGTTTTGAATTTTTCAATGGCAATCTACAGAGGTCCAACTGTTGCGTTAATGCCTGATATGATTCCTTCTCATCAGAGAAGTGAAGCTAATGCAGTTATTAACTTCATGGGTGGTCTAGCTGCTGTTTTTGTATTGTATGGTGGTTCCAGATTATACAAAATCAATAATAATCTACCTTTTTTTGCAACTGGTATAGTTATGCTTATTTCTCTACTTGTTATTATATTCTTCATCAAAGAACCAAGTACATATAGTAATTGTGAATCAGATGAAAAAGTCAAAATAATATCTACATTGAAAGATATTATCAATAGTAAAGATAGTAAAACCCTGCATTTACTTTTAGCCATTCTTTTTTGGTTTATTGGTTATCAGGGAATGGAAGCTACATTCAGCAATTATATAGTTCATTATATTGGTTTACCAAAACATGAATCGGGAATTATTCTCAGTGCTTTTGCAGCAGCTTTTTTGATTTTCGCTATTCCTTCAGGATTTGTAGGAAAGAAATTAGGCAAAAGAAAAGCTATTCTTATTGGTTTGACTACTGATATTTTCATATTTATCATTATTGGTTTAATGGGACCTGTTGGTATCATACCTTTTAATAAGTATACTATGATAATATTATTAGCTGTAGCTGGTATATTCTGGTCATTAGTCAACATAAATTCTTATCCTTACATAGTTGAAGGTGTTGATGAGGCAAAAGTTGGTACTTATACTGGTTTTTATTATTTTTCATCTTCAGTAGCTGCTATAACCGGTCCATTGATATTCGGGCTTTTTGTTGATATTATAGGGTTTAATGTTTTATTTTTCTTGACGGCTATATCATTTGTTGTAGCGTTGTTGTTTATGTATACTATAGTGCAGACTAAAAAAATTGAGTAAGTATTAGCGTATGTTTTAAGGATGGATAACGGTAGTATCACAAAACATATATAGTGATAATCACTCTTGTTACATTTGTTGTTTTATCTGATTTGAAGGAAACAACAAGCTATAAAAATCGTTCTTATCACTATATATGTTTATTTGTGTGTTTTGCCCCATTTTATTGTTTTGAGATTATTTTATTGTCTGTTATGAGTTTTTCTAATTCTTTGATGGTTATATCTAGGTCTTGGGCTCCTGATAAATATTTGTGTACATTTATCTGTATAGTATCTGATACTGTTGTATATTTATCTGAGATAGGTCTTGCTATTGATGAGGTTAATGCGTTCTTATAGCCTTGTGATTTGAACAATTCATTTGAATCCATTATATCAGCGTCTGTCAATAATTTATTATATCCTGGTATATGTTGACCCTGAATAACTATAGTCTTTTGACCTTCTTCACTAGAAATATATCTAATGAATTCCCAAGCGCCATCTTTGTTGGATGAGTTTTTGTTTATTCCTAATACATAGCCTCCTATTACACCTCCATTAGGTAAAGGTGCTATTCCAATCTGTTCTTTTTTTAGATTTAGTTCGAGTTGTTCATTGTTTACTAGTTTAGATTGATATGGCCAGTTTCTTGAAAATACAGTTTTGCCTTGTATAAAAGCATCATTGGTATCATTCTCATTGTAGTACAAAATATCATTTGGTGTGTAATCAGCCTCAACAAACATTTTCATTGTTTCCAGTCCTCTTTTTAGGGTATGAAATGAGTTAGTAAATTCTGTTACATTTATAGTTAGTCCTTCGTACACTCCAGATTGAAATACGAATCCTGTTTCTGTATTTTCTTGTCCTTTATATTTCTCTGCTAACTTAGATAAATCTGTATAAGAATAATTACCATTTTCTAATACTTTTGCTTCTGTTTCATCTACGATATCTTTTCTATAATATAATAATCCTAAATCCAAATAAAAAGGTAATGTGTATTGTTGACCTTCGTAATTACCTGCTTTCATAGCTCTTTCATTGAAGTCAGTTTTCTTATAACCTTTTTCTTGTATTCTTACATCAATAGGTTCTAAGTAACCTGCTCCTGCAAATTCTCCTACCCATGTTACATCCATAGATATAACATCCAAATGGGATGATCCCCTAGATATGGATTTTTTTATTTTATCATGGACATCAGTATTGTTACCGTCAAGTTCTACTAGTTGAACTTCGTAAGTATCTTGTGATCGATTAAATTGTTCTATTACAGACTTTGTTTCACCATAATAATCAGCAGTAGCTCCAAATTTAACCACTTTTTTCTTAGATTGCTCACATCCTACTATAGATGCTATTATTAATGTAGTAATTAATAGTGTAGTAATTAATTTCTTCATTATCAAGTCTCCTCGTTGATTCTTAGTATGATTATTTCATATACTTTTTATTTACATAATTGGATATAATTATTCCTATTAAAATCAAAATATATTAAAATAATACTACCCCAAGTTATAAGATAAAAGGCAATCTAATTCTCGAATTATTGATTCAAGAGTATAGATTGCCTTTATTATCTATTATAATTCTCTATAACTTATTTACCAAATAAGCCTTTGATCCAATTAATGAATCCTTTCTTTTTCTTATTTTTTTCAGTTTCTGTAGTAGCAACTACTTCTTTAGCTTTCTTGATTTCTTCAGTTTTCATAATGAATTTAACTGAACCTTCCATGTCTTTTCCAATTCCAGTAAAGCTATTGTATTCATCAGCTAACTTAATAAGTTCATCTTTTACAAGAAGTAACTCATCTAAAGACTCTGTTTTTTCTGTTATGACACTACTTAATTCTTTGATACCTTCTTGATGGAATCTATTCATATTTACATTGAGTTCTTTTGCCCCATCTTTTAATCTATTTCCTCCATCCACTAGTTGATTAGCTGCTGATAGTAACCCTTTATTACCTTTTTCCAACTTAACTTTTCCTGCTATAATAGATTTGGAACCCTCTGATAGCTTTCCTAATCCTTCACTTACTCCTTGTGAACCTGTTACTAATTCCTTGGAACCACCAGCTATTTTCTTAGCTCCTGTATCTAATTGCGCTGCGGATTGGGATAACTTATCAGCTCCATTTACAAGCCCTTTACTTCCTGCTTGTAATAAATCGGCTGTTTCTTTAATAGTGTCAGTTCCTTGTCCAAGTTTCCCTAATCCAACAGTTAATTTTTGTTGACCTTTTTTGAAATTATTTAATTCATTTGTCATATTGTTAGAACCGTCTTCAACAGCTTTTAGGCCAGCTTCAATCTGCTTAAGAGTTGCTAACATTGGATTCTTAGGATCTTGTTGTTTTACTGCTTTAATTAAGCTCTGTACTCCTTTTAAGCTTGCAGTTATACCTGTAGTTATTTGTTTTTCACCAGCTATTAATTTATCTGTTCCGTTAGTTAGAGTTTTGGCACCTGTTTCTAATTCTTTTGTACTGCTAGTTAGTTTTCCTAATCCACTGGATAACATAGTAGCTCCATTTGCAAATTCTCCTGCTTTTTCTGCAAAACTTGTTGCTCCTGCTCCAAAAGCTTTAGCACCTATTCCGAATTCTCCTGTACTATCTACAAATAATCTTATTCCATTAGCTACTTTTGTTGCACCTTCATAAGCTGAACCAATTCCTGAATCTAATTTGCTGATTCCATTAAAAAGTACTGTGCTACCTTTATCTAAATCTACTACACCAGCTCTAAATTTCACTAGATTATCAGCAAGTTCTGTCTGTCCATTTGATAAAATTTTGGTTCCATCTCTTAATTTTCTAGAAGCTGATTCCAATTCATTAGCAGAATCAATCATTTCACTTATACTTCCTAGATCACCTTGTTCATTAATTTTAGGTAACTCACATGTTGCCACTGACATAATAGGTCCTAATTCAAATTCTTCTGCATCTGCTTCTATTACTAGTTTTTCAGGAATATTAATATCTGTTGCATCTTCAGATATTAATTCACTTAAACCTGGCACTGAAACATAAGTTATAATTTGATTATTTCCTTCAGTTAATATTCTGCCTGAGTTAACTTTAACATTACTGAAAATATCTTCTGGTAAAATAACCACTGAAGCTACCATAAAAGGTGTATAGATATCTTTAGTTTCACCATTTATAACTGTTTGATGTTTTTCTTTATTAACTGTTTCTAATTCTATTTTTACTTTACCTGACTTACCTGGTAACTCTGATGGTTCTATCTTATTACCATCTAAGTAATAGTTTACTTTAATTTCAACTGGAATCTCTTTATCTGTGTTACCCTGGTAAAACAAATCATTTCCTTCAAGTTCCCATATTATATTTTCACCATCTATACTAGGTTTTTCTTCACCTTTAACATTTTTTATATCTGTTAGAGAAGAACTATCAACTACCTTTTGACCCTCTACATCTGAATGTATCTTGTCACTTACTATAATTTTTTTAACTTCCCCTGCTGAGGATAGATTAACATATACAGTTTCGTCTTTTTTGATGGTATTATCATCAGCAGCAGAAGATAAACTGCTAGATGTCATTATTAAAACAATTGCTAAACTACATATCTTTTTCATTCTTTTTTTCATACTATATCATCCTTCCTTAATTTCTGCGCCATTTTCTACTAGTTTTTGCTATAAATCCTTCAAATAAGAGGAGCAGTGCTGGTAACATAAATATGATTACGAACATACTGATAATTGCACCTCTTGAAATCATACCTGTTAAACTCTTTATCATTTCCATATCAGCAATGAATCCAACACCTACAGTTGCACCAAAGAATGTTAAGGCACTAGTTACTATTGATCTAACCGAACCTAGAAGACTTATTCTCATTGCTTCTAATTTATCATGTCCATTTCGTATTTCTTCTCTGAATCTAGTAGTTAATAATATTGCATAGTCTACTGTTGCTCCCAATTGAATGGTTCCAATTACGATTGAGGATACAAATGGGATAGTCGTATTAGTATAATAAGGAGTTCCCATATTAATAAATATAGCAAGCTCTATAGTTCCTACTAGAATAATTGGAATTGATATAGAACCGAATACTAATAGTATAATTGCGAATACTGCCAAAATTGATGCTATACTTACATTTTTGAAATCCACATCTGCTAACTCGACCAAGTCTTTTGTTAATGCACCTTCACCTGTAACCATACCCTTTTCATCATATTTTTTAACGATATAATTAATATCTTGTAATTGTTTATTTTGTTCATCTGTAGCTGCTTTGAAACTTGAATTAACCAATATGAGTTTGTGACCACCTTTTTCAAGTATATCCTTTAACTTATCTGGTACATATTCATAAGGTATTGCTGGACCTACTAATTTATCATACCCAATAACTGATTGAACCCCTGGTAATTGCTCTATTTCCCCCAGCATGTCTTTTACTTGGTATGATGGAGTCTCGGAATCAATAACAATCATATGGGTAGTAGTCATATCATAACCTGTTTTCAGCTTATCAAGTGCCACTATTGAATCAAGGTTTCTTGGTAATGATTCATCTAGGTTATAATATACTTCTGTGTTGGCTTTACCATATATAAAAGGTATGAATAATAGTACAAATAATACTACAAATTTCTTATAGTGTTTTGTTACAAAATTAGCTGTACCATTAAATGATGGTAATACCGTACCATGATTGAATCTGTGTATCACTTTATTAAATGTTAGTATAAGTGCTGGTAGAATAGTTATCGTACATATTACACCTATGAAAACTCCTTTTGCCATTACAAAACCTATATCTTTACCTAACCCTAATTTCATAACTGCCAAAGCTAAGAAACCTGCTATAGTAGTTAATGAACTACCTGCTATTGATGTTGCTGTTTTAGTTATTGCAACAGCCATAGCTTCCTCTTTGTTACTGTTAATCTTTAGTTCATCTTCATATCTATGTAATAAGAAGATTGAGAAGTCCATGGTAACCCCTAACTGTAGTACCGCCGCCAGAGACTTGGTTATATATGATATTTCTCCTAGGAAAATGTTAGTACCAAAGTTATATAATATAGCTATACCTATTGCGGCTAAAAAGATTAATGGAACAATTGTTGATTCTAATGTCAATGCTAAAACGATTGTAGCTAATACAACTGCTAATAAAACATATATAGGTGTTTCTTTATCAGCTAATTTTATTGTGTCTCTAAGTATGGCTGACATACCACTTAAGAAACATTGTTTGTTCATTATTCCTCTAATGTCTTCTATTGCTGTCTGAGTTTTATCTGATGCAGCTTCATGTGTAAATTCTATCATCATCAAAGTTGAATTCTCACTATAGAATACATCTTTTATATCACTTGGTAGAAATTCTTTAGGTATAGTGATATCCATTAAATCACTAATCCAAAGAGTTTTTTCAACACCTTCTACTTCATCTATTTTTTCTTTTAACTTTATTACATCTTTTGATTCCATATCTTCAATAATCAATAACCCTGTCGCTGCTTTATGGAATACTTTATCAACTACTTCTTGACCTTTCATAGAATCTAACTCTTGTGGTAAATAAGTTAGTAAGTCATAATTGACTCTTGTATTAGTCATACCATAAAGTGATGGTATCATTAACAAGACTCCAATTAGTAAAACTAATTTTCTATGTTTTACAACCATTCTTGCAAACTTTTTCATGTTATCCTCCCTTTCTGCAATCATCAGTCCTTTTAAACGTCTACTACTATTCAAGCATTTTCCTTATTACTTTAAAAAGAATTGGCTTCATTTCATCAATACTTGCTGGCTCTTTTAGAATAATTGAGCTATAGCAAGTTGAACCAACTAATTCGATAATAAGAAATAATGTTTTATCCACATCTTCAACAGAAATATTATGGTCTTTTAACTTACCTAAAAATGTTCTGTATATTTCATCCATATCCTTAATTAATTCAGGATCACTTAATGCTTTTCTATACAAACCCCAAGATAAGTTTTTGTAGATGAGACTTAAAAGAATAATATTATCCTTGAGGTATTCTATAGTATAATTAGTAAAGAATATAATGGCATCAATAAAGTTTTTATGTTCTTTATTCATAGTTTCTTGAAACGCTTCTTTTATGATAACTGAGCTTTTCTTTAAAATTATATTATCAAGTATTTGATTCTTATCTCTAAAATAGAGGTAGAAAGTACCTTTAGCCACACCTGCCTTTTTCACAATATCGTTTATTGCAGTCTTATCAAAACCTTTAGTTGTAAACAATTCATATGCAGAACTAAAGATAGCGTTTTTCTTTTGCTTCTTATTCTCTATAATCTTACTCATAGCACACCTTCAATCTATATTGACCAACGGTCATTTTTTTATCCAAGAATATTATATTCGTAAAATGACCAACGGTCAATATTAATTTTATATAAAAAAAAGCCATGAAATTAAATTTTCATAGCTATAATTACCAAATAAAATTTTATTCTTGGGCATCAATAATATCAAACAACATATTATTGACTATTTTTATGAATTTATTTTTATTTAATCTATAATATAATCTTTTATTTTTACCTGTCTCAATATCAAATATTCCTAATGTACTCATCTTTTTAATATGATAGCTCATAGTTGCAGTAGTAATACCTAGATGATCTGCCAATTCTTTACTATACCATGATCTTTTGCCTAACAAATCAATTATTTTGAAACGATTATCATCATTAAGTAACTTTATCAACTCTCTATATTCCATCTTCTTCATGTTATCATCATATTTTTGTTCTAATCCATACCCGTAAGTGATAGTATAAACTCCGTCTTCAGTGTATCTAAGTCCACAACCTATTTCGCTGAAATAACATATATAAAACTTAACTTCTTTATCTATAACTACATCTTTGTCTATTAGCATAACCATATTATCAAAGAATTTGTCGTAATCTCCTTTTATCAATAGTCTATGTTCATTTAATTTTTTGTCCATAAAGTCTCTAACATCTTGTTCTATAGATACAAAAAATTTATTATAATATTCTCTAAGAGTTATTACTAATCGTTCTTTCATTTCATTAGGATACCTGAAGTAATCCATGTATATTTCAACTTTATCTAAATCCTGCATATCATTTCGTAAATCTTCTTTAATGACTGTCTGTATTTGTTTTTCACTAGCACCTTCTGGAATCTCAAGCTCTAGTTTTTGTATAATTATATTAACTAAATCCTCCCCAGACATCATATCCATATTATCAAGTAATATCCCAATATCATTGATATCTTCATCTATTGCATAGAAAATTACTGCAAACAATCCTTTGCAAAACTTACCGCAATAATATTCCATATCTCTTTTTAATATAGGATCCATATTTTCTTGAACATGCTTAACATATTCTGAAATCTCATTATTCAGTTTAAATCTTTTTGCATAGTCTGGCCACTCATTAGCATTAATTATCCTAGTAATTGATTGTATGAAATCTATTACTATATTATAATTTATATCAGATATCATTACATCACTCCATCAACTTTCTGCCTCAGCAACTTTCAAAGTATCTTTAACTTTAACAATTGATTCATCATTATCAATTATTTTATTCATTTTCTTAGTCATGTATATTGCAATAAAGAATATACCTACCCCTGCATATATCATTATAATATATGTTGGTATTAAATCAAGTAAAAATCCATGTAATAAGTAACCTAAAGGTGAAATTGCCATACAAAGTGTTCCATTCAATCCCATTACTCTACCTCTATATTCATCATCTGTAGTCTTCTGTATATAAACAGCCATAGGAATATTGATTAGTACAAGAATACATCCCATAAGGAAGAATAGAATACTATAATATACAGCCACAAAATTGTTAATGTCAAGTAATCCAGTAGCTATTAATGGAACACTGAAAAGTATATTTATAATACCTAAGCCAATTACGAAAAAACCCATTTTCAATGGCTTCAATACTCCCAATTTATTAGCGAATGTAATTGAAACAAATAAGGAACCTATTGCAAGTGCAGATTCAATAATTCCGTATATCTCATCTGACATATTGAACTGAACTACTACAATATGTGGTATAGCAACATTTATAGCCGTAAACAGAAAATTGATGAAAACAGCAATGGATATAACACTAAATATTAGGCTTTTAGTTTTAATATAAGCAAATCCTTCTTTGATGTTAGCAAAAAAGTCTACTTCTTTGATAGCTATTTTTTCTACGCTTTTTTCCACTTTCCAGTAGAAATCAATAAAGTATTCTGAGAATGTTGATAATACAAATGATATTCCATTAAATATTATAAACATGGTTGGGGGCACTAGTGCATAGACAATACCACCTATAATCGGTGCTAGTACACCGGTTAAACTATTCATAGCTTGGTTATATGAATTCACTTTACTTAAACTTGACTCATCTACCAAGTTAGGTAGAGCCGCATCAAAAGCTGTAGCAAACAATGCATTAAGTATTGAAAGTAAGACTGTTGACATATATATTATCCAAAGTTCCAATCCAAAAATCTGACTTAGTCCAAAAGCAATAAACATTATAACGCCGCTAAAGAAATCTGCTAACAGAACCATTTTCTTTCTATCCACCCTATCAGCTATAACTCCTCCAATAGGTCCAAAAATCAATGCAGGTATTGTTGATAGTAATATACTTATGGAAAAGTTAAGAGCAGAACCTGTTATTTTCAATATGTACAGCCCCATAGCAAATCCATAAATACGTGTTCCAAATAAAGATACTAGTTTTCCTAATAAAAACAAAATTGTATTTTTCTTAGTCTTATTCATATTTGATATATCCTCCAGTTTTAATTCTTTCAAATGATTATTTAACCAAAGTTATATTACATAATTATCTAATATATATTATATTATATTTATATCTTATATATTTGTCAATGAAAATTTATATTTAATTTATTATTTTTCAGAGCACTAAGTTTGTTACCCTATATATAATCAACAATACAGCAGTTTCAATATTCAATAAATATATAAAGCTACACATTTCAAACCAATGTTATATGTTCATCTAATATACATCCATACATAATTTCAATGAAAAATAATAAACGCCTACATAAACTGAGATTACTTTTATGTAGGCGTCTATCATATAAATTCATATATTATATTTTTCTTATTTTATATTAATATAATGCACATAACTCCTTAGCTATCTTAGCAGCAACTCTTGCATTATTATATACTAATTTTTTATTAGAATATAAACTCTTCCCTTCTGTTATATGATGTATTTCAGATAAAATGAAAGGTGTGATATTCTTACCCTTAATCCCTTTTTTCTCTGCATCTTGTACAGCTATGTCAATGGCATCATTTATGAAATCATAATCCATCTCATATTCTTCAGGTATTGGATTACCTATAACCATACCACCTTTTATATTTAAATCTTCTTTTGCCTTAATTGCTTTAGCGATTATTTTTGTAGAATCTGCATTATAATCTACACTATACCCACTTTTTCTAGTATAAAAAGCAGGAAAATCATTAGTTCTATAGCCAATAACAGGCACTCCTTGAGTCTCTAAGTATTCCAATGTTAGACCAATATCTAATATAGATTTTACCCCTGCACTTACAACAGCTACATTAGTATTAGCCAGCTCCATCAAATCAGCAGATATATCGAATGTCTGTTGGGCATTTCTATGAACTCCTCCTATACCTCCTGTTGCAAACACCTTGATTCCTGCCAAATTAGCGATAAGCATAGTAGTTGCAACTGTTGTTGCTCCATCAAGTTTACTGGCTATCAACATAGGAACATCTCTTCTGCTTGCTTTTCTTATCCCTTTGGTTTCCCCAAAGTAAACAAGTTCTTCATCAGTTAATCCCACTTTCATTCTACCACCAATAATAGCTATAGTAGCAGGTACTCCACCTTCTTTTCTGATTTTACTCTCACATGTCTTAGCACTCTCTATGTTTTCTGGATATGACATTCCATGAGATATTATAGTCGATTCAAGTGCTACAACAGGTTTATTTTCCTCTAACGCTCTTTTAACTTCTGGCTTGATATCCATATAATCTAACATTCTATCTCCTCCATTATTTTATTAATACTTTCTATACTCATATTAGGATTAACCGTTTCGGGATGTTTTACAGCTACTATTGCAGCTGCTGTAGAGAATTTTGCTATCTCATCAATATCCTTTTCATATAGAATTCCATATACAATTCCCGCCATGAATGCATCCCCCGCTCCTGTAGTATTGACTACTTTTATTTTTGGTGGTTTATAAGTATTAGTATAGTTACCCTCTCCGTAATATACTCCCTTGTCACCCAAAGTTATAAATACTCTCTTAACACCTTTATCAATAAAATAATTAACTGCCTTCTTAATTCCAAATGCATCTTCTATCTTAATACCAGAAAGAAACTCCGCTTCGTGTTTATTCAGTTTTATTGTATGAAAACCACCAATTATATCTTTTACTCTTCTTGCTTTTATTATTGATACAGGGTCTAGCAATATTTTTTTATCTTTAAAATTAGTTAAAATGTATTCTATGACTTGTCTTGACAAACAGGTATCAACAACTATAACTTCAGAATTCTTGATTATGTGATATTTACTTTTTATGAATTCTGGTGTCATTCTATCAACAATACTCATGTCTGATAAAGCTATTGACATATCACCTTTTTCATCCATTATTGCTAAATAAATTGATGCATTCTGATCTGGTAATATTAGAGAATGTTCCATATCAATACCTATTTGATTACATTCATCAATAAGCCTTTTACTATTGATATCACCTCCTGTTACTGAAATAAGCTTTGTATCAATTCCTAATCTAGCTAAATTTTCAGAAATATTTCTACCTACTCCACCAAGACATATTTTGATAAGTCCAGGGTTAGAATCTCTCTCAATAAGTTTTTCTTCTGTAAATCCATGAATATCAATATTAGCTGCTCCAATTACTGTTACATAATCGGACTTATTCATGACATACCCTCTCCCTTTGATATATCCTTTTTTTATTAGATTAGTAATATGAACGCCAACTGACGAACGAGTAATATTAAGTTTTTCGCCTATCGCTTTTTGTGAAATAAGTGGGTTTTTTTTAATTAATTCTAATATTTCCTTTTCACGACTAGTCATAACCTCTCCTTAATATGTGCTTATATTATAAGCTTTTGCTTATTAAATATATATTAGCATTTTATCACCATTTTCCCAATATTTTATTTAGTATTTTTCATTAGTTTTAATATATATTATTTTATATTTATTTTAATAAGTATTTTGTTAATTCGCTTTTATTTTATAATTTACACTACAAATAAATCTCCAAAATACCCATCATTTATTTATTAATTTCATATTTGATAGGATATAATTTTTATACTTTCAAATAATACATATATATGTTAAAATACCCAAAAGAAAAAGGAGATTAACCAAATGGACTATAATTATCAAAAATCTTATTGGAATAAGATGGCAGATAGTAAGAACTTTACTACTCCATTTCAATTTAATGTTTTTTCTAGGTATATATCTAAAAATGATACAATTTTAGATATAGGCTGTGGTTATGGAAGGACTTTAGACCAATTATACGAAAAGGGATATAACAATTTATATGGAATTGATTTCTCTAAGAATATGATTGACAGAGGAAAACTTCAATACCCTCATCTTAATCTAAAATGCACTGATAGTAAGACTTTAGAATATGAAGATAACTCTTTTGATGCTGTTATTATACTTGCTGTTCTAACTAGTATTATCAGTGATGATGACCAGAGAGCATTGATATCTGAGATTAGAAGGATTTTAAAACCTAAGGGTGTCATTTATATAAATGATTTCTTGATTAATTCAGATGAAAGAAATGTTAAGAGGTATAATGTTTTTCATAACAAGTTTAATAAATATGGTGTGTTTGAATTACCTGAGGGTGCTATTATGAGACATCATACAGTGGAATGGATTAAGGAGTTACTTAGTTGTTTTGATAAGATTGAGTTTGAAGAAATGTCTTATACTACTATGAATGGTAATACTTCAAAGGGGTTTTATTATTTGGGTAGGAAAGAAATGTAGGGAGATAGTTAGTTTTTAGGTTGTGAACGGGAATAATTGATTGAGGTTATAGGGTTCGTTTTACTTGCCTTACTCCAAAGGAACGGTCTGCGTAAAACGAACCCTATAACCTCTTCTCTGATGGCTACGTTATTATGAGATGATTGGTTATTCTAGTTAAGTAATTTATTTTAGTTTACTTGTAGTTTCTTAAAAATACTGATTTGGTCTTTATTGATTATTAATTAGCTCCCCGTGTAAGTTGAAGAATGATTCAAGGGCTAGGATTATTTCTTTTTTTTCGCCTTCGGTGGCTTTTGTTTCATCGTCTACATAATCGTTGATAGCATCTTTTACATCTGCTTCATATCTTACAACGTTGTTAAGGATACTTGCTACGTGTACTTGTCTAAGAGAACCTACCGTATAGATAGCGGAGGTCTCCATATCTGAGCCTAGGACGTTCTTGGAATTCCAATGTTTCATTATTTCACGTTCATTATCAATATAAAAAGAGTCATGACTTCTTGTAATACCCATAAATGTTTTGTAACCTAATTTTATGCTTGTATCACTTATGACTCTTAGAAGATTGAAGCTTGCTACGGCAGGATAGTTCTCACTTACGTACATTCTCGAAGCTCCTTCTTCTCTTACTACACCAGTAGGCATTATCAAATCTCCAATATCAATTTGGTTATTACAAGCACCTGCACTGCCTATGCGAATAAAGTACTTTGCACCACAAGCTATTAGTTCTTCAATGGCAATAGTTGCTGAAGCACCACCTATACCAGTTGATGTTACTGTGATTGGCATTTCCTTATATGTCCCTTTGATAGTTCTAAACTCACGATTATAAGCAACTTCTTCCCAAGTATCTAAAAAGCCGGCCACTCGTAGTACACGTTCTGGATCTCCAGGCAATATAACCATTTTTTCAATGTCATTGTCACTACATAGTATATGTGGTTGTTTCATATAACTCCTCCTTTGTAAAAAATATTAATTAGTTTTATTATAACACTAGTCGAAGAAGTTTTTAACATATTTTTACTTTTTTTATTCTGCTACCCATAATAATATAATTTCGGACAAAACAAAAAGAGGACTAGGAGCAAATCGTCCTGATTAAAGGAAAGGCGTTCACCGTCCATGGTTCACTTGACGTAACACCTAGAACACCTTACATTCTTATCCCCGTTGAAAGATTAAAGATATGGCATTTACTAGGCTTCTCGGTTATATTTACAAAAGTACCTTTTGTTATATTTCCTATTACCATCTCACTTGATTAATCTAGCCTCAAGCTTCAAAGAACGAGCCCAGTAGATGGGGGGATGGGTGCAATAAAGATGTGACTTTTAAAGGAACCTTAGCTTTTCTTAGGCTCCTTTAATCTGAACTACTTTATTGCACCCATCCCCCCATCTACGACCGTCTTGCACTATAATTACTATTAACCTATTTTGCAAATAAATAATAATAAGTTCTAAGTTTCTATTTATTTTTCATAAATGCTTCTACTTCATTCTTAAACGGCAAAGAAGTCTGTGCCCCTAGTTTTGTCGTAACCAAAGCTCCCACAGCATTTGAATATTTCAACCCGTCCTCTATATCATCTGATTCAATGAGCTTAATTGCTAATGCTGCATTAAAAGCATCTCCCGCCGCAGTACTATCAATAGACTTTACATTAAATGAACCTGCACTAATTGTATTATCCTTATCAATATACATACTTCCTTGTTTACCAAGTGTCACAACTACACTATTAGCACCTCTTTCAATTAATTCCATAGCACCTTCCTTAATATCCTCTTTTCCTGATATCTTCTTCAACTCTGTCTCATTAGGTGTAATTATATCTACATACTTAAAAATATCATTAGGAAACTCTTTTGCTGGTGCTGGATTAAATATGACTTTCACGTTATTATCACTAGCTATTTTAACCGCCTTCATAACTACATTAATAGGTATCTCCAATTGAACAAGTATACAGTCCGCTGACATTAACAATGCTTCATTAGCCTCCAGCCATTTCTCATCAATCTTCCCATTGGCTCCTGGATAAACAACAATAGTGTTATCACCATTATCCGCAACTGTAATCATTGCTACACCACTTGGTCCCTCTACTACATTTACACCTTCAACATTTATACTTTCTTTTGCAAGATTATCTTTAAGCTGTTCACCAATACTATCATCACCAACAGCTGCAATCATCGTAACTTCTGCACCAAGTCTTGCTGCTGCTACAGCTTGATTAGCACCTTTACCGCCGAATACAGTATTAAAAGACATAGCCGATAATGTTTCCCCCAACTTAGGTAATTCATTGGTTTTTAATACGTAATCCATATTAGTACTACCTACAACAACAATTTTCATATATTTAAACCTCCTTATTCAGTACTATTCATACTTGCTTATCATAGATTCAAGTATCTCCAAGAACTTCTCATTATCTGATTTTACACCAACATGAATGTTAGGTTTGTTATTTGTAACTCTAAAAACATCTGCAACAGTTTTTCCTCTAGTGATATCACTTTTTAGTTCCACATCAACATAATAATCTTCTGTTTCTAGTACAGAACTATCAATAAGTGTTGCTGCCGCTAATGGGTCATGCATAACTCCACCATGAGGGTTATAAGGACTTTCTCTATCTATTGTATAATCTATTAATTTTGCTACTACTTTAGCTACCTTGTTATTATACTGGTGTATTCTTTTATTTTGTTCTTTTGTAACAATAGTTTCATGAGTAACGTCTAATCCAACCATCACTAAATCTATGCCTGAATCAAATACTATTTTTGCTGCTTCTGGATCAGCATAAATATTGAATTCAGCAGCTGGAGTAACATTACCTAGATTGACTGCTCCACCCATGAAAACAATACTATCAATCATTTTCTTTAATTGTGGATATTTCAACAATGCTACTGCTATGTTAGTTAAAGGTCCAAGAGCTAAAATCTTGAGTCTGCCATCTGCTGCTAATGCTTCTTCATATATAGTATCTATAGCATCTTTTTCATAATAAGGCATTACCGGTTCTGGTAATGTAATATTGCCTAAACCAGAAATACCGTGGACGAATTCTGCATTAACTATTTTTCTCACAATAGGATTCTTGACTCCTATTGCAACTTTTATATCTTTTCCTGAAAGCTCTACTATCTTACGAGCATTATTGGAAGTCTTTTCTATCCCTACATTTCCTCCTACACTTGTAATAGCTCTAGTATCAAATTTTTCACATGCCAAACACATTAGTATGGCGGTTGTATCGTCTGTACCTGGATCTGTATCTATTATAATAGGTATTTTTGTCATTATTCTACCTCCCTAATTATATTTCTTTAGATTATCATATAACATGTCTATAAATCTTTCTCTGTCCAAATCAAAAACAACGTTGACATTTTTTTCTTTTCCACTAGTATCATAATAATCAACAACCGTTGCTCCAACAGTTAGTTCTCCTGATATATCTATCTCAACATTGTGTTTTTTAGTAATGAATATGCTTGGGTCTATGACATATGCTACAGCACAAACATCATGTAATGGTGGACCATCAAAACCAAAATTAGGGTTCATATGAAATATCCCAAAATAATCAAGGAGTTCAGCTACTAATTTACTGGCTTTGTTTCCAATACTTCTAATACGTTCTGCCTCATCCCCAAAAACTTGAGCCTTATGAGTTACATCAAGTCCACACATAGTAACTGGTAAGCCTGAACGATAAACTATATCAGCAGCTTCTGGGTCAACAAGTATGTTAAACTCAGCAGCTGGAGTCCAATTACCGCCAAAACATGCTCCACCCATTAATACAATTTCTTCTATGTTGTCTTTAACACTAGGATAAGCTAAAAGCAAATTGGCTATATTAGTTAAAGGACCTGTTGGTATGAGGGTTACTTTTTCCTTGGATTCATTTATTATTTTAAACATCAATTCAATAGCGGATTTATCACTTTTTTCAAATGATGGCTCAGGTAATTCTGGTCCTTCCAGACCACTTTCGCCATGAACTTCTGCTGCTGTTATCAATTCTCTTATAAGAGGTTTAGTTGCTCCTTTTGCAACTTCTTTGTGTATATCCAAATAACTTAATACTCTTAATGCATTATTAATTGTTTTATCTCCTGTCTGATTTCCTGCAACAGTTGTGATACCTTTTACATCAAGTTTTTCACTTCCAAGAGCAAGTAATAAAGCAATCGCATCATCATGTCCAGGATCACAATCAATAATTACTGGTTTAGCCATAATTCATCCTCCTACGCATATAGTAAATTTTAATATATCTAAACAAGCAAAAAGACTATGTTGAAGTATTTTCGTAAAAACATTAATCTTTTTGCTTATAATTATCATCTTTATACAAAATAAAGCCTATATATTATTATTGAACAAGATTTTATTATCTCCAATCAATAATAATATTAATGGCTTTATTCATTAATTCTATAATTGTTTTATCTTCTGTTTCTTAATCCTTTTAATCTGAGATTGTTTTCTTGATGCATATATTACTAATCCGATTAGTGTTGCAATGTATGGAATCATATATATAAATTGTGGTGGCACTCTTAGAGTTTGTAGATTGTTAGCTAATGCATCTGCAAATCCAAAGAATAATGATGTAAGGAATGTTCCAATAGGTGTAGCTCCACCCATTGCTTCTGCTGCCAAGGCGATGAATCCTCTACCAGCTGTCATATTTCTTGTAAAATATGATAAATATCCCATAGACATATAAGCTCCACCAAATCCTGCAAAGACTCCACTTAAAATAAGAGCAATATATTTTATCTTTCTTACACTAATACCTACTGAATCAGCCGCATTAGGATTCTCTCCAACAGCTCTTATCTTAAGTCCCAGAGGAGTTTTATATAATAAATAATATATAAATATTACTGATAATATTGAAATATAAGTTAAAGCGTTATGACCTGAGAAAATAGGTCCTATAATTGGAATCTTATCTATCAATGGTATATCAATATTAGGTATTACTTTACTCTTTAAATCTGAAGAAATACCTTTATTATTAACAACTAAAAATAAAACAAATACCGTCCCTCCAGCTGCCATAAGGTTTAGTGCAATGCCTGATAGGATTATATCAGTCTTGAGGTTAAGTGAAAAGTAAGCTAATAGTAAACCTACCAAAGCACCTACAAGAACTGCACCTAATAATCCGATCCAAGCACTTTGTGTTGTAGCACTTATAATAACACCTGCTAAAGCTGAAGTTAACATAATACCTTCAAGTGCAATATTGATTACGCCAGCTCTATCTGATATAAGCGCACCAAGAGCAGCAAATAGTATAGGAGTCGTTACCCGTAATACAGAATATCCAAATCCAGTAGTAAAAATAATATTAAATAACTCAGCCATATTATTTTACCCCCTTCACGCTTAATTTTTTAGCTTCTTTGTATACTAATTTATGTTTATATTTTGATAAAAAGCTTTCAGCAACTATAAACACAATTATTACACCTTGAATTATGGCAACAACTTCACTTTGGACGTCTGAACCTCGAGACATCAAGTCTGCACCAATTCTAAGATAAGCTAAGAAAATGGCACCGATAGGAACATATAAAGGATTATTTCTTGCTAGAATAGCAACTATGATACCATCCCATCCATAACCAGGCAATGTCTGCCATGTAAATCTCCTATATAATCCAAGCACTTCAATAGAACCTCCCATACCAGCAATGAATCCACCTAATACTTGAGAAAGTATTATAACTTTTGCTGTATTGATTCCTGAGTACTCAGCAAATCTTTTGTTTTCACCAGTTATCCTTATTTCGTATCCCCATTTAGTTCTATATAGGAAATAGTAACAAAGAACAACCATAACAGCAACAATTATCAAACCTGCATGAATTCTAGTTCCAGATAAAATAACCATTAGTTTAGCTGACTTAGGAATTTTTTCAGATGCAATTGCTCCTGAGTTAGGATCTCTAAAGTGGTAATTCAATAGATATGCACCTATAAATAATGCAATATAGTTCAACATTAATGATGATACCAACTCTGTAGCATTCCATCTTACTTTCATAAATGCAGGTATACTAACAACAATCGCTCCAAGAATACCTCCAAAAAGTATAGCTACCAATGGATGCGCTACTACAGGCAATGATACTTTTATTGCAACCACCATTGCTGCAACACCACCAATGAAGAAGCCACCTTCTGCACCAAGGTTAAATTGTTGAGCTTTGAACATAATACTTACTGCAAGTCCTGTAAACATTAGAGGGATTGCAAGTTCAATAACATTACCAAAGTGTCTAAGACTATCAATTGGTCCTATAACAAACTCTTTTAGGGCTACCCCTGGTTCATTACTTGTTAAAAAGATAATTATCAATGCAACCGCTAGTGCAATCAATATTGCCAAACTAGTACGAACAACTTCAAATTTTAGATTTTTACGCATTAATAACTCCCCCAATCTCTTCTGGTGTTTGTTTTTTAACTCCTAACATATATAGACCTAATTCTTCTTCAGTTAATGTACTAGTATCTTCAAAATAAGCTACGATTTCTCCACCATACATTACAATCAAGCTGTCACTAAGTTCCATTACTTCATTCAAATCAGCTGAAATCAGTAATACTGCTGTTCCTTCATCCCTAAGTTCAACTAATCTTTTTCTGATAAATTCTGTTGCTCCAACATCAATACCTCTTGTTGGCTGGTTAGCTATGAGAAGTTTTGGTCCTCCTGAAAATTCTCTTGCAACAACTACTTTTTGTATATTACCACCAGAAAGCATTCTGACCTTTTGATTGGCAGAATTACATTTTACTCTATATTCTTTTATAAGTTCAATTGCTCTTTCTTTGATAGTTTTTGTTTTCAATAATACTTTACCGTTATATTCACTGGTATCATACTTATCAGAGATTATATTCTGTTCAATACTTACATCACCTGCAACACCATAGGTCATTCTATCTTCTGGAATATGTGATGTACCAAGTCTTCTTATTTGTTTTATTGTTTTACCAATAACCTCATTATCAACTATCTTTATGCTTCCTGATGTTGGACTATCCAATCCTGTTATAGACTCTACCAACTCTCTTTGTCCATTACCTTCTACACCAGCAACACCTAGTATTTCACCTTTTCTAACACTGAATGAAATACCATTAAGAGCTTTTTTACCTAGCTCATTGACATATACTAGATCTTTTATATTAAGTATTGATTCTTTTGGTGAAGCTTTTTCTTTTTCTACTCTAAGAACTACATCTCTTCCTACCATTAACCTTGAGATATCTTCTTCTGTTACATCACTAGTATTATGGACACCCATACTCTTACCATTTCTCATAACTGTAATTCGGTCACATAACTCTTTTACCTCATTTAATTTGTGTGAGATAAATATTATTGTATGTCCTTTTTCTTTTAATAATTTCAGCTGATTAAATAGTTCTTTGGTCTCCTGAGGAGTAAGTACTGCTGTGGGCTCATCTAATATTAATATCTTAGCCCCTCTTAGTAGAGCTTTAAGTATTTCAACTTTCTGTTTAATTCCAACTGGTATATCTTCAACTTTTGCTCTTGGATCAACATGTAGATTATACTTGTTTGATAACTCTTCAGTGGTCCTTATTGCTTTATCCATATCAACAAACAAACCTTTTTTAGGCTCTACACCTAAAACCATGTTTTCTGCAACTGTTAAAGAAGGAACTAACATAAAGTGCTGATGCACCATACCGATACCATACTCTATGGCAACTGTAGGTGATGTTATGTGAATTTTCTCTCCTCGTAAGGTGATTTTTCCTTCCTCTGGAGTATGAAGTCCAAATAAGATTTTCATCAAAGTTGACTTTCCAGCACCATTTTCTCCACAAATAGCGTGAATCTCTCCTTCTCTTATAGAGAAATCAACTCCATCGTTAGCTACTATACCACTTGGATAAACTTTAGTTATTTTCTCCATTTTAAGTAGTTCGTTTTGCATATTATCACTCCATTAGATTATTATTAAGAAGGTACATTCATTGAAAACAATAAATGCACCCTCTAAATTATACTACAAAACTATTATTTAACAGAATTTATATATTCAGTAAGTTCATCTTGTGTCATCTTAAATGCAGTTTTTACTTCTATTTCTCCATTAACGATTTTTTCCTCGATTTCAGCTAATTCTTTCATGATCTCAGCTGAAACATTTGTATTAGTATCAACTATATCAATAGCTTTTTCTTTGAATCCAAGACTTTCTGCTGAACCATATGGTAAAGTTCCTTCCATATGCATATCTATTGCACGAAGTAATGATTGGTCAACTCTCTTTAATACTGATGTTAATATTAATTCAGATTTTTCTTTTTCATCTGCAAATAATGCAGCTTGGTCTGAGTCTACACCAATAACATATTTACCAGCTTCTAATGCAGCGTCAATTTGTCCAAGACCAGCTTGTCCAGCAACGTTGAATCCAATATCTACTCCACCTTGTTTGAATTGAGCAAGACTCATTTCTTTAGCTTTTGCAACATCAGAGAAGTCTCCAATATAAGAACTTGCTACTTTGGTATCTGGGTCTGCATATAGAGCTCCTTGGATATATCCAACTAAGAAGTCATTGATTACATTGTTTTCCATACCACCGATGAAACCGATTTTCTTGTCTGCGTTAATACCTTCCATATCAGAAGTAGTTATTCTTGAAGCAAGAACACCTGCTAAGAATGAACCTTCATTTTGCTTGTAACCGATAGAATATACGTTATCTAAGTCATATTCTTTGTAATTAACAGTTGAATCAAAGATAATGTATTTTTTATCTTTGTGATCAACAGCGATATCTTGTAGATATTCAGACATTTGGTATGTTCCCACAATGATTATATCGTAATCTTTATCAGATACATCTAATAATGCTGGTTCCCATTTTGTCTCATCATAAGTCATTTCAATAGTTTCAGTTTCTACCTTATCACCATATTTTTCTTGAATAAGGTCCATACCTGCTTTAGCTGAATCAAAAAATGATTTGTCTCCAAGATTACCATTGATTAATAATACTACTTTTAATAGGTCATCTGTTTTTACATCATCTTTATCATCTGTTTTGTTGTCTTCAGTGTTTGTAGTATCTCCAGTATCTGGAGTCTTAGTATCGTCTTTCTTTTCACCGCAGCCAGCTAAAAGCATGGATACAGTCATTACTAGTGCTAATATTAGAATTAATGATTTTTTCATCATTTATTCCCCCTTTATTTTTTTGTTGTAAATTGCCATACTTTTGGCAATTTACAAGTTATTATTATACACCATGAAAATATTAATTTCAACCTAAGATATTATTTTAAATTTTACTTAGGCTTTCAAAGCATTTCTACAACTTTCTACTGTCCATTTTGTCAGTTCATTAATATGGATATTTTCCATACTTCTTACGTATGTTTCGATATTATTGTTAAATGGTTCAGTCCACTTATCGGCAATTTTATTTTTACCAACAATAATTCCTATAGCTGTCATAATTTGAGCTGCATTACAATCTACATCTACACCTTCCATTGCAATAATATGAAGGGTTTCGTCATAATCGCCATTGCCAAACCATAGTGCAACGACTTCTGCTGCTGCATTAGGATAAGCATGGATCCAATTATATTTTACAAATTTTTCCTCACATAGTCTCCATACTTGCTCCCAGTCAGTTGATTTTTCACATTGATCAAGAGCATATTTAACAACTGAATAATACTCACTTTTACTTGGAATCATATTGATTACTTCTTTTAATAACAATCTTACATCTTTTCTTGTGAACGATAGTGAAACTAACATAGCATTGAATATTTCACCAATAATTCCATTGTTGTAATGAGAAACTTGTCCATCAATCCATGCAAGTCTTGCGGCTTCTTTTGGATTTCCAGGTGCAACCATACCACATATAGCACCTCTCATCTGAGCTCCAATCCATTCACAATAAGGATTACAGAATGTACCACTTTCTGGTGGATAAATCCCATAACGAATATTTCTTAGAGCCACTTCTTCTGCTGACCATCCAGCAGGAATAAGACCTATCCATTCATGAGCTATGTCTACTGAATCTACATCACCTCCTTTTTTCATAAAAGCTTTAAGAAAAGCCAATTCAAAAGTGATATCATCATTTAATGTATTTGGTTTTCTAACATAATCTCTAATTTCACCAAATACTTTTCTTAGGTTATCAGTTGTATAACCTTCAATAGCAGTACCTAAAGCACCACCAACTAATTGTGATTTCCATCCAATAAGAATTTTTTCTTCAAAATCATTAGAATTTACATCATAGGAATCCTTTACAAAAGCAACATCCTCTTCATATTGTTTCCAATTTTTGTATATTTTATATTTCCAATAAGAGGATTTTTCATCTTCTATACATTTATTCATTTGATGATATAATTTTGAAGTAAGAGTATGAAGTTTTACCATGTCATTATTATTTAATGCTTCTAAACCCTCTTTTATTATTTCTTCATAATCTTCTACTATATATCCTCTGTTTTCAATGGCTTGTATACCTGCAATGATGACTCTTTCAGGAGCACCTGATCCTGGTACATTACTACCCCAAAGAAGTTTTATCTTATCATCATCAACTTTACCTATATTAGCCATTCCATCCCACTGCTGTTCTTCTTCACTTAAGACTACTGGGATTGCTGATTCTATTAACTGTTGTTCCATTTCCCAAGCTTTCATTGTGTCTTTTCCTTTCTGTTAATATATGCCCCTATTATTCTACTACCATATTTCCAAAGTATCAATCATATCTTTATATTGTTTTCTATCTACATATATTTTACCTTTTTTTATTGTTACTAAACCTATTGCTTTTAGCTTAGTTATATTTCTTCCAACCGTTTTAACGCTTATCCCTAGAATATCCGCTATTTCTTGTCTTTTTTTATTAACATATACTATATTATTATCATTTATTTCATTTTTAACATATTCAATAATAAATCTCTTGATCATATGAATAGCTGGATAGTAATGAGAATAACCTTGATAACATGATGTATAGCATAATCTAACAGCTAATCTTTTAGCTAACATATGAGTAATATAATTATCACACTTAGTCCATTTAATAAAATCATTTTTTAATATTCTAAAAACTATACAGTCAGTTTTTGCTATATTTGTTACTACCGCTTTTGTTTCACCAGCTAATACTTCCATTTCACCTATATAATCAATGGCTTTATTAGTATTAAGTATGTATATACTTCCGTTTGCAAATTCGTTAATGACATTTAATTCACCTTTACATAATATATTGACATATTTTATATCTTCGCCTTTCTTAATAATTGTACTATTACTTTTATATGTTTTAAGTCTACATCTTTCCTTAATGTCCCTTGGCATACCTTCAAGAACTTTTTTCAATTCTGGTTGATATTCCATAATTTCTTGTAGCAACATATTCTTCACTCCATACTAATTATTTAAGAATAAGGTCTATAATATTTTTATCAATAAATACTTATATTATATTAATTTAATCTAATTTATAAGTATATTTTATTTATAAAATAATGTTAATCCTATAAGATTAGTTGTTATGTCTATTTTATTGAATATTATTTGCAAAAAAGTAGAATTTATTTAACATCATTATAATAAATTAAATTGTCAAACAAAAGGACATATGTCCATTTGTTATCATTCTATATATTGTTTTATATTAAGATAACATTATTGTTAAAATGACAAAAAATAAGAACGGCTATAAAAGCCGTCAAATATAGACCAAAATCATTATTAAATTTATTTATATATTTATTTACATATTTCGCTAGCTCTTGCTAATTTAACATCATTCTCAGTCAATGTCTTTATTGCTTTATTTACCTCAGATACTTTCATAATTACTGAAGCATTACCATTCATAGCATAAGCATACATATATTCAATACTCACACTATTAGATGCTAATACTTTTACTGCTTTATGTAATGCTCCTGATTCATGTGGTATTATTAAACATATGACATCGGTGAGACTAACTGAATACCCTAATTTTTTTAATAACTCATGAGCTTTTTCAGGACTAGCTACAATCAATCTTAAGATTCCATATTCTGACGTATCAGCTACACTAAGTGCAGATATAGTAATATTATTATCACCTAATGTCTTTGTTACATCTGATAATCTTCCAGATTTGTTTTCTAGAAAAACGCTGAGTTGTTTAATTGTCATACTAATTTCCTCCTATCTATAATACGTTTAGCTTTACCTTCACTTCTTTCTATTGTTTTTGGCTCAACTAATTTTACTTTTACACTTATTCCCAGTGTACTTTGTATTTCGTGAGTGATTTTCTTAGTTAGATTCTCCAGTTTTCGAATTTCATCAGAGAAAAAGGCTTCATCAACTTCTACCCATATCTCGAGAGTATCAAGATTATTATGTCTCTCTACAATAAGTAAATAATGTGGTTTAGTTTCACGCATTTCTAGTAGAACACTTTCTATTTGTGATGGGAATACGTTAACACCACGAATAATCAACATATCATCAGAACGTCCTGTGCATTTTTGCATCCTGACCATAGTTCTTCCACATTCACATTTATCATAATTAAGTACAGTAAGATCTCTCGTTCTATATCTTAATATAGGAAGAGCTTCTTTTGTGATTGTTGTAAATACTAATTCTCCTTCCATACCCATATCAACATTTTTCAATGTATCCGTACTGATTGTCTCAGGAATAAAATGGTCTTCTGCTACATGTAAACCATTTTGGTAACTACATTCACAAGCTACCCCAGGTCCCATGATCTCACTTAATCCATATATATCCATAGCTTTGATATGAAGTTTTGCTTCTATTTGCTTTCTCATGTTATTGGTCCATGGCTCAGCTCCAAATATACCAGTTTTTAATTTTAATTTTGCTGGATCTATACCTTTTTCTTCCATAGCTTCAGCTAAATAAAGAGCATAAGAAGGTGTACAAGCTATAACAGTACTTTCAAAATCACTCATTAAGTTCAACTGTTTTTTTGTATTTCCACCAGATATAGGAATAACAGTAGCCCCTACCTTTTCAGCTCCATAATGGATACCTAATCCACCTGTGAATAAACCATATCCATATGCTATTTGAATTCTATCATTTTTCTCTACTCCAGCACAATGTAAGGAACGTGCTACAACTTCTGACCAAGATGATAGATCTCTTCTCGTATAACCTACTACAGTAGGCTTTCCAGTTGTTCCAGAAGAAGCATGTACTCTGACCACTTCACTCATTGGAACTGCGAATAAGTTAAATGGATAATTGTCTCTCAAGTCTTGTTTTGTAGTAAATGGTAATTTTGACAAATCTTGTATTCCTTTTATGTCTTCCGGTTCCAAGCCAATTTCTTGCATCTTTTTTCTATAGAAAGGTACGTTATAATATACTCTTTCAACTGTTTCACATAATCTTTTGCTTTGTATTTCTCTAAGTTCATCTCGACTCATGCATTCAATATGTTCATTCCAAATCATTTTTTGTCCTCCTCTAAGTATTAAACAAAATAGGCTATGCCTCATTTCGAATAACTACTAAATTGCAACTTCTATGTCATTATACTTTAATAAAAACCTACCACAATCATATTATATCATATGTTGTGGTAGGATTATAATTATTTTTTGCTATTAATGTTACTAAAATATATAAAAACTTTATATTTCATGGTTCGTTTTGGTAAAAACTTAATTATTATAGAGCATAACCAGCTTCAAATGCCTCTACATTAACTTCAACTGTCTTACTTGGTACAGTTTGTTTTATAGCTTCTTCCCACTTATCTTTATCTTCATCTAAATTTTTGGCAAGTAAACCTAATAAAACAGTATTGACCACTCTAAAGTTACCTATCTTTCTTGCTTCACTTAATGCATCAGCAACAATCACTTTGTTATCAGCATCATGTAACTGTTGGATTATATCTTGTGGATAGTCAGCTGCTCCTATAATAACAGGCATAGGATCAATCTCTTGAGCATTAACAATAAGCAAACCATCTTTTTTCAAGTAATGACGCCATCTTAGTGCTTCCATCTTTTCAAAAGCAAGTATAATATCAGCTTTTCCTATCTCTACAAGAGGTGAATATACTTTGTCTCCATAACGAATATGTGTAACAACACTCCCACCTCTTTGTGACATTCCATGTACCTCAGATAATTTTACATCATATCCAGAATGTATTGCTAAATTACCTAGTATTCTACTGGTTAAAAGTGTTCCTTGTCCTCCAACACCTACAACTAATATATTCTTTGTTTCCATTATTATTCACCATCCTTTACTATAGCACCGAATTTACATACCTTAGCACATAAACCACAACCACTACATAATGTATCATTAATCATCATCTTACCATCTTTCTTCTGAATTGCTGGACATCCTAGTTTCATACACATTCCACAATTCTTACAAGCATCAACATTTATTCTATAAGGAACTCTCTTTCTCTTCTTATCTAATAACTCACAAGGTGCACTTGCTATTATTACTGAAGGTTCCTCTTTCATTGTCTCCTCTTTTATAGCTAGTTCAACTTCTTCTGGTTTGAAAGGATTAACCACTCTTACACTATTGATACCTACACTATTTGCTAATTGTACAAGGTTAAGTACATGTGTTTCTTCACCCTTCAAAGTCTTTCCAGTAGCAGGATTATCTTGATGTCCTGTCATACCTGTTGTTGAGTTATCAAGGATAATTACAGTTGAGATTCCTTTGTTATATACAATGTCTACAAGTCCTGTTATTCCAGAATGGACAAAAGTTGAATCTCCAATGATTCCAACCCAATCCTTGATAAATTCTTTTCCTCTTGCTTTTTCCATTCCATGTAGCATACCTATACTTGCACCCATACAGACACAAGTGTCTATACCTTCAAGTGGTGGTAGTGCTCCAAGAGTATAACATCCTATATCGCCTGTAGCATGTTTTTTAAGTTTATTAAGAATATAATAAACTCCTCTATGTGGACATCCTGGACACATAACTGGTGGTCTTACTGGTAATTGTTTTGGAGTATCAAGATTCAAATTATGTTCGCTAATCTTTTCTTCTATTAGATTAGCACTGTATTCACCTTGAACTGTAAATATCTCTTTACCAATTACTTTAATTCCCAATGATTTGATTTGTTCTTCAAAAATTGGTTCTAATTCTTCAACTATGTATAATGTATCAACTTTACTTGCAAATTCCTCAATTAATTTTTTTGGAATTGGATGTACCATACCAAGTTTTAAAATAGATGCATTAGGTAATGCTTCTTTCACATATTGGTAAGGAACTCCACTAGTTATTACTCCAATTGAAGTATCATTCATTTTAATTGTGTTATATCTAAATGTATTACAATCTTCTGCAATCTGATTCATTCTCTTTTCAACTACAACATGCTTAACTCTTGCCATACCTGGCATCATTACATTTTTCTTGAAGTCTTTGGTATATTCTTTGATTGGAACATCTACTCTATTATTAAGATCTACAAGACTTTGTGAATGTGAAATACGAGTTGTAAGTCTTATAAAAACTGGTGTATCGTAATTTTCACTTATTTCAAAAGCTTCTTTTACATATTCTTTTGCTTCATTACTATCAGAAGGTTCAAGCATTGGTATATGAGCAGATCTTGCATAATAGCGGGTATCTTGTTCGTTTTGAGAACTATGCATACCTGGATCATCTGCAACAAGTATTACTAAGCCTCCATTAATTCCAGTATATGATGCAGTAAATAATGGGTCTGCAGCTACATTGACTCCAACATGTTTCATAGCTACCATTGTTCTAGCTCCACTAAAAGAAGCACCAACACCCACTTCTAAAGCAACTTTTTCATTAGGTGACCACTGAGCATATATTTCATCATATTTTGCAACGAACTCAGTAATTTCTGTACTTGGTGTTCCTGGATATGCTACTGCAACAGTAGCACCTGCCTCATAAGCTCCTCTGGCAACAGCTTCATTACCAAGCATAAGTTTCTTATCTGCCATTGTTAATATCAATCCTTTCATTTCAATTTAAAGTTATATTGAATATAGTTTTTATTCAATACAGGTTATCTTTTTTATAAGGTACATTTACCTTATATGTTAGAGATTTAGAATACATTCAATCGTTATTATATATCTATTCTAACAGTTGTTTCTCTTTTAGTCCATCCTCTAATTTCTATTATCTATAACTCTTTTTGCTTTACCTTCAAATCTCTTCAAAGTATAAGGTTCTACTAGATTTATCTTAGCATCTATTCCTAAAACAGTTTTAAGATTATGTCTGATTGTCAATTGTAGTTTGTCAAGATTACTATATGAATCTAATAGACTAGTATCTTCTAATTCCACATTTATTTCAATTTTATCTAAATAACCTTCTCTATTAACTATGATTTCATAATGTGGACCTATTTCTTTTGTATTCAGTAATACTTCCTCTATCTGGGAAGGAAATACGTTAACACCTCTAATTATCAGCATATCATCTGTTCTTCCTTCAATCTTAGCCATTCTAACTAAAGTTCTTCCACAATCACATTTTTCATACATGAGTCTTGTGATATCTTTAGTTCTATATCTAATAAGTGGAAGGGCTTCTTTTGAGACAGTAGTTATTACTAATTCACCTGTTTCTCCTGGTGGTAATACTTTACCAGTACTTGGGTCGATTATTTCAGGAATAAAATGGTCTTCATTAATATGTAATCCCTTCAAAGCTTGACATTCTCCTGCAACACCAGGTCCAATCAATTCACTCATACCATAATTTTCAGTTGCAAACATGCCCCAACCTTTTTGAATCTGTTCTCTCATAGCTTCTGTGGAACCTTCTCCACCGAAAAGTCCAAGTTTAACATCTAGATCATTAACTGGATCAATTCCCATCTTTTTAGCTACCTCCATGATATGTAGAGCATAGGATGGTGTACTAACCAATAATGTAGTACCAAAATCCTTCATAAGCATAATTTGTTTTTCAGTGTTTCCACTAGAAGTTGGTACTACCATTGCACCAATTCTCTCCAAACCATAATGAAGTCCAAAAGCACCTGTAAATAACCCATAACCAAAAGCAATCTGTGCCACATCAGTAGAATCTGCTCCTGCCATTGTTACAATCCTTGCTATCAATTCAGTCCAAGTATTAAGGTCTTTTCTAGTATATCCAACAACAGTTGGTTTTCCAGTTGTTCCAGATGATGCGTGAACTCTAACAATCTCTTTTTTGGGAACAGTAAATAGACCGAAAGGATAGTTATTCCTAAGGTCATCTTTTACAGTAAATGGCAAGTCAGACAAGTCATCAAGAGATTTGACATCTTCTGGTTTCATACCTGCTTTATCCATTTTGGCCTTATAATAAGGAACCTTATTGTAGATTCTCTTAACTGTTTCCTGTAATTTATCTAATTGAATTTTTTCTATTTCTTCCCTGCTGAGTGTTTCCTCTTTCGACCAAATCATTTTCCCATTTCCTTTCAACCTTATATTATTTTACCTCTTTAGCAAATATATAATTGATATGTCTTTCTTCATAACTTTCAGTTACCAGACTAACTATACTCATAGTTATTATTGGAACAACAATAGCTAATGCACCTACTGTCGGTATATTAGAACTTCCAAACCCATATTTACTAACACCATATATTACAATGGAAATAGCAGTTAACATTCCTACCCATACGCCTTGTTTAGTAGCTTTTTCCCAATACAATCCAAGTAGATATGGAGCTAGTAAGCAACCTGAAACTGCTCCCCAAGATAAAGATGCTAAGTTCAGTATTGGACTATCAGATGTTGCTACAATATAAGATAGTGCAACAAACACAACGCATAATACCTTCATAACCCACATCAATGTTTTACCGTTAATGTCTGGTTTAACTGTCTTCAATAAATCTATTGTAATTGCAGAACTTGATGCAAGTACTAATGAAGCCAATGTAGACATTGATGCAGATAAAACCAATACAAGGATTATCGCTGCAACTACTGTTGGCAAAGTCTCACTTATTACCAATGGCATAATCCTGTCATAAACAGGCATTCCATTTATTGTAGGACATTCACTAATGATAAGTCTACTTATACTTCCTGTAAAATAAGCACCTGTAGTTATTAAAAGTGCAAATGCAGTAGATACCCATTTTGCTGTCTTGATTGATTTTTCACTTTTGATTGTATAGAATTTATGTACCATTTGTGGTAATCCCCAACTACCTAGACTCGTTAGAATAACCAAAGACAATATCGGCACAACTCCTGGTGGTCCTATAGGAGATATTAATTCCTTATTGATGGATTTCAAGTTACTTATAGCACCTGACAAACCTCCAACAGTTGGAAATTTAATTACAAAAAACAACATCAATATAACTCCAACAATCATAATACATCCTTGTATGAAATCAACCATAGTTGCAGCAACCAACCCTCCTGCAAATAAGTATAGAGCTGTTAGAACCATCATTATAATTAATATAATATAAGTAGGTATTCCAAAAATTTCTTCAAACAAATATCCTAAACCTTTATATACAGAAGCCGCATAAGGCATTAAAAATACGAAAATAATTGTTGCTGATACAATTTTTAGAGGTTTACTCTTGTATCTTACTCCAAGGAATTCTGGCATAGTAGATACATTAAGTCTTTGAGTCATTTCACGAGTTCTTTTCCCTAGAACCTCCCAAGCCAAGTATGTACCAATCACTGTATTCCCTACTACTATCCAAAGCACTGATAACCCGAAGTTCCAACCTAATTTTCCTGCATAACCAATAAATAAAACTGCTGAAAAATAAGCCGTACCATACGAAAATGCTGACATCCATGGGGGTACTCTTCTACCTCCAAGTAGATAACCTGAAACTCCCTCAACCTTTTTTCTACTCATGGCGCTTACAACCATAATCATTAGTATGTACCCTACCAAGAAAAACCAATAAACTTTCATTAGATCCCTCTCCCTATTTTTAATATAACCATAAATATCGTCACTTTAAACTTCAACGCTATTATGTAATATGACTTTAAAGTGTTAAATTATAATAGCACAATAAAAGCGCATCAAGCGCATGTTATAATAATAATCGAAGTTATAGATGAATATGTGTTAATTATATTTACTAACTACTAATTATACACTATATTTTTTTGTTGTCAATTATTCAAAAAAGATTAAATCAAATATATAATAGCTTAGAAATAAGAAAAAGAATATAATATTTTTATTATATACTTTTTCTTAAAACTATTATAAACATACTTCCAATCTATAGTTGATTAATCATTTCAATGTCTTGTTCAATGTTATTTCCTATTGTTGTTAAATAATTACCAACCATAGTAGCACTGATACCTGATTTGAAACCTTGTCTCTGATATTCTCCTAGTGCTATACGTCCACCTGCGAATCTAACATTAGCTTTTGGCAGTATTAATCTAATCATTGCAACAGTTCTACATATTATTTCAGGTTCCAGAATTTCTTTATCTCCCAATGGTGTTCCTTTTACAGGACATAGAATATTAATAGGTACTGAGCTAATTTCAAGTTTTCTTAGTTCAAATGCCATATTAATTCTATCAAACACGTTTTCTCCCAATCCAATAATTCCACCTGAACATACAGATAAACCAGCTTTTTTTGCATTGACTATTGTTCTAATTCTATCATTATATGTATGAGTTGTACATATTTTTTCATAGAAACGTTTACTGGTTTCAAGATTATGATGATATCTACTAACTCCAGCTTCTTTTAATCTCACTGCCTGTTCATAGGTAATTAACCCATGAGATGCACATAGATTCAAATCTGGGAATTTGTTTTTTAATTCTTTGTATATGTCAATGATATTATCAAAATCTTCGTCTGATATTCCTTTCCCACTTGTAACTAATGAGAATTGGTCAACTCCATATTTCACATTTTCTTCAGCTCTTTTTATTGCCTTGTCTTTACTTATTAGTGGATATTCCCTAACACCAGTACCATAATGAGCAGATTGAGCACAGTATTTACAATCTTCACTGCATTTCCCTGATTTTGCATTCATGATTGTACAAAGCTCAATCTTATTTCCCTTAAAAAATTGTCTTACTTCATCAGCTATCTGACATAGTTCTTCAGTACCTGTTGTTCTATAGATTTCAAGAGCTTCTTTCTTTTTTAATTTATAGCCGTTAATTACTTTATACTTAATCTCTTCCACTGGAATCCTAACCTTTCAGCTAAGAAATATACACACATTTATTACTAGCATATTTCTTATTTATATTGTCGAATTATAGTATTTTAAAGTTACTGACTTTAATTATATGTAATAGTCAAAGAATTGTCAATTAATAAATTTGAACATTTTAATATGTAAACTTAATGTAATCTGCGAAACAATAAAAAATTCCTTTAATATTTCGAAAATACTATATTAATTTACCGTTTATTATTAGATGTATAGGTAATAGTCCGTACTAAATATATAGTACGTTTTATCAAAATTGTGTTTGACACAAAAACATTATTTATTTATACTATAGATAAATAATAAATTAGTCTTTATTTCATTAGATTTAAAATCCTTATTATTTAAATTGAAAGGAGAATTATATTGTCAACAAAATTGGAAACTAAGAAAACCATGAATGCTTTAGTTAAAAAATATCCTAAAGAAGGTCTTTGGCTAGAAGAAGTACCTGTTCCAGAAATGGGTAAAAATGACGTAATGATAAAAATAGAAAAAACATCTATCTGTGGTACAGATGTTCATATCTACAATTGGGATAAATGGTCTAGCGAAACTGTTCCTACTCCTATGGTCATTGGCCATGAATATGTTGGAAGAATAGTTGGTTATGGTGATAATGTTAAGGGATTCAGAATCGGTGAACTAGTATCTGGTGAAGGTCACATTGTTTGTGGTCATTGTCGTAATTGTTTAGCTGGACGTAGACATCTATGCATTAATACAAGTGGTGTAGGCGTTAATAGGCCTGGTGCTTTCGCTGAGTATCTTGTAATTCCAGCTACTAATGTGTGGTTGTGTGATGAAGATATTGATAGGGATATTATTAGTTGTTTTGATCCTCTTGGTAACGCTGTACATACTGCATTATCTTTTGACCTTGTAGGGGAGGACGTACTTATTACTGGTGCTGGACCAATTGGTATTATGGCATCTGCAATAGCTAAGAAAGCAGGAGCTAGATACGTTGTAATAACTGATGTGAATCCATATCGTCTTGATCTTGCAAAGAAAATGGGAGCAATCACTGTGGATGTAAGTAAGTCTACAATTAGGGATACTATGCTGCAATTAGGGATAAAAGAAGGGTTTGATGTAGGACTAGAGATGTCAGGTAATGCACGGGCTTTTAATGATATGATAGATTGTATGGAACATGGAGGTAAGATCGCAATGCTTGGTATTCAGTCAGAGGATACTGTAGTTGATTGGAATAAAATAGTGTTCAATGGAATAAATATTAAAGGTATTTATGGACGAGAAATGTTTGAGACATGGTATAAGATGACATCTATGATTCAGTCGGGACTTGATATTAGTGAAGTGATAACTCATAGGTATCATTATACTGATTTCCAGAAAGGTTTTGATGCGATGAATTCGGGGAAATCGGGGAAGGTAGTACTTAGTTGGGATAAATAGGGTTAGGTAGATTAATATGGTGGGTTACGGTTGCTTAGATAATACCTGTAATGATTGCTAGTTCAGGCTAGTGTATATTTTAATTAAATTTAGATATGATTGAAGATAAAATAAATGAAGAAAGAAGGATGAGGTTTTATGTTTGATAATGCTAGGAAGATTTACATGAAGCAGCTTAATGATATCAAGGAAAGTGGATTGTGGAAAAATGAGAGAGTTGTTACTACGCCACAGAGTGGAAAAATTGATACTTTGTCCAAGAAGCAGGTTCTTAATTTTTGTGCTAATAATTATCTTGGTTTGGCTTCTCATGATTTTGTGATAAAGGCTGCTAAGGAAAGTTATGAGAAATGGGGATATGGTCTTTCTTCTGTACGTTTTATTGTGGGAACTCAGAAGATTCATAAAGATCTAGAGCATAAAATATCAGAATTCTTATATACGGATGATACTATTTTATATTCATCGGCTTTTGATGCTAATGGTGGGTTGTTTGAAACAATTCTTGCAGCTGAGGATGCTATTATAAGTGATGAACTTAATCATGCTAGTATTATTGATGGTATAAGATTATGTAAAGCTAAAAGATATCGTTACCTTAATAATAATATGGAAGACCTTGAAGAAAAATTGATTGAAGCTGATAAAAACGGTGCTAGGATAAAATTAATTGCTACTGATGGAGTTTTTTCTATGGATGGTATTATAGCTAATCTAAAAGGGATTTGTGATTTAGCTGATAAATATAATGCTATAGTTATGGTAGACGATAGCCATGCAACTGGTTTTATTGGGAAAAAGGGTCGTGGTACTCATGAATATAGAGACGTTATTGGTAGAGTTGATATTATAACCAGTACACTTGGTAAAGCTTTAGGTGGTGCTAGTGGTGGTTTTACTAGTGGTAGGAAAGAGATTATTGATTTGCTTCGTCAACGTTCAAGACCTTACCTGTTTTCTAATACTTTATCTCCTGCAATTGCTGAAACCTCTCTTAAAATACTTGAAATGTTATCAGAATCCACAGAGTTTAGAGATAAGTTAGAAGAAAATACTAGGTATTTTAGAGAGGGAATGAAAAAAGTTGGGTTTGATATCCCAGATGGTGATCATCCAATTGTACCTATAATGTTAGGTGATGCTGTAGTTGCACAGAAAATGGCTGAAAAAATGCTTGAGAAAGGCGTTTATGTTATTGGATTCTATTATCCTGTTGTTCCAAAAGGTAAATCTAGAATTAGGACACAGATCTCTGCTGTACACAGTAAGGAAGATTTGGATGTAGCTATTGATGCCTTTTATAAAGTAAAAAAAGAGTTAACCAAATGAAGTTTTTTAAATAAGACCCTAAAATAATAATGGAGTGGAATAATTAAAATTCCACTCCAAATATTAAACTATCTATATTACTATTTCTTTGACTCACAGTCACACTGTGTAGGGCAACTACTACATCCACTGCACTTTTTACCAGCCTTTTTATCTTTATACATTTTATAGATTGCTAATCCTACTAAAAGAATAATTATACAACCAGCAATGAAGTTTCCCATTTTAGGCTATCTCCTTTTGTTGTCGGCTTTGATTAATACCTGTTACTCCTTCATCTTTCTTCCTCTTAATAAGTGTAATTAATATTACAAATGCAACTATTAAAATTATAATTGATGCTACAAAACCTTCTGCAAGCTTACCATATACGATAAGTGAACCTATTTGATTAACTAATAGTGCTAATATATATCCTATACCAAACTGCATTCCTATAGCTCCCCATAGCCACTTCTTGGAACCCATCTCAGCGTTCATTGCTCCAATAGCTGCAAAACAAGGAGGTGTAAATAAGTTGAAGAACATATATGATAAAGCACTTACTGCTGTCAAACCACCTGCTACCATAAGTACATTCCCACTACCTGGTGTACTAAGAACTGCCTCTGCATCATCACCAAATAGTGCAAAGCATACTGCAAGTGTTGCAACTACGTTTTCTTTGGCAATAAAACCTGTAACTGCAGCTGCTGCAAATTGCCATATACCAAATCCTAATGGAATTAATAAGAAAGCAACTGGTTTTGCAATGGTTGCTAGCATACTTGAGCCTACTCCCTCTTCACCAACTAGATTTAAGTTAAAATCGAAAGATTGTAAAATGAATACTGCTGCATTACAAACTAAGATAATTGTACCAGCTTTTATTATGAATCCTTTTGCACGATCTAACATAGATAGTGCTGCTCGTTTAATACTTGGCAAACGATATTCTGGTAATTCAATCATAAAGTAATCAACTACTGTTTCTGCTTTTGTAATCCTCTTAAGTAATAATCCAACAAGAATGATTAATACAACCGCTACAAAATATGTTATAGGTGCCATATATGATGCGTTTGGGAAGAATACTGCAACAAACAAACCAATAATAGGTGCCTTAGCACCACAAGGTACAAAAGGAGTTAACATTGCTGTCATTCTTCTTTGTCTTTCACTTTTAATTGTTCTTGTTGCCATAACTCCTGGAATCGCACATCCGTAACCTACTACCATAGGAATAATTGATTTTCCTGATAATCCGATTTTTTTGAAGAATCTATCCATAACAACTGCAACACGTGCCATATAACCACAATCTTCTAATAAGGATAGTAAGAAGAATAATACCATGATTAAAGGTAAGAAACCAAGTACAGCACCAACTCCTCCAATTATACCCTCAACGATTAATGCTGTTAAGAAATCATTAGTTCCTGCACCCTCTAATGCTCCTGACACTGTATCTGTCAACCATCCAATTCCTTCCTCTACATATCCAGCTAATAGTGGTCCTAACCATGATTGTGATATGTAGAATACTGCCCACAATATTAAACCAAATATTGGGATTCCTAACCATTTGTGAGCAACAATACGGTCTACTATGTCAGCAACAGTTACTTTATTAGATTTTACACTTCTAACTTCAACTTTTTTAGTTATTTTATTTACAAAATTAAATCTTAATTTATCTGCTTTTTCTGCATCTGATTTAGTTTTTATTTGGAAATTATCTTCCATGATTTTTGGAGCTACCTGACCGCCTTTTTTGTCACCATATTCTATTGCAGAAGCCGCCAATTCTTTTAACCCAATTTCTTTTAATGCAGAAGTTTCTATAACCTGACAATTCAAGAGATTCTTAAGTCTTGCTACATCAATTGTAAGACCATTTCTCTTTACCATATCATATTTGTTAAGAGCTACAACAACAGGAATACCTAATTCCAAAAGCTGAGTTGTAAAAAATAAACTTCTGTTTAAATTTGAAGCATCCACAACATTGATAATAACATCTGGATTTTCTTCTTTCACAAAATCACTAGTAATACATTCCTCTGAAGTAAAAGGACTCATGGAATAAGCTCCAGGTAAGTCTACAACCATTACTTCTTGAGATTTCTTGTTTTTTAGATTACCCTTTAGTTTTGCAACTTTTTTTTCTACTGTAACCCCAGCCCAGTTACCAACGTGTTCAAGTTTCCCTGTTAATGCGTTGAACATAGTTGTTTTACCACTATTAGGGTTTCCTGTCAATGCAATTTTCATCTTTTACCACCTTTTCATGTTTTTGTAATATTGATAATCATTATCACTATATAGGTTTATTTATCTTATAGCTAATTAATATTAGTAACCCTTGATTAGAATTACTAATATAATTATCATATTATCATTTTAAGCAACTTGTATTATTTTTGCTAACTCTTCGTCAATACCATAACGACTATCCTTAATGTTAATAATGTAATTAGATGCTACCTTAGATATTATTGTTACCTTTTCTCCTTCATAACAACCTAAAGAAAAAAGAAACTTAACCATATCTTCTTGTCCTAATACAGAATTAACTGTATATTCCTTGTTCATTTTTGCTTTTGATAAAGTCATAATATCACTTCCTATCTCATTTATATCATTCATTTTGATTATATACCAATTTACTTTAAAACTATAATATCAAAAATGATAATCATTGTCAATAACAAAAAACAATTTATAGAAAAAGATTAGTATAGAGGAATTGAATTAAAATATATCCGCCTGGGATATTGACGTTAATAATATATTGTGATGCAATCCCTCATTATTACTTTTACATATATTATTTATTATTCATAAGCTCTATATAACATCGCTGCACCTATTAATCCAGCGTCATTACCTAACTTAGCCACTTGGACTTTTGTTTTGAATGCAGGTTTTCCTCCATATATTTCATTTATAACCTTTTTTTTAAGAGGTTCTATTAGATTATCTCCTTGTGCAGAGACCCCACCGCCAAGTACAATGATTTCTGGTTGGAATATATTTATTACATTAACAATACCTACTGCTAAATGCTTAATATAATTATCAATTACTTCCCTAGCAACTTCATCTCCTGCTTGGGCCGCATCAAAAGGAATCTTAGCATTCATTTTACTTAGATCACCTTGTACTAAATCATTAAGTTTGGAATCTTCGTTCTTGGCTGCTGCTTCTTTTGCATCTCTTATCAATGCTGTAGCTGATGAATATTGTTCCCAACATCCTTTTCTTCCACAGTTACATTGTATACCATTAAAATTGATAGATACATGTCCTAGTTCTGCACCACCATTAAAACTGCCACCAATAATCTTGCCATCAATTATGATTCCACTACCAACTCCAGTTCCTAGAGTAACAGCTACTAAGTCTTTATAGTCAACTCCTGTACCACATTCATATTCTCCAAGAGCTGCTACATTAGCATCATTACCAATGTAAACTGGTTTATCAATGTATTTTCTAATTTCATCTCTAATTGGTGTATTTATAAAATTAAGATTATTAGCATAAACTATTAATCCTTTTTCAGGGTCTGGTGTTCCAGGACTTCCTACTCCTATTGAGTGAATATCATCAAGAGAGATACCTTCTTCTTCGATAAGTTTTGTAGCTAACATTGCCATATCTTTTATAATAAGTTTATCAACTCTGTTTCCAAGTGTAGGTGTTGAATCTTTTCTTATGATTGTACCATCTTTTGCAACTATAGCTGCTGCAATATTTGTTCCTCCTAAATCAATTCCAATGTTATACATGTAGTCCTCCTTATTTATTGTCTTTTATATATCTTTCTTCGTTTCTGCGTTTTAGATTGCCACTTACACGATTTACCAAATCACTAGCAGCATTATAACCCATCTGTTTTTGCCTATGGTTTATAGCCGCTGATTCTACAATAACAGCGATATTTCTTCCAGGTCTAATAGGTATAGAATGACATATAACTTTATTTTCTAATATCTCAATGTATTCTTCGTTTAGACCTAATCTATCATATTCTTTTTCTGGATCCCATAATTCTAATTTTATAACTAAATCTATATTTTGTATCTTCTTTACTGATTCAACACCAAATAGTGTTTTTACATCAATTATTCCAATACCCCTAAGCTCTATGAAGTGTCTAATTATATCTGGTGATGAACCTAGTAATGTCTCTTCAGATACTTTTTTAATCTCAACAACGTCATCTGCTACTAGACGATGTCCTCTTTTTATAAGTTCTAAAGCAGATTCACTTTTACCAATTCCGCTTTCACCCATTATAAGTACACCTTCACCATATACATCGACTAAAACGCCGTGTATAGATATTCTTGGGGCTAATTCTACCTTAAGCCATCTTATTATTTCAGCCATAAATGTTGAAGTAGTTTTTTTTGTTTGAAATATAGGTACGTTATTAGCATTTGCTATCTCTAACATATCATCAAAAGGTTCTAATTCTCTAGATAGTATTAGACATGGTATTTTTGTGCTAAAAAGAGTATCTAATACCTTATATCTATCATTCTTGTTCATTTTCTCTAGATATGTTTTTTCAACCTTACCCATAATCTGAACTCTTTCAGTATCAAAGTAATCAAAAAAACCTGCTAATTGAAGTGCTGGTCTGTTAATATCAGAATGGGTTATTACTATATTATCAATTTCTACTTCTGGAGTTAAATTTTTGAGCTTCATCTTTTCTACTAATTTAGTCAATTTTACAGTATACATAAGAATGCCTCCTAAGCTATTTCTTTAATATTTTAGCATATTATAAATGAATTATCATCATTTTTTTATATCTTTTAATTGTAAAAGCAAAGTAGTATAGAGGAATATTCCGTCAGCAAATTAAAGGTCCTTGTTTCAATAAATAATAATGGACATGGAATCCATTATTATTTCTGACAGTCCAGTAGGGCTGTCAGATTACTTACTCGCGAAAAAAATCATATATAGTTTGTGCAACTTTTCTGTTTATACCCTCTGTTTTTTCTAGTTCGTCTACATCTGCTTGTCTTATTTTTTCTACTGAGCCAAAATGTTTTATTAGGTTTATTCTTCGTTTTGGTCCAATTCCTTCTATATCGTCTAGTATGGATTGTATTTGTTTTTTGCTTCTTAGTTTTCTGTGATATTCTATAGCGAATCTGTGTGCTTCATCTTGGATTCTTGTTATTAGCTTGAATCCTTCGGAGTCTTTATCAATATTGTACTCTATGTTGTTATAAAAAATTCCTCTAGTTCTATGTTTATCATTTTTGACCATGCCGCATACTGGTATTGATAAACCTATTTCATTAAGTACCTTAAGGGCTATGTTGACTTGTCCTTTTCCACCATCCATTAGGATTAGATCAGGTAGTCTAGTGAATTTCCCTAAGCTTAGGTCCTGTTTTTTTAGCAGGATTTCTTTTTGTTCTTCAAGAGCATGGGTAAATCTTCTTGTTAAAACTTCTTCCATGCTTTTGTAATCATCAGGACCTTTTACTGATTTTATCCTGAATTTTCGATAATCACTTCTCTTAGGCTTTCCTTCTTCAAAAACAATCATGGAACCCACTGATTCAAAACCGTGTATGTTGGATATATCGTATGCTTCTAGTCTCTTAACCTCATCTTCTATACCAAGTATCTCTACAATCTCTTTTACAGCTCCTTTTGTTCTTTTGTCCTCTTTCTTTATTTTTTCACCAAACTGTTCAAATGTGAGTAGAGCGTTATTGGCGGCTAGTTCAACAAGCTTATGTTTTTCACCTTTTCTAGGTACTTTTATATAGACTTTCTGACCTTTTTTACTGGTTAACCAAGCATTTATAATATTAGCTTCATCTATTTCTTCTTGGAGTATTATTTCTTTTGGTATAAAAGGGGTTCCAGAATAGAATTGTTTAACAAACTCTGTCATCACTTCTCGTCTCTGTAATTCTTCTACACCATCAAGATGAAAATGTTCTCTTCCAATAAGCTTACCGTTTCTAACGAAGTATACTTGTACCAAAGCCTCATCATGTACCTTAGCAAATGCAATAACATCTTGGTCCTCCATGGAAGCATTTATTATCTTTTGCTTTCCTGCAATACTTTTAACACTTGCTAATTGGTCTCTATATTCAGCAGCTTTTTCAAAGTCTAATTCTTCTGAAGCTTTTATCATTTTATCCTTTAATATATTTATTACTTTATCATATTTACCGTTTAGGAATTCAATAATCTCAATAATATCTTTTTTGTACTCTTCCTCTTTTATGTAATTCTGGCAGGGTGCATTACATTGTTTAATATGGTAGTTGAGACATGGTCTTCCTTTTCCTATTTCTTTTGGCAGACTTTTGTTACATGTTCTTACCTTCCATATTTTAGTTATAACATCAATGGTATCCTTAGCTCCTCTTGTATTAGTATAAGGACCAAAGTATTTGGCTTTGTCTTTTTTTAATTCTCTGGCATATAAGACTCTAGGATATTTTTCATTAATGGTCACTTTAATATAGGGATATGATTTATCGTCTTTTAAAAGAGTGTTGTATTTGGGTCTATGCTTCTTTATAAGATTACACTCTAGTATAAGTGCTTCAAGCTCAGAATCAGTTACTATATATTCAAATGATTTTATCATAGGAACCATTTTTTTTATTTTATTAGAATGATTTGTTGATTTTCTAAAATACTGCCTTACTCTATTTCTAAGCTTAATTGCTTTTCCTACATAGATTATGTTTCCATACATGTCCTTCATAAGATAAACGCCTGGCTTGACAGGTAGCTTTTTTAATTCTTCTTCAATATCAAACATTTATAATCATTCCTTCTACTTATATCTGCTTAAATTAAATCTTGTTATAATGAAAGTTCAACTCTTATCTATATATATTGAACTTAAACATCTATATTATTATACTAATTTTTCTCTTTATATTGCAACTCATATAAATTGTAACCTTAATTTATCTGCATTAAATTAAAGGTGGAAAGTTGAGTTATTTATATAACCCGTTTTATACTGAAAGCGTATACATCTTCACCGGTAGAACTAGTATCAAATATGTTGTACTTTGCTTTACTAGTGCAACTTACATCTAGTATTATGTTATTATTTTCTTCTTGGTTAATAGAATATGAATTATGCACACGTGGATAGATATTAAGAAGTATGTCTTTGCAACTTTCAAATAATAATCCTTCTCCGTCACTATCTGTAAGTGCAGCCCATCTTACATCTGATTTATTACCACTTTTTATAGAATTATTAAGATTATAGTAATATAAACCTACTTTTGTTCCACTATTAATATCAGGGTATGTATCATTTGGTCCTTTACCAAACCAAGAGAAATCATTATACTCAGCTGGTATCTCCAACATCATTCCTATTTTTATAAATTTATTGCTAGAACGGATTTTATTAATTATGTTTATTCTGCCATCAGGTTCTATTATATATGTAGTCTTAATATTCCCTTTTATCTGTGGGCATTTTCCTATGATATCAATTTCATAACTTCCTTCTGTGGTGCTAGTGACTTTTACATCTTTCACTTTTGACATCTCTAATCTGTTAAATCCATTTTCGATATATACTTTTACTGGCGATAGCACATATTCTTGTCTATCAAATTCTATTGAACGGATGTTACCTTTTAATTTGTCCACAATTATTTCAAAATTATTACCAATAACTTCGACTTTCAACTTTCTATCTCTTAATCTAGCTTCATTTGATGATTTTATTTTTCTTTTTTTAGGTGCTTTGTATGGTATTCTGTATTGTGCCCATGCCACATTATAACCTTTTTCTGCCCACCATGATTCTTCTTTTGTAGACATATTGATATTAATATGGTACCATGCATTTTCAAGAATATCTTGTATATTATAATCAATATATATTTCTTTTCTTTTATGGATAGGTATATCTATATCTGTCAATCTACCACTTTTTATTACGATACCATCTTCTAGTATCTCCCATGAAAAATCATAATCTTTAAGTGCAGAGGCATCTCCACAATTTTTGATGCTGAAAATACCTTTGATGATATCTTTGGGATATATATTTATCATTTCATATTTCTTCTTTAGTTCAGATGCATATGGTGTTAAATGTCTATCATTATAGACTACACCTTTTTGGGTGACTTCTTCTGTTTCTTCGTCTCTAATCATTATATAATCACATAAGAATCTTCCTGCAATTGGATGTCCCTTAGATACGTCATCTATTACTTCGTCTTCTTTTATGAAGTTATAAGTAAAAGTTACTGGATTATAATTTTTAAGCCCTGTTGCATTTCCCTCATAGTATATTGGTCTAGTGTTGTCTAATATCATTATTTTCTTATATAGATTGATTGGTACATTAACTCTACTATCTATATTCCATACAATTACACATGAATAATTAATATATTTTTTTATTACATTCTTAGTTTCTTCTTCATCAAATAAGAGTTCTTCTTCATGTTCTTGTTCTGTGATAGGTTTATTGATTACATATAATCCATATTTATTGCACATATCATAGAAAACTTCAGCATTATTATAATCATATGTAATTACAGTATTGATGTTATTACTCTTCATTATACTTATATCTTCAATATATTTTCTCTGCATATCTTCTATATCATATTGCTCACGATTATTATAAATAACTCCATTAAGAGTTACTTGCTTACCATTTATATTAATCATATTATTGTTTATCTCTATAAATCTAAAACCATGTTCAAATTTTTTCTGGCATAACTCTTCATCTTTTTCATTTTTCACAACTATTTTGAAGCTATAACATTTTGGTAAATCAACTGTCCATGTCCTAATACCATCTATCTCACTTTCTAATGTTACCTTAGATCTATTTTTTGCTGTTAAAACACATCTTATGTCAGCAACCAAGTTTTCGTCTTCATTATCAGTCATCCATAACTCAATTTTTACAGGTTGTATTCTTGAACCCATATATGTTATTAAAACATCTGTATACATATAAATTTGGTCGTATGTTTCATTTAATGCTTTGGAATTAACATAGTATCTATCTATTTTTATAGCTTTGTCCAATTCCTTCATATTATTTTCACCCCTTTTATTACAGAAACCCATATATAACCATATATAAAGAAAGCGACTATACATAGCCACTGTTACCCTTAATATAACGTCACTTTCCTTTATTATTTATCATTTAATAATTGCCCATATTCATCAACTTTATCTGCCAAGAATTCAGCGAGTCCTACGAATTCACAGCCTAAGCAATATTTATCACATGATTTACTACTTCTTATTATTTTGAGCACACAGTAGAAGTATCTTTTTTCATCGAATTCTATTTTGGCGTTAAAATAATAGTTGAGAGGTAATTCATCTCTGCATAATATACCAACACCGTTTTTAGAGATATCTATAACCTCAATGGTCTTATTATCAAGTTTTATTATGTCATTATTTTGTTTAAAAAGAGAATTAATTTCAAGTTCTAATTTTATGGGTAAACGCTTGTATTTTCTTCTTTCTTCCATAGTAGCCTCTCTCCTTTTTTCACATATAATCAATAACTTAACTTATATATTTTTCAATTTCTAATTATACCATAAAATAGCTTTAAAATAAATCAGGTTAGTTATTATTTTTTTATATTTTATTAGAGATTTTATAAGATTTAATTGACAAACATTAGTAGATATATTAATATAAAAATTGTATGCAAATTAATAAGTGAAATTTATAACAAATAATATATCTTATTAAAGCTCGTTCTATTTTTTTAAAATTATAAGGGAGGAATTATCCGTATGAACGAAAATGTAAAATTATTAGATCATCCGTTGCTTCAACATAAACTTACATTATTACGTGATAAGAACACTGGATCTAAAGATTTTAGAGAACTTGTCAAAGAAATTGCAATGTTAATGGGTTATGAAGTTACACGTAATTTACCTTTAAAGGAAACTACTATTGAAACACCTATTTGCAAAACTACTTCAAATGTAATAAGTGGCAAAACTCTTGCTATTGTTCCTATTCTTAGAGCTGGTCTTGGTATGGTAGATGGTATGCTAAGTTTATTACCTACTGCGAAAGTAGGACATATTGGTTTATATAGAAATGAAGAAACTCTTCAACCTGTGGAATATTATTGTAAACTTCCAAAGGACATTGAACAAAGAACAGTAATTATTACAGAGCCAATGCTTGCTACTGGTGGTTCAATCGTTGCTGCTGTAAGCTTATTAAAATCTTATGGTGTTAAAAATATTAAAATCATGTGTCTTGTAACTTCTAAACCTGGTATTGAAGAAGTATCTGCTAATCATCCAGATGTTCAAATTTTTACTACTGCAATTGATGAAAAATTAAATGATATTGGATATATTACTCCTGGTTTAGGTGACGCAGGCGATAGAATATTCGGTACTAAATAATAATCACTAGAGCTGACTTTTATAAGCAGCTCTCTTTTTTTTGCCCTTTCATAGTTATTAAATATTTATTAATTAAATATTAATTATATGGTTAATATTTAATATATATTTTAGCTTAAATTAAATATAACAGAGGAAATTACTGGTAATTAAAGCAAACTATTGCATTTTATATTGATTAAGGTTATAATATTCGTGTAATAATTAGTTAACATTTTTGTAACAACTATTTTTTTAGAATATTTTTCCTTATTATTTACAAATAATAACATTAGCATTAGGAGGTTTAATTTATGAAAAGGCGAGGTATTAAGCAAGTTACTCTAGGTATATTAGGAGGATTAGTTTTAACACTTAACGTTAATGCTGCTACCATAGGTGTTGTTAATGTAAAAAATCTTAATGTTAGAAGTGGCCCTAGTACCACCAGTTCTATAGTTGATCATGTTCATTTGGGTGATAAACTAGAAATCGTTTCTACAAGTGATAACTGGTTTAAAATTGATCTTGATTTGTTAAACAATGCATATGTACATAGCAATTACGTTAACATTGAGAATTCCAGCAAATCAAAAGTTGTAATAACTAAAGCTGAACTTAGAAATTCACCAAATCTATTAGGTAATGTGTTAGCAACTATTGATAAAGGACAACTAATCAGCATAGATTACCAAACTGGAGATTGGTTCTATGTTAGTACCATAAAGGGTAAAGGATATATGCATATTAGTAGTTTATCTGAAACTAAATATTCATATTCAAAATCCTTATCTACATCACAAGAGACTACAGAAAAGAAATCAAAAAAAGTTGCTACTGTAAACACAAATATACTTAATGTCAGACAGCAACCATCTATTAATTCTTATAAGATAGGTAAAGTCTATCGTTATAATACTTTTGAAGTGTTAAGCGAATTAGAAGAATGGGTTTCTATTAAGATACCAAACGGGTCTACTGGTTATATATATAAAGATTATGTAGTTATTTCTGATGAGAAGACCATTACAGATTCATCAAGCTTAAGACAACAAGTAGTTAGTTATGCAAAACAATTTTTAGGCAACCCTTATGTATGGGGTGGCAATAGTTTAACAAAAGGTGTGGATTGTTCTGGTTTCACACAACAAGTAATGAAAAAATATGGTATAAGTATAAGTAGAACTTCCAGATCACAAATTAATAACGGGTATAGAGTGTCAAAAAATGATTTATTACCTGGCGACCTTGTATTCTTTGGATATAGAAATAAGATATCCCATGTAGCTTTATATATTGGTAATAATCAGGTTATCCATGCTAACAACAGAAAAACTGGAATTATCATTAATAATTTAAGTGATTCAAGACTTTTACCTTATATAGGTGCCTCTAGAGTTATCAAATAGCCTAAAACCTTGCTTTTTCATAAAAAATATTCTTTATTATGTAAGTGGTAAAATGTTACATAATAGTGTTGGGGGACTGTTTATGCAGTCCTTTAGTGCTGTTGTTTTTTAGAGAATGACGACGGTAGTAATAGTAAAACCATATACAGTGATATCACTCTCGTTACGTTTGTTGCTTTTATCTGGTTTAGAGGTAAGACAGCAAGCCGTAAAAGGTCGTTATATCACTGTATATGGTTTGTTTATGCGATTGGCACTCTTAATTGAGTAAAAGAGTTATTTAGTTATAAAGTACTCATTTTAATACATTAAATAGATTTCATTTTAGAAATTTTCTAGGATGTATCTTTCGGCGGCGTAAACGGATGTGGCTCCGTCAGCGGCGGCTGTGATAATTTGTCTCAGGATTTTTTGTCTTATATCTCCGGCGGCGTATACACCTCTTATACTTGTTTGGCAAGAATCGTCGGTTAATACATAGCCTTTTTCGTCACATTTTACTTTATCCTTAATTAGTTGTGAGTTAGGTTCTGTACCAATTCCAATGAATAGACCATCAATGTCTAGTATGGATTCTTCTTGTGTTTTATTGTTGATGATAGAAATTTTTTCTACTTGGTCTTTGCCAATTACTTCTTTTAATTCTGTGTTCCATAGTATTTTTATTTTATCTTCGTCATGTTTTAGTAAGCTGTCTTGTAATATTTTTACTGCTCTTAGCTCATCTCTTCTGTGTATGAGGTATACTTTTTTACACATTCTAGCTAGAAAGATTGCGTCTTCTACGGCTACATCGCCACCCCCTACTACAGCAACTTCCATATTTCTGAAGAAAGCACCGTCGCAAGTAGCACAATAAGATACACCTCTTCCAGTAAGTTCTTTTTCACCTTTTACACCTATTTTTTTCCATCTAGCACCTGTAGCCATGATAATAGCTTTTGATTGGTATTCGTTACCAGTTGTCTTTACTACTTTTACTGTTTGGTCTAGCAAGAGGTCTACTACCTCTTCTGATTTTATTTCTAAGCCTAATTTTTCGGCATGTTCTCTCATTTTAGTACTTAGCTCAAATCCTGTTATATCTGGAATTCCTGGATAGTTATCAACTTCATAGGTATTGATTACTTGACCACCTGGAACATCTTTTTCTAGTACCATAGTTTTTAACATTGCTCTTTGAGCATAGATAGCCGCAGCCATACCTGCAGGACCAGAACCTATTATTATCAAATCATATATTTCTGTCATTAAAATCACTCCTTAAGTAAATAAACTTATTTCAAACAATAGCGTCGCTTTTTTCTAACATACATCTTATAGATGCTGAATAATTAATGAGACTCTGAAGCTCTCTATCATTTTGAACATATTCTGCCATCTTAGGATGTAGCCTAAGTACATCCAGAATATCTTTTTCAGCATTATCGATTAGCTCTAATTTCATATAACAACAAGCTCTATTATAATATAAGAAAACTGAATTTTTGTTATTATTTATTCCATCAGTGAATACTACAATTGCTTCCCTGTATTCTTCTTCATCTCTATACAAAACACCCAGATTCAAATAGGAGTATGGGTAGTTTTTATTATATTTTATAGCTTGTTGGTAATATTTTTTAGCCTCATTAACTTCATTTTCCTTGGACATAAGCACACCCATATTGAATAATACCATGTAATGTCTGTTATCAATATCCAGAGCTTTTTTCATTAATGTGAGAGATTTGTCTATTTCATCTCTTTGCTCATAGATAGAACCTAAGTTAATACATGCCCAAAAATCATATGGATTAATTTCTAGTACATTATTATAATTCTCAATTGCTTTTTCTACTTCTCCTAAATAATCATAAGCATAAGCAAGAAAAAAATAGGCTTTCGTATAATATGGATCACATTCTATAGCTTTCTGATAATAAGGTATCGCTTCTTCAAAATTATCTTTGTGGTCATTTAGAATTGCAATACCATAGTATGCTCTTGCCTCTGAAGTATCAATGGTTAGAACTTCCTTGTATACTCTTAGTGCATTATCATAGTCATCTAACTCATCATATATGATAGCAATATCTAATAATAACTCGGTATCATTATTTTTACCATAATCATAAGCTTTATTAAAATAATATAATGCTTTTAATAAATTATCTTCTTCATAATATTTTTTCCCTAAAACAATATAATTGTCTATATGATATTTTTTCATAATTTCTCTCTTTCGTATCTGCAAAGTATTTTAGATATTGGCATCTTATACCTATACATTATGAATAAATTGAAACAAATTCTTCAAACGAGTTAAAATCTTTACTATAGTCATATTGTTTACAACTAATATTCTCACCAAGTATACTTATAATATCATTTACAGGTTCTTTATCAAAACTAATAACAAAAATATTCATGTTATCTACGGGATATACTTTTTCAAACTGTTTTCGTAATTTATCAGTGTTTATTCTTGTGAATGTAAAATTTACACCAACTTTTATATGTATAATCTTCAACTCTAAATAGAACTCTTCTGCTTCAATCACATCTTGTTTTAAATCATTTAAAAACACTACTTGATAGTCAGGTCTATATTGATCTATTATCTTGCTAAGCGATGTAAATTGATACATGATAGGTGCGATATGATTAGCAATAGATTCTAAAGTAATAATGTTCTCTTCGTCTCCTAAAATCTTATCCTTAATAGCTAGTATACCAATAACACCCAAAAGTTTCAACTCATTCTCATCGACAAATATTGGCACGAATAAGGCTCCACTATATGTATTATTAAAACATTCAACTATTTCAGGAGCAAAAGTATTTTCTACATCAGCTTCACTATTCAATATTATCTTTTCCCCTAATTTCAGTGGTAACAGCTCGTCTTGTAAAGGTATATGTGTTAAATTATTATCTATATTTATTGACCTAGTTATATTAATTCTATCTTTATCATTATCGTATAATCCTATGAAACCGCTTGTGACTCCGAAAAAGATACTGAGCGTACTTATAGTTAAATCAATAAGCTGCTCCATATTACTAGCTATATTAATATTTTTCATTAACTCATTCAATTTAACCAATCTATTCAATTTATTATTAATGATTTCCTTCTGCATATTAATCTTTTGGAAATTCTTAGCATTATTGATTGCAATATATGTAGATGAAGCCAAACTTTCAATTAACTCAAATATACTGTTTTCATATTTGTTACCATTAACTTTTGGTCCTAATGTAACAAATCCAACTAATCTATTCTTTTTCAAGAGTGATACCACATAATTTATTTCAATATCTTTCAATATCTCTCGTGAGTTTTCAAATAAGTCATAAAACTGATTTTGCTGGGATTCATTACTCATATCTGTTAAAATCCTAATCTTAGTATCATTTATTGATTCAGTAGGATATAGATTGATAAACATAACTGAACTGGAGTTATATACATCTTTCAAACTCATTAATTTGTAACTATTACTAATGGAATCATATAAGAAAAAAGTAGTGAAACTACTTTGTGTAAGTTCTGCAAAAGCACTTATAGATAATCTGTACAAAGCACCTAAATCCAAGCTACTTAATAAAGCCTTTGATGAATGATTAATCGCAAATAGATTGAATAATTTTTCATTCAGTTGTTTACTGACATTCTCTAATTCTTTGAAACATTTATAATTAGACAATGATGTAGAAAACAGATTCATCAGAGCATTAGCAATGATTTCATCATCCTCTAGAAATTCATCATTATTTCTATTAACTAGTATAAATCCATATAACTCACAATCCATAATTAGTGGTATGATGAAGTTGCATTCAAAATCACTAAATATGTCTTTTGAAAAATATGGCTTAAAATTATTTTCTCTCAGTAATCCACTATTATACTTAATTATTTCATCAAAAGATTCATTATATTCAATAGTATATTGTTCTTTGTTGTATCCATTAACTTGCACTAACTTATATTCATGGTTTTTTCTGATAAATACAGCTATTTGATCAGGTAATAATAATTCATTACTAAATTCAAAAATATATTTTTCTATGTGTTCTAAATTAAATTTTTGTGTAAAAAATTCAATAGCATGTATTAAGCCTGTATATCTATATACCTTTTTACTAATATCTTTATTTTTCTTATGGTGTTCTAGTATATTATACAGCATTTGTTCATAAGCCATCTTGGGGTACCTTCTTCCTAATCAATGTCAAGGCACATTAATTTATACCTTGATAAGTTCTTGATTTAATACATAGAATGTTGTGGGCATATTTAATAATTTATTACAGTGAGTAGTACACGATTTAATGTTTATTGATACATTAGGATATAGGCAATTAGTTACTTTTACTTCTCCTTCGCCTTTTGCATGTAAATAAGAAACATATCTTTTTTGTTTATTGTATAATTTTTTCAGGCTATTTTTATAATAATCAAATTCTTCATTCATCTTATTAACATCTATCTTTTGAGAATCATTAAGTTTAGCTGCTGAATAGATTGATAGTTTCTGTTTTAATAGTGCTATCTTATCTTTTACTTTTTTAATTGTCAAGACAATTATGTCATATTCTTCCTTTATCTTATTTCTCTCAAAGCCAGTTACTGTAATTTTTGTATAGGATTCAGTTCTATTACCTATTTCACCAGCCTGTACTTTTATACTAGCCTCAATATTACCACCTATAATCCTGCTTTTATAGGATTCAAGTTTAACTTCTTTAGCTTTTATATTGCAGTTATATGCATATGAACCAATATTCACAGTTCCATCACATATTATAGTACATTCTGATGCGAATTTGGTATACAAGTCTCCATTACATATGAGCTTAGCTTTGTTCTTACCTGCAATTCCACCTCTTATGTAAATACTTCCATCCCTACTTTCTATAGTATCTACACTACCTACACCCATGTCTCCCATTACTTGAATATCATGATCTGCTTTAACTATAAAATTATCCTCTATAGAATTTTTGATATCAACAAAACCATCAAAATCAATATTACCTGTTTTAAATGAAACATTTCCGTCAATTTCCAAACAGTTACATACACCTATTATATTATTTTGATATATGACTGCACCTGTTCTCTTGGCATGTAGAGTTGTTTTATCTTCCTTAGGATCATATTTTTCTATTATTGTTTTCTTATCATATTCTAAGGTCATCTGTCTGCCAGGCTGTGCTGGTATTATTTCTCCCCATACTGTTTTACCTGGTACCCCTTGTTTTGGTTCTATTCTTTCACCAAGCCAAGCATCTTTTTCTACTTTATTTATCAAGTTAAGTTCATAGTGATTAACAGCCTCATTTTCAATCATTTGTGGCCTTACTTCTTCAATTTTATACAATTTTATTTCTGCATCTTTTCCTCTAGTAGGAAGCACTCCCTCCGCTATCTGGATTTTTTTTAGGGGCTGTATGATATTAACTATATCATGTACATCAATACCATATACTATATTGGAATGCTGTATAGCTTGCATGACTATCTCAACCAATTCAGATTTATCCCTGCTATTGAATTCTTCTCTTGTCATATTAATTGTTACATAACCTTTCAATCTATCTTTACTTACCGATAGTTCTACTAAAGGTTTCTTAATGCCTACTTTTATAATTTCACCAGATGCTAACGCAATTGCAGAAGTAAGAGCAGAAAAGCAACTAAGATTAATACGGGGATATTGTAACATGATATTATTAAAATCATTCAAGTTATATCCCTTATCGAAAACTCTCACATAATATTGTTCCTCTTCTTCTATCAACTCTAAGTATTCGTTAGAATATATCACATTACTGAACAAATTAATCCACTCCATCATTTACTATTTTTAACCATATTATATAACTTTTTTTATATCAAAATCAATATTTAAACAAAATTAAATTAAAAAATATCTTTATGATATATCGGCAACTATTTATATATACTTAATAGTAAATCTTTAATGTTTTTGCCTTGTTGATACATACACATATCATCATATTATTAAAACATTATACCATAAAATATATAATATAAACCAGCTATATTATAATTATATACATTGCATTATGCTCATATTTTTAATTACTTATAAAAGTATCTTTTATCTTTCTCCATTTAAAAATATTGATTCATCTAACTTTACTAATATTTATTAATGTTTGAAATATTGACAACCATTTTTTTGGTATAGAAGTACTGTATCCTAAAAATGTATTGTAGATTGGCTCCTAGAATTTAAGTAGATTAACCAAATATATTTACCTAATCCCAAAATATCTATCATTATTAACAATCACATTAATATTATATACAAATTATACAAAAAAACTTCCAAAGTTACATGATTTTACACATTGAAATTATATCAATACATATGATAATATTATTGATAATAACTTTATACTAACAACAAGCATCACTAATCACATCTTGTTGGTCTTATTATAATAATTATAGAGTTAATAATTATAAAAATATACTAAGCGAGGGATATATAATGAACTTTTTTAATATTGATGGACCGTTTCAAAGAATTGGAAGTATAGTTTTTGATGTTATAGCATTAGGTCTTTTATGGACAATTATTTCTTTACTAGGTTTTGGAGTAACTATAGGTGCTGTAACAACCGCTCTATACACTAGTGTATATTATAACCTAGTCAAAGAAGAAGGATACGTGTACAAAACATTTTTCAAAGCACTCAAAAACAAATTCCTTAAATCCACTCTAGTATGGTTAATATTAGCCGCATTATACATACTAATGTTTTTCAACATAACTTCTATTACACAAGGTATTCTTGATATATCTTGGTTATTACCAGTTTATTTTAGCTTGACTATTGAATTATTATTTATAACTTTATATATATTCCCTCTTATGTCTACAACAGAATTGGGTATAAAGAAACTATTTAAATATTCTTTTATACTTGCTAATAAACACTTACCATCAACACTATTAGCTGTTATTATAACAATCTCACTATTAGCTTTACTTTACACTATAAATAACGTACTTCTAATAATCATCCTGACACCTATTCAATGCTACCTATTATCAAGGGTGATAACAAAAAAGATATTAACCCAGTATGACACAACAGTATGGTAAAAATTATAATGGATTATGTGAGAACAACCTCTCACATAATCCATTTTTAATTAGTAATACAATCTATTATTAGATAATAACTCAAGAGCGCCATTACAATGAGTATACCCTATATAAGGGTATACTCATACTACCGTTGTTCTATTCTCTTACTCCTCTATTCTCTTATGATCCAACATCTCCCTAATCTTCAACGACAACTCCTCAATATTAATCGGCTTATTAATAAACCCAACTATCCTATCAGTTATTACCTTATCCATCTTTTCAAAACCAAATCCTGATAAAAATCCAACTCTAACATCCTCATTAATACCATAAAATTCATTTACTAACTCTTTTCCACTAATATTAGGCATAACAACATCCAATAAAACCAGATTAATATCACTTATATGTTTTTTATAATATCTAAGAGCCTCAAAACCATCACCATAAGTAATTACCTCATAACCCAACATTTCAATCATTTCCTGTAACAAATCCCTTATTATTTCCTCATCATCAACAACCAAAATCTTTTCTACACCTTTAATCAATCTTTCATCTTCATCTACAGGTGTATATTCTTTCTCATCTAATATTGGTAGTTCAATAGTGAAATCTGTCCCCACATTGATAACAGAATTAACACTAATACACCCCCCATGATTTTTAATAACTCCAAAGGCCATAGCTAAGCCCATTCCAGTTCCTTTACCAATATCTTTGGTAGTATAAAAAGGTTCAAACAAATGTTTCTTGACCTCTTCACTCATTCCTATTCCTGTATCAGAAACAATAATAACTATTGCTGGTTTTTGTTCTTGAACATCAGCTTTTTCACAATCCCATTCCGTAATATTATAAGTTTTGAATACCAGCTGTCCACCATTAATTAATGCATCTCTAGCATTTATTCCGATGTTAAGTAATGTATTTTGAATTTGACTTTCATCCCCTAATATCATATGATTTTCAGCTTCTAGAGATGTTTCTATCCTTATTAGTTTATCAATACTTCTTTCTAATATTTCCACTACACTATTAATGATACTATGCAAATCTATTGGTATTAATTTATAATCAGATTCTCTTGAGAATGTTAGAAGTCTATTAACTAGTGAAGCAGAGTTATTAGCACATTTTTCAATATAATCTATGTATTTCATACACTCTCTTCCAGCGTATTTGGTCTTGATAATAGACACAGCTCCACTAATAGCCATTAATTGATTATTAAAATCATGAGCGATTCCTCCAACCAATTGACCAATAGCTGATAGTTTCTCTGTCTGTCTAACCATATTTTCCAGATTTCTCTCATTAGTTACATCCCTAATGATTAGTATGATTTGATTGTTACCAAATCTATGCATTATCACTTCTAATATTTTACCTAATCGTCTAGAATACTGTTCTATTCTGCTTTGATTCATCTTCTTAAGCATATCGTTTATTAATGCTATCCAATACTTTTCATGTGTAATGATATCTTTTACTTTCTTGCCTTGAATTTCATCCAATCCTAATATTGTATTTAATGAATTATTGGTCTCTATACATTTGTAATCACAAATATTATTATCATTCCCATATTTAATTTCCAATCTAGCATATCCATTTACCATGGTCTCAAATAATGACCGATACCTTTTTTCACTATTATATAGTTCTAATTCAGATTGTTTACGTCTTTCTATGCACTGATTAATTCCTACCATCCTAAGAGGTAAACCATCCTCATCTCTTTCTATTACAGAACCTGTTCCCATGTACCATTTGTAATTCCCAGTAGCATCTTTAATTCTCCATTCACAGATAAAAACCTGCTCTATATTTTCAAAATGCTTTTGCAACTCTTTATTAATAATTTCTAAGTCTTCTTCTTTTATAAGATTTAAAAAAACTGTTCCTTTATCATTGAATTTTTCACCATCATATCCTAATGATATAGCAAAAATAGGGTCTACATAAAATAAATTGTTACCTATATCCCAATCCCATTCATATAAATTAGCACTACTTACTGCCATTTTCATCCTTTTTTCTAGCTTATCTGATGAATATATTTGTTCTGATATATCTTCTATCTGAACAAAGTAACCTTCTGGTTGTAATTTATCTATTCCTAGAATATTTATTTTAACTTCTAAGAATTTTTTCTGCATAATATTATTGTTGATTTGATTTTCTTTATTATCATGATTAAGTTCAAATTCCACTCGAAAACTTACATCTTTACCACTCTTCAATTGTTCTAAACTACGATTAGCAATATTAAATCTATCAAATAGATTAGAACCTATAACAGTATCGTAATTTTCTATCTCAAACATTTCAAGACATATGGGATTAATGATAATCAATTCAGCTTTTGCATTATATAGTTCAAGCCCAACTGAAGAAACATTAAATATATTTTTTATATTTTCGTTATCATATTTATAGTCCATATTCATTTTATATATATAAGCAATTATAAATAACGCTTCAGAAAAAATTATGAAGATACGGTTAATTACATATAACGTCATATCAAAATCATAAAGCTTATATAATACAGGACATAGTAGATTAAATATACCCCATAGAATCAAAAAACTTCCAATTAGTAGATTATAATTTTTCTTAGATTTAAGTAACCGAAAACCTATATATGATAATAGGACTCCTATATATATATTCAAAATAATTGTGTAATCTCTATTAATTATTTTAGTAAAAATAATTACCCCTATGATAGCAATAGATACCCACAACCATATTTTCCTGCCTTTTATAGTTATAAATAATTCTATACTAAGTATAAGTAGAATATAACTAATATTCAGAAATAATATACCTATTAAAGTACTCTCTTGTATGGCTAACTCTTTAAATATAAAACCCAAAGATAAAAATATGATAAAGACAATTATTCCTTTAATGTAATAAACCAGATATTTGTCTTTTCTACCTATTTTTAAATAGATATAAATAAAAATAAATAGCCATGCTAAGCTTGTAACAATACTATAAATATCTACCACTCTTATTACGTTCATTAAAAACACCTCAATCAACAAATTATAAATATCTATACCCTATAAACTTATTCACATTTTATTAGATTATTTTGTATACAGAACTTTATATTTAATTTTATCTTACCTTTCTTTTCAAAAGCTACTGAAACAGATTTTTTGTTAATATCTATAACTGTACCTTTACCGAATTTTTTATGAGTTACTATACTTCCAACTTCTATTTTAGTAGAAAAATAATCATATATCTCATTTAAAAATCTTGATTGGACAGCTGGTTCGTCGTATCTGTTGTTAATATAAGATATGTATAAATACTCTTTTGCTCTCGTCATTCCTACATAGAATAATCTTCTCTCCTCTTCTATATCTTTGTCTCTATTAGATTTTTCATGAGGTATCAACCCTTCAACAGCACCAATAATCCAGACAATACTAAATTCCAATCCTTTAGAACTATGCATGGTTGTTAATGTTACTGAGTCTTTATATATATTATTATTGGTATCCTCCATCATCTGTCTATATTCTTCAATATGATTAAACCATTCATCTATTGTTTCAAAATTCTTAGTACTTTCCCCAATTTCATTCAAAACTTCTATTAAACCTTCAATTCCTATTTTTCTATAGGTAGCGTAGTTCTCTAAATAACTATCATAGCCTATTTTTTTTCTGATATATTTTATTATATCATAGGGTGTATTTTTTTTGATTACTTGTAATTGATATTGTAATTCATCCAGCCTATTAATCATCCACTCTTTTTCCTCAGAATTCTTATATAATCCTTCCCATATATTATCAGAATATTTTTTTGATATCTCAAGAACTGCTTTACTTATGTATCTTTTTGGTTTGTTAATTATTCTTATTAATGCTTCTTTGTCTTTTATATCCAGTGCAAGTTTCATATATGAAATTATATCTTTTGCAACCCAATGATCATATATAATAGCTGCTTTATCCCTTACTATGAATGGTATATTCATATCAAGAAACATATCAATTACAGCTCTGGATTGAATATTGGTTCTATATATAATTGCAATATCTGATAATGGTATATCTTTTTGTCTGCTAAGTTCTAATATACTATTAGCAACTGTTTTTGCTTCATCCCCTATATCTTTTGTTTCAATAATACCAAGCTGGTTACCGTCTTTATTACTAGTTATCATATTTTTTATATATCTCTTATTATTGTTCTTGATTACGCTTCTACTTACTTTGACAATGTTTTTAGTGGAGCGATAATTATTATTAAGAATTATTTTCTTTGTATCTCCAAATTCTTCAGGAAAATTTAGTAAGAACTCTGGTTTAGCTCCCCTAAAACTGTATATGGATTGGTCATCGTCTCCAACAATAAACAGATTATTATTTGGCTTAGCCAATAATTTTATTGTTTCGTATTGTACTCTATTTATATCTTGGAATTCGTCTATAAGTATGTACCTAAATCTTGATTGCCAAGAACTTAATATTTTACTATTTCTACTTAAGAGATTATAGCATTTGATTAACATATCATCAAAATCAATTGCTCTCTTCTCTCTTTTATAAGCCTCATAGAGACTATATATCTTATAGAAATCTTCGTTAGAACAAGACACCGCATTATAATATTTAACATTGATTAATTCATTCTTTATCAAAGATATTTCTGTAGTTACTTGATTGATGAACTCGTTCTCATCTTCATATTCAATTTTTAGCTGTCTAACAATTTCTTTGAATATATCTAATTTTTTATTTTCCATTATTATTTGACTTACATTTAAGTTATAATAGCTTTTTAGAATACGAAAAAACACAGAATGAAACGTACCAAAAATAACTCTCTTACTATTATTACTATCAGATAAATTCTCAAATCTATTTTGCATAGTGATCGCAGCAGCTTTTGTAAATGTTATTACTAAAATATTGCTTGGTTTCACTTTTAGTTCTTCTATTAGATTAATTACTCTATGAGTTATAACCATAGTCTTTCCAGACCCAGGTCCAGCTAAAACCATCATAGGACCTTCATTATGAGTAACTGCCTGCTTTTGACTATTATTTAATTCATGCCCCATCAACATTCCTCCTTGGTCTTACTAAATTATACCATATATAGTAATTATATTCACTTTCTTCTTTCCCTCTTAATTGATAGTTCATCTATAACATTTAACTATTTTTTTATAAAAAGAAAAACCTAATTCCTTAGTAGGAAATGGGTTTTATTATTCTCCTTTTACGAAAATACAATATCAATATCATCAACAATTCCACCATCTATTAATCCATCAGCCACCATATTTCTTAAGATAGACATACTTTTTTCATGTGTCAGACCTTTCCTATAAGGTCTTTCTTCCATCAAAGCTTGATATATATCAAGACACATAATTAGTCTAGAATTAAAATCCAGTTTATCACCAGTTAACCCAAATGGATACCCTGAACCGTCTAATTTTTCATGATGATTACATGCCCATTCTGTTATATCCTTAAATTCATCAATACTGGATAAGCTAATTCTACTGAAATATGAATGCTGCTTAATTAAATAGAACTCTGTTTCATCTAATTTGCCGTTCTTATCAATTATATCATTACTAATAGCTAATTTACCTAAATCATGTAAGTTAGCAGCTATTTTTAATTTTAATATCTCAATATTATCTTTTTTATAGTATTTTCCCAGGGTTTCAGTTTTTGTAGCTAATCCTTGGGAATGTCTTAATGTAAACGCTGATTTATTATCAATGACTAAAGAAAAAATCTTAGTTACCTGCTCTAATTCTTCCCATGACATAGTCATATTAATATTAGGTGTAGTTCTAGATATAGCATTACAGATAAAATCATTGTTAAGATCTAACCAAAAACTTGATTTTTTACTGACTTCTAGAAAAGTATCAACTATTATTGGCGAAAAAAGTTTCCCTGATTGTTCCTTTACATACTTATTTATTTTACATATCTTAGGATAATCAGTATTATTAAGATTAAATACATTATCTAAACGATCTCCCAAAAATATTAATTGAGACATTAATGGTATTTCATCTTTTTCCTTTCCAAAAAAACCTTTTCCGTTGTATGTTTCATGGTGGTATTTGATCACATTAGTGACATCTGTCAAGAAAGGATAGTCTGTAACGTTTTCTTCACCTATTATACAGTGTTCCTTTACATTTTCTAGGACAAGTTTTCTCTTGTTGGTGTTAGTAATAGCTGCTTCTTTTAACATGTATTCAGTGACCCCATTGTCATGAAGTACACAACAAGCAACTAAATCGAATCTTTCTTTTTTATTCATGTTAAGTCGTTCACCTATAGTATTAGCTATATATGCTACCCTTTTTGAATGATTAGAGGTGACACCTAATATATCCATTTCTACAAAATCCAATGTGTAAGATAATGATAGTAAAAGTTTATTTAAATTTATTTCCATGATTAAAACCTCACTATTTGCTATGTTAGTTATTACATATGATTTTAGATTGATTTAAGTCATTTAGTTAGACACATAATGTATTGTATCAAGTAATCTTTTTATAGTTTTGCCGCATTCATTAGCATAGGTACTATTTGTTTTTTCCTAGAGAATACATTAGGTAAGAATATACTGATATCTTCCTTGTCCATATTAAATGCGTTTTCAGCTATCCATCTTTCTTTTCCTATAGCAAGGATTTCCGTACCTCCTACAACAATATCAGTAATCATTAATACTACTAGGTCAATATTATCCACGTCACATATTTTGTTCATCTCACTAGTTATGTCATTGAATATAGTGTAAAATCCTGCAAAATCTCCAGTGTTTATCTGTGATATCATAACTTTGTATTTACCAAACATAAATTTCTTCATATCATTGTTAATAATATTTTCTGGAGTTTCTTCCCTTAATGAAGAACCTGCTGTTATTAGTTTCATTCCATATTTATGAAGATCCACCCCTGCTATTTTACTTAATAATCTACCTATTCTTCTATCTTCTTTTGTACTTGTTGGAGATTTAAATAATAGTGTATCAGATATTATTGCACTCAACATAATACCTGCCATTTCTTTTGTTATTGTGATATTGTTTTCTTCATACATCTTAGCAACTATAGTACATGTACACCCTAATGGTTCTATCCTGAAATACAGTGGAGCCATTGTTTGAACATTAGCTACTCTATGGTGATCTACAACTTCAACGATTTCAGTTTCTTCAATACCTTCTATTGATTGACTCTTTTCATTATGATCCATCAATATTACTTTCTTCCTATTAATATCTATTAAATTACTTCTTGAAATCATACCCTTTATGAATCCAAATTCATCAACAACAGGGAACCTTCTATGTCTTGACGTCAACATATTGTTTTTGACATCGTCTATGGTTTCATAAGTAACAAAATATTCTAGTGCTTCTTTTTTTACCATAGTTTTTATAGGTACGCTGTACCCAATTAATTTTACTATTTCATAGACACTGTACTTAGTAGTTAATATAACCCCTTCATATGAATCCCCACCGTTTATCACATCATTTTCATTATAATTCCCTAATATCATACAACATCCATTGGTTTCATATTCCTTAATGATATCTGTTTTACGGTCAGCTATAACTATATCGTCTTGAGTCAATTCTATGTCCCCAGTTAAATCAGAAGCTAAATAAACATTTCCCATAATATTATTGTGTTGATATTTTCCCATTAAAATCTCTGCTTTTAATTCTATCATCAAATTTTTAAATGGGGTGTTCAAATCTTTTAAGACCGTTTTACTAGTCATCTCCAAGTATGGGGGAACTATGTCAGAGATAGACACTATGCCGATTAATCTTTCATTTTCATCTACTACGGGAATTGAACGTCCTATTTTACTTATGATCTTCTCCAACGTTTGTTTAACAGTATCTGTTTCATGAGCAACTACAGTGGTTGGTAGATTAAGGTCTGATACTTGGGGATTAAGACCTTTTAAGAGCATAGGCTTGTCTACATTAAAATAATTGAGTGCAAAAGTAGTTTCCTTATTAATTGCTCCTAATCTAGCAGCTATATAGTTATCATACCCTAATTGTTTTTTTAGATTTTCATAAGCTATTGTTGAACATATGGAATCTGTATCTGGATTTTTATGACCAAATATATATATTTTATTCATTTTATCTCTTCTCTCTACTATATTTAAGCTATTTTTTTGTTAGTAAAACATAAGCAGAAAAAGCTTTATAGGCTTATCATTAGATTAATTCTACCAAAATAGTCCATCGTGTGCAATTATAATAATTAATTATACATATTAATTTGATTTATAATAGAAATATAGCCCTATTAATAATTAAATTTTATTGGAAAAATTGTATATATTTGTTATAATGTATCTAAGTTAATATTTATAGGGGTGAGATTGTGACAAAGTATACAGCAAAAAAAATTAATACAATAGATGCTACTAAAGGAATGGTTTTAGCTGAAGATGTTATATATTCAAATGGGTTATTATTATTTCCAAAGAATACTACACTTACAGATAAGCATATCCATAAGTTATCTCTATATAACATTAGATTTTTATATATCAAAGATTGTATAGAAGAGCTAATTTATACAAAGTCCCCCATAAAACGGGAACTTACACCACAGCAGATTAGAACAAAACAGAATTTCATCAAATTCAGTAAAGATTATGAAATACAAGAAACCAAAGTTAAAGACAATCTTAATCAAATTAGTGATGGTAAGAGTGTTAAGATTACTGATTTGTTTTCAATAAGTTCAAATCTAGTACAAGATCTTGGAAATCAAAGTGATTTGTTCAGTCATTTATGCCATCTCAAAATTTCTGACGATTCTACGTATACCCATAGTCTTAATGTATCTATGTTATGTAATATATTTGCACAATGGCTTCATTTTAACGATTCAGAGGTAGAAGCTTTAACTGTAGCTGGACTTTTACATGACATAGGTAAAATGAAGATAGATCCTAAGATCCTTAATAAACCTGGTAAATTGACCCCAGAAGAATTTGAAATAATTAAACAACATCCAAAGATAGGATATGATATGGTTAAAGATAAAGATATGCATGACGGTATCAAGCAAGCTATTTTACTTCATCATGAAAAAATGAATGGTTCAGGTTATCCCTTTGGTTTAAAATGGGACAAGATCCATCCTTATGCCAAGATTATTTCCATAGTGGATATATACGATGCCATGACATCAGAACGTACATATCATCAACGCTATTCTCCTTTTCGAGTTATAAAAATATTCGAAGACGAATGTTATGGTATTCTGGATACTCATTACATGTATACTTTTTTAGAGCATATCGCTCATAATTATATTGGAAATATTGCAAGGTTATCTACAGGTGAAGAATGTGAAATAAAATTTATCCACAAAAAATCACCATCAAGACCTATCGTTCAGGTTGATAATGTTCTATTGGATTTGGAACAAGAGAATAATATTTTCATTGAAGAAATACTGTAAGAGTAGTTATTTTTATATACTTTCTACTTTTATTTGATTTTATTAGAGATAGATTTTGTCTAAATGGCAAACTCTATCTCTATGTTTTCTACTATTCACCAAAATATCTGATGTTTTTTAAATAATTCTTCCAAATCTTCATTTTCTAAAGTATCTACAACAGAAATACTAACGTCATCTTTTGATAGGTGTTTGTCTTGTAGATATTTATCTAATAGGTTTCTTTCCTTATGGCTGTTATATAAAGTGCATATAATATTACCCTCTTTATCTTTAACAAAAATATAATCCTCGTCAATTAATACTTTCTCTAATCCTTCAGCTATAGTATTAAATGATTCCGTTAAATTATCTATTATATTCAATTTTAATCACTCCTAGTCTCATCTGGATACTTTCTTCATATCTATTAATATTAGGATGTGTAATTATTGTTGGAATATGCAGCATTCAAGAAATGGGACTATTTCGACTATTGGCTATATTCATTTTTATTTTTTAATTATCCTTGACTTATATGTGAAAATAGATATAATTAATTCGTAATCAGTTTAGTAATACTAAGTTATAAGTTTAGTAATAAAATTTCTACTCTTGTGGACATACTTCATTCACTTGGCACTGACCTAAATGATTTTTTCAGTGACCTTGAAGATGAACAGATTGTCTTTAAGAAAAATGATTATATTGTTAAAGTGATAATCAACTACATAATGAAGAATCCTCATGAAGGTGAAGAATTTGGTTATGTTATAAGAGGAAGTATAGACATTCATATAGGAAGCAAAGCCTATAATTTCAAGAAAGGAGAATCTTTTTACTTCTCTGCTTCCAAAAAACACTATATTACTAATAGAGGTAATACCCCTTCGGAAATTATATGGGTAAGTTCACCCCCTAGTTTTTAAAATATAAAAAAAGGGAGCCGATATTCATGAGTAAGAATATAATTGATTTAATGAGCATTTCAAAATCATATGATAATAATTTGATACTTAATGACATGAATCTATCTATTAGAAAAAATGAATTTTTGACTTTACTTGGCCCAAGCGGATGTGGCAAGACTACAACTCTTCGTATAATTGGTGGTTTTATCAATCCAGATAGAGGCAAAGTCGTTTTTGAAGATAAAGATATAACAAAAGCTCCACCATATAAACGAAACTTAAATACCGTTTTTCAGAAATATGCTCTTTTTTCACATCTTAATGTGTATGATAATATTGCTTTTGGATTAAAAATAAAAAAAATGTGTAAAAATGATATAAGATCTAAGGTAGGTTCGGTTCTTGAACTTGTTAACCTAAAAGGATTTGAGAATAGAACTATTCAATCCTTAAGCGGTGGTCAGCAGCAAAGAATAGCAATTGCTCGTGCCATAGCAAATGAGCCTAAGGTACTTTTATTAGATGAGCCTCTTGGAGCACTTGACTTAAAACTACGTAAAGATATGCAATATGAATTAAAAAGAATTCAACGAGAATTAGGTATTACTTTTATATATGTAACCCACGACCAAGAAGAGGCTCTTACTATGTCAGATACAGTTGTAGTAATGAATAATGGCTTAATTCAGCAAATAGGTTCACCTGAGAATATTTATAACGAACCTTCTAATGCTTTCGTTGCAAATTTTATTGGAGAGAGTAATATTATAGAAGGTATTATGCGAAAAGATTGTTTAGTAAATTTCTTTAATAAAAATATCCCCTGTGTTGATAAAGGATTTGGGGCTAATGAACCTGTTGATATAGTTATTCGACCAGAGGATGTTGAAGTTGTTTCTATTGAAGAAGGTTTATTTACTGGTAAAATAACATCTTCAATATTTAAGGGAGTCTATTATGAAATGAATATCTATTCTAATGGATATAATTGGATGGTACACAATACGAAAACTATAGATGTGGGCAGTAAGGTTGGTATTAATGTGATACCATTTAATATTCACATTATGAAAAAAATGGGAAAGGAATGATTCTAATATGAAAAAGAGTTTTATATCTACTCCATATCTCCTGTGGATAGTTATTTTTAATATAGTTCCACTTGGTATGCTTTTATATTATGGGTTATCTGTTCCTTCTCCTAATGGAGTCACTTTTTCAATGAATAATATTACAAAAGTAGTTGAGCCTATATATATAAAAGCAATGTGGCGTTCAATTAAGCTAGCAGGGATTAGTACAATTATATGTCTTATACTAGCTTACCCACTAGCTCTAATTTTTGCTAAGAAATCCACTAGCACAAGTACAATGATTTTCGTTTTTATATTACCTATGTGGATGAATTTTTTACTTAGAACTTATGCTTGGATTTCTATACTTGAAATCAACAATGGCTTACTTAATACTGTACTTAGATTTATTAATTTACCAACACTTAATATTATGAGTACTTCCTATGCTATTGTCCTAGGAATGGTTTATAATTTTTTACCATTTATGATTCTACCTATTTATAACACTCTTATCAAAATTGATGTTTCATTACTTGAAGCTGCTTCTGACCTTGGAGCAAACTCTTTAGTTGCATTTTTGAAAGTGACTTTACCTCTAAGTATTCCTGGTGTTATAAGTGGTATATCAATGGTATTTATGCCAGCTGTTACTTCATTCGTTATTCCAAACTTGTTAGGTGGAGGAAAGATCAATCTTATAGGTAATATGATTGAAAATCAATTTTTGGCGAATTATGATTGGCATTTTGGCTCATCATTATCATTGATATTAATGGTTATAATATTAATAACTATGGCTGTCTTATCTAGATTCGAAAATGATGATAAGGAGGTCTCTCTATGTTAAAAAGATCTATAGAAAAATTATATCTATTTATTATATTTGCATTTTTATATACTCCTATAATTACTTTAATTATTTATTCATTTAATAAATCCAAATTACGTTCAAAATGGGGTGGGTTTTCACTTAGATGGTATGAGAGTATGTTAAGTAATCCTTCTATTTCAACCGCTCTTTATTATACATTATTAGTGGCTCTATTATCTGCTTTAATTGCTACAATAATAGGTACACTTGCGGCTCTTGGTATTAGTCATATGAAAACTTTTTATAAAAGAATAGTTATGAATCTGACTTACATTCCAGTACTAAACCCAGATATTGTCACTGGTATTTCCTTAATGTTATTATTTATTTTTGTTCGTCTAAGACTTGGTTTTACTACTATGTTATTGGCACATATAACTTTTAATATTCCTTATGTTATACTCTGTGTATTGCCTAAGATTAAGCAACTTAACAAACATACTTATGAAGCCGCTCTTGATCTTGGTGCTACTAAGATGTACGCTATAGTAAAGGTTATATTACCTGAAATTATGTCAGGAGTTATAACAGGCTTCTTATTAGCTTTTACATTATCATTAGATGATTTTGTCATTAGTTATTTTACAACTGGTAACGGTGTATCTAACTTATCTATGACTATCTATACGATGACTAAACGTGGTGTAAGACCGGAGATTAATGCACTTTCCACACTTATGTTTGTTAGTATATTGGTTCTATTACTTATAATAAACAAAAGGACTAAACCCAGCAAGAAAAATGACTATATTAGTCTATAATATTTGGATAAATCAAGGAGGAAAAAAATGAAAAGAATAATTTCTTTAATATTAGTATTTATAACTGCTATTTCTTTATTTACAGCGTGCAAAAAAGATGACACAGTTACACTTAATATATATAATTGGGGTGATTACATTGATGAATCTATTTTTAAAACATTTACAGATGAAACAGGTATTAAAATTAGTTATAATCTATTTGATTCTAATGAAGGTATGTATGCTAAGTTAAAATCCGGGGGTACAGCTTATGATGTTCTTATCCCATCTGATTATATGATTCAAAAACTAATTGAAGAAGATATTCTGTTAAAAATTGATTTTGATAATGTACCTAATTATGAATACATTGATGATAAATTCAAAAATCTTGCATATGATTCCACTAACGAATATTCTATTCCTTATATGTGGGGAACTGTAGGCATTCTATATAATAAAGATATGGTTGATGAAACAGTTGATAGTTGGGATATTCTGTGGAATGAAAAGTATAATCAATCAATTGTTATGCAAGATAGTGTGAGAGATGCTTTTGCAGTTGCTCTTAAAAAGCTTAATTACTCACTTAATTCTATAAGTGAAACAGAACTTGAGGAGGCAAAGCAACTATTAATTAAGCAAAAACCTCTTGTGAATGGATATGTTAATGATCAAGTTAAAGACAAAATGGTTGGTAATGAAGCTGCTTTAGCTGTTATATACTCAGGTGATGCTATTGTTACAAGCAAACTAAATGAATCACTTAAGTATATTATTCCAAAAGAAGGAAGTAATCTATGGTTTGATGCAATGTGTATCCCAAAAACTTCAAAGCATAAAAAAGAAGCTGAAATGTTCTTAAACTTTTTGTGTAGAGAAGATATTGCTCTTGCTAATGTTAATTATATTGGTTATTCTACACCTCATGTTGGTGCAAAAAAATTGTTACCAAAAGAGTTATTAAACAACAAAGCTTCATATCCTCCAGAGGAAGTATTAAAAAGATGTGAAGTGTTTATTGATCTAGGACCAACAATTACTAAGATGTATAATGATAAGTGGACTGAGGTTAAGTCGAAATAAATTCTAAATATAGGCTTTCTAAAACTGTCTATAAAAATAAAAAGCGTAGTAATTATGATGGACACTACTACGCTTTCTATTTCTTTTATCTAACTATGAATAATTGTACCGCTTTCACCCTTTATAACAAGAGGTGCTTTCTCTAAAGAAGCGATAACTGCACGTCTTCCTTCTCCACTCTTAACAAAATCAATAGCTGCCTGAACTTTTGGTAGCATACTACCTGGTGCAAAATGTCCTTCAGCACAATATTTTTCTGCTTCTTCAACTGATATATCCTCTAGATCTTTTTGGTCAGGTTTACCCCAGTTAATAGACACTCTATCTACTGCTGTTAAAATAAAAAGAAAATCTGCATCAACAACTTCTGCAAGCTTTGCAGATGCGAAATCTTTGTCTATTACTGCTGGAACTCCCACGTAATCTCCATTTTCATCTTCAACTACTGGAACACCACCGCCACCGCAAGCTATGACTATAAATTCATTATCTAACATATTAACGATAGAATCTTTTTCGATAATTGTTTTAGGTTTTGGTGATGGAACCATTCTTCTATAACCTCTACCTGCATCATCTTTGATAACTAGTCCTTCATTAGCTTCCATAAGCTTATTAGCTTCTTCTTCTGTATAATAACTTCCTATAGGTTTAGTTGGATTTTTGAATGCTTCATCTTCTTTATCTACTCCTATTTGAGTTATTACAGTAGCCACATGCCAAGGCATTCCTTGTTTTAGAAGCTCTTTTTTTATTCCTTTTTGTAGATGATAGCCAATGTACCCTTGGCTCATAGCTGTACATTCAGGAAGTTCAAATGGAACTATTTTATCGTTATTCTTTGAAGCTTCTTCAAAAGCTAAGTTAATCATACCAACTTGTGGTCCATTACCATGACAAATAATGATTTCATTTCCTTGAGCTATTAGATTGACTAATGCTTTTGATGCAATAGCTACTTTTTCTTCTTGCTCTTTTGGATTTTTTCCTAAAGCATTTCCACCAAGAGCAATTACAATTCTGTGTAGTGCATTTTTATAAGACATTTTTATTCTCCTTTATATATTACTGCTTTGTTATGTCGATTCGATTATATAAAATAAGAACTTAAAAGAGGCTATCGTATAATACATTTTTTATGTTAATATAGAGGAAGATATACTAGCATTAAAATGTATTATCTGACAGCCCCTTTTTAGCATATCATTTATTTCTATCTTTTACTTTTTCTATATAGGATCAAACCATATAGTGTTGTAATACTTGTTCCAATAATCAATGTAAGGTGATATAGAGGATCCCATCCTTCACCTGTTACAAATAATAGAATAATACCAACTGCAATAAATAAAAATCCAATAGTACTTGCAAAGTAAAGTCCAAATTTGCCAAATGGAACTTTATATGGTCTAGGTGTATCTGCATCCTTATTTCTTAGTTTAACTGCCGCTGGGAACAACCATAGATAAGGCAAGAAAAATACTAAGAAGCTAAATGATAAAATAGTCCAAAAAGCATCATTAGCACTTCCGCTAAGCGCAAAGTTAAATAATATTAATACAGTTGAAATAACACCCATTAATATATATGAATAATCTGGAGTATTGTACTTAGCATTTCTATGTCCAAGAACTTTTGTCTTCTTAGTAAATTCTGCTTCATCAAGAACTTCAACTCCACCTAATGTCCAAGATATCATATTGGATACAAGAGTAAAAAGTGCTATAACAATAATAACATTAAATACTGCTGTTTGTGCTCCTCCAAATACGCTACAAAGTTCTCTTATTGCAATTAAGAAACCATCAAGTGGATCAATTGCATCTGCTGGGATAGCAACTAACACACCAAATGTACCAATAATGTAAAGAGCTGCAATAAGTATACCTGCTAAAACAGTCATCTTTGGAATATTCTTTCCAGGATTATCAATCTCTGATGCAATGGAGCTAATCAGCTCAAAACCTAAAAGGTTATAAACAATAGCTGAACTAAATGCAATAGTATCAAAGTCAAATGTCAATGCAAAACTTGATAAAGAGAAGTCATTAGCAAAACCATTTTGAATACCATATACAACTCCTAATAAACCAAATACAACCAATAAACTAACTTTTAAGATAGCTGCGATATTAGTAACCGTAATACTAAGGTCAACTCCTCTAATACCGATATAAACTACTACCCAACACATTATTATAGCTATACCTCCAGAAGCCCACATACTCATATTAGGTGCAAAAGCCAATGCAAACCACGTACTAAATGCTATGAATACTGCTGGCATCCAAAAAGCTACGTTTACCCAATAGAACCAAGCTACTAAAGTTGCTTGCAATTCACCAAATGCTCTTTTAACCCATGCGTATATACCACCATCTTCTGGATATGCCGCACCTAACTCTGCGTTAATTAAACCATAAGGTATAAAGAATAAAAGTGCTGTTAGAAGCCAAACTGTTATAGATGATACACCCATAGCAGCTGGTGCTACAAATGTATCCAATACAACTATACCACACACTGTAAATGAAACCATTTTAAACAAACTTACTTTTTTTTGTTCCATGTTACCTCTCCTTTACTTTTAGGATATGATTTTATTTATTTTTTTGCCCTAAAGGTTGTTGTTGAGTAATACAATGAATATTTCCTCCACCGAGTATTATCTCCCTTGCATAAATCCCAACAATTTCTCTATTAGGAAATACATCACTTAAAGTTTCAATAGCTTTTTTATCATAAATATCATCACCAAATAAAGGTAAAATTACAGCTTTATTAGCGATATAAAAATTTGCATAAGAGGCAGCTTGTCTATCTCCTTCATTTCTTGGTAGAGTACCATCTACAGCATCTACTCCTTCACTTTCTTCCTTAGTGATTAATACTTCTCTTGGAATGTGCAACTTATGAATTGTAATCTTTCTTCCTTTAGCATCTGTTTCATTAGATAAATAATCAAAAGCTGCTTTTGAAAGTGGGTATTGTGGATCATTTTCATCATCTGTCCAACCAAGAGCTAATACTCCTGGTGCACAGTAATGAACAATATTATCTACATGTTCATTAGTCTCATCAAGATAAATACCATTTGGAAGCCATAATACTTTGTCTACGCCCATATATTCTTTTAATGTATTTTCTATTTCTTCTTTTGACATATGAGGATTTCTACTTTCATCAAGTAGACACGCCTCTGTTACAATTGCTGTTCCATCACCATCAGAATGAATTGAACCACCTTCTAATATAAAATCTTCTAATGAATAGTAATCTATGTTTTCAATTTCACAAACTTTTCTAGCTACTTTGTCATCTTTATCCCAAGGGAAGTAAAGACCATCTACTAATCCTCCCCAAGCATTAAAACGCCAATCTACACCACGAACATCTAAAGCATCATTTACCACAAATGTAGGTCCAACATCTCTCATCCATGAATCATCATTAGACATTTCTACTACACGTACATTGCTACTTAGGGCTTCTCTTGCTGCTTCGTATTGTCTCTCTGAAACACACATTGTTACTTCTTCGTATCTAGCAATTGTTTCTGCTACTTCTACAAATGCTTTTTGTGCTGGCTTAGCACCTAATCTCCAGTTGTCAGTTCTCTCAGGCCAAATCATCCAACAACCTTTGTGTGCTTCAAATTCACCTGGCATTCTATAACCATCTTTTTTTGGTGTACTATTTTTAATTTTATTTGACATACTTTATCCTCCAATATCTAAATTATCGTTGGCTGTAATTTTATAGTTTACCTAAAAAATCATTTATTTTATCAGCGTGTATCTTTTTAACTTCTTCACTTGGAGTTTTCATATATTTATGAGTAAAGTATACAAGTATAGCCATCTGTGCTGTCAATCTATTTTCCGCTTCATCAAAAGCAACACAATATTCTCCTTCTAACGCTTCTCTAGTTACCTCTTCTTTATCGTTAGCTGGTAAACAATGAAGTAACATAGCTCCTGGCTTTGCTTTGCTCATTAATTCTTCAGTAATTACATAATCTGGCATAAATGCATTTAATCTTTCTTCTTTTTCATCTAATTGAGTTACCCAGTAGAAACTATCTCCGTAAACTACATCACATTCTCTAATTTTTTCAACATCATCTGTTATTTCATATGATGCTCCTGATTCTTTACAGTATTCATCTGCTAAATCAAGCCATTCTTGTTCCATTTGATATTTTACAGGACCAATTTGTTTAAAGTTCATACCATATTTAGTACAAGTTAATAATAATGAACGGCAAACATCTGTAGCGTCACCCATGAATGCTAATGTTAAATCAGATAATTTTCTACCATCTGTAATATGCTCTTTTATAGTAAATAGGTCTGCAAGCATTTGAGTTGGATGGAATCTTGTATCTAGACCGTTGATAACTGGCACTGTTGACATTTTGCATAATGCATCAACTGTTTCAGGATCGTTTGTACGAGCCATTACTATATCACACATTCTTGATAATACTCTTGCTGTATCGTCAATAGACTCTTTTGCTCCAAGATGGATATCTCTAGGTGATAAGAATAATCCATGTCCACCAAGAAGTGTCGCTGCAACTTCAAAAGAAACTCTTGTTCTTGTTGAGCCAGCTTCAAATATCATACCAACTGATTTATCTTCAAAAAGCTTAGGAATTGCATGATCTTTTCTTGCGTCTTTTAACAATGCCATAAGCTCCATCATGTCATCCATTTCTTTAGTTGTGAAATCTTTCATTGATATCATGTGTTTCATATTTTCTTTGTTTAAATTAGTTGCACTTGAGCTTGGTAATTTCATAATAATTCTCCTTTAGTGTAATATTTAGTATTATTTTTTAATTATATTTATATATTTTGAATTATTATTCTATAATTAATAGAATCTAATTCATTATTGCTTACATATATATATTTCTTCTAAATCTCTAGCATTATTCTTATTTTTTGTACAGTAAGAAACAATAATTATTAAAATCAGGTTAATCAGTGCAGGTACCAAAGTGTAGAATTCCCATGGTTCAGGTATAATCGTTAATTGAGAAATACATCCAATTAGATTCACCAAAAGACCACCAATCATACCGGCAATAATTCCATATGTGTTCACCCACTTTGCTTTTAATGCAAAAACAAATGGGAAGAACAAAACACCAAATTGTAAAGTAAATGCAAATATAGTTAAATCATATATATTAGTACTAGCAAGTCCACATATAGCAGATAATACACCTACGATTATAACGAATATTTTTGTTGCTATTAACATTCTTTTGTCTCTACTTTTTGAATTACTGTCATCTTTTTTCATGAATAATGGTCGATATATATCATTGGAAAAAAGAACTGCTGTTGCAAAAAGCGAGGTGCTTGCACTTGATAGAATAGCTCCTAACAGTGATGCTACAAAAACACCAAGACCAACAGGGCCTAAAAGTTTTTTTGCTAAAAATGGAATAAGTAGCTCTGCATCATTTACAAAAAGGCTACCATCTAAGGTACCATTAGAAACTAAAGTAATACCAATAAGGGCAATAAATATTGGGATAAATCCAATTGTCCAATATAATCCTCCTGCGATTATCATTCCTTTTTTTGCAGTTTTTTCATCTTTTGCCATAAATGCTCTCTGAGCAATATCTGGACTTGGAATATTCCCAAGACTCATACCTATCCACATAGCAATATAGCTAATCCATGATGTAAGACTTTTTTCTCTTGGAAGTATGTTCCAGTAATTTTCTGGAGTATGAGCAATAACATTTGACATACCTCCTGCTACATTAAGACCAACTATCAGTATGCTTATAAGTCCAATAAAAATTATAATCATCTGTATGGCATCAGTCCAAACAACGGCTATAAGTCCACCCATATAGGTAAAGGTTACAACAACAATCGTTGCTATCAAAAAACCAAAGATTAAGTTAATATCAAATAGTATATTAAGTACTTTCCCAATGGCCAATAATTGTACTGATGTCCAAATAATATAAGTTGGTATCATAAGTGATGAAGCTAAATATCCCGTAGTCTTTCCAAATCTATAGGTGTAAAGTTCTCCAATAGACCTAATTTTCAGCCTTCTTAGAATCTTTACGAAGAAAAGACCAATAAGTATCAGGGCAAGTCCAGCTGCAAATGGATCTTCAACCACACCAAAGATACCATTATTATATGCAGCACCAGTGGCACCTATAATAGTGCCTCCACCCCAAAATGTGGCAAAAAGTGTTCCTACAATGAGCATTAGAGGTGCACCCCTACCTGCTATTAGATAATCATCTGAATTCTTTACTTTCTTACTAGCAATCTTTCCTACTGAAATTATACCAATAATAAAAAGTGTAATAATAATAAGTGGGATAAGGTTATCAAAGTCCATAGTATTTTATCCTTTCACTATTTTTGTAACCATTTTACACTATCCCTTTTAGATTCAGTATAAAGCCAAGTTATAATAGCTAAGTTTTTCTTATGTCCCTATACCTATTTCGTTAAAACTTGCAAGTCTAAATGGGGAAGCAAAACGTTTCTATGTCTTTATTATACATATGCACCATTAGTATGTCAACATTATTTTGTCCATTTTTTACTATTAATTATCTTTTTACAGCATTATCTATGACCTTATCGGACATTTGGTTGAGCGATACAGTGTACGGCTATTGCAAAATAGTTATATTGATGCTATAATACTGTTATTTATATTATGTAACATGTTAGGAGAATTATGTATGGCTAAGAAAATAAAATCTTTTGATCAGATAGATTATAAGATTATTAAAGAATTATCAAAAGACGCTAGAGCTTCCGCATCACATATTGCAAAAGTTATTAACGTGAATGAAAGAACTGTAAGAAGAAGAATCGCACACCTTGTTGAGACGAAAGCCATAAGGATTGCCACAATAGTTGATCCAAGCATGTTTGGTTACCATTCTATTGCAGACATTAATCTAAAAGTAGATGAGGAAATCTATGACGAGTTTGTAGAGTCTTGTAAGAAGAATCCCAATGTATGTTATATTGCATCTGGTTGGGGCAAAGCTAATCTTGCTATTGAAACAAGGTTTTTGGACAATGAAGAAATGCATGACTTTATTAATTTTACCCTCCCTCAAACAGAAGGAATTGAGGTAATTAATTTTTTTATTATTCCAAAAATTATTTATAATATCGATCACTGGTTGCCTGTTAAGAGTGATTTTAAGGAATAGTAGATGTGTGAATAAGCTACTATGATTGGGTATGTTATTACCAATTATAGTAGCTTAATATTACTATATGCCAATTAAATTTGTTCTATTTTTATTACACTCCTTGTACATTTCGAATAATTTAAAGCCTCTTCTCTTCACCGTAACAGAATAAATTCCTACATTTGATATTAATAATTAAATTAATTGTATAGACAAATATAATGTCTTAGTTCTATACCTGAAGCATGCTCATATACCACTTACTAAGATTATAGTTGCTATAATGAAGCCTCTTATTTTTTTATTCATTCACTTCAATCTTATGAGTTTCAATAAATTCCATGCCTTCTGAATTTGGATATGAGAAAACTTTGTTGATAACATAGTATAGTTTATTAGTAGAGTAATCGTAATAAAACTCATTAATTTCTTCAAGAACTTTAGCACCTACGTACAGTTCATTCATTTTATTACTTAAGTCTATTACATCAACGTTCTCTAAAAACTTATTTCTTCTTATTATAATATCGTTTTCATTAACTGCTTTTTTATACTCAAATCCTAGTTTATTTGAAGAATATTGTAATTTATTACCATCAACTATGACAATCGTTCGATCTGATGTTTTTATATCATCAATATAGTATGTTATTTTAATCAAACCATTGCCTTGCCCTTCTTGATATTCGTTACAAATTAACTTATATTTTCCCAAATCAGAATCAACTGTAACTTTACCTATGGTATTTAATATATATTTTTTATCCAACTGAAAGTTATTTCGTGTATTGATATTAATTTTTCCATCTATAGATTTCAAATTATTAACATCATAGTTTATTTTAGAGTCAGTTGTTTTAGAGTTCATTATTGTATCTTGTAATTTCATCATAATATTTCCACTTGATTTCTTTGATGTAGTGGCGTGTAAAATAAGATTTTCATCACCAATAATAACAATATTTGTTCCCAAATCCGATTCAGGAGAAGCAATTGATGCTAAATTAGCAGCTTCTTTTATACTAGAACCATTATAAAGTGCATTATGAAAACATCGTAGCCAATAGGGACCTCCTGTATTTCTTGAATGAATATAGCCATTGAAGCCTATTACTGTAGTTGCTCCTGCCGCTTTAGCTGCTGTGCATAAGTTATCTGATTTAGTTGCGGTTTTGCACCCAACAAATGAAATTAACTTTGTTTTGCGTAAATCTCGTCCGTCCAATCCTGCATATGTATATCCGCTACTAGATGATTTATAATCTTTGTCTTTATGTACACCACATTTATGTTCTTCATCATCAACAGTATCTCCTAATATAATTCTATTATAACATGCATGTCCATTAATAAAGACAATTGCACTACCTAGTCTATCATCACCCGCTGGATTATCTCCTCTAACATATGTATAAGTGGGATTATATGATTTATATGATGTATATCCCATCATCCCATATACTGCATTAGCATAATCAACATTCATTGTGAAATCACCTTCGTAATCTCTCGTCCAACATGAATCTTTCCCAAAATCATGTCCTAATGAGTATGCATATTCCGTTTCTGCATATACATACACTTGTAAAACTAAAATACTAAGCATAAAAATTGCTACTATCCTACAGTGTTTTTTCATATTTCATCATCCTCATTTCTTAAGATTTATTTATGTATTATTTTTATGCATGATTTTAGTTGTTTTTAAGTATTTTTAAAATGTATACCTAGAAGATATTTATGTAATTCATTAAAAATAATATACTATATTTTTAAATAAAAGTCACTAATATTATAAAATTCCAACTATTTTTGTATATGATTATAATCAAATATGATTTGAAATAATTGATGATAAATATTGTAAATATAATAAAATTCTCCCCCCTTTTATGACCAAAAAAAATTTTAAAGAGAATTAATGAGATAGCCATACGTATAATAAGTAGTCATAGATGGTTAACTTATCTTCTTGGGCATAATACTCTTATGTTTTGGGTAATGCTTAGTAGTATTAACGGAGTGATATGATTGTCATTATGGGGTTAGTCGCCTAAAGGGCGATAAAGGAAAAAGAGGGAAAACTCTTTTAATGTCATTTAGTCAAGAAAAGCATAAAGAGTTTTGTTCTTAAAATAGAACAAGGCTTTTTTTTCGGCAACGATTTTTAAAAAATACTTGTCAAATCATTAGAAAAATGTGGCGAAGCCTCTTAAATATACGTATTTTAGGAGGTTTCTATGAACGAATATGCTGATTTTATGTAAGCGTCAAACCTTGCACACATACTAATGCTAATCTCTATCTGGTATAATAAATAACAAAGCCTCACCTATAGTTGTTATATAAGTAGAGGCTCTGATGGTATTATTTTTTGATAGGTACTTTGCAATCATTAGGT
>NZ_JAOARO010000093.1 GCF_025211055.1 Vallitalea sp. | reverse complement strand
TCTTTTTCTTTCAACTGAGGTTCAACTGAAAAGAAAAAATATATACATTAGCAGTGCAATGAATCAATTATCATATACTCAGAGCTCAACAGGCAATTTTTTTAACTATGATTTAACGGACGTAAGTTTATTGGATTATGGAGCCAGAATGTATACACCGGAACTGGGGAGGTTTTTCAGTTTAGATCCATTAGCAGAGAAATTTAGTTATCAATCTACATATGTTTATGCTGATAATAATCCAATCAAATTTATTGATTATATGGGGATGAATTCAGGATTACCAGAGGAAGGTAAAACAATGAATACTACTCATACATATAGATATAATGAAGATGGTAGTCATACTGTAACTTCAACAGTAAAACATATTGATGTTTCTTATAGCGATGATGGTATTATGACTATATCAACGGTCAATAAGACAACAAAGACAACTGTTTATAAGGAAGATGGCGAAGTTATGACAAATTCAACAGAGTCAATTTCTTCTACCGAAGAAAAATTTGATTTGGATCCTTCGTCTAAGAATAGGTATAGTCAAGTTGGAGAGACAAAAACAAATATAACAGGAGCTGATGGAGAAAGGAATCTTGGTAAAAATGCTCTACTGAGAGATGATCATGGTGGTTATGTTACTGATCTTAAAAAATTAGTTGAGGATGGAAGCAAAGACTGGAATTTGTACAAAGGAAGATCCGAAATTAATGAGATAGCAGATATTTCTTCTGGTGTTTTTACAGGAATAACAGGTTTGATATCTACGTTGTCGAAAGAGAGTCTGCCTGGACCATTTAAAGCATTGCCTTATATATTTGAAACTACGTATGTTGGAGTTAGACTGCTTAATTCATATGGAGATAATAAAGGAAGAAGTACAACCTTAAAAACAACTTCAAAAAAAATAAGATAGATTATGAAGATTTTCAATATATTGAGCTATATGTATGTAGTACTGTTTCTTCCTTTACAAATATTAGTGGAAGATATTATTTCAAAAGAGATTGTAGAGTATATAACTGTTTTTTTTAGTATCCTATTGGTAACGGTTTCTGTTTTAAATATTAAAATGAGATTTACTTCTAATAATATAATTACCTTTAAAGGTAGAGAAAAGGAAATATTAATCAGAATAATAGGATTAGATAGCATATTAATATCTATAACTTATCTTACTATTTGGTATCTATATATTAAAGAATATAATTATACAATTATTTACATAGCAATAGTTGTTATTTATTTATTGTCACTATTTAGAATAAAAATTAACAATACAAAGAGAAAGAAAGTATAATATACCTACTGTTCTGTAATGGAAAACTTTATATTGCTCACCCAATCTAATTAATATAGGTGGGTGAGCTATGTAATAATATTAGAAACAGTAGTTGTTAACTGGAATAATACATTGGGCTTTAAGCAAGGTTCAGGAAACTATATCTACGATGCCAATGGAAATATGATTGTTGATCCAAACAAAGGTTTATCAGATATAAAGTACAATAACCTTAATCTGCCATACTCCATAACCAAAGGTGCAAATAAGATAAATTATATCTATGATGTTACCGGACGTAAACTGGCAAACAAGTTAAAAGGTAAAACAAAATACTACCTTGGTAACTTTGTATATACCGATGATAAACTAGAATATATGATCTGTTCAGAGGGTTTACTGAATATAAACGGCTCAACAACAAACTATGAGTTTCATCTTAAGGATCATTTAGGTAACACCAGAGTGGCAGTAAACGAAACAAATGATATTACACAGGAAAACAACTATTACCCGTTTGGTCTGACATTTGCACAGTCTGGTTCTTCTACGAACAAATATCTATACAATGGTAAAGAGCTACAAGAGGAGACTGGATTTATCGACTTTGGAGCGCTTCAACTGGATAAGGAGTTGGGTAGGTGGTTTAATCCAGATCCTTTAGCCGAGGATTATGTTGAAATTTCATTATATAACTATGTTGCAAATAACCCTATTATTTATATTGATCCTGATGGACAAAGAATAGATTTGAGTCATATCTTAGGGAAGAATAAGAATGGTAAATATAATAATGAGGAATTAGCTAATGCATTTCTTGCATTTGCACAAACCGATCTTGGGAAAAAAGTATTGTCATGGTTTGCTGAGAAAGGACAAAAAATAGAAGAAATAGGACTTGAATTTGATAATAATGGAAAAATGCATAATGTTGGCATGGATCTGACTTTTGAGTGTAAATCTTTTGGGAAGTGGGGAAAAATGGTTCTTGGGGAATTCGAAACAAAGATGATGGTAGAACAGAAGGTGTCGTTAAACTTAATACTGATTTGAACTCGAATGTAAATGATGTTGCAGAAGGCTACGAATCAGCAAAAATAAATTACAAATATGGAAAAACCTCAAAGGAAGATATTCGTAGAGCAAAAGCAAAATATGAAGCAAACAGAGCTGGTACGATTGTACATGAGTTTGTTATTCATGGAATAAATGATATGATTAGAGTTAAAAAAGGACAAACACAAATATATAATTCATATAAAGAACATGTAACTGCAAGAAAATCAGGGTCTTTTTTTAGGGAAGTCGGACTCCCAGCCATTTATCATATTCATAAGATATTAAAAACAGGAGAACCCAAAAGAACAATAGTCAATAATTCTTTTAAGTATAAGAATTAATATTAAATATTAAGATTATGGTGAGAAAAGTAATATATCTATTAGTTATTGTTATATCTATTAATAGCTGTTCTGGTCAAACAGAAAACTACAGGGTTTTGAATGATGTAATTTGTGAACTTACTGGCGATGAGTATATGTATGAAACAATATCATCCTTTTATAAGGACTCTGTTAATTCTAATTTTAATTATGATGTTTATATAAAAGAGAGAAGGTTGTTAAAAGACTCTATGAGAGTGATATTTCTAAACAACTACTACGCTTTACCTAAGGGAATGGCAAAAAGTGACTTTGATAATTTAAGAAGAGATACCATTTTTCGGAACAACATAAATTACCGGACTATTTTAGACGAATTTATAGACAGATGCGAAGATAGAGTAGAGTTAGATATAAAAAAGGTTAATCCAGATTGTGGATATTATTTTAGAACAATAACAGATAAAAGAGTTAAATACTTTAAACCATCTGATAGAGCTGTTCTGTTTATTAGTAATATTATATACTCCAATGACGGAGAGTGTGCATGTTTCTATTTAGCACAATGCAGAGGAGGTTATTCTGATGTATTTGTTTTATTAAAAAGATATGACAATAAATGGAAGATAGTTAAAACAGTTCCGGTAAGTGATTATTGAGGTATATTTATGAAATACTGAATTAACCAATCAATATAAGGAAAGGTTATTCATTTGTATTCTGGAGATTACCCAACGAACAGTTGGTATTCTCCTGGTTGGTCTAACACTCGCACGTTTATTCATGAGTTTGGCATGCGACAGGTTTAAAACATACTAATGAAGAAATGGAATTTAATGGTTCAAGGTGGTAGTGGTACTAATGTAACCTCTAAACAAAGGTTAAGGATGCTCAAGGCTAAAGTTAACTTAGAACCCAATACCTATACAAATCCATTTACAGGGAAAAAAAGTCCTTATCCTTATTTGCATTATTACAATCGAGCTAAAGTGCAATATGAAAAAACACATGTAAGTAGTGTAGGGTTAAAAACACGAAAAAATTAGAAGAAGATGAGCAGAAATAAATATATGTTTATAGGTATTATATTGTTGGTTTTTATATTTACTTTTTTTATTAATAGAGAGATTACTGTTTATGTTGGAATTGCCAACCCTTCTAGTGATGTAGATATCACATTAAAGATAGACGGAGAAACAATACTTGAAAAAGAAAATATCCAATACAATCCATATGGATATAAAATAGAAAAGGTTAGAGTTCGGGGAGGTTTACATAAAATTACAGTGAGTACGAGTAAAGGAGGTTTGAAGGTAGAAAAACGATTAATAGTCTTCATGAATCAACAAGAGATAATGAAGAAGCAAGCTTTTTTGTAAGAAATAGGTTAACACCTTTTTATTATGAATGAGATAACTGATATACAAGTTAAGTGGTAAAACAAAAATATACCTTGGTAACTTTGTATATACCGATGATAAACTTGAATATATGATCTGTTCAGGTGGTTTGTTAAATATAAATGCAACCATAAAATATTCAAACTATGAGTTTCATCTAAAAGATCATTTGGGCAATACACGTGTTGCAGTAAACGAGAATAATATTGTTACCCAAACCAACAACTACTATCCATTTGGTCTTACATTTGCACAATCAGGATCATCAACCAATAAATATCTTTATAATGGTAAAGAGCTTCAAGAGGAGACCGGACTTTTGGATTTTGGAGCACGCCAACTGGATAAGGAGTTGGGTAGGTGGTTTAATATGGATCCTAAATCGGAAAAATATCCATTTGTTTCACCATATGTGTTTTGCTTAAATAATCCAATTAGAGTAATTGATCCAGATGGAAAAGATGTTATCGTATTAGGTAATTCTAATGGAGCTGGAGGAGTCGGTCATCAAGCTGTATTAATAGGAAATAATAAAGGTGGATGGGTTTATATATCAAAAGATGGCGCAGCCAAAAGCGAAGATTCAAGAGGACCTAGCAGATATACTGCAAAGTTCTTTAAAACATTGGATGCATTTAAAAATAGTCACATAATTTTGAAACAGTTGATGGTAGTAATCACTCGAATGTTGGAGGTGGAGAGAATGAGAATATGGTTTTCAAATTAGATAAAGATGGTAATAAGATACAGCGTTATGATAGAGCTTTTTTTATTGATACTGATGATAAAACAAATGTTAAAGCTTTAAGAGCTGGTTTTTTTGCAGCTAGAGAAGATTATGTTTTGACTCAGAGTGATTGTTCAGACGTTCCCACTGCTGTTTTAAATGAAGCTAAAGATACGGAAGGAAAGAAATTGGAGAATGGTGAAGGAATATGGGCTTGGAATGAAATGCCAAACTCGAAACAAAGTAAAATTGAGAAAAGAAATAAAGGTAAAGATTATGCCTCAAAAATAGAACCAAAAACAACACAACTTCAAGAAAACGAGAAGGGTAAAAATGAATAGCAATTATGAAGAGGATTTTTAAGGCAGAGACAATCTTATATAGCATTGTTTTAATAGGAATTATTGTTGGTACATTTGATTTCTTTAACAGATTTAGTATTAGAACTTGGATTGCATTATCAATCTGTGGTGGTGGTGAAGGACATTGTTATCTAGATGTTATAAATATATTTGGAGTATTCCACTATTTAGGCTCATTTATGTATTTAGCCTTAGGACAGAATAAAGTGTTTTTTATTGTTGGACAATTAATTACACTTTTGCTTTATTGTGCAATAATATGGGTAGTGTTGTTTTTTGTTAAAATATTACTTAATAAATACCTGAAACATAAATAATAACTAACTCGTGTAAGAAGATAATAAGGAATCCTGAAAATTGAATAGTACCTCAAAAGTTGGACATGATATTTGGGGTGTTTTCATTTAGGTGAAACAAATACTATTACATCAAAACTTCAATGGTAAATATTCACACAAGTGTTATAGAGTCTATGCATAACCTAACATACTGATATGAAGAGAGTACTTTTAACGTGTTTAATTCTTAATTGTCTTAATGTTTGTTGTCAGAGTACTGATAATGAACTTGCTAAAAAGCGGTTTGAGAAGTTGTATTATATGTGGACAAACTATGATATGGATATGAGCAAACGGGATAGCGCTTTTGTTGCTATTTGTGCTTTAGGTGATAGTGGAGATACGTATTCACAAGAATTTTTGGGATGTTATTATATCGGTCTAAAAGGAAAAGAGAATAAACATCTGATTGAGAAGGGTATTGATTTTTGTAGAAAATCCCTTAGTAGAGGAGCTTATCATGTTGGATCATGTATGGCAGATTTTTATTATAAGAAAGGAGATATAGAAATGTATATTGATATTCTAAATAAAACTATTGATAATGACGTGTCTAAGACAGAATTAGGTTGTTTTCTTATTTTTGGGATGTCTCTGTACTCTAATATTGGTAATAGTGATGAGGTGTATTATCGCAATCTGATTAATACAGATAGAGGAGTATCTTTAATTAAGAAAGCTTCAGAGAATAATATTTTTGAAGCAATGTATCACATGGGGTTATTATATTATAATGGTATAGTCTTTGATAAAAATTTAGAACTTGCTAAAGAGTACTTTTTAAGATGTAAGAATCATGAATCTTTTGAAGGTAGTTATTGGCAGGATGATATTGAATATTATCTTGAAGAATAATAACAATCTTTATCAAACCAAGCATGAAAATGTTTATAAATGCGGGTTCTATCTGTATGATTGCATTATATTAGACTTTCTATGAAAAGAGATTATTATATATATTTTAGTTTTGGCTATTATTTTAGGAAGCTGTGCTTCATATAAAGATCTAATGATTGCTAATGGTGATCAGAATGATGCTGTTAAAAATGCCATTTATGACTTTGTAAAAAAGAGTAGATTAAGTAAAAAAAGTGACGTATTTAAAGTAAATATTACACATGTGAATGATAAGGTTTTAGCAGTAAGTATTATTGAGGCTGTAGATAAATTAATGCCTGATCCTGATAACAAAATTGGTACTAGTCATTCTAATTTTCCAACTAGATATCTTGAACAAGAAGGGAAATTATTTTATTGGTATGATTCCACTGATGTTATTACATTAAGATTAATCTCCGTATTGTCTGAGTATAATCAAATCGATTCAACAAATGTAAATAGTATTGTTGAGATAAAAGGAACGTTAAATGAATCGCTAAAAGGAGTAGATTACTTTTTTTGTAAAAAAAACTTGCTAAAATTTAAGAGGGTTGTTACTGATCGAGCGGTTGGTTGGTATGATCCACCAAAATTAAACTGTAAATAAAGTAAATGCCTTTTAATTTGAACTGCACCCCAAAAGTTAGGCATAACATTTGGGGTATTTTATAAAAAAAGCATATAATCTTCCAGTTTTAGAAGAAGGTTTATTATAATAACAATTAATGATTGTACTAATTACATATTTTTATTTACATTTGCTGAATTATTAGCAAATGTAAACTGTTATGAGTTTTAAGTAATGTAATATTTTATATATCAATAGATTATTGTAAGATTTTTTATCGATATGTGTTTGGTTATAAATGTTTTGGCACTGTAAGGGTAATTAATATCTAATTAAACGTAATACTATATTTTCTTAGTATAGCATAAAAAGCTATACTACATATAGGAAAGCATTAAATGACTTTTGTCTATGAAAACTTAATTTTGGTGATATGCCGTTGATTTTAAAGCTATTCAGTTACTTTTCCTCGTGTCATTTTTATGATTATTACTACTTAAAATAGAATAATTATCTATTAAATAATAAATATATTTTTAGCTAGGATGTTTATTTAACGTTGTATTATATTAAATATAAATTTAAAGATGAGTAAAAATAAAAGATTAGTAGGATTTGGATTATTGTTAATTGGCTTATTAACCTTTCAATTATCATTTTCTCAGGATAATTATATTTCTGGATATGTAATTAAGAGCAGTGCCGATACATTATTGGGGTTTATTAACTATAAAGATAAGGAAGTAAATCCTAAATATGTTCAATTTAAAATGCGTATTGATGATAATCCAATTGTCTTAAATACAAATGATATAAATGAGTTTAGTGTAGGAGGAGATATTTATGTGAAAGGGGTTGTTGAAATTGAAAACTCTCCTATAAAAACTGAAAGATTGGAAGAAAATAACCGAGTTAATTTAAAAATTGATACTGTATTTCTTCAAACTCTTTTTAGAGGTGAAAAAAGTTTGTTTTTCTATAAAAACCAGTATGGAAGGGAATATTTTTATATTGAACAGAATAATAAATTTGAATTATTAATTTATAAAAGATATTATAAAAGAGGTGATAATAAACGTTTGATAGCTGAGAATAATAGATACCTTAGTCAGTTGAGTTTGTACTTGAATGATTGTGAAAAAATCAAATCTAGATTGAGAAATACTACATACAAAAAAAATAGCCTAATAAGACTTTTTAAGTATTATTATCAGAATTCATCTTTTGATGCTTTATTTCAAAAGGAAAAGAAAAAAGTTAAAACAGAAATAGGTATATTATCTGGAGTTTCATTAACCTCGCTAAATTTTACGAGTAAACACTCTTTTGAGTATTTGTCTGAAGCTGAATATGATCCATCTGTTAATTTTTCTGCTGGTTTGTTTATTGATGTAATATTGCCAAGAAATCATGAAAGGTGGTCTATTAATAATGAAGTATTGTTTTCAACATATAAGTTTACAGGTAGCTATAAAGAGTATAAGAATGAAAGCAATTATACCAACACAATAACCAAAATATGTTATTCATATATAAGAATTAATAATATGATTCGCTATAAGTATCCTGTTGGTAATATGTTTGTGTATGTAAATGCTGGTATATCAAATGCATTTTCAGTAGATGAAACAAATTATAAAAGAGTAGAATCTAAATTTTACAGCGAAGATAGAATTGATGAAGATCTAGCTATGACCCATGTTAGAAAACACGAACAGGGCTATATTATTGGCGCAGGAGTAAAATACAATAAACTATCCTTAGAAATTAGGTATGAAGGAGCAAATGGAATGTCAGAACATAAGGGACTAACATCTTCAGTAAAAAGATATTTCTTTATGCTTGGTTATAAGTTTTGATTTTACATAAATACACATTAATTGGTTTTTATTCGTAAGAGTGAAAATTGTGTAGCACATGTGTTAGCTTAACAGTATTTAGTTACCTTTCTATAATAACATACTTTGTATATGAGTTTTGTTATTGAAGAAAGGTAGTTTTATTTAATCTCAACTTTATTACCACAATATACTGTTAGCAAACTTTTTGTTTTAGCGTTTGTTAAAATCTTATTCTCTAAATATTTCTTTAGCTAAGGGTAATTCTTTAATATTCACGAAACCATTTGTATGGTTATGACTAAATTTTTGATACTATGTGTTTTCTTTTTACCACTATACTCTTCTTTTTGTGATTTGTGTGATCTGTTCGTCTTGGAACTTCACCTTCTGTTACATCTACAACTATTTTATTATCACAAATATATACGTTTTATAGGTGTTTTTGTTTACATGTTTTGTAATATGTAAAATGTATTTTAAGGTTATAAAAATACTTGTGATATTATGGCGCAATTTATGAAAAGCGGATACCGAAAAGCTTCAATAGAGTAGGTGTATATTTATTAAAATTTATAAGATGAAACGAAGCATGAGAATGGTCATTCACACACACGAGGATGATTATAATGCGGAGTTCCATCTGACAAATGAAAAACAAATATAAACAGATGAAAAAATTAATACTATTTTTATTTACAGTTACTTTATGTGCTAATTTATTTAGTCAACTGAAAATTGAAAAATCAATGGCTGTGCTAGATGGAACGATACAGTTTAGAGGTGGTAGTCATACATTAAGAATTATTCCTAATAATCCGGGAACCGAAATAGGAGCAAGCTCAGGAAGAATTGATTTTTGGTACACTAATACAGGTTACAATACTTTATACGCCAAAAGATTTTACACACAGTCAGATAGAAGAACAAAAAAAAATATAACCCCACTTAATAATTGTTTAGATAAGGTATTAAAACTAAATACTTACTCTTATAACTTTAAAAATGATACTCCAGATAAAAGAGGTTCTTCAAACAATAAAGAATTTGGATTGATAGCGCAAGAACTTGAAAAGATTATACCTAATCTTGTTAGCTCCTCTAAGGATATTAAGCTTATTAATTATGATGGTTTGATACCTTTTCTTATTGAAGCAGTCAAAGAGCAACAAAAGCAAATTGATATATTACAAAAAGCAGTTGCATCTCAGGAAAGAGATATAATAAAAACAAGAGAATCAAAAAATGATAATTATTCAAATGATAGGATAGTGAATGATAATAGTACTCCTATGCTTTTTAATAATATGCCTAATCCGGTTAAAGAAAAAACAACAATTAAATGTTATTTACCAAAAAGTTTTATTCAAGCTGAAATTATGATATGTGATTTACAAGGAAAACAGGTTAAATTATATAACTCATTTCAAGCCGGAGAAAATACAATTGAAGTCAATGCAGCGGAATTATATGAGGGAATGTTTATTTATACTTTGATTGTGGATAGTAAGATCATAGATTCAAAAAGAATGGTTATAACTAAATAAAGTAATACATGAAAAAGATAGTAATACTGATAACAGTAGTATTGTTAAGCATATCTGCCAAAGCTCAGTTTTTTGATGAGTCTGTGAGATGGAAGGAGGCTACTATAGAGGTTTATCCTAAAGAGCAAATTTTATTTTTTACAGAATATACTATAAAAGGTAAAACAGAAATTGAAGGAAAAGAGTATTTTAACTTATACTGTGATAATCATCTAAGTTACTACATACGGGAAACACCCGATGAAAAAGTATATGTTTATCACCCTAAAAATAAAAAGGAATACTTAGTATATGATTTTAATTTTGAGAAAGATAAAGTAATATCTTATGAATTATTTCATGAAGATTATAATACACAAGCTCTAAAAATAAAAGAAGTAGGTTTTGAAAAATTATTAGATGGTAAAAATTATGAATATGTCTATGCAGGTTCAAAACGTATTTATTCTATAAAATTTATAAAAGGTATTGGTTCTACAAATGGTTTCTTTTATCACATGTACGCCTATCTAATAGAACATATGAGTAGAACCAATAGACTATGTGAGTTTTATAAAGATGATGTATTGATATATAATTATCCTGTTAATTACCCTATGAGTATTGAGAATACCGAAGAGAGTAATTCAGTAATTATTTATCCTCAACCCTCAAAAAATATCATTAATTTCAAATTCAATACTGAAGATGTTGAAATATTGAATATTTATGATCAATCAGGAATTTTGATAAAGTCTTACAACGTTAAAAACAAATCTATTTTTACTATTAAAAATGAATTGAACACCGGAGTATATATTTATCATATCAAAACTAAAAGCAATAAAACAACAGTTGGAAAATTCATTATTACAAATTAATTATGAAAAAGATACTTCTTTGTGTAACTACACTATTATTATGTAGTGTAGTAATAGCACAAAAAAACTATAATATAAAATTTAATAAACAGGATTTTACTTTTAAAAAAACGGAGAAGGGGTATAAAATTAAAAGTAAGGAAGGAAAGTTTTATTTTAAATCGGATACAACCTCACCCGCTTTACCATATGTGAGTATAAATATTCTAATTCCTGAAAATTCAAGCATTCAAAATATTAAATATGATATAAATAAATCTTTACTTTTTGAAGATATTGATATAGTTAATAATACAAAAGTACATAAAACCTCAGAAAGGTATATTGAAACTTATAGAAGTAGTGATTTTAGTGGTAAAAAATATCCAAAAGAAAATTTGAAATTTGTCTCTATTAACAAGATTCAAAATTTTTCTATGGCAAGTTTTACAATATGTCCGTTCATATATGACAACAAAGAATTAAGCCTTATAAATAGTATTGATTTTTCATTTGATGTAATTACAAACAAAAATAGGAAAGATGATATTAAAAGATATGACGCTATTAATTTAGTTGGTGATTTAGTGCTGAATCCTGATGAACTAATTACATTATACCCTAATTTTCCTGCAAAACCTCTTCCTGAAGATGTAGAATATTTAATAATCACTTCAAAAGATTTAATGGATGATTTTAAATTACTTAAGAGTTGGAAGATTAAAAAAGGAATAAGAACAAAAATTATTTCTACAGAAGATATATACTCTAAATATCCAGGTAGTACAAATCAATTAAAGATAAAAAATTGTTTATATTACTACTATAAAAACAGGGGTTTAAAATGGGTATTATTAGGAGGAGATAGTAACATTATACCAGTTCAATATTGTCATTTTCAACATCAAGAAAACGATAAACATTCGCTTCCTACAGATTTATTTTATGCTTGCTATGATAAATGCTTTGATTGGAATGCGGATGGAGATGAATTAATAGCAGAACCAGAAGAAGATAATGTTGATTTAAGTCCAGAAGTATTTATATCTAGGGCACCTGTAAGAACGTCTAAACATGTACAAACATTTTCAGATAAAACAATAAATTATGAAAAATACAACGTACCTTATGATTATGTAAATACAATGCTATTAGCGGGAAAAGTTGTTTCTCACTTTATTTCAGAAAAAAACAATATTAGTGATAGTCACGATAGAAGTGAAGAAATGTATAATACATGCATTAAACCATATTGGAAAGGTAGAAAAACAAAATTCTATGATACAGGTACAGATTTTATTCAAGTAGCTGACTATGATTTTACAAAGAATAATTTACAAGATCAATTAAACAGATGTTATCATTTTGTTCATATATACACACACGGATTTATACAATCATACCAAATGGAGTTTAAAGGTCCATCATATGACCAAATAGATGCAGAAAAATTAAATAATGAGGCTAAATCTATAGTTGTAACTGCTTCATGTTTAACAAATGCTTTTGATATTGCAGAACCTTCTTTAAGTGAGGCAATGTTTAGGAATCCAAAAGGAGGTTGTGTTTTATATTGGGGTAGTTCAAGGTCGGGTTGGTCTTTTCTTTCAATGGATTTTAGCGATGAGTTTTTTTATAATGTGTTTAGAAAACATATTACAAATGATGAACATAAATTTGCAAATATTACTACTAAGTCAAAATTACGTTTTATTGGCTCGTCTAATCGTTATGATTTAACTCGCTGGCTTCAATTTACACAAAACGCAATAGGTGATCCAGAATTATCAATATTTACAGATACTCCAAAAGAGTTTTCAAATGCAACAGTTAAAAGAATAGGTGAAAAAGTTATTGTTAATACTGGTGTTAGTGGTTGTGATATTGCTTTAACAAGTATGAATGATGGAGAAACGTATTTTAAAGTTTATAAAAATGTTTCAACAGCTACCTTTACCAATTCAATATTTAATGATCCTAAATTTAATTTTTATGTAACTATAACTAAACATAATTATAAGCCGTTTGAGTATCCAAAAGACATATATATTCAGAATTGTACTTTTAATAAAGATCAATGTTTTATTGCTCCTAATATTTATGTAGGAAGAAACGTAACATCTACTAAACCTATCGGAGATGTGATAATAAAAGATAATGTTAAAGTTATTTTTGCACCTAGTAAGAATGTTTTTATTAAAGAAGGCTTTAAGATTGAAAAGAACGGATCTTTTACAATTAAGAGATAACATTATTTAAACGAACAAAACCAATCTTTCTAAAAGGTTGGTTTTATACTTTCAAAGCTTTATTAGGTCTTGAATAATAGTTTGACCTAATAAACAAGCTGCAAACAAAGCTATATAGAATGCAATACTAACTTTAAGATTGTTTGAGGCTATTTTTTTTAGCTTTTTAGGACACTTTTCATTATGCAACAGTACTATATCATAATAACTTTTATGCATTATAATAGATGTAAGTCTGATTATCTCATCTTTGACAATATGTTCGTTCTTGTCTTCCGGTAAATCAAGTTCTTCAATAGTTTCATATACCGTATTGTTTTTGATTCTGGTTATGAAAACATTTGTTGCAGCAATTCGGTTTAGCATTAACGTAAAATCAAAGTAGCCTCGGTCTTCAACTACAATCGTATTTTTAGGGAAGATCAGCTGTTTTAGACCGTGTCTGTCCGAAATTTTGGCTTCTGAAATGTTGACGACATCAGGAAGCATTAATTCTACATCCAAACAGGTATGTATTTTCACCCCTCCTTTAGCTGTCCGAAATTTTGCCCAATCAAACATTGACAAGCACAGCGGTATGGTTGAACTGTCTATTAGCTTTATAGATCGGCCTTTAATCTCTTCCACGATATAGTGGATATTCTGGATCATGCTGACCCCTCAAAAAAGATTTATTATTTGATTAAATAAAGGTTGTTTTTAGCCTTTTTAGCACTGTCATTCCGGCACATATTGACCCCCTATTTATTTTACTGTTCTTGAATTTTGGTTCTTT
>NZ_JAOARO010000092.1 GCF_025211055.1 Vallitalea sp. | reverse complement strand
TAATCCACTTTTCTTAAATAAACTAATAATTTCTTTCCACTCTTTATCAGTTTTAATATCTGACATTAAAACACCTCCATGAATTGGATTATATCATGGAGATACTAATAATTGAATGTGTGGTGGGTTTGTCGCTTACATTTATAAAAAGTCTTATATACATGCAATTTACTTCTTATGTGTAATTTTCCCTCACCCTCGGATAATACTTTTAGAGTGTGAACCATTTCTTCCATCTCATTACCCCTATTTTTGTTTTGCCAACCATACGCACTGAACTTCTAAAAGTTAAATTGGTTCTATTAATTACTATAGTAAGTTTTTGTGTGTTAAATACATTAATTAAAAGATGTCGTGGTAATGTCGTCTTTTATAATGTTAATATTAAGTCAAGTTAGTTGCGTATACGTTCATAAAACTAACTAACAAAAACGTACGTTATAAAAATTTTTAATTTAAGGTTTACATTTAAGATGAAATTCTATCTATTATATATGTAAAGTAAATCGCGATTTCTTTATAAAAACAAAAAAGGAAGGTGTTACTATGAAAAAGATGAAAGAGAGAACGAATTGCCTACTTAGTAAGGCTGATGCTTTCAAGTCTCTTGACAAACAAGCAACAAAATTTGCAGCTATAGTCAAAGTAGATGAAGCTGTACAGACAAAAGTAAAGGAGGAAGTTAATAATGGCGAATTGTGATATTAGAGTTCAAAATCTAACTTTAGCTTCTGGACAACCAAATCCACTACCTTCTGGTGGTCCAGTAAATTTCAAATTTCAAATTGCTAATTATTCCAATGTTGATTCAGATGGATTTAATGTTACTGTTAAAAGAGATAGTGAAATAGGTGGTGGAGGTACTTTTTATGTCTCAAAAGTACCTGCTATGACAGTGATTAATTATCCTCTTGAAATACACGGTGTAATTGGTGGTACTCACGAGATAGAGATTGAGGCTTTATATAGTGATTTAGATACATCCAATAATAAAGTAACTGGAACATTCGTGTGGGCAGGTGTACCTAATCTACAAACAGTAATTACTAATAGTGTTCCAAGTACTGTTGAACTTTGCCAAGATACTACAATTAATTTCAGGGTTAATAATTTTAGCTATGATCATGTAAATGGTACGACAAATATTAGAGTATTTATTAACGATCAACCAACTAGTCTCGGATGGACAAAAGAGAACTTCCAAGCTCGTACATACATTGAACAATCTTTTAATGCTAATTTTAAAGAGCCAGGAGTTTATAAAGTAAGTATTGTAGCTGATTCACTGACAGTAACAGAATCAAATGAAAATGATAATATTGCTGAAGTAACAATTACGGTTAATGATGCTCCAAGACTAAATAATGACGATCCAACAGACCCTGTGCTAATTAATCAAGGTGATGTACACTGGTATTATGCACAGTTTGAGGAAGATGGTAAAGCGAACTTTTACTTAGAACCAGATAGTACTTTAGATGTTGATTTAGAAGTTTTTAAAAATAATCCAATTGGAGAATCCATTGGAAAAAGTAATAATGGTCTTGGAACACCTGATTTAGTAAAAGAGAAACCCGTTGAGTCTGGAATTAAATATTATATAAGAGTGTCTCATTACTCTGGTACAGGAAATTATATATTGAAGTGTAAAAATTATCCTACAGGGAATAGTGGTCAGATTCTTTCAAGCAATAAAATTGAAGCGTATGTTAATAGTAATAATTTAACATCGATACAAAGAAATGCATTATATAGAGTTAATACATATATAAATAATGAGAAGATAGTTGAAGCTCTATCAAACAATAAACCATTAATATTCTTTTTTGAGGGTGCAGGTTTAAATACTGATACGATATATAATAAAGAGAATGGTAAATCATTATATAGTATTGATAGGTATGGAGCTATTGCTTTAGTTATAAAAAATAATGAAATCGTATTTTTTACTGACCAGGCTTCCACATTACCAGATAAACCAAAAGGGACTTCATATGATATTCCAACAGTAGTTGATGGAGTATATAATGTTAACTCACATTTACATCAGGGGAAATACCCAGCTTTAAAAATTAGCAGTCCAAAAGTTATTAGATTTAGTGATACAACTTGGTATGATAGTTCAAGCTCAGGTATTAACATTCATGCTGGTTATAATATGTATAAATACAAGTACATTACTGATGGACCAGAAAATGGATGGAGTAACTCAGAAGGATGTCAACTCATAAGTATGAGAGATAATGTGAAAAATACTTCATCAGTAAGATGCCTATGTTATACTCCTTCTGGCACAGATACTGGAATATACCATGAATTTGCGAAGGCAATTAATTTAGTTAATAGCAATATTTTTAGCACAACTGATGGTAGTGTAATTAATACAAGTATGAATTCTGTATCTGGAGTAGTTGTTATTGATAGAAAGTATTTAGACACTAATAATACCACTTTACAATCAATATTTGGAACTGATGGTTTAATGTATATTAGAACAGGTGTTGAATAAAAATGATAACCATCCCTCAAATAGGGGGATGGTTATCATTTTTAAATAACATAATATGGACTTATTGGTTAAAGTAATTAGGTATATTCTTAATAGAGCCAATTTGTGTTATATTATTAGTACTAAAATTGTATTTATAATAAATAGGATCTGGTGTATATTTAGTTCCGTAGTAATATAGTTCATTATCATGAACTACAATAAAGTTGTCTACGATAGTAGAAATAATTATTGATTTTTTGGTGTCTAAGTTATATAAAAATATTTTATTATTTGTATCAATCATATCCTTTGTAGCATCAAATTCATAATAAATATACACCAACCAATTTTTATAAATAGCCAAATCTGTAATTTTTATATCTGTGAGTATTATTTGTGAATCTTCAGTTGTACCATTAACTGGTATCATGTATATATCACTTGTGCCTCCAGTATTTTTAGTTGTATAATATAAATAATCATTCTGGCAATAAATAGCCGTTACATTATTAGCTATAAAATCAATGTTGCTTTCAAGCATATCTTTTCTATAGAGATTTTTTTCTTTATCAATATATACTACGTAATTTTTATAACAAAACACTCCTTCTGAATGTGAAATAGCATGAGAAATACGTACAGGAGTAGAAGATAATTTTTCGATTTTTCTTGTATTAACATCAAATTGATATAAATATTGATTGTTTTCAAATATTATATTATTGGAACAATAATATAAATCAGTAAATTCTTGTGTATTAATTTTAATATCTTCAGGTAGAATATTTTTGATGTTATCACCATTAATATTACATTCATATATTTTTTTATCTTTACCTAGAAAGTATAACTTTTCCTTAATAAACATAAATTCATATACTGGGATATCGGATATAGTAATTATCACCTTAGTTATTTTGTCATATGATTTTAATAAAGAATCTTCACCTATATAGAAAAACTTATTATCAGTAAACGCAATATTCTTGCTCGACTCGATATATTCGGATACATTATATTCTTTTGTAATTTTATTGTTTTGACTAATGTCTTTTTTGCTTTGTTTCTCTTTTTGGATTTGTATATCTCCAGAAATTTTTTGTACTGACTTCTCTTTAGAAAGATTATTACTGGAATTTTGATTAGAATCTTCTATACCTAAAGAATCATCATAATTTTGAAATGTATCTGTTATACTGAAATCATTATGAGATACATTATTATCTTCATTATTGATGTTATTTGGTTTTGCAGTAATATCACTGTTAATACTAGTAATTTTATTATCAATTGAATTATCTTCTTGTGTTTGTACGCAACTTGTAATTAGTAATAGACATACTACAATTACTAATAGAATAAATTTTTTGAATTTCATTTTATAATACCCCTTGTCATTAAATATTTACACTATTTTAATATTATATATCATAAAAGATTTTGATTCAATAGGTAGATAATATCTTCGTTATTTCTGCTAGAACACCCATTGCTTTTACTTGTTCCAACTTTCTCCTATAACTATCCTCTGTTATTAATCAAGATTACTCATCCCCTTGTATACTTTTCTTAAGCATATTATGTATTGACGTTGTCTATCCTTATTAACAATAATAAGGATAGAATTGTTATTTATAAAAACAACAACTCTATCCCGAAGCTTTATAAGAATTCAAATAATTAATTGAGTCTTAGAACTAAATAGTTAATACTTTAAAACATATTGCCAATCTAATTAAAAAAAGTTATCTCCTCTAAATCCTGTTAATATATCCTACATTTTTTTATGTCTGTATTACCAACAAATAACATATTTAATTCATCATATTATTTTAAATATAATAATGATAGAAGGTTATATTTGGGGAACTATTATTATATTCTTCTTCGCATTTATCCACAATTTTTTTGTTTCATTAGTAGTATTTGTAATAATTTTGGTATATTCAGAAGAATATTGTTATAGGTATTATAATTCATATCTGTAATTACATCTCAAAAAAACAGCCCTTTTTTCAACTATCATTTCATCACTTTTAATCTGATTCTTTTAGTCATATCTTAAATGTATAACATTTTATTCATCAATAACTTTCAACCCTTGAGTATGGGCATAATTATTAATTTTTCGAATTAAATTATCTTTATAAATAGAAATGCTATAAGGTATTTCTCTATGATTATCTTGATATATATTCTCAGCATATATTAAAAAATTTATATTATCCAATTTTTTAATGATATAATAATTTGCTTCAAATTCTCCATTTCTAATGTGAAATGAAGTTATAAAGTTATAAATATCTTCATATAGTTCCTGCGAAGAAATTTCATCTCTTAAAAATCTCTCAATAACATCAATCATTTAATATTCACCTCCTATTTTATTGGATATGCACTTAGCATACCTCCATCATCTGATAATACCATTTTTATTAATGTTTCTCCTTTAGTTCCAATTGTTTCTCCTGCGTTAATAATAATTTCATATGATTGATTACCTTGTCTAGTCAATCCGTTGTCAAGGACATCAACAATATCACCTTTTTTCATTGCTTCCCTTAAAATTCCCTCTGCACCTTCTTTAGAATCACCAAGGAATTTTGCACCATTTCCACCAGTAGTAGATAAATGTTTTGGTTTTACATATGCATTTGAAACATCAAATTTCTTGAATACGTCTTTTCCATCTTTTACAAGTTGATTCGTACTCTCTTTTACAACTTTTTCAACTACTTCTTCAGAGGTTTCCTCTATCATCTCTTCCATTGTTTCTTTAGATACTTCTTCAATTATTTCTTCAGCAACACCTTTTTTAGCAATACGTTCTATAACTTCTCCACCAATTTTTTTTGCTACATTGGCAGAACCAGGGATTAAGGCAAAAGCAGCTATAAGTTTCTTTTCATTATTTGTTATCCATCTGTTTTCTTCAAAATCATAGCCTACTAGAATAAGTTCAGCATCATATACATCACCTAGAATTACATTGAAAAATAAAAATTCTGTCCCATCAGTACGTCTTCTTAAGTTAAGCTTATCTATTTTC
>NZ_JAOARO010000091.1 GCF_025211055.1 Vallitalea sp. | reverse complement strand
TTATTATGTCTATAATGGTCATTCTGATGTGGTAGGACTAGTAGATGAAGATGGAAAGGTAGTAAATAGGTATTCCTATGATGAATGGGGAAACCTCATGGCATCAAAGGAAGAGATAGACAATCCTATAAGGTACTCAGGGGAGTACTATGATGAGGAAACAGGACTATATTATCTAAGAGCAAGATATTATGACCCTACTATTGGCAGGTTTATAAGTGAGGATAGTTATGAGGGAAGTGTAACAAATCCACTGAGTCTAAATCAATATACCTATACATTTAATAATCCACTGATTTACGTTGACCCAAGTGGTCATAATGCAATAGATATTGTTGCAGGATGGGCATATGCTACTGATGAAGATTGGTTTGCTGGGGCAGCTCAGGGAATTACAGGTAAATCAGCTTCTGATTATATGTATAATGAGGACTTCTATGATGCTTATGTTGCGGCTAAGATTACAAATAAGGCCTATTCAGCCTATTCAATTGGTTCATCTTTAGGGAATATAGCAGGTGGTGCTAGAGGACTTGCCACTGAAACAGGTCAAGTTATAACTTCAGCTGGGGCAATAGTAAAAGAAGAAGGATTACACTTAGCTGCTCAAACGAATGCTTTTTTCAGTAAGTTCAATGGTGGACAATCTGTGAACAGTGGGAGAAAAGGTAAGAATAGTCAATTAACACCTAGGCAACTAAATAAATACAAAGAAGAAGTGTTAAATGGAAATGATATAGAATTTAAAACAAGAGAAGAAGCTATTGAATTCGTTAATAAGAAATTTCATGATTTTTCTGAAGAAGTAGCTGGAAGTAGAAGTGCTAAGGGGTGGCATTTTGATAGTCATCCTATTAATGGAAGTGAAAATGCAATTGACCATATCAATATTTACAGTAAAAAGCAGAAATTTAGAGTTCACATTACATGGAGGGATTAGATGGAAAAAATTATTATAAGGAAGAAAGTTATAAGCAAAGGACATGTTTCATCAAACTTTATTAGACTAACAGCAGATTATGATTTTAAGTCTATTGATGAATTTATTGAAAAATATAGTTTAAAGAAGATTATGAATGACTTATTTGAGGAAGACATTAGTTTAGAGTCTTTAAATCATACTATACTTTATGAAAAATACAATCAAATTCTTTTGGATGGAAAGGAAAATGAATATTTTGAAGTAATGTATAAGTTGGATGAAGAATTTGGTGTTTCTCTTACGGCAAATATCTATATGTATCATCTAGTTCCTTCAATTAAAATTAAGAATCAAGAGTTTGTTCCTTGGAGCTATGTAGATAGTAAGATTTATGCTGGTGATACTTGGTGGGAAGAAGATGAAGATATTTTGAAAGATATAAAAAACATATCTATTTTAGAATTTATTAAAAAATATAAAGCATATTAGCTGCATAAATCAATAAATTGTTACTTCATTAAAACTATCAAACGTAGTGGTGTAAGAGTAAATTATGATTTTTATTAGGTCATAGTGTTTTTGAAAAGGAAAACATAACTGCATAATCTAAATTCTGTAGTGAGTTGCTGAAAAATAAATAATCCAAGGAAGAGGTCAACGGAAAAATCTGTTGACTTCTTTCGTGGAGAAAAACAAATAACATATGCAGAGTGAAAAATATTTGGCAAATATGGGACAAAAATCTCTAAGGGATACTTTCCCCTATACCATCGGTAAGGAGCTTTAGCGTGCGGCAATAAACAAGACTATTATGGTAATATGTGTGAAAAATAAGTATATATCAGATATCAAATATTTTTACTCCATGGCCAAAATGGTAAAATATAAGGAAAAGGTACAGGAGGTATGGAAAATCAAGCATACCTCCAATTATAGGAAGAAAGTTATTACTTAATTAAGGATATTATAACTCTATTATTGGGAGATTTATCAGCCAGGATAGTTATGAGGGAAGTATAACGAATCCACTGAGTTACCCATACATATAACAACCCATTAGTCTATATGGACCCAAGTGAGCATATAACTACATCAGCGGATAGAAATTTTAGAAATACTGCTCGTGGTGAATTTGGACAAGAACATGGTAGAGGAATGGCATCTTTTGCTATTGGTTTTACTTATTTAGATTTAGGTAAAGATGTTGTAACAGGAGAGGAAATTAATAGGCTAATACTAGCAGGGTGTATTATAGGACCAGAAGTAACTGACCAGATATTAAGGAATGGAAGGAAAGTTGGTAATTTAATTGAGGGGACGGGTAATGTTAAAGTATATGATATAGTTACTTATAAACCTAAAAATGCTCCATTAGAAAATCATCATGGCATAATGTATGTATGGGCTAAGAATAATATTCCTGGTTATAAATCACGTGCATCAAAATCAACAACTATTGCATTAACAAAAGAACAACATAATGCAACTAAAGCAGTATATAGAGATTGGTTATTTGATAGAACAGGTAAAAAAGTTGGTGGAAAAGTGGATTGGACTAAGGTAAGTCCGCAAGAAATACAAAAATTATCGGAAGATATGTTTGATGCTGCCAATGTTCCACAATCAGCAAGAAAAGAATATTATAAAGAATTTAATAAATATATTTATCAATTACCATAATAATAGAGGTGACGGTATATAATGAAAGTACAATCATTAATTTCAAAAGTTAGAACACTATCAGATTGTGAAGTGTATCCTCCTAGTAAAGTTCCCCAAGTTGTAGAAGGATGTAAAATACCTATTGACTTACTTGAGTTCTATAAAGTTTGTGGAGGATTAAGTTTATATATGAATAGCGACTATGCTATCCATATAGTTTCATATAAAGAATTTGTATTAGCAAATCCTGTTATTGTTGGAGAGAGATGTGAATATGATATCTCTTCAGACTGGTATATAGCGGCAAGAGATGATAATGGGGATTATTTAACAATTGACTTAAATCCAAGTAGATTAGGGCGTTGCTATGATAGTTTTTGGGATAGGCATGGAGTACCTGGAGAATGCTCTATTATTGCCACTTCATTCATGGATTTATTAGAAAAGTTAATTAATAATAAAGGTAATGAATGGTATTGGATGCAAGATGATTTTAAATCTTTAGGTGATGCATATGATGGTGTAGATATAGAGTAAATGAAGTTAAAGACCTTGTTAGAGTTCGCTTTTTCAAGGTTTTTTTTATAAAATACTTGAAATTAATAGAAAGAATCATTTAGAATACTTCAAGAATTAAGGAATTTAATGATGACTAAGGAGGAATCTAAGGTATGGTATTTAGAATTTAAGAAGGAGTTTTGATGTTTATATTTATATGTGGATTGTCAACACTTTTTAGGACACTTTTTTATCGAACATCATTAATCTATATTCTACATTCTACAGGGATTAGGTAATCTAACGACCCATGTATCCTGTGGTTATTATACCAATTTACGTAATCAAACAATTCGCATTCTAGTTGTTCAAAACTTTCGAATATTCTATTAAAAGCAAACTCTGTTTCTATCACTTTAAATGCAGCTTCTGCTACAGCATTATCAAAAGGACAGCCCTTTTTACTCAATGAACGTTGAATTTCAAAAGTGTTTAATAATTTATCTATAGCCTTATTTTTAAATTCATTTCCCCTATCTGTATGTAATAT
>NZ_JAOARO010000090.1 GCF_025211055.1 Vallitalea sp. | reverse complement strand
TGATAAAAGTTTACAAAACCTGTACCTTCATTGTATACTGAATTTGTCTTCCCTATATTGCTATATTTAATACCATTAAAATGAAAACTCTCCTCGGAACTATCAATCCAAGTTTGATTTCCTTTATTATCTTGAAACCAATCAGACCACATCCCATTAGGGTCAATAAACTTCAAAGGATTATTCAAACAGTAATTATAGGAACTATAAGAGGTATAATCCTCCGCCAACGGATCCAAACACATCCACCTCCCCAAACTAACATCCAACTGACGAGCTCCATAATCCAACCAATCTAATTTACTGCCATTGGCAAATAAATCGTCCTGCATTTCTTTTCCGTTGTATAAATACTTATTGTCATTATTTAATAAGTTACGGTTTAGTTGCATTCCAAATGGATAATAGTCCGATTTTTGAACCAATTCTGGATTTTCTCCATTTATCTGGAAAGTCGCTCGGGTATTGCCCAAATGATCTTTTAGATAATACTCATACACCAAATGTTCATTTTCGGTTTCTGAGGTATTCACCAATCTACCTTCTGGAGTGATAATATAATCTAATTTGCCATCGCCTTTGTACACAAAATTATATATTCCATAAAATTTCATTTTATGGAACAGGTACCACTATCCCTCAAAGAACCTTTCTTTTCTGCCACTAATTTAATCAAAAAGGAACATAATATATAGTTATTTTGTTTAATTTCTTTTGTGTTTTAAGGAAATTTGCAAGAGATTCTATTGTATTAGTAGAGTATTGTTTTTTAACTTCTTCTGATTTATTGAATATTACCCTAGACAATACCAAACTACCCAATTACTTTCCTGGTGTCTTACTTGCCATGCAACCCCAAAAACTTAAATTAATAAGAACTCTGGAGTAGGAGATACCTCCGAGTCTTATCCAAAATTATAAAACCAAACAAACGTTTTCTTGATAAAATATATTGGTGTTTGGGTTAGAAACTTTAAAGCTAGACAGGCTTATAATTCTTAAAATAAAAAAGGGGGTCCGTTTATTTTTGGACACCCTCTTATATTCTAATTAAATTTTATATCCTTCAAATTATTTTTAATTATCTTAAATTTATCATTTAGCTTATATTCTAATATCATATTTCCCATATTCAAAGAATTCCCTTTTAAATCACGAAAATCTAAATTGTAATATTTGCCTTTTCTAATTATTTTCATGTAATCAAGCTTTCCATCATCATTAAAGTCTCCTATATTTTTTATATTACCAAACCTTGATTCAAATGAATTTATTAAAATATAATCATTGTTTTTCTTCTTAAATAACATATAAAATGTTCTTTCTAAACCTGATCCACAAGCAGATTGAGCTTTCCCAGTTATACATTTAAAATGCTTCTCATTATATTGTATGAAATAGATTTTCATACTAAGTGGATAATATTTAAAATAATCTTTTAGAAGGAAGATATTTTTATTTATAAATAGAGTATCAAATAAGTTCGTCGCAACATAATATATTCTCTCCATATCTTGCTTTGTTTCTGATTCTAAAATAAACTCACTCTTATAGATACCTTTTTCCCTATTAGAAGATGTATAATAAAATTTTCCGTATATTTCTTCAAATAAATTTTCTTTATTATTAATATTAGAATAAATATCATCTAGATTTTTATCCTGTGAAAAAGTTTTTAAACTAATTAATAGTAAAATTATAATTCTATACATAAATTCAAATTTAATATCTTGGAGCACGTGTTGCTTTCAAAAAGGATTTTGTTTTTTTCATAAAGGTAGTTCCTGTTATAGCACCATTTGATTTCTTACCTCCATATCCAGCTGTAGTTTCCCATATATATGAGTATGTACCTCTCACTGAAGTTTTTCTTCCATTATGTACCCAATGTTCTGTTATAGGAGCATTATTTATCTTCTTACTGCCAACACTATGAATATCGTGTGAAGGATTAGTAACAAGAAGCCCCCCAGTTGCTCTTTTTTCTCTTGATGAACCAACATCATCTCCTGCCCAATGTGTAGCTCCATTAGAGTAGTCTTGTCCTCCAGTAACAGCATTTATAGCTCCAGCTAAAGCACTTTGCTTTGAAGTTCCATTTTTTTGTGATGAAGTGGCATTATTAAATTCAGATACTCTTGCATTGCCATCGGTGGCTGCTAGAGCAAAACCGTCAATAGTACTAGATATTGTTGCACCATTTCCTCGAGCATTCATATTATTTATTATTGTATTTGAAATTGCAGCCATTTCAGTTGAATTATTAACAGTAGAAGATTCACCATAAGAAACAGATGCTAACTGTAATAATTCAGAGTTACTTACAGATAATTCTGTTACATTTACCTGCCCCTGAAAAGATCCACTTGAACTTACCACATATGCTTTATCATCATCAATACCATCATTATACATCCAATATCCGTCTTGAGAATAATAATCCCCATAATTCATACCATTATCATCAATAAACCTGATAGGATTATTTCCAGAAAAATGATATAAAGATTGAGAATAATACTCCTCCGCCAGTGGATCCATACACATCCACCTACCCAAACTAACATCCAACTGACGAGCTCCATAATCCAACCACCCTGTTTCTTCTTGTTTTTCTTTGCCATTATATAAATAATACTGATTGGCCAGTTTCTTGGAATTGTGCATTGCCATGCGCATTCCAAATGGATAATAATGATTTAGCTCTAGTATTTCGGATTTAGCTTCGTCCATACTCTCGGCTATCACCAATCGTACATTCCCTAAATGATCTTTTACGAAATACTGATATATACCTGTATTAGCAACTACCGATAGCTTCCCTTCGGG
>NZ_JAOARO010000089.1 GCF_025211055.1 Vallitalea sp. | reverse complement strand
GCAAATGATTGGAATGCTGTTTTAGCAGCTTTGTCCATGGCAATTGTTCCAGTATTGATTTTATATTATATTTTCTCAAAACAACTATTAAGTGGGCTAACATCTGGTGCTATAAAGTAGGTTGTTGAAGGTAAACATTAGCTAAAAAATGAAAGTGCTGAAATTTATGACAATAAATAGCTATTTATATTATAAAGATTCCAGTGTGATAGGAGGTTAGGTATGCATAAATATAGATTAACAATAGAGAAGATAAAAGCTCATCTTGAAAGAATTAAGCCATATGTCAATGAAAAACAAAAGTCATTAGAGGCATTCAAAGTTATGTTTACTAATGAAAAGCTAATTAGTAATAATATTGATGACCAAGATTGGCAGGAGATTCAACCTGGTGAATATTGGGGAGGACTAAGGAAAGAGTTTGTACTTAGAACATCATTTAATGTGGAAAGAAATTGGAGTAATAAAGCTTCGTTATTACTGAAAATTGGAAATAGTAAAAGTTTGGAAGCTTTATCATTTTTGTATGGACCAGAAGCATTAGTTTATGTTGATGGAGAGCTTTGTCGTGGATTGGATCCAAATAGGCAACGTCTTGATATTCCAGAAAAGTACTTAGATGGTGAAGATCATCTTCTTGCATTAGTTGGTTGGACCGGTATTAAAGATGAATTATATGAAATGGAATTACCTAGCATAGTTGCAGTTAATGAGAATATGCAGACATTTATCTACAAAGTTGAAGTAATACTTGATGTACTCAATAGTATTGGTAATGATCATTATGGATATGGTCCTATGTTAACTACCTTAAATGAGATTTTTGTTATGTTGCCTAATTATAAAGATGATAAAGAGAAGTTTTATTTAAGTATTGAACAAGGTATTGAAATTATTGATGAGAAGATTATTGATACAGGGTTATCTAATGAAGTCACTGTATATGCATGTGGTCATGGACATCTTGATCTTGCTTGGCTATGGACTATAAGTCAGACGAAGGAAAAGGGAGCAAGAACCTTTAGTAATGTCTTATCATTAATGGAGAAATATCCTGAGTTTTATTTTTCCCAAAGTCAACCACAGTTATATGAGTTTATTGAATCTAATTATCCAGAGTTATTTAAACAAATAGTTAATCGAGTGAGAGAAGGACGCTGGGAACCTATGGGTGGTATGTGGGTTGAAGCCGACTGTAATATTACAGGTGCTGAATCTCTGGCAAGGCAGTTTTTACTAGGAAGAAAGTATTATGATGATAAATTTGATGGAAGAGATTCCAGAGTTTTGTGGTTACCAGATACATTTGGTTTTCCGTGGCAAATGCCACAATTAATGAATCAAGCTGGCATTAAATATTTTGCTACAGCTAAGTTAAGCTGGAACCAGTATAATCGAATGCCGTACGATAGCTTTTGGTGGCAAGGACTTGATGGTACTTGTACATTAACTCAGCTTGTAACAACATCTAAACCGGGGTGGTGGGGAGCTACTTATAGTGCTGATTTAACTGTTGATGAAATTAATGCCACTTGGAAAAAAACTCAAAATAAAGAGTTAAACAACTGTTTGTTAATTCCTTATGGGATAGGTGATGGAGGCGGTGGTCCTACTGAAGAAATGGTGGAAAAGGCACAGATTATGAAAGATTTCCCACATTTGCCAAAAGTTAAACCTTCAAAAGTTATTGATTTTTATGAGGATATGATAGAGGAGAAGAAAAACAAGTTGCCTCTATGGAATAATGAATTATATTTTGAATTACATCGAGGAACTTATACTAGCCAAGCAATGATTAAGTACAATAATAGATTATGTGAAAGAATACTTCATAATGGAGAATTTCTGGCAACTATGGCGATGAATAAGGCTGGTTTTGAATATCCTCACGAAAAATTTAATGAATTATGGAAATTGTTATGTTTAAATCAATTTCATGATATAATTCCTGGTTCATCAATTGAAGATGTATATATTGATAGTATGAAGGATTATAAGAAAATACTAAAAAATGGTAATCAAATTTGTATAGATGCACTGTCTACTCTTGAATCAATCCTTCCTAAACATACAGATTTAGTTATCGTTAACCCCACATCATTTAATCGTTCTGGTGCTATGTATGTTGAAAATATTAAGGAAAACTATGATTTGGCAACTATAGATAATGAATTAATAGATATTCAGTATGTGAGGGATGGTGCAGTGATTAACTTACCAGATGTTCCTTCATATGGTTATTTAGTATTAAAAAAAATTGAGAAAAATCTTGTTGAAAGCAAAGACAAATCTCAAAATAAACATAATAAAAAAGCTAAAATTAACGAATTACAAGGTGTCTTCATAAGTAAAGAATCACATAATCACATTATGGAAAATAATTTAATTCGTGTGGAAATTAATGAACAAGGAACAATAGTTAGTTTGTATGATAAAGAGTTTAAACGTGAGCTTGTGGCTAATAACCATCGTATTAACGAATTGAAAGTATATGAAGATTATCCTCTTGATTGGGATGCATGGGACATTGATATTTTTTATGATGAAAAATCTGTTGAAGCTAAGTGTAGAACCATTGATATTATTGAAGATGGTAAGTTATATGGATGTATTCAAATCGAAAGTAGTATTTATTCAAGCAAGATTATTCAAAAAATAGAGCTTTATCATGATAGTAAACAAGTTGATTTCTCAACAACTGTATATTGGAACGAAAGAAACCGATTGCTAAAAGCAGAATTTCCAGTTGATATTATTAGCCCAAAAGCCACTTATGATATTCAGTGGGGAAATATAGAAAGAAATACTCATAATAATACCACATGGGATATTAGTCAATTTGAAAGTTGTGGACATAAGTGGGTCGATCTGAGTGAAGGAAATTATGGTGTAAGTATTTTAAACGATTCAAAGTATGGTCATCATGTGAAGGACAACATAATGTCAATAACATTGCTTCGCAGTTCTACTTTTCCAGATCCAAAAGCTGATATGGGAACTCATCATTTTAAATACAGTATATATCCTCATGAAGGTGATTGGAGATTATC
>NZ_JAOARO010000088.1 GCF_025211055.1 Vallitalea sp. | reverse complement strand
CATAAATGCATGATAACTTAGGTTTTGATCTTTACACCACTGAGTAGCGGTTAATCCACTTTTCTTAAATAAACTAATAATTTCTTTCCACTCTTTATCAGTTTTAATATCTGACATTAAAACACCTCCATGAATTGGATCTCTTTATGGGGAAATTTGCTGTTCGTTTAACAGTTAAGACTAAAACTAAGAAATTCTCTAGTAGGTAACGCTATCTACAATGCTTTCACCACTTTAAAAGAATTAAATCACTAACACAGTTAAATAAATTGTTAATGCATCACTGAATTAACAATAGCCATCTATAGACGGTCATTATTTACAAAGGTGAAAAAATTTTATCCTATTACAACTGTATATAACTGTCCAATTATTTTACCAGTAATAACTGTATACCAGTTATTACAGTACAACGGTAAAGAAGAGAGAATTAACAATGGTTAAATTTGATTTAACAACTGAATAGAGAAAGCTTCTGCCGTGTACACAACATCATAAAAGGACTGTAATTACTATTTATCCTTTGATAGCATAAATCGTATAAAACCAATCTTCTTGGGAAAATTAATAATGAAACACATAAAAATGAAAGGTGGTGATGCCCTATGACAAATTCAAAAGTACCCAATAGATTGATTCATGAAAAGAGTCCTTACCTATTGCAACATGCATACAATCCAGTGGACTGGTATCCTTGGTGTGAAGAAGCGTTTGCAAAGGCAAAGACAGAAAATAAGCCAGTTTTCCTTTCTATTGGGTACAGTTGACATTGTGTTATTTATAGATGTTGTCATTGGTGTCATGTAATGGAAAGAGAGGTATTTGAAGATAACGAAGTAGCTAATATATTAAATAATAATTTTATATCTATAAAAGTAGATAGAGAAGAAAGACCTGATATTGACTCTGTATATATGGATGTTTGTCAAAAATTGACTGGAAGTGGTGGATGGCCTTTGAGTATATTTATTACACCTGAACAAAAACCATTCTACGCAGGGATGTATTTTCCAAAGCATTCATTACATGGGAGAGTAGGGTTTATTGATTTATTGGATAATATTGTAAGGATATGGTGTGACAATAAGCAGGAATTAATAAATAAGAGTGATGAAATATTACGTCATATAAATTTAGTAAAAAGTGATGCTCAAGTTGAATTAAACCAAGACACAATAGAATCAGCTTATGAAGAATTAATGGAAGGTTTTGATTTGAGATATGGAGGATTTAATAATCCGCCTAAATTCCCTACACCCCACAATTTATTTTATTTACTAAAAAAATATACGTTATATAAAGATGAACATGCGCTAAATATGTGTGTAAAAACACTAGAGGGTATGTATAGAGGTGGAATATATGATCATCTTGGTGGTGGATTTTCCAGATACTCAACTGACAGAGAATGGTTAGTACCTCATTTTGAAAAAATGCTATATGATAATGCTTTACTTATAATGGCATATACATCAGGCTATATGTGTACCAAGAGAGAGGATTTTAAAATAATAGCTGATGAAACAATTAACTATCTGACAAGAGATATGTTGGATATAGATGGGGGATTTTATTCAGCAGAAGATGCGGATTCTGAAGGTGAAGAAGGGAAGTTTTATATTTTTAGCAAAAGAGAAATATTAGATATACTTGGAATAAAAGATGGCGAAACATTTTGTAATATATTTAATGTAACTGAGGCAGGTAACTTTGAAAATAAGAACATCTTAAATTTAATTGATACTGAATTATCTATGGTAATTGAACAAAATAAATTAATAAAAGAATGCAAACAAAAATTATTTGATTACAGGAATAGAAGGGTTAGACCCCATAGAGATGATAAAATATTAACCTCTTGGAATGGCCTTATAATAGCTGCATTAGCCAAATCAGGTAGATATCTGAAAAATAATGAGTATATTGAATATGCTAAAAAAACTGTTGATTTTATATATCATAATCTAACAAAAGAAGATGGAGGTCTATATGTAAGGTATAGAGACGGCGGAAGAAAAAATGATGGATTTCTAGACGATTATGCTTTTATGATTTGGGGATTAATAGAATTGTATGAAACTACTTTCAATATATTTTACTTAAATTGGGCTGTTAGATTAAAGGATTATATGATAACTAACTTCTGGGATAATATAGAAGGTGCATTTTTCTTATATAGTACAAAAAGTGAAAAACTAATATCAAGACCAAAAGAGATATATGATGGAGCCATACCTTCTGGTAATTCTGTAGCCGCTTATTGCTTGTTAAAATTAAGTAGATTAACTGGTGATCTATCTCTAGAAGAAAAAGCAAATAAGATTATTCAAATTTTTTCAACTCAAATAAATAGTTATCCTAGATATTATACTTTCATATTGCAAGTGCTTATGATACTAATAAAAAGTAGTAAAGATATAGTTATATGTGGAAATTACGACGATAATGAAGTCAAAACTTTTATTGATAAAATAAATGATAAATATGATAGCTATTTAACAGTACTAATTAATGATGGTAGTGAAGACATTACAAAATTAAATCCTAGTATCAAAGATAAAATAAAAATAAACAATAAAAATACTATATATATGTGTGAAAATTACTCCTGTAGCGCCCCTTTAACTGACTTAAGCAAAGCAGTTAGAAAAATTATGGGAGAAAAATAGCTATAATCCTAAATTATAAGTAGATTTATAAATATATAATAACAAAAGACATAACAATTCTCGTGTAAATAGAATAGATGTAAGTGTTATGTCTTTTTTATTGAGCATCTATATTGTTGTTTAATTTTATTGAAAGATTATGGATAGGTTAATTTCTAACCCATCAAAAATATTTGACTTATATACACCCATTTTAGCTATTGTATTGCATTTTTGAACTTGTTTATTATTGAAATTCCATTGAACAACGTTTTTGTTTTTAGTATCAAATATAACATATTCTTTAATTCCTGATTGCAAATAGAGATTAAGTTTTTTCACTAAATCATTGTTTCTTGTAGAGGGGGAAGTAACTTCAACAATCAAATCTGGTATTCCAAAATATCTATCATTTCGTATGTTTTCATGATCACATATAACGAATATATCTGGCTGTACAATATCTTTTGTAGGTGAATTGTTAAAATATATATCATAAGGTCCTACATAAGGCTTACAATTCTTATCTTTGAAATAAGTATAAAATTCACCAATTACACAGGATATTATATGTTGATGTGTATGACTAGGTGGAATCAATTGATAAACGACTCCATCAAGATATTCAAATCTTCCATCAGTGTTTTTGTATACTTCAATAAACTCATCATATGTTATCTCGGAGTTATCATATATATAGTCACCGCTACTATCTTTTATTATATCTCTATATTTGGAATATTTTGTTAGTATTGCAACAGGTTTTTTGTTTCTTGTAATTACTATGTCTTCTTTTTGTACAAGGTCAAGATATTTGCCAAAATTAGTTTTAATATCTGTAGAATTAACTATCATAATAAACACTCCTAATCATATATATTGTTTAAGATAATTATATAACATAAATCAATATTAATCAATATAATGTTATGTATTAATTAAATGAATTTGGCTTAATAATCAGCACGAAAATCCTAATGTCACATTATTTATATCATTAAATAATTAATTATAAAATTATATAAAATCCTTAATATAAGTGATATAATATAAATAATGGATGAACCAATAAAAAAATAGTAGAATACAGGAAAACATTTGATTGTAGAAATTGAATTATAATAATGTACATCTTTATAACTGTTGAAATAATATCTATAATCCAATATAATATAAGTGATTTATTGATTAACTTTGGAGGAAAACTAGATATGATTGATACAGAAAAACGACTATACTATAAATATTCTGATTATCTTAAGAATAAATATGGTGAAAAAGTATATAAGTTACCTATAAACATGGATTTGACATGTCCTAATAGAGATGGATGTATTGGTTACAATGGATGTATATTTTGTAGTGAAGTTGGAACTGGGTTTGAGAGTTTATCCAATAGAATGTCTGTTAGTGAACAACTAGGGAAAAACATGTCTTATATAGAAAAGAAATATAATGCAAAAAAATTCATAGCTTATTTTCAAAACTTTACTAACACATATATGCCAATAAAAAAATTTCAGAATGCTATAACAGAATCAATAGGAGATAAAATAGTAGAAATAGCTATTTCTACTAGACCAGATTGTATTAATGATGATTATCTAGAGATTCTTGATTATATTAAAAAGGAATATGACATTAATATAACAATTGAACTGGGCCTACAGAGTGTAAACTATTACACTCTAGATAAAATAAATAGAGGCCACTCATTAGCAGAATTCATTGATGCTGTTCTTAGAATCAAAAAATATGACTTTGATATATGTACACATATGATTCTAAACTTGCCGTGGGATAATATGAGAGATATAGTAGAAGGTGCTAAGATATTGACAGTAATTGGTGTTAACCAAATTAAGCTTCATTCACTTTATATTGCAAAAAAAACAGAGTTAGCTAGATTATATAATGAGAATAAGATAAGTATTATTTCTAAAGATGATTATATAGACAGAGTAGTAGCATTCTTAGAATATACGGACCCCAATATTGCTATTCAGCGATTAGCCAGTAGAGCTCCAAAAGAAGAAACTATCTTTTGTAATTGGAATACAAGTTGGTGGAAAATAAAAGATGGTATTGAGAATAGTATGGTCAAAAATAATACTTATCAAGGCAGATTATGTACTTATCAAAATGGAATAGCATTAACCAAAAAATTTAGTATATAAGTATTTTGTATTATATGAATAGGACTTGCTTTTAAGTAAAAAATTGGTGTATTATTAAATAATAGATATTTATTCGTTTTTGATAAGAGGTGTTAATTTGGAGCAAAACAGAAGAAATAGTGAACAACAAAATAGATCGAGAACTAAAAGACCAAAACGAAAAGCACCTAAAAGTAAAGGATTAGGGATTGGAACATTTATTTATTTCTTGATATTTTTGTATCTAATATATAATATTATTTCTTTCTTAATTAGTAATGATGTCAATTATGTTTCTGCTGAAAAAGGTAGTATCTATAATGATGAATTGTTTGAAGGAATAATACTAAGAAATGAAACTGTTATCAGAAGCACTTCTGATGGAATGGCTAGTTACTATGTGCCAGAGGGAGATAAGATAAATATCGATAGTATAGTATGTATGATAGATTCAAACGGAAATTATACTGCTGAAATAAAAAAAGACCTTAATTACATAAATGACAAATTAGCTTATGCAAATAATTGTAATTCACATGAAGATATAAAAAAGAATTTGTATACATATACAATGAATTATGATAATGATACCTTTGGAAATATTTATGAGTTCAAAGCTAATATGAAGGATACAGTTTCCAATATCACTCAATCATTATATATACATGATCAATTAGATCTAGATACAATTCGTAGTAAAGAACTGTTAGAATCACAAATAAACAATAATATCAGTATAATAAAGGCAATTAAAAGTGGAGTGATCTCATATAGAATTGATGGATACGAAAATTTTAGCATAGATAATCTTGATATCCAATCTTTGTTTGATTTCAAAAGCGAAGAAGAGATATATACATACAAACAAGAAACCATAAAAAAAGATTCACCTCTATTTAAAATTATAGACAATGACAAATGGTATGTTGTATGCGAAATGAAAGATGATTTAACCGATTTTATTAGTGGTAAGGATACTATATCTATTAATATAATTGAAAAAGATGTAACAATCAAAACTAAAGTCTATGATATAGTTCAAAAAAATAAGAAAGAATATCTTATTTTAGAGATAGACAGATATTTTGATCTTATTAAAAATAGAAAGATCAAGTTCCAAGTTATATATGAACAGTATGATGGAATAAAAATACCAAAAACAGCAGTAGCTGAAAAAGATTTTTTAAGAATACCAAAAGCATGTATTGCCAAAAAAGGTAATAATGAAGGTGTATTAAAAAAAACATATGGTGAACATTTAGTTGGCGGAGAAAGTGTTGAATTTATTAAAATTGGTTTTAAACATATTGAAGAAGAAAGTTATTATGTGCCCATCAATGAAGAAGGGCTACAGTTAAATGATATTTTAGTGGATTCGACAAACAATAACTATACAATTTCAGAAAAGAAGTCTTTAAAAGGAGTATACATTATTAATAAAGGATATACAAATTTTAAATTGATTGATGAGATATATTATACTGACAGCTATATTATCGTTAAAACCAACACACCATATGGAATTAGAATATATGACAGAGTTATAGCAGATGCAAGTAATGCAAAAGAGGATGTAATTATATATTGATATAATAAGGAAAAGGTTAGTGTATAGCAACATAAGAAAGGAAGACGAATACATGGAAAACATTAAAGACAATATTAACATTGTTCTTGATAATATTGAAATTGCAGCTAAAAAAGCAGGCAGAAACAAAGAAGACATAACTTTAATAGCTGTCTCAAAAACTAAGCCTGTAGAATGTATTGAAGAAGCATTAAAAAATAATTTAATTAATATGGGAGAGAACAAGGTACAAGAAATAAGACATAAATATGATATATTAGGTAACAAAGTTAAGTGGCATATGATTGGACATTTACAGACCAATAAAGTTAAATATATAATTGATAAAGTAAGTTTAATCCATTCTGTAGATTCATTGAAATTGGCTGAGAAGATTAATGCTGAAGCAATAAAATCAGATAAAATAATGGATATTCTCATTCAACTCAATGTTGCTCACGAAGATACCAAATTTGGTTTAATGACAAGGGAATTAAATGATTTCATAATCGCTACTAGCAAGTTATCTAACATAAGAATTAAAGGTTTAATGACAATAGCTCCTTATGTAATTAATAGCGAAGATAATAGACATATTTTTAGAGAAATAAAGCAATTAGCTGTTGACATAAAAAGGAAAAACATTGATAATATTAGTATGGATATCTTATCAATGGGGATGACAAACGATTATATGGTAGCCATTGAAGAAGGTTCAACTATGGTTAGGGTAGGGACAGGCATATTTGGCACAAGAGATTATAATAAGAGGTGATATCGAATGGCAAAGTTTATTGATAAGATGATGGATATGATGAAATTAAGTGATTATGATGATTATGACGAAGATTATGAATATAATGAAGAAAACGAAGAACCATCTACATCATCTAATGTTTCAGATATTAAACATATTAAAAGCTATTCAAAAAAGAAAAGTAATGCTACTAATGTAGTTAATTTTCAAGCTAATGTTCAAATGGAAGTAGTAGTTATTCAACCAGAAACATATGATGAGGCTCAAGACATATGTGATCATATTAAATCAAAAAAACCAGTAATAATTAATCTAGATAAGATGGATAGAAATATAGCTCAGAGGATAATGGATTTTATTAGTGGGTCTTGTTATACCTTAAATGGTAACTTGCAAAGAGTTACAAATAACATATTTTTAATTGCGCCTGAAAATGTAGATATTGCTGGTGACCTAGGAAAAGAACTGAAATCTAATGGGATTATTTTACCTTGGAAAAGTGAACAATAATTATTCGCTAAATAAACTAATTAAGGAGTGAATTCCATGTATTACGCATTAAGAACTATAGAATTATTTTTATATGCCTTAGAAATATTGATTTTAGTAAGAGTACTACTATCATGGGTTCCCAGAGCATATAATAATCCCTTTGCAAAATTTATACTACAGATAACAGAACCAATATTAGCTCCAATTAGAAAACTCATAGATAAATCAATCTTTGGAGGAAAAGGAAATGTATTAGATTTTTCTCCATTGATTGCGTTTTTATTACTTAGAATCTTACAATCTCTAGTAAATAACTTAATGAAGTAGGTTAGACTTATGTTAGATAAAAATGAAGATATTTTGATTGTCAATAAGATTATTGACAAAGGTAAACATGCATCATTAAGGCAAATTAGTGTGTTTACAGATTTTTTAAACATTCATGAACAAAGCTTATTTATTTCTAATAAAAATCAATTATCAAATATTAATCATATTTTTTATGGTGGTTATGAATATAGCGAAAGAAAAATCATAGCATTTTATCCAGATTATGTTGACTATGATAATATTAATTATCCTATTGAGGTCTTGAAAATTTCTCCTAGAAACAAAAAGTTTTCTAATAATTTGACTCATCGTGATTTTTTAGGTGCTATATTGAATCTTGGTATTACACGAACTAAAATCGGAGATATTATAGTAAAAGATAACTACGCAATTGTGTTTGTTATAAAACCTGTATCTGATTATATATTATCTAATCTAGAAAAAGTAAAGCAAACAGTAGTTAATATTACAAAAATACATGACTTACCACAAGAAATATTAACACCAAGTTTTCAGCCTGTAAAAGGAACTGTTTCATCTATTAGATTAGATTCTGTTGTTGCTCTAGCTTTTCCTTTGTCACGAGGAAAAGCTATTACATTAATTAAGAATAAAAATGTTTATGTAAATAGTAAATTAACCCTGTCTCCTTCGTGTAAATTATCTCAAGGAGATATAGTATCAGTAAGAGGGATAGGGAAATTTCAATTGTATGATATAGGCAGCAGAACTAAAAAAGATAGAATTTATATTGAATTAAAACGATATACTTAGGAGGAATAATATGTTAACACCTTTAGACATTGAGGGAAAAAGTTTTAAAAAATCATTATTTGGTTATTCTCCAACTGAAGTAAAAAATGCAATAACAGAAATTTTAACAGATTACGAAAAAATGTATAAAGAAAACATTGAATTAAAGGATAAAGTTAACTTATTAAATGAAGGTATAAAGTATTATAAAACAATTGAAGATACACTTCAAAATACTTTGCTATTAGCAGAGAAAACTGCTGAAGAAACCAAATCAAATGCACATAAAAGAGCTGAGATAATTGAAAAAGAAGCTGAAGTTAAAGCTCAAACAATAGTGGAAGATGCAAGAAATGAAGTATATAGAATTAGTCAAAAGAAAGAGGAACTTATTCAACAATATGATGCTTCTAAGATACAAATTAGACAATTTCTAAAAGCGCAGCTTGAGTTGACTAATAGTAATACTTTGGAAAATAAACCAATTGATATAGATGATATTCTTGCTCAGACATCAATTGAAGAAGCTGCAGCAACTAAAATAAATGACATATCAGTAAAACAAATTGATAATGAATAAGAAAAATTATGATTGTTATAGTAAATTTAACTTTCTTATGCTAAAATAAAGTTCGAGAGGCTGTCCTCTAGGACTTTTCTTTTAATATTATCAATCTATTTAATAATGCACTATATTAAGGTGTATAAAAAGGAATGACTAAAACTATGAAGCGAATTGAAGTGAAAACAAAAACAAATGACTACAAAATTATTATTAGTAATAATTTTAATTCTTTACAAGAATATCTATCAAAAGTAGGTATAGACCATAAGAAAGTATGTATAATAACAGATGATAATGTTAGTAAGTTATATTTAGATGATTTATGTAATATATTATCTAAAATTACTGATAAGCTATCTTATTTAGTCATACCTCATGGTGAAGCTAATAAGAATCTTGATACAATCAATATAATCTATAAGAAGCTGATAGAAGAAAAACTGGATAGAGAATCTTACTTGATTGCTCTTGGTGGCGGTGTTACAGGAGATATGGTTGGGTATGCTTCAGCAACATATATGAGAGGAAACAATTTTATTCAGATACCAACAACTTTACTTTCTCAAGTTGATAGTAGCATTGGAGGCAAGACAGGAGTTGATTTTGATGGTTACAAGAATATTATTGGAGCTTTCCATCAACCAAAGTTAGTATATATTAATACAAGTACATTATTAACATTGCCTAAAAAAGAAATCAGCGCTGGTATGGGTGAAATAATTAAGCATGGACTTATTGCCAGTAAAGAATATTTTAATTACATCAGAGCAAATAGTTCAAAAATAATGAATTTGGATAATGAAATTATGGAAGAATTAATATATGAATCTTGTGTTATAAAAAGTAAAGTTGTAGCAATGGATGAGAAAGAAAAAGGAATTAGGGCTACGCTTAATTTTGGACATACTATAGGTCATGCTGTTGAAAGATTATATAATTTTAATCTATTACATGGGGAATGTGTAGGTCTAGGTATGGTATCAGCTGCATATCTATCTTATCTATTAAATCAAATTGATTCTATTGAACTAGACAATATAAAAGCTTGTATTCAGAATTTTGATTTACCGATCAAAATTGATAAACTAAATGAATTAGGTATTTATAATGAACTATATCATGACAAAAAAACAAAAAATAATAAACTAAATTTTATACTTTTGAATGGAATAGGCTCTTGCGAAATTAGAAATAACTTAGATAAAGAAATAATAATCAAAGCAATTAAATACATTTTATAAGGAGATATGTAATGTTAGTAATGTTAATAAGTGTCTTATTACTTGTAGCTTTAGATCAATTTACAAAATATTTAACAGTGATAAATATTACAGAAAGAACATATATACCAATAATTAATGATATCTTTGGCTTGACTTATGTTAAAAACAAAGGTGCGGCATTTGGCATGTTACAAGAACAAAGGTGGCTATTTATAATATTCACTACAGTAATTTTGATTGGGATCTTATATTTTTATACAAAGATACCAAAAGACAAAAAATACTACCCTATTAGATTTACAATGATTCTATTTATAGCTGGAGCTATTGGGAATTTTGTGGATAGAATTAGATTAAAATATGTTGTTGATATGTTATACTTTAAACTAATTGAGTTTCCAGTGTTTAATATGGCTGATTGCTATGTGGTTGTTGGTGCTATTTTATTGATAGCATTGATGATATTTAAGTACAAAGACGAAGATTTTGCTTTTATGAAGAGGAGTACTAAATAAATGGATAGTTATACATTTTTAATTGAGGCAGAAGATGCAGGGATAAGAATAGATAAATTCATCTCAGATAGATTACCTAATTATTCTAGGTCATTTATACAGAAGTTGATAAAAGAAAATCATCTTACTGTAAATAATAGTGCAATAAAGTCAAATTATAAGTTAAAAGTTACAGATGAAATAAATATCGTAATACCTGAACCAAAAGAACTTGATATAGTAGCAGAAAATATACCTCTTGATATTGTATATGAAGATAAAGATGTAATACTAGTTAATAAACCTCAAGGTATGGTAGTTCATCCTGCACCAGGGCATTATACTGGAACATTAGTTAATGCTATCATGTATCATTGTAAAGATGATTTATCAGGAATCAATGGAGTAATGAGACCTGGTATAGTTCATCGTATCGATAAAGATACATCAGGAGTTTTGATAATATGTAAAAACGATAAAGCTCACGAGAGTATAGCTAAACAGTTAAAGGATCATACAATAACAAGAAAATATAATGCAATAGTTTATAATAATATAAAAGAAGATGAGGGTGTAATTAATGCTCCTATAGGACGCCATCCAGTTAATCGTAAGCAAATGGCAGTTAATCCTATCAATGGTAAAGAAGCAATTACACATTATGAAGTACTTGAAAGGATTAATCAATATACTTACGTTGAATTACAGCTTGAAACAGGTAGAACACATCAGATCAGAGTTCATATGACGAGTATTAATAATCCATTGTTAGGTGATCCTGTTTATGGTCCTAAAAGTGATAGATTCAAGTTGAAAGGACAGGCTTTACATGCAAGAGTGTTAGGGTTTGTACATCCTACTACTAATGAGTATATGGAGTTTGAAGCACCTTTACCTAATTATTTTACTGGTTTATTAAAGAAATTAAGAAACATGTAGCATAGAAATGAGAGGAAAGAATAATTAATGAAGATAGCTAGTAACACAAGATATGAAGATGTTGATTTCAACGATAGTAATTTAGAGTTTTTGGATATACAAAAATCTTTTAGATTAAATGTATCTGATACTAAAAATTCAGCATTTCTAAATTGCAAATTTGGTTTTGCTGATTTATTTAGCGCAAAATTCACAGATTGTAAAATGGTAGGTTCAACATTTGATGAATCCAATTTATTAGGAGTAGTTATAGTGAGAGGTGATTTTTCATATACCAATCTGAAATTCCATGATTTCAAGGGGTTGGATTTTAGTGAGGTTAATTTAACTAGAGCTGACCTGACTGGATGTAATTTGGAGAAAGTAATATTTAATGGAGCCAAATTAAGTTATACTAATTTACATAAAGCCAAGTTAAATGGTTGTGATTTCAGAGAAGCAATTATTGAAGGAATAAATTTATCAGAGTTAGATTTGCATAATGTTAAGTTGGATATAGCTGGGTGTATTTTGTTGGCTACATCGTTTGGGGCTAAAGTAGAGTGAAAAGAATAAATTGAATAATCTAATTATAGGTAAGGCGAAATATACGAACTCGCTAAAGATAAATATACGAACTCGGTGAACACAAAGCATATTTATATTATAAGAATAAGTCTTAAGGCTAGTAAATATGCTGTTTTTAGAAGTTTTATAGTAGTTCTTATATTATTTACTATATGAACACTGTCATAAAACTACGAAAAATAGAAATGGATATGCTAGTACCCCTTGGAAGATATATAGTTAACCATAAATACATTATGTAAACAATCTTGTGAATTATATACATGAAGGAGAAATGATCATGAATTTAGAACCCAATATTATTGATATGACAATGATAATAGAAAAATATATAAACCATCTTAAAATAAACAGATTGTCTAATGCAACTATAAAAAATTATAAGGTCACTCTTAACCAATTTACGAATTTTATAATAGAAAGTAGAGGTACACAATATATCGAAGAAGATAATATCAAAAATATTATTGATAGTTTTTTAGAAGAATTGGATAGAGATGAGTATAATTATAAAACAAGAAGTATTAATGCAAAGAGAAATACATTAACTGGTTTATTCAGATTTGCTAATGAAGAAGAATTAATTCATGTTAGTGTGACTCATAAGTTGAAGTCACTTAAAGTAGATGCTACTAGGGAAAAACCAGTACTTAACAAAGATGAAATTAATAAGACATTAAAATATCTAGAAAATGAAGTCAATATTGAGACTAGGAAAGAATATGACATTCTAGAAGATAAATATAATAATATATATTTTAAGATAAGGAATAGATTTTTGTTTAATTTGTTTTTATATACTGGTCTAAGAATTTCCGAAACTGCAAAAGTTATGTGGGATGATATTAATCTTGAAAGCAAACTGTTAACTGTAACAGGTAAAGGGAATAAAACAAGGTGGATTCCTTTAAATAGTAAATTAATGTTTGAGTATTTTAAATATAAAACAGCGATAGAACGCTTAGAGAAAGCAACAATTAGAGAAAATATTAAGTTGAATAGATTAATATATAAAAGTGTATATCTGTTTCCATCCCTTTATAAAGTTGATGATATGCCTATGTCCACCAGAAGGATAACCATAATTATAAAAGAACTATTGGATAGAGCAGAAATAAATACCAAAAGAAGCGCTCATAAAAAAATAACACCTCATAGCTTAAGACATACCTTTGCAACTTATCTATTAGATAGTGGAGTACCCGTAAGAATTGTAAGTGATATTCTAGGTCACAGCCGAACTAGTACTACTTTTGATAATTATATACAAATTATTAATAAAAACAGAATGTTTGATGAGATAGAAAAATTAGAATATTGATATTCTTAAACAAATGAAATAAATGCCAAGAGTAGTTGACCATAAATATATTACGTAAACCACCATTTGTTTATCAAATATTTTTTTATTATCCTAGATTTATTTCTAATAATTCGTATATTAATATATTCAAATTTTTAGTAAAAAACCTTTCCTATAAATTAATATATATGTATAATATATAAAGATAGATATATATACATAAATAGGCGTATACTGAAAGGTATTAGACAAAAGTAGAAGTGGTTACTTATATTTATGCCCCTAATTAAGGAGTGGAATAATGCTTGAATTAAATCAACAATTGGTAGAATTAATAACAGTTAATAAACAAGGAAAGAATTTATTATCTGGCAATTTTGGTATAGAAAAGGAAAATGTACGTGTAAGCTATGATGGAAAACTAGCAATAACACAACACCCAAAAGTGTTTGGTGATAAATCTGAAAACCCATATATAACTACAGATTTTTCTGAAAGTCAAGTTGAGATGATAACACCTACTGTTAATTCCTTAGAAGAGGTGTACAGCTATCTTGAGACTTTGCAAAATATAGTATCATTGAGCTTGGAGAATGAATTATTATGGCCTCAAAGCTTACCACCCATATTACCTGCTGAAGAAGATATACCTTTAGCTAATTATAATACGGATGAAATACTTGTCAAAGACAATGCCAATCTGTATCGTGAATACTTGGCTGAAAAATACGGCAGGAAAAAACAAATGATTTCAGGGATACACTATAATTTCTCATTCAAAGATGATGTATTAAAAAAATTATATGATAATATATCTTCAGAGGTAACATTGAGAGAATTTAAAGATAGATTATATATGAAAATGGTTAGAAACATTACAAAATATAGTTGGTTAATTATTAGACTTTTAGGAAGTAGCCCAGCTATTCATGAATCCTATATTGACTATTGTAAAAGGTGTTCAAAACAAAGTAAATCAGATAAGGTTGCATATAATTTTACTGCATCTATCAGAAATGGTAAATGTGGTTACAATAATATTGATAATTATTATGTTACCCTAGATACTCTAGAGGATTATATAAAAGGAATTCGAAAGCTAATTGAATCTGGAGATTTAATCAGTTCCAAAGAATATTATAGTGTAATACGTCCTAAGAGCAATAATGGTAATCTAAGTGGTTTAGAAGAACATGGTATTGATTATTTAGAACTTCGTTTAATGGATATAAATCCATTATTTAAGTTAGGATTTAGTATAGATGATTTGTACTTGATTCACTTATTCATGATATTTGCAGCAATGTTAGATGATGATTATATGGATGAAACATTGTTTAAAGATTCTATTAAGAACAATCAAAAAGTGGCTGATAAAGGTAGGATGGAAAACTTGAAAATTGTTTTTAATGGACAAGAAAAATCTGTAGATTCATTATCATTAGATGTCATTAATACTCTAAGGCAAATAGTTACAGTAATTGATACCAAAAAAGATTTTCTTAATGGTATTATTGATAAATATGAAGAAATGATATTAGAACATGAAAAACTATACTCAAGTATATTATTTAAGGAGATAGAACAGCAAGGTTTCATAAAATTCCATTTAGAGAAAGCAGTTAAATACCTAGAAAATAGTAAATCTCAAGAGTTTAATTTTATTGGACACGAAGATATGGAACTGTCCACACAGATTCTTATGCTTAATTCAATAAAAAGAGGAGTAAAAGTTGAAGTATTAGATAGAAATGAGAACTTTATTGAATTATCTTATAAAGATAAAAAAGAATATGTAAAACAAGCAACAAAAACATCAAAAGATACGTATAGTACCGTATTGATTATGGAAAACAAATTAGTAACAAAAAAAATACTTGAGAAATCAGGGATAAAAGTACCTGATGGAGATGTATACACTAATATTGAACATGCCTTAGATGATTATTATAAGTATAAAGATATGAATATAGTTGTAAAACCAAACTCCACTAACTTTGGTATTGGTATAACTATTTTCAAGAATATCTTTACTAAACAAGATTATAAAACAGCACTAAAATTAGCATTTGAAAAAGATGATACTGTTTTAGTAGAAGAATTCATTGAAGGTAAAGAATATAGAGTTTTTGTGATTGATAATGAAGTTGTTGGTGTTCTTAGGAGAGTTCCTGCTAATGTAATAGGAGATGGTAGTAGTACTATAAGAGAATTGGTTGCCAAGAAGAATACAGATCCTTTAAGAGGAAAAGGATATAGAAAACCTCTTGAGAAAATTAAATTAGATACCCCAGAAAAAATGTTTTTAGCTCAACAAGAGCTTGATTTTGATTCTATTCTAGAAAAAGATAGAATCATATATCTTAGAGAGAACTCTAATATAAGTACAGGTGGAGACAGCATTGATTATACTGATGACATCTCTGAATCTCTAAAAGAAATAGCTATAGAAGCTTCAAAAGCAGTTGGAGCATCTATAGTAGGTGTGGACTTAATAACTAAGGATATTAAAGGAGATGCCCATAATAATTATGGAATCATCGAATTGAATTTTAATCCTGCTATTCATATTCATTGTTATCCATATATAGGTGATAATAGAAAATTAGGAGAAAAAATATTGGATTTGTTAGGGTTTTATACTTATGACAACTAAATAAATCTTATTGAGTTATAAAATCGCAAAAAACAATAAATACAATTGCTTTTTGCGATTTGTTATATAATTATATATATTAGTAGAATTAGTAGAGAATATGTATTGACACTAATTTCAATCAAATATATAATTATTTTATCTATGCAATTAATATCATCTATATAAGCCATTTACATAGTAACTATTATAACAGCTTATGTTAAATTATTTATTCCAATATACGTAGGAGGTACAATCTATGAAGAAAATAATATTATACATAATAACAACTATAATAATTATAATATTAGGTTTATTATCTAGGGAAATCAAAGGAATTCCATTATTCATGGGGGATGTTTTTTGGGCGATGATGGTATTTTTCATATTAGCATTCATATTCTTTAATAAAAATTCTTCATTCATATTCATTTTAAGTATAATTATTACATATATAATTGAAATTACCCAGTTGTATCATAGACCCTGGATTGACAACTTTCGTAAAACAAGCATAGGGCATATTTTATTAGGACAAGGGTTTTTATGGTCAGATCTTATAGCATATCTAGCAGGTATTATAATAGGATATCTTATAAAAAAATTCATTGATAATAAGATGGAAGAATCATATAGTTAATACATATAATAGTTCTTTGATAATGCATATTTTTGCCTAAGTGTCTAATAATAAGATTATTAAATAGGAAAGGTATGATAATATGAATGTTGGAAGGGCTAGTGAAATATTAGAATCAAAAGGAGTAATAGATGTAAATTATAATGGATGTTTTGTATGGATTAAAAATATTAATCAAGAAGAGCAAACAGCTGAAATAGAAATATTGGATGCTCCATCAAACAGTCAAGTTGTAAGTGTTAATGATTTACATGAAGGAACTATAGATTAATAATGGAAATATCATGTTTATGCAGGGTTCTGGCTCTGCATTTATTTTTACGCATATAATAGCATAATAAGAGGCTGATACCTGTTTAAAATTAAAAAAATGGATTAAGATTCCCTAATATACAAAGAAAAAAATTGATAATTAATTGATTATTTGATATATTAGTCATTAGTATACTATGGAATATTGTTTTTGAAAGGAGTTTTATAATTGGCTAGAGAATACAGTGGAAAAAACATTAAGGTACTAGAAGGATTAGAGCCTGTTAGATTAAGACCAGGGATGTATATTGGTAATACAGGAAGCAGAGGATTACATCACCTTATATGGGAAATATTAGATAATAGTATTGATGAACATCTAGCAGGTATTTGTGACCAAATAACAATAACACTTAATGAGGATAACTCTATAAGTATTGAGGACAATGGTAGTGGTATTCCTATAGATTTACATGATAACACAAAAGATTATCCAAAATCTGATTATCCAAGAGGAATATCAACTGAGAGGATAATATTTACTGTACTCCATGCAGGGGGAAAATTTGATCAAGATACATATAAATATTCTGGAGGATTACATGGAGTAGGTGCTTCTGTTGTTAATGCGTTATCATCTAAGTTTACAGTTGAAATATATAGAGGTGGAAAAGTATATATTGATAAATATAAAAATGGGGGTCAAGGAGTCACTGTTCTTGATAACGGAGCTTTAATACCTGTAAAAACAACTAGAAAACGTGGTACAAAAATTACTTTTATACCTGATAAGGAAATATTTGATTCGGTTAAATTCAAACCTAATATAATAAAAAAAAGATTGAAAGAAATAGCTTTCCTTAACAGGGGTTTAACTATTGTTTATAAAGATAATGTATCATCTGATAAAGAAGAAGTAGTATATCATGAAGAAGATGGTCTTGTAGGTTTTATTAAAGAAATAAATGATAATAAAAATAGTCTACATGATGATGTAATATTCTTATCAGATATCAAGGATGGTATTATAGTCGAGATTGCATTTCAATTCACCAATGATTTTACAGAAAATATATTTTCTTTTTGTAACAATATAAATACTCAGGAAGAGGGTATGCATGTTTCAGGTTTCAAATTAGCTTTAACCAGGATAGTTAATAAATACGCTAAAGAATTATCCATCTTCAAAGGAAAAGGTACACTAGATGGTAAAGATGTCAGAAATGGTTTGACAGCTATTGTTTCTGTAAAAGTGCCAGAACCTCAATTCGAAGGACAGACAAAAACAAAATTGGGAAATACAGAAGTAAAAGGTATTGTATCAGATATAACTTTTTCACAATTAGAACAATACTGTGATAGGAATGAAAAAACAATCACCAAAATTGTTGAAAGTGCTATTAGATCTCATAACATTAGAAAAACAGAAGCTAATGCTAGGAATAACATACTAAAGAATCAATCAAAAGTATCTTCCAACGGTAAACTAGCTTCTTGTAGATTATCATTAAATGAAAAAAAAGGAATATTAACAGAATTATTCTTAGTGGAAGGAGATTCTGCAGGTGGATCTGCTAAACAAGGCAGAGATAGACGATATCAAGCTATTCTGCCATTAAAAGGGAAAGTATTAAACACTGAAAGAAGTAAAGTGGGTAAAATCCTTGAAAATAAAGAAATAGTATCAATTATCAATGCATTGGGAACTGGATTTGGTGATGGTTTATTCGGTAATAAATCCAGTGAGGATTTCAATATTGATAAGTTAAAATATGATAAAATCATAGTAATGACTGACGGTGATGTTGATGGAGCACATATATCAACTTTATTATTGACCTTTTTCTATAAGCATATGCCTGATTTAATTATAAGTGGAAAAATATATTTGGCTATGCCCCCTCTATATAAGGTGAAATCATCAAAGCAAGAAGTATATGCTTATAATGATAGACAGTTAGAAAAAATACTTAATAAAATGAGTAGAAGAAATATAGAAGTCCAACGATATAAAGGTCTAGGTGAAATGAATGCAGAACAGTTATGGGATACAACTATGAATCCTGAGACCAGAACTCTAAAAAAAGTACAAATAGAAAATATTATTCAAGCAGAAGAAACAACAGCATTATTAATGGGCGAAAAAGTACCCCCTAGAAGAGAATTTATTAATGCTGAAGCAGAGAATGCTAATATAGACTCATAGAGAGAGGAAACTAATAATGAAGAAAAATATGAAATTACCAGATCTTACAAATCAAAATATAATAATTGCTGATTATGAAGATGAAATGAAACAATCATATATAGATTATGCGATGAGCGTTATAGCAGCTAGAGCTTTACCAGACATAAGAGATGGTCTGAAACCTGTTCAAAGAAGAACACTGTATGCTATGAAAGATCTTAATGTTACACCAGATAAACCTTACCGTAAATGTGCACGTATTGTTGGAGATACTATGGGTAAATATCATCCCCATGGTGACGGCTCTATATATAACTCAATGGTTAGAATGGCTCAGGATTTTACTTATAAACAGGAATTAATTGATGGACATGGTAATTTTGGTTCAATTGATGGTGATGGAGCTGCTGCTATGAGGTATACAGAAGCTAGGCTAAAACCTATTTCACTGGAGTTGTTAGATGATATAGATAAAGATATAGTGGAGATGAAAACCAATTTTGATGAAACATTGATGGAACCTAATGTTCTACCAGCTAAGTTTCCCAATGCTTTAGTTAATGGGATGACTGGTATTGCTGTAGGAATGTCAACCAATTTCCCAACACATAATCTAGGTGAAATTATTAATGGTACTATTGCATATATCAAAAATGAGGATATTACAATAAAAGAGTTGATGACCTATATTAAAGGTCCAGATTTTCCTACTGGAGGAGTAATAGCTAATAAAAATCAATTAGAAGATATATATACAACAGGTAAAGGCAAAATCAAAATTAGAGCTAAAATAGATATTGAAAAGAATAGTAATGGGAAAAATCATATTATTATAAAAGAAATCCCATATACACTGATTGGTAATAAATCAAATTTGATAGAAAACCTAGCGGAATTAGTGAAGAGTAAGAAAATAAGTGGTATACAAGATATTAGAGATGAAAGTTCCAGAGGAGAAATCCAAATAATTATTGAAACCAAAAAGGATGTAGATCCTGATATCTTAGTTAATAAACTATACAGTAAAACAAAATTAGAAGATAATTTTAGTGTCAATATGCTTGCATTACATAAGCAAAAACCATATCTGTTCAACCTAAAATCAAGCTTACAAAAATTTGTTGAATTCCAGCAGGAAATATATACCAAAAGATACCAATTCCTTCTAAATAAAGAGTTGGACAAAAAGGAAGGAACAGAAGGACTCCTTAGGGCTTATGATGAAATTGACATCATTATTGAAGCAATTCGAGGAGCCAAAAATGCAAAAGCAGTAAAAAAATGTTTGATGACTGGAGATACGACAGATATTAATTTCAAACTTAAGAAAAACGAAAATCTAGCTAAGAAATTTGATTATACAGAAAGACAAGCAACAATTATATTGGAAATGAGATTATACAAATTAGTGGGCCTAGAGAAATTAGAAGTAGAAAAACAATATATAGATATCATGAGAAAAATAAAACGATATGAAAAAATATTAGGACACAAGAAAGAATTAAACAGAACTATAATTACTGAATTACAAAGAATTTCTGATAAATACAGTATCAATCGTAAAACTATGTTAAAAAATCTAGAGACCCTTAATGTTAAAGAAGAAGATATAGTAGAAGATGTTTATGTACTTGTTGATGACAAAAATTATATCAAGACAGTAGATTCTAACATTTTTGAAAAGAATAAAGAAAAAATACTGTCAGAAATGAAATGTGTAATTGATGCCACTACCAAAGATAAAATTTCTCTATTTGATGAAGATGGTTATCTATATAAAATAAAAGTTGATAATATACCAAAAACCAAATTAAGTGACAAAGGAACTGCTATAAGTGTTTTAACAAGTGTAAATGAAGATCATATAGTAATGATTGATAAATTACTTGACAATGATAAACTATTAATTGCAACCAAATATGGTCTAATCAAACATGTAGATACTATAGAATTCAATAGTTCGAGGTCTAAAATAGCTGCAACCAAATTGAATGACAATGACAGTGTAATTAAGATAATTAAGCTGAATAACGAAGACAAGTTAATAACTATTACAGCTAATGGATATGCATTAATTATAAATACTGGTGAAATACCTAACCAAAAAAGGAATGCTAAAGGAGTTAATCTAATAAAACTAGGTAACAATGACCATATAATTGATATTGCGTTTATTGATTCAGAGCAGAAAACTATACAGGTAAATGTTGATGGTCAAATTAATAAGAAAAACATATCTGCTATAGGTACTCATAAGAGGAACTCAAAAGGTAAACAAATCATTCCAAGCAGGAAAAATATAATTGGATTCCTTCAGAAAGAGTAATGCTATTACCTATAAGGTAATCCTTCTAAACTTGGTTATTTCCTTGTTTATTCATGCAATCAATCCTTTCAATGTTATTGTTATAGTATTGTTATCTTCAATAGTTTTATTCCCAAATATCAAGCTTAAGAAATTTATCATTTAATTATTGAATAACTTTTAATAATATGATAAGGTCAAAGTATATTAACAATGATTAAGCTACTCATATTGTTTTACAGTTCCAAAAGGAGGAAATTCATATGAAATATAATTTTGATACTATCATAGATAGAAAAGGAACTAATTCTCTAAAGTGGGATCCAGAAAAATTAAAAGAGTATTTTGGAGAAGAAGATATATTGCCACTGTGGGTTGCAGACATGGACTTCAAGACTCCCCAACCAATAGTTAATACAATAGTTAAAAGAGCAAAACACGGTATATATGGTTATAGTGTTAGGTTGGATGAATATTATGATTCAGTTATTAACTGGCAAAAGAAAAAACATAATTGGAATATAGAAAAAGATAGCATAGTATATACACCAGGCATTGTTCCTGCTATAAATTATATAATTCAAGCTTTTTGTTCAACTGGTGACAAAGTTATTATCCAAACACCTGTATACTATCCTTTCAAGAAATCCATCATAAATAATGGTTGCAAAGTAGTGGACAATCCTTTAATATATGACGGTAAAAAATATAATATTGATTTCAAAGATTTCGAAGAAAAAGCAAAAGATGAGGAAGTTAAGATATTTATTTTGTGCAGTCCACATAATCCAGTTGGCAGGGTATGGACAAAAGAAGAATTAGAGAAGATTGGGAAAATATGCATAGAGAATAATGTTTTAGTTGTATCTGACGAAATCCACAATGACTTGATTCTAGGAAATAATGAACATATAGTATTTGCTAACATTTGTGAAGAATTTGCTCATAACTCAATAATTTGTACTGCTCCTAGTAAAACATTTAATATACCTGGACTAGAAACATCTCATATAATAATTAAAAATAAAGAGATTAGAGATAAATATAAGCACATTTTAATCAAAAACTCTATATCAGGACATAATCCTATGAGTATAGCTGCACTAAAAGCTGCTTATAATGAAGGCGAAGACTGGCTAGAACAATTGTTGCTATATTTAGAGGATAACCTTAATTTTATGGAGAACTACTTAATTAATAATATGAAAGAGGTAAGACTCATACGTCCACAAGCAACATACTTGGCATGGTTGGATTTTAGACTAATAGAAAAAGACAATAAAAAACTTGAAGACCTGATTTTTCATCAAGCTAAAGTTGCTCTGGATAGCGGAAACTGGTTTGGAGATAATGGTTCAGGTTTTATGAGAGTCAACTTTGCATGTCCACGTACAAAATTAAAAGAAGCTTTAGATAGAATATGTTCAGCAATTAACAATAAACTTTAAGAATTTAAAAGTATATTTTGATACCTTTTATATCAAATATTACCTATAAAATAAACTTTAGACATTGTAATTGGATAGTGATATAATATACAGTATGTTATAAGATTAACAATTTTTAATTATAAGGGTGATAAGATATATGAGTAAAATAAGAACAGAGTCTTATAGATTAGGAACTTATGCAGTTGATTTTGAAAATAGGATTAAGATGAGTACTATATTCAATTATATGCAGGAATGTGCTATAAATCATGCTCACAGTCAAAGTTATGGTGTAAAAGAAATGTCAGAAGAAGGACTGTTTTGGATTTTATCCAGGGCATATATCGACGTATTAGAATATCCCAAATTAGGTGATACGGTTACAGTAAATACATGGACTAAAGGTACTGACAAAATATTTGTGTTAAGGGATTTCAAGGTATATTCCGCTGATAAAGTAATAGCTAATGTTACGACTAATTGGGTAATCGTTGATTGGAAAAAGATGAGGCCACAACGTCCTAAGATACTTAATGGAACAATCGAAAATCTAGAAAATGAACACGCTGTAAAAGAAGTACCAGGTAAGATATTCGATATTGATAATAAAGAACATATATTTGATAAAAATATTAGTTACTGTGACATTGATATTAATAACCATGTCAACAATGTTAGATATGTTGAAATGGTACTAGACAGTTTTTATGAAGAATACTATCTAAATAAACAACCTAAAATTCTACATATCAATTTTTTGTCCCAATGTAAATATGGACAAACTATTGAACTATATAAAGGCTACAATAAAGAAACAGATAATTATTATGTTGAAGGTGTAGATAAAGACAGTAGAAAGAAATATTTTCAGGCATTAATTAAATGGACCAACAAGAAATAAGCTATCATTTATATATAAACACAATAAAATAAAAAAAGAGTAGACATTTATCAAAAAATGTGATAAATTATTATAGAATTAAATAAAAAGATTTCTTTAAATTAGTACAGAGATGCTAGTAAGAAGTTTTACCGTAACATAGTTATGTAAACTATGGCTTCTTGAATGTATCTTGGAGCCTTTTTTAATATAAAAATTTGACTATCATATGTTAAATTTTTATAAATGTTATTTGCAAACTATAATATATATTTTGAGGTGAACTTATGAAAGTATTAATGGACGACAAAGCTATTGGAAGGGCACTCACACGTATATCTCATGAAATTATTGAAAAGAATAAAGGTGTAGAGAATGTTGTTATTCTAGGTATTAAGACTAGAGGTGTTCCTTTGGCGAACAGAATTGCGGACAAAATTAAAACTTTTGAAGGAGTAGAAGTTCCTGTAGGAACAATTGACATTACTTTCTATAGAGATGATTTACAGAAGAAAACTCCTCAACCTGTAATAAACAATCCTTTAGATTTTGATGTAGGAGGTAAAGATGTAGTATTAGTTGATGATGTTATTTATACAGGTAGAACTTGTAGATCTGCGATTGAAGCAGTGATAGATACAGGTAGACCTAATAAGATTCAATTTGCATCATTAATAGATAGAGGTCACAGAGAATTACCGTTAACACCTGATTATATAGGTAAGAACATACCTACATCAAAGAATGAAGTAGTTCGTGTTAAGTTATTAGAAGTTGATGGCGAAGATACTGTTCAGATAATTTAAAGATTTCCATATTAAAAAAGTGTGTACCAAATATAAAGTAGTCTAGTTTTCTAGAAAAATATAACTTATATCTATTAAAAATAGGAGGTAAATTTTATTATGGAGAACATATCAACAGGTAAAAAACTAATTTTAGGTTTACAACATGTTTTAGCAATGTTCGGAGCAACAGTCTTAGTACCAATTTTAACAGGACTTGACCCAGCTATTGCCTTATTTGCAGCTGGTGTAGGAACTCTTTTATTTCACTTATGTGCAAAAGGAAAAGTACCTGTTTTCTTAGGTTCAAGTTTTGCATTTATTGGAGCAATTTCTATAACCCTTAATCCTAATCAGTTGGATGATGTATCTAAGATGCCAAGAGCAGAGTATTTACATAATCTTTCTCTAGTAAAAGGAGGAATTATAGTAGCTGGTTTAGTGTATGTAACTATGGCTATAATAATTTATTTTGTGGGTGTAGAGAAAATAAAAAAATTATTTCCACCAATTGTAACTGGACCAATGATTATTGTAATAGGACTTAGATTATGTACTGTTGCAACTAATAGCGCATTCTTCCCTGTTATAAATGACAATGGAGACAGAGCATTTAACGGTACTCATGCATTTGTTGCAACAATAGTTGTATTAACAATGGTTGTTGTATCAATATTCGCTAAAGGCTTTTTTAAGATGGTTCCTATACTAATATCAGTAACGATTGGTTATCTGTTATGTATTCCTTTTGGACTATTAGATACAACTGCTATTACTAATGCAGCATGGTTCTCAGTTAGTGATTCTCATATAACAGAACAGATATTAACAGTACCATCATTTACAATGTCAGGAATAATAGCTATAGCGCCAATTGCCCTAGTTGTATTTATTGAACATATAGGAGATATAACTACTAACGGAGCCGTTGTTGGTAAGAACTTCTTAGAAGATCCTGGTATCCATAGAACTATGCTAGGTGATGGTGTAGCAACTGTATTTGCTGGATTAGTTGGAGCTCCTGCTAATACTACATATAGCGAGAATACTGGTGTTTTAGCTGTAACAAAAGTATATAATCCTGCTATCTTAAGAATTGCAGCAGTAATAGCTATATTCTTAAGTATGATAGGTAAATTCGGAGCAGTTATAAGAACTATACCTGGACCAGTTATGGGTGGTATTAGTATTATATTATTTGGTATGATAGCAAGTGTAGGTGTTAGAATATTAATTTCTTCAAATCTTGATTTTACTCACAGTAGAAACTTATTAATATCTGCAATAGTTTTAGTTGTTGGTATTGGTGTTGATAGTTTCCCACTAGTTAATTCACTTACATTATCAGGATTAGCCATAGCAGCTCTTATAGGAGTTATTTTGAACCTTGTTTTGCCAAAAGGTATATAAGATAAGATTTATATAGACTTTTGAAAAGTCCCTTATGGGGCTTTTTTTAGATTAAGAAGAAAACTACTATATATAAAAATCGGGGAAGAATATCTTTATTATGGTTAAATTTTCTTAGACAAAAAGCACTAAAAATCTGTTAGAATATTTATAGATATATTGAACTTAAATATCTATACACCCATTTCATAAGTTCAACTTATATATCATTATTATATTATATCTTTCCATTATTAATATAATATCAATGAAAATTATAGAAAGGAATCTAATTAGACCAATGAAAATTTTTAAAATAGCTTTAGGTATAGTTTTGCTTACTATATTATTAACAATTACAACAACCTCTGTTTATACTTCATCTAGATTCAATATGTCATATTTACATTACGGTAGCCCTAAATCCTACATAAATTATGTTAATGACACTAAAGAATCTCTGGACAGTATATCCCCTAATTACATAGACATAAATAATGAGGGACATATTGAAACAAATAACATTGATACTGATTTCATAAAAACTATTCATAATAAAGGGATGAAAGTTATTCCTTTTATAAGTAATCACTGGAATAGAGAAGCTGGAGAACTTGCATTAGCAGATATGGAGAATGTAACAACTAAAATCACTAAAATAATAAAAACTTATAATTTTGATGGTATTAACGTTGATATTGAAGGGTTGAATGAAAAAAGCAGAGAACAATTTACTGAATTTATCCGTTTGTTAAGAGAAAAGCTACATAGTACTAAAGAGTTATCTATATCAGTAGCAGCTAACCCTTATGGTTCATCTAAAGGGTGGCAAGGTATGTATGATTATAAAACGTTGTCTGCTTATGCAGATTATCTAATGATTATGGCTTATGATGAGAGTTATAGAGGAAGTAATCCAGGGCCAGTAGCAAGTATGTCATTCGTAGAGAATTCTGTTAAATATGCTATTAGTATAGGTGTACCATCAGAAAAAATTGTATTAGGTATACCTTTTTATGGAAGAATATGGAATATAAATGATATGGATGATTTTAATAAGAAAAATAAGATACTTGGTAAAGGGGTTTCTTCTGGTACTATTGAATCAATGGTAGCATATTACAATGGAAGTATCATCTATGATAAAAAATCCAAGAGTATGAAAGCTAACTTTACAGTTAACCCTTCTGATGAAAAAAAGAATCTATATAGCTGGGGCGTACCAGTGACTGAAGGTAATTATGAAGTATGGTATGATAATGACTATACTATTAAAGAAAAATTAAAACTAGTAAGCAAGTATGATCTAAAAGGTACAGGAAGTTGGAGTTTAGGTCAAGAAAACAAAGAAATTTGGAAATATTACATATCATGGTTAAACGGCAATTATTTTAGCGATATAGCTAATCATTGGGCAAAAAAAGACATATCTACTATATATGAAAAAGATTGGATGCTAGGTACATCCAGTACACTATTTTGTCCAGATAATGGTTTAACTAGGGCACAAGCGGCGGTTACTCTTATTAGAGCTCTTGATATTGATCTAGATTCAACATCCTCATATTTTGTTGATGTACCAGATTCATACTGGGCAAAATCAGAAATAGAGACTGCATATAAATGTAACATAATAAATGGTAAAGATAAAAAAATATTTGATGCAGATAGTACAATAACTAGAGAAGAACTGGCTAAAATGCTATACAATTTATTAAAATCAAATATTAATATACATAATACAGATAACAACTTCAGGGATATAAGTCCGGGTAGTTGGTCATATAAGGCTATAACAGCTTTAAATTCTGCGGGTATATTAAAAGGATATGATGAGAATACATTTAGACCTAGAGATACAGTAACAAGGGCTCAAATGGCTTGTGTTCTTAATAGAATATCAATTTATATAGAGTAATATTCTGGTAATAGTTATGCTAATATTTTTGTTTGCTATTGATTTAATTCAGATAGTGGTATACAATATATTTTATTAATCACCCTTGGAGGTACCAAAATGTTACTTAATATTAAACATTTTCTAGATTTGAAATCCTTATCATGTGATGAGATTCGCTATGTACTTAACTCAGCACAAAAAATGAAATATACCATAGAATCAAATAAATACACTACAACCCCTTTATTGAAAGGAAAAACAGTTGCAACATTATATTACGAAGAACAATCTCGTTCTAGGTTATCTTTTGAACTTGCAGCTCAAAATTTAAATGCTAAAGTTATTAATCTCACTACATCTAAGGAATTATATAGAGGCGAATCACTTAAGGATCTTGGTAGATCAGTAGATCAGATTGGAGCTGATTTCATTGTCATAAGACATCCTTTGTCTGGAGGACCACATTATCTTACTAAGTATGTAAATGCTTCTGTAATTAATGCAGGTGATGGCAGAAACGAAAATCCTAGCCAATCGTTAGTAGACCTGCTATCAATCTATGAGATCAAAAATAAATTTCAAGGATTGAAAGTGGCCATAATAGGAGACATCATGCACAATCGAGTAGCAAGAAGTAATATATGGGGGCTTACTAAACTTGGTGCAAAAGTAAGAATCGCTGGACCACCTACACTTATACCTAGTAACCTTGGAGATAATGTAGAAGTTCACAATAATACTACAGAAGCGATAATTGATGCAGATGTAATAATGACTCTTAAGATTCAAAATGAAAGACAAGAAGATAATCTGTTACCATCAATAAATGAATATATGCGTTTGTTTAAATTAGATGTCAATCGTTTACAATATGCTAAGAAAGATGTAATTGTTATGCACCCAGGACCTATAAATAGAGGAATAGAAATATCTTCAGAGGTTATAGATGGAGATAATTCTATAATAAATAGGCAGCAAATCAATGGAGTAGCTGTGAGAATGGCATTATTTCATGTATTATCTAAGTGTGGGGTGAATTTTAATGTATAACTTACTTATAAAAAATGGAAAGATAGTTACATCTAAAGAAACATTGTTGAATACAGATATATTGATAGATGGTGGTAAAATTAGTGAAGTAATGCCCAACATTAATGTAGACGGTTATTACACTATTGATGCAACAGATAAGATTATTATTCCGGGGCTTATTGATATGCATTGTGAGATATGCGAGCCTGGTTATGAATATAGAGAAAGCCTTGTAACAGCTTCATTAAGTGCTGCGAGAGGTGGATTTACAAGTATAACTTGTAGTCCTAATACACTACCGAGTATTGATAATAAAACGGTAGTTGAATATATAAAGACAAAATCAGAAGTTGATGCAGTTACACATTTGTTTCCCTATGGAAGCTTAACAAAAGAATGTAGGGGAACAGAACTTACTGAATATGGAGAAATGCAACTATCAGGAATAGTAGCATTATCAGATGGTGATATTCCAATACAAGATAATAGCGTTGTAAAAAAAATATTTCGATATGCAAGTATGTTTGATATACCTATAATAATGCATTGTGAAGATACTAGTATTTCCAATAAAAGTGGTATCAATGAAGGCTATATGGCTACAAAGCTAGGATTAAAAGGTTTTCCTGTAGTAGCAGAGACAATTCATCTAGCAAGAAATATATTTTTAGCTAAAGAATATGATATCAACTTACACGTTACACATGTTTCATCAAAAGAGTCTGTTGAATTAATTAGACTAGCAAAAGATAAAGGGATTAGCATTACAGCAGAAACTTCTCCTAGATACTTTCTATTAGATGAATCAAATGTTGATAACTATAATACCTTTGCCAAAATCAGTCCTCCCCTTAGAACTAGAGATGATATTGAAAGTATTATCAGTGGATTGAAAGACGGTACAATTGATGTAATTAGTTCTGATCATAAACCTAACACAATTGATTCAAAACTATTGGAATTTGATATTGCTTCCTTTGGAATGTCATCATTTGAAACAGCATTTAAACTATCTTATACTTATTTGGTTCAAAACGGTATTTTGTCACTACAAGAATTAGTTAATAAAATGTCATATAATCCTGCTAACATATTGAGTATTAATAAAGGTAAAATTACTCCCGGATACGATGCTGATCTAGTGATGCTTGATGTAAACAGTAAAAATGTAATTAATTCCAACAAGTTTTTATCAAAAGCAAAATATTCCTTATATGATGGATATGAAGCTCATGTTGATATAACCAATACCATCATTCAAGGAAACCATTACAATTATAATGAAGATTAAGTAAAACTAAAAGCATTATATAATAATTTATAGCTAAGATTATATAATGCTTTTAATTTAACTAAACAAAGATATTAAGTATTTCATATAATAGATTTACCTAATATTATTATCTTTGGATTCTTTAACATATTTTTCTTTCTTAATGTCGATATCATTATCATATTTACCATTATTCTTTATAGTTCTTTCGATTTTTTCACCATTTTCTTGACCAGATGCTCTCATATTCATTACCTCCTAAAATATATAATAATATTAAACATAAATAGTATAAAACAGTTTTGTTATTATTATACAGTTAAAAAAATATTGCAAATATTGAATTCTGAATATTATAATATAAATAAATTACTTATACAATGATATTAAAATTAGTGATTATTCTTAATTGTTTTAATTACCAAAAAACATAACAATTACTGTAGAAATTATCAATAAAATGTTATATACTAATAATGTAGATGGCATGTCTGAATATTAAAAGAAATATAGATATATGAGTATTTATACAGGTCATCTAACAAAAAGCAAGGAGGTTTTTTTTATGAAGAAAAAAGCATTAACAGTATTATTGGCACTTGTATTTTGTCTAACTTTCGCTTTTAATGTACCCGAAGTATATGCAGAAGATGGTTGGGATACTTCAAGATATGGAGATTTAATTGACATCGGACCTAAACTTAGAGAATTGGAGAAAGATAATGAGTATAAGCAAAAAGTTTCTAATCAAATAAAAGAATTTGCAAGAACTGTGAATCTAGAAGAAACTCGCTTATTTGCTCTAGAATCTGATAATCCTAATTTTACATTTAATGGTGGAACTAAGCATTTTTTATCTTATGATTCAAAAAATGGGTACTATCTTAAAACTTATACCTTAAGAAGTATTGGAACAAATGTAGAAATATGGATAGCAGATAATTTAGATTACATAGATGATAGAGAAGCCCCTGTAATAACTCAAGCTCAAGCTGACCATATGAAAGATGTATTTGATAAAACTGTGTATCCAAAAGACACTGATTTCTTTGGAATGCATGATTCACATACTGGAATAAATGCAACGCTTCCAAGTAAAGCTGGTTTATCAGCTGATTATTATGTTTCAAAAGATGGCGTTGAAAGAGTTATTCTATTAGTTGATAATTTTAAAGATAAAAATTATTATAATAAAGATTATCCTTTAATTATTGGTGGATTCTACTCACCTATGTATGAAGAATATATTGATAGAAACATTATAAATATCTCAGCAAAAGATTGGGATAAAAGACTAGATAAAAATTGGTTACCAACAACAGCTCATGAGTTCCAACATTTAATTCATGATGATAATGACTCATCAGAAGAAACTTGGTTAAATGAAGGTATGTCTGAGTTTGCTGAATTCTTATGTTTTGAAATGCATCCAATGAGCCATGTTAATGCTTTCTTGGATTATCCTGAGAATTCTTTAATTGAATGGGATGAGCATGTTGATGCTCCAACTGGACCAGAAACGTTAGCTGACTATGGTCAAGCATACTTGTTCGTGTTATATATGAACGATCATTTCGGACATGATTTCATACAAGCATTAGCTAAGAATGAAACACATGGTATTGAAAGTACTAATCAAGTTCTTAATCAGTTTAATACTGGTATAGATTTTGAAGAATTATTTAGAAGATTTACTATAGCTGCTGCAATAGATACAGAGATTTTTGCTGACGATATTTATAATTTTGATAGCATAGATGTTAATGTTGATTTTAAATCAGCACTTGAGTATGACAAAGATGGAGTACCTGCTTGGGGAGCTGATTACAAAGTATTAGATAATTCTAAGAGAATACGTAATATTAAATTTGATGGTGTTGAATTTATGCCAAATCCTTGGAAAGCAATAGAGGATCCAAAAGAAAATAGAGGAACAGTCCTTTGGGGTAATAATGGTGATAATATAGATAATCAATTAATCTTTAGAGCAGATTTATCTAATGCCGTTAATCCATTATTGAAATTCGATACATTTGTAGATGCGGAACCTTTATGGGATGCTTGTATGGTTCAAGTTTCAACTGACGAAGGAAAGACATGGTCAAGCCTAGCTAACGATAATACTATTGATAAAGACACATTTCCTTATAATTCACAAGCACCTCAAATATATGAAAATCTACCTGGATTTTCAAGACAAGATCAAGCTTGGAGTACTGAAGAATTTGACTTAACTTCATATGTTGGTAAGGAAATATTAGTTGCATTCCGTTATATGACAGATTCAGCATCCAATGAATCTGGCTGGTTCATTGATAATGTTCAAATTGAAGAAATAGGTTATAATCATGATTGTAATTCTATGGAAGGTTTTCATAGTATTGATGAAATATTAAATATAAAAGTAGACTATTGTGTTACATTTATCAATAAGAAAACCTTTGGTAATGAAGATGATTTGATTCAATTCACATTATACAGTATTGATAACCTAGACCCATTTAATATAACTGAAAAAGATTCTGTAAAATTAAATTGCTTATTTCAACATGGTACAACTTACATGATAGTATGGTATGCTGCCCCAATAGGTAAAGAAGGAGCAGTTGATTTCACATATGAAATTATTTACCGTAAATCATTTGATGGAATGAAAACAAGATAATGAACATTAGTTTATTATAAGTAAAACTTATTCTATAAATAAAGCCTACTAGCAATTAAGAATGTTGGTAGGCTTTATACATGTTATAAATTACATAATATTAATATTTCTATATATAATGCATTATATTAATTAAAATATATTGACAAATTCCAATAACAGTAATAATATTTTAATTACTAAAATATTTTATAGTAATTTGAAGGAGGAATGAATTTTGAAAATATTAATTGCTTTTTTTTCGGCAACTGGTAACACAAAAAAAATTGCAACTGTAATCAAAAACAAACTAAAGGAACTTGGTGTTAATGTTACTAGTGTAGATATTACTTCTTATTCAAGTAGACAAAAAGAATTAAAAATTGATGAATATGATGGAATTTTTTTTGGTTTTCCTATTTATTCTATGAGAGCTCCTAGAATATGCAGAGAATGGTTACATAATATTAATGGAAAGGGTAAAAAGTGCTCGGTTTTCTTTACTTATGGAGGATTTGGAAAAGATCCAGCTCATTATTATACTAAACAAATATTGGATGAAAATAACTTCAAATTAGTTTCTTCAGCAGAGTTTGTAAGTGCACATACTTTTAATTACAGCGGATGGCTAGCTGCACAAAATCGTCCTAATCAATCAGATTATAAAATAGCAGAAGAATATACTGTTAAAACAATAAATAAATTTATCACCAAAGAAGCATATATACCTATAGAGTATGATAAACCCATATTTAGCTCTGAGCAATTAGACCAAGCTGAAAAATATCGTTTTCATGTAATTACTAAACTTCCTACAAGAGATGGGGTTAATTGTTCTATGTGTGGATTATGTGAAAACATATGTCCAACTAAGGCAATGGATGCAGAAAAAGGTCTTGCTGACCTAGATTCTTGTATATCTTGCTTCAGATGTATAGCTAATTGTCCAGATCAAGTTTTACATACTAACAATATATCAAATACATGGGAAAAAAAATTAGAATTTCATAAGACAACAAAAGAAGGAATTGATAGAATGGTAAGTAAAATATATATTTAATAATAAATAGAGATGACAAAATGCAGAAATACATTGTATGCTTGACATACAATGTATTTAATTGTATAATATTACTATAATGTATGCTAGGGTTACAAAGGAGTGAGAAAATGAATAATAATAAATTGGCAATAAATACATATTATACGATGGTAAATAACTATAGAGAGACACAACTATTTTTTGCAGCATTAAAACTAGATATTTTTTCTTATTTAGATGATGAAATTTTAATAGAAGAAATAGCTAACCAAAGTAAATATGATATAAGGAACTTAAAATTAACACTGAATGCTTTAGCATCTATAAAACTAATCGAAAAACATCAAAACAAGTATGTGAATACAGAGGAGGGAAAAATCTATTTATCAAAATTAAGTAAATATTATATTGGAGATGCCATATTATTTAGAAATGAAATGATGTCATTAGATAATATTGAAAACAGAGTAAGGTATGGTCCAGATAAAGCTATTGCTCAACATAACCAAGGGCAGAAAGTCTATGATTTCACTAAACTTGCAAAAGTATGCATACCAGAAATATATCTATGGAGAATAGAACCATTGATAAATCTTATGAATAAAATATATCAGGATACTAAACCTAGTAAGATATTAGACCTAGGTGGTGGTTCTGGAGCTATGGGAATAGAATTATGTAAAGCCTTTCCTAGCTCAAAAGGTGTTATCTTTGAAGAACCTAACGTTTCACTAGTAGCAGAAGATTTAGTTTCTAAGAATAATCTTAGTTCAAGAATAACTGTGCAAAAAGGGGATTTTATCAAGGATGATATTGGAAATGGTTATGATATAATAATTGCTTCAGGTATTATAGATTTTGCTAAAGATCATTTACAGGATTTTGTAAAAAAACTATATGATGCTCTTAATAAAAATGGTATAATATATCTAATAACCCATGGATTCAGTGAAGATTATCTAGAACCATCTGAAACTATATTAGGATGGCTGTCAAGTCATTTAGATGGGTTAGATTTGCTTCTACCAGATAAGGTTATTCAAGATGCTATGACTAGTAATGGTTTCAAGTTATATAGTCAAGATAAAAGCGGTAATCATAGCATCAAAGTTTACCAGAAATAAATATATAAGAGCAGAGGGAGTTTAATAAATGAATACCAAGAATAATGTTTTAGAATCATTTATTTCAATGACAGAGAAAGTTGCAAACGGAAAAACAAATGTATTAGACTTTGGTAGTGAAAACATGAGGTTTTATCGAGGTGAAATACATATGATTAAAATGATTGGAGATAATCCTGGTATCCATAGTTCGGAAATGGCTAGAAAATTTGGTATAACTAGAGCTGTTGTTTATAAAACAGTACTAAAATTAGAAAAAAGAGCATTGATTATAAAAGTCAATGATGAAGTAGATAAGAAAAAGACTAAATTATTTTTGACGGAAGATGGAGAAAAAGCTTACAAATCTCATGAACAATATCATAACAATTTTGATAAAGCTTTATTTAATTTTCTAGATAGTCTTAATAACGAAGAATTACAATTAATACAAAAATTTCTTATTTACTCAAATAAATTAATTGATAATCATTTCTAAGGAATAGAGGAGGTTTTTTTATGAAATCAATGAGAATGATAACCATTATTATTATAATAAGTTTGTTATTTGTACAATTAACAGGTTGTTCAAAAAAAGATGATGAAGTAGCCAAGATAGAAGGAAAAAATAATACTAGAGTTACCATAATATCACCACCCATATTTTCGATCTATCTAAGTGCATCACCAAAAGATAGTAAAGTAGTAGGGATAAATGAAAGAGCATTTAGTACAGCAAATGAAAATGTTCTTAATGAATTATATCCTGGTTATAAAGATATAAACACTTCTTTTATTAATAATGAATTTGTCGTTAATACAGAAGAACTACTAAAATTATCACCAGATATCATATTCTATTATGGTGATAATCAAAAGAATGGATTAGACAAATTAGATGTTGAATCTGTTGATATGATGATTAGCAAGAATAGAGACCCTGAACAGATGACAATTCAATGGGAAAAACATTTAGAAGAAGCTTTTAATATTTCTAATGAAAATACTATAGAAAAAGAATGGCAAATCTCAAATAAAAAAGCAGATGAATTATTAAAAAATAATTCTACTAAGAAAAAAGGACTTTATGTTTTTAGCTATATTAATAGAAAAATAACTGTAAGTGGTAATAATTCATATGGAGATAATTTTTTTAATAAAGCAGGAATAGAAAATGTAGCTAAGGATATAGAAGGATGTAAAGAAGTAAGTATGGAACAAATCTATGAATGGAATCCTGATATTGTTTTCATATTTTTAGGTATGCCTGCAACACCTATTATCAATAATAAAGTAACTGATCAAGATTGGTCTTTGATTCAGGCATATAAGGATAAAGCTATCTATGACATTCCACAAGCTGTTTATTCATGGGGAGCACCAAATGCAGATTCACCATTAATGCCATTATGGCTTATTTCAAAAACTTATTCTAATGTATTGAATAAAGATGAATTCATAACCTATTTAAAAGGATACTATAATAGAATCTATGATATAGAATTAAATGATGAATTAGTTGAAGATATATTGAAACCTAAAGAAGTAAAAGGAAAATAGAAAAATGAATATAAAAGAAAATAGTAGTATGACATCTTATAGAAATGTAGCTTTTTTAGTAGTAATATTATTGATTATAGTGAGTAGTATATCTTTGTTAATTGGTCGATATGACATATCAGTGAGTGATATAATTAAAATAATCAGTGCTAAGATTAATCACTCAGGTTTATCTGATAAGTTAGAAATTTCCTCATACATAATATGGGATATAAGGATACCACGTATTATTTTGGCTGGAATCGTAGGTGCTTGCATCGCTATAGCAGGTACCTGTATGCAAGGATTATTACAAAACCCACTTGTTAGTCCTGATGTTCTTGGTGTTTCGTCAGGAGCTGGATTCGGTGCAGCACTTGGAATTATATTAACATCTAATAATTTAATCACTATACAGATTTTATCATTTGGATTTGGAATTATCAGTATGGCTTTAGTTTTTTTATTTTCAAAAAGTAGAAAAGATCAATCCATTCTATCGATTATTTTAAGTGGTATTATAGTGTCTTCTGTATTTACATCATTAATATCAATAACAAAGTATGTTGCTGATACAGAAGAGAAATTGCCAGCTATTACTTTTTGGCTTATGGGTAGCTTTTCTAATGCTTCTTATGATCAGATTAAAACTATCATATTACCTGTGATGATTGGATTAATAGGATTAACAATGCTTAGATGGAAGATTAATATACTGTCATTAGGTGATGATGAAGCATTTACCATGGGGATTAATCCTAAAAGACTTAGATGGATCATTATAATATTATGTACGATCATGGTTTCTTCAACAGTAACAGTAGCAGGTATTATTGGATGGATAGGTTTAGTGATTCCTCATATATGTAGAAAGATAATTGGATATAATCACGGATATTTAGTTCCATTATCAGGTTTAACAGGAGCAGTATTTTTAATAATTGTTGATTGCTTAGCAAGAAATATCAGTTCTTCTGAAATACCAATTGGTATATTGACAGCTTTAATAGGTGCTCCAATCTTTGCTTTTTTATTTATGTATAAGAGAGGTGAAATATAATGCTGTTAAAACTTAAGAATTGCTATTATTCTTATAAACCAAATGTACCGATACTAAAAGATATCAGCTTTTCTTTGGATGAAGGAGAAATTCTTGCCATAATGGGTTGTAATGGAATAGGTAAGACTACTTTATTAAAATGTATTGCTGGAATTTTGAAGTGGGATAAGGGCACCTGTATATTTAATGGACAAAATACAATTGATGCTGACCGTATAAAAGACATTGGTTATGTACCTCAAGCAAGAAAATTACCATTCTCATATTTAGTAAAAGATTTAGTTGTATTTGGAAGAAATGGAACCCACAGTTATTTTCAATCACCAAAAAAAGAGGATTATGATATAGTAGATAACATTCTGAACGAATTAGGTATCTATCATTTAAGAAACTCATATTGTAATGAATTAAGTGGGGGACAATTACAAATGGTATTTATAGCCAAAGCTTTATCATCATTTCCAAAGTTATTGATATTAGATGAGCCAGAATCACATTTGGATTTTTTTAATCAATTTAAAGTATTGCATACAATAAGTAAATTAGCTAAGAAGCAGGATATAAGTACAATAATTAATTCACATTATCCTAACAATGTTATGAAGATAGCAAATAAGTGCTTAGTTTTAAGTAAGGATAAATATACTTGCGGAGATGTTAGTAGCATCATGACAGAAAAAACAATTAAAGAATACTTTTATGTTAATTCTAAACTCATTGATTTGCATTATAACAATAAAAATGTACCATCATTTGTATTTTTAGGTACTTGATGGAGGAGGAATAAAATGAAAAAGAGAATCATAATCATAATAAGTGTAATTATATTAATTATTATTCTAATACCTTTTATGACAGGTAACTTAGAAAAAGAAACATTGAATCAACAAACAAGAGCTAGACTAGAAGGAAGTTTTATTGAGCTATCAAATGGATATACTCATTATGAATTAAAAGGACCAGAAGACGGTAAAACCATAATATTAGTGCATGGTAATGCTGCACCATATTTTACATGGGATAACAATATAGATGCACTAGCTACTGCTGGCTTCAGAGTTCTTAGATATGATGTGTATGGTCATGGATATTCTGATAGACCTAAGCTAAGGAAATACGATAGAGAATTATACGATAAACAGCTAGTTGAACTAAAAGAAAAATTAAACATAACTGGACCTGTTTATATGATTGGTACATCTCAAGGTGGCTGCATAACTACTTATTTTGCAGCATCACACCCTGAAGAGGTAGAGAAGATAGCTTTACTTTCACCGCTTTTTGATACTTTCCCTGGTAAAAACAGGGTAAATCTACTAAAAACCAGATTTATAGGTGAATATATGATGAATGTAAGTGGAGATAAAATGTTGACAGATCCTTCAAAGGTATTATATTCAGATGAGAAAAAACATGAACTTACTGATAAATTAAAGAAACAGATAAATTTTAAAGGGAAAAAAAGAGCAGTTTTAGCTAATATGAGAGGTAATGCTATAGATGATGCTACTATTTACTATGAAAGACTAGGAAAAGAACAGATACCTATACTGTTGACTTGGGGAGAAAATGATAAGAAAAATACAAAAGAATCCATGGAAAAATTACAGCAGTTAATTCCCGCAATAGAATACCATGAGATAGAGAAAGCATCACATTTAGCACATTATGAATTTGCAGGTGTAATGAATAAGCTGTTAATTGATTATTTTAATCGATAAAACATATTTAAGATATATTAATAATTGCTATAAACCCAGTGATTATTTAGTTCTATTATGTTAAAAACCAAAGAAAATAGATTGAACTTATTTAAATGTATGTATCAATGTTTAAGTTCAATATATACAGTTGAAGAAGATAGCACGGGATTGATAATAATAAATCTATCCTGTGCTATAAAATTATAATAAATTATAGACATTAAAAAAAATATATGGTATACTCTTAATTGAAATTGATATTCATTATTGATATTATTTATAGTTATGAATTGATAGTAATAGTTTTGCTGTTTCACATATTGAAAAGCATACTTATATATGTTAATATTATTTCAAAATATAATATGGAGTGAAAAAATGGCAAAATTTCAAAGAAAAACTCGTGAAGAAAGAGAAAAAGAAATAAAGCAAGCTGCACTAGATATATTTATTGAAAAAGGCTACCGTAATACAACAATGGAAGATATTATTGCTGAGACGACACTTTCAAAAGGTGGAGTTTATAGGTATTTCTCAAGCCCTAAAGAGATTATGATTGCTATTATGCGTGATGGTAATGAGGTAGATAACAGATTCTTTAGACAAGTAAGCGTTAAAGTTAATAGTAAAGAAGATATTTGTCGTATATTAGCTGATAAATCATTAGATAAAGTACTAAGTACATCTCCCCAGAAAAAATTGTATCTTATGTTTATATATGAAATATTATATGATAAAAAACTAGAAAATATATTTTTAGGCTTCGAGAAACAAACTTTTATCCAACTAGAAAAACTATTTGGTGATAAAATATCTTTTTTTCAAGATAAAGATCAAGAAAAAAACATACTTTTTATGAGTAGGTTAATAAATGCTATGTTATTAGTGCATGCACTTTTTTCTGACAAACAAGTTTTTGAAAGTAATAAAGATTATATTCATAAAATATTTTATGATTTTTATAATGAGTATTTATAAAAAGACTAGCTTAGCTAGAAAAATTTTTTACATATAATATGACGCTGACGTCACCTACATATGTACTAGAATTTATTCTTATCATTACTACTATTGTTATTACTTATTATCTAAAGATTATTTAATGAAGGAGGAAACTTATATGAGCGAAAACAGAAAAGCTTTATTAGAATTTAACATGGGCAAGTTATTCATGAAACTTGCTGTACCAGGTATTATTGGAATGCTAGCCGTAGGATTATACAATATGGTTGATGCAATATTTGTAGGACAGTTTGTTAGTGCAGCAGGAGTTGGAGCAATAACAATGGCATATAATGTCGTTTTAATTAATCAAGCTATACTTACTTTATTTGCAACAGGTGCAATGTCCCTTTTATCAAGAGCCATAGGTGAAAAAGATGAAGAAACTATTGATAAGTTATTTGGTAATGTTTTTATAGGTGTTGCCATATTATCAGTCATACTAACTCTTATTGTTTGTAATTTTGCAACCCCAATACTTCATTTTCTTGGTGCTAGAGATGATATTTTATTTTTAGGTGTAAAATACATAAAAATAATTGCTTTAGGATTCATAGTTGCTGGTGTAGGACCAGCTCTTAATATGCTTATCCGTGGTGAAGGTAAGATGAAATCTGCGATGACAATAGTTTTTGTTGGGATGATTATTAATATCATCTTAGACCCAATCTTTATTAAGGTATTTGATATGGGAATAGAGGGAGCTGCAATAGCTACGGTTATCAGTCAAATCATATATTTAATAGGTGATATAGTTTACTTTAAATTTGGAAAAAGTGTTATTAAATTAACCAAAAAAAGTTTCAGACTATCTATGGATATTATGCCTAAGATATTAAGTGTTGGTTTTTCAGGAATGTTAATGCAATTTATGGCAGCAATACAATTAGCTATATTACTTAAATTAATGTCATCATATGGTGGTAATGATAGTATTATTGTCCTTAGTTCAGCTCAACGAATAATGATGTTTGCTTTTATCCCTATGTGGGGGATAGGTCAAGGTTTACAGCCTGTTCTTGGAGCTAACTATGGGGCTAAACAATTTGCAAGAGTAAAAGAGGCATTTTTAACATTTACAAAAATTGCTACTGGAATATCAGGTGTATTATGGGTATTATTTATGTTATTACCAAAATTCATACTAAGTTGGTTTATTACAGACCAAGCATTGGTATCATCTGGTGCTAATAACTTCAGAATATATTTATGTGTATTTATACTATACGGATTCATGATTACATCTATTACACTTTTCCAAGCACTTGGTAAAGCAGGTAAAGCTGCATTGGTAGTTATGGGAAGACAACTATTATTCTTCATCCCAATATCACTTATATTACCATTATTCTTAAAAGAAACTGGTGTATGGTTATCATTGCCTATTGGTGACTTTCTGACTATTAGCTTAGCTGGTATTTTTACTATAGGTGAATTTGGAGTATTAAACAGTCAAATAAAAGGATATAAGACTGAATTAGCAAAATAAGTATAATATAAAATTATATATTAATACAGGCAATTGGAAGCTCTAAGTTCCAATTGCCTTTTATTGTACTAGTATTGAAATGTACAATTATTAAAAATTTGTAAAACAGTTGTGGAAATAATTTAAATTAACCTAAACAGTAGCTAAGGATAGAGTATTGAATACTATATTAAAATTTAATTTTTAACTATGCGCAAAACACAACTTTAGCGAATAGTTAGTAGAATAAACTATAAGATAGCTTGTAATTTTTCGTTTAGTATTACTTAATATTATTTAATATTCTTGCAACATAGATTCCACTTGCTGCAGCTTGTGATAAAGAATGCGTAACTCCAGAACAATCACCTAAAACATATAACCCTTTTACTTGTGTTTCAAGATTTGAGTCAACTTCAATATTTGAATTATAGAATTTGACCTCTACACCATATAATAAGGTGTCTTCATTAGCTGTTCCAGGAGCTATTTTATCAAGAGCATAAATCATTTCAATAATATTATCTAACTGTCGTTTTGGTATTACAAGACTTAAATCTCCAGGTGTAGCTTCTAAAGTTGGTTGAGTAAAACATTTTTTCATTCTTCTTTCACTGCTACGGCGACCTTTCACTAAATCACCAAAACGTTGCATTAGAACACCACCGCCTAACATATTGCTAAGCTTTGCTATGGATTCACCGTATTCATTGCTATTCTTAAAAGGTTTAGTGAATTTATTAGAAACTAATAATGCAAAATTAGTATTTTCAGTATGCAATTTTGGATCTGCATAGCTATGTCCATTAACTGTAGTAATATCTCCATAATTTTCTGTAACTACTTCCCCATAAGGATTCATGCAAAATGTTCGAACTAAATCATTATACTTTTCAGTCTTATACACAATCTTACTTTCATATACTTCATCAGTTATATGTTTGAAAATTAATGCAGGAAGTTCTACTCTAACACCAATATCAACTCTATTATTTCTAGTAACTATATTAAACTTATTACATAATTTTCCTATCCATTTTGAACCAGTTCTACCAGTTGCTACAACAAGTTTCTTAGATTTATGACTTTGTTTTAATGTATGAACCGTAAATATATCTTTTTCTTTATCGATATCAGTAACTTCTGTTAAAAATTCAATATCAATTTTATCATTAATGAAATTATACATATTTGATGCAATTATTAAGTTTCTATCTGTTCCAAGATGTCTTACCATTGCATCTAATAAGTGTAAGTCATGTTTCAGCGCTTCTTGTTTAAGATCACTATTACCAGTGGAATATAGCTTTGCTTCTTCACCACCCATAGCAAGATTAATTTTATCAACTTCCCACATTAAATCTAGTGCATTATCATAACCAATATACTCATATAAATCTCCACCAAAATTATTTGTAATATTATATTTTCCATCAGAAAATCCCCCTGCACCATAAAACCCTTCCATTATAGAACAAGTTTTACATTTGCATTCTTTAACACCTAGAGTTTTTTTGGGGCATATTCTTTTATCTAATGGCAACCCTTTTTCTAACATTAAAATTTTCTGCTCTGGATTATTCTTTACAAGTTCATAAGCACAAAATACTCCAGCAGCCCCAGCTCCAACAATAATAATATCGTACATAATCAACCCCCTAAACTATTTTTACAATCTTTGGCATAAACATACTTATATATTATACCAAAAATTAAATTCGATAACAAATATAAATAATAAGCGAAGATTCCTTAATACAGATTATAACACTTGTTCCTTTAATTATATTCATATATAATAAGATAGAAGTATATATTCCTTAATATGAATATATACATACAATAATTCAACATAAACTAGTAATCACACGATAGAAAGGTTTTGATTATGAAATTACAACAACTACTTAGTCATACTAGAAAAGCTGTAGATACTTACAATATGATAGATGATGGAGATAAAATAGCAATAGGTGTTTCAGGGGGGAAAGACAGCTTAGCTCTACTCTATGCTCTAAAAGGCTTACAGAGATTCTATCCTAAGAAATTTGAAGTTGAAGCCATTACTGTTTCTCTTGGATTTGACAATTTTGATTTAGCAGGAGTCAAAAATCTATGCAAAGAATTAGATATAAATTATACAATTGTTGATACTGACATAGGAGAAATTATATTCAATGAACGAAAGGAAAAAAATCCATGTTCATTATGTGCTAAGATGCGTAAAGGTGCGTTAAATGAAATGGCTGATAAGTTAGGATGTAATAAAATAGCTCTAGGTCATCATAAAGAGGATATTGTTGAAACTATGATGATGTCATTGTTTTTTGAAGGTAGATTCTATACATTCTCTCCAGTAACATTTCTTGACAGAATGAAATTATACTCTATTAGACCGCTCATGTATGTTGCCGAAAAAGATTTAATAGGATTTAAGAATAAATATAATTTACCTGTTGTAAAGAGCCCTTGCCCTGCTGATGGAAATACAAAGCGTGAATATATGAAAAATCTTCTCTCCAATTTAGAAAAAGAGAATCCTGGTTTAGTACAAAGACTATATAGAGCTATTGAAAGCTCAGATATCAAAGGTTGGAAATTCTAACTAATGGCATGAAATATTTATGTAAATGAGGTGTTTACTAATGATAAAAAACAATGATTACCATGAACAACAAAATATTAAAAACTCTGTTATATTAAGAGAAATTATGTACTCTCTACCCTCTTTTACATTTGAATTTTTTAGAGGCATAGAACAGACTACTTCGTCCAAAACTAGGATTGCTTATGCATATGACCTTAGACTATTTTTTGAATTTATACTTGAGTATCACAAGGATTTCAAAGGAAAAGATATAATCCACATAGAACTAAAAGAACTTATATATATAACACCAGATGATATAGAAATGTATCTAGAATACTTAAGTTATTATAAAAAAGAAGATAAAAAAGGGCATATTATTGAACATAAAAATACTGAAAGAGGTAAATCAAGGAAACTTGCAAGCCTAAGGTCTTTTTTTACATATTTTTATAAAAAACAAAAAATAACTAACAACCCTGCTTTGCTTGTTAATCTACCTAAAATACACAATAAAAACATAATACGTTTAGAAATTGATGAGGTAGCTAGATTATTAGATGAAGTCGAATCTGGTGATAAACTAACAAAATCTCAGAAAAAATATCATAAACTAACAAAAGACAGAGATTTAGCATTGATGACGTTATTACTTGGAACAGGTATACGTGTTTCTGAATGCGTTGGTCTTAATATTTCAGATATTGATTTTAACGTTAATGGTATTAGGATTGTTAGAAAAGGTGGTAATGAAGTTATCATATATTTTGGAGATGAGGTTGAAAGTGCATTAATGGTATACTTGGATAGCAGAAAGGATATTATACCTGTTTCAGGTCATGAAGAAGCACTATTTCTTTCATTACAACATAAAAGATTAAGTGTCAGATCTGTCCAAAATTTAGTAAAGAAATACTCTAAGCTTGTAACTAACTTAAAAGATATCTCCCCTCATAAGCTTAGAAGTACCTATGGAACCAATCTGTATAGAGAGACTGGTGATATATACCTTGTTGCTGATGTATTAGGTCATAAGGATGTAAATACCACTAAAAAGCATTATGCACAAATAGAAGATGCAAGACGAAGACAAGCAGCAAAAGTCATCAAATTAAGAGAAGATTAGTTCTATTGATTTAATAGAGCAAGATAATATTCTTTAATTGTCCGAACATTTGTTTGATATTATTAGGTTAATATGCTATAATTGTTAATAAATGTATGCATTATTTTTAGTAATAAAGATTTTACTTGCATGTAATTACAATACATATAACTGATAAATAATATTATAGGGGTGAATTATTATGAGTAATGACTTGAGCGAAAAGCAAATTAAGATACTTAATTTTATAAAAAGTGAAATTTTAAATAAAGGATATCCACCAGCCGTAAGAGAAATATGTGATGCTGTAGGGTTAAAATCAACATCAACAGTTCATGGACATCTTGAGAGATTAGAAAAAAAAGGGATTATTAGACGAGATCCAACCAAACCTAGAGCAATAGAAATTATTGACGAATCCTTTTCACCTACAAGAAGAGAATTAGTAAGTGTACCTATCGTAGGTCGAGTTGCAGCTGGAGAACCATTATTAGCAGTAGAAAATATAGAAGAGTATTTCCCTATACCTGCTGAGTTTATACCTAACAAACAGACATTTATGCTAAATGTTAATGGTAGCAGTATGATTGAAGCAGGCATTTATGATGGGGATTTAATTTTGGTACAACAACAAAAACAAGCTATAGATAGAGATATTGTTGTTGCATTACTTGATGATTCTGTTACTGTAAAAAGATTTTTTAGAGAATCTGACCATATTAGGTTACAACCTGAGAATAGTTCAATGACTCCTATAATCGTAGATGATGTTAAGATTATTGGTAAAGTCATAGGTCTTTTTAGAAGATTTAAATAGAAAAGAGGTTTGCTATTGAAGTATATAATAGCAAACCTCTTATTATGATAATAATTTTATTTCTTAACGTGTATAGTACTAATCTTCAATTAAACTCTTAACGTCTATTTTCTTACCATCACTCCATATTCTTTCAAGATCATAGAATAATCTATCTTCTTTACTAAAAATATGAATAATAATATTACCATAATCCAATAATATCCAACTAGCTGAGTTATAACCTTCTACCTGTTTAGGCTCATAACCATTCTTTGATAAAACTTCGTCTGTTCTATCTATAAGAGCTTTTATATGACTCTTATTATTACCATGAGCTATTATAAAATAATCAGCTATGACTGTTAGATCTCTTATATCAAGAACTTGTATATCCTCTGCAAGTTTGTCATCTAAAGCCTTCAGTGCAGTTTTTAATAAATTCATTGAATTGTTGTCTGTATTCATTTCCATATTTATCTCTCCTGTAGTATCCAATTTTTATAGTACTCATAAGCTTCCATAGTAATAGGTACTATATACTTTTTACTTGTTTTTAAATAATTGATTGTATCAGATAAAATCATAAATAATGCTTTATCTAGATCTTGCATAACTACTCTTCTAATTTTATCTAGATTAGGTGCTTTTGTTCTTCCAGGTTCTATGTAATCAGATATATAAATAATCTTTTCAAGATTAGACATATTGGGTTTGCCCGTAGTATGATAGGTAATTGCATTAAGAATGTCCTCATCACTAATTTCATAATCATATCTAGCCATTACAGAACCAATTTCAGCATGAATTAAATCAAGATTCTTTTTTTCTTCTTCTGTTACCTTAATATTATATTTATTACATAATTCCAATTTCTTATCATCAGATAAGTTTTTTGCACAATCATGTAACAAAGCAGCCAGTCTAGCTTTTTCAATATCTACATTATATACCTCGGCTAAGGAAACTGCCGTTTTTTCCACTCCCAATGTATGTTCATATCTATTTTCACTAAGCTGTTTCTGTAGGAGATTTCTAATTCCAGTAATATCATACTTATTTTGCATATATTTATCCCTTCTTTACAAAAAAATGTTACAAGGCAAACTATATGTAGAGTTTATTATAATCAATATATTTTTCAACATCTTCAGGTAATAAATATTTGATTGTTTGTTTATTTTTTACCCTTCTTCTTATTTCGGATGAAGAAATTTCAATATCTGGAATACGAATCAGATTTATTTTAGCATCATATTTGCTTTTTAACCTATTAATCTCCTGTTGTAGTTGTTCATTAGTATAAGTAGAACCTCTATTAGTAACAACAAAATTACAGGTGTCAAATAATCTTTTATAGTTCTTCCATTTCACTAAATCAAATAAAGAATCCGCACCTATTATAAAATAATAGGTGTTATTGGGATGTTTTTCATTTAATTCCTCAATAGTATCAACGGTATAAGTATTACCTTCTCTATCAATTTCTATAGTTGATACTTCAAATCTTTCATTATTAATTATACCAATCTTAGTCATATTTAACCTATGCTTTTTATTAGATGTTCCGTTGTTTGATTTTAGATAAGATATACCTGAAGGTATAAACATTATTTTTTTCAAACCCATTTCATCTAATACGTGCTGAGCCAATATCAAATGACCGTAGTGTATGGGATCAAATGTTCCTCCCATAATACCAATTGATTCATTATTCATAAATAAACCCTTCTATCAGATTAACTTGTATTAATAAAATACTAGGTAATCTTTAATATTATTATATATAGTCTTTTGTTTATGTTTAGAGAATATCTCTGAAACTTCATCCAAAGAACAGAATGGCTGATCTTCTCTAAAGCTTATTATATCATCAATAATTTCTTTTGGTATTCTAACATATTGATATTTACTGTCTTTCCATATTCTTCCATAGATATTTTCTAATTCATATCTTGATGCAGTATTTAGATTAGTAAATAACGAAAAGTCAGAAACGTAATTAGCATAATCAAATTTGATATTCTTACTGAATGTATATCTAATCCTATTTTTAAGATATTTTTCAGCTTCTTCATCGTTCATATTAAATAACTTAACTGCGTTATATCTATCAGTAATGTTAATATTAATATACTCAGGAATTTCAGAATCAACAGCATATATATAAGGTTTTAATTTATCATAATAAGAAGTAATAATCCTTTTCACTTCACTTTTGTCTGTATATGGTCTATTATCTACTATACTCTTGACAATATTGTCTCTTGTTTCATCTTTTATATCAATAAAACCAAATAATGATTCTAGTTCATATACTTTAGCAGTATTAATATTGGTAAACAATGAAAAATTATCGTTATATCGATTGATTTCGTATCTAGTTAAATAGCCTTTTTTCTCTAATTCACCTAAAGATTTGATAATATATTTTTGATTATTTCTTTCCTTTACTATTTGATCAGCTCTATTTACTGAAAAAAAGCAAGTTCTTCTAATCTGTTTGATGGAAGCAGTATTAAGATTAACTATTTTTATTTCTTTTTCCAAATATTCATTAACTGGTTTCAAAGCTATGAATCCTTCTATCTTGGAATAGTTATGATACATACCAGGTATTCTTCTAATTTCATATACGCTATTAATTCGGTTAAACAATCTATATTCTACTATGTTCTTTGCCATCTTATCACCTAACTCAGTATCATTAAACAATGATTTCAACTCTTCAAATGATGCTGTACTGATATTACTGATAACAGACATTTTGTTTCTATTTTTATCAAACCATTCTTTCGTAAAAGCTTTGTTACAGAACTTAATCTCTTCAACAGAATTGAATGGATTATATTTTCTATAATTAACAATAGAATATGCCATTGAACTAGTAGTATTCTCTAATACATCTACTAAATCTGTGTAAGTAGCAGTATTGATATTAACTCCTATAGTAGCATTTTTATTTTTATAATTTTCCCAAATACCTTTTTTCTCTTTTTTTGCTTTTAATATAGCTTTATCTAAATCATTATACTGCTCAGCTTGATTAAATGAATCATCTAACTTAGCTAATCCCAATTCTAATAATTCTTCACTTAGAGATTTACTTGATAGCAAGTAAACATATTTATAACTCCAACCCTCTAACTTGTCAAATGTTGAATCTTTAGAATCTGGCATCAGCATAACTCGTTTACCTAATAAACGGTTATAAGTATATTCCATAGCTTCAGTAGAAGAATCAGTATCAATGCCTATCATTTTAATAAGTTTAACAGTTTTATTAGAATTACTATCTTCTTCAATTACTTTGATGGCCTCACCACTAATTACTTCCACAACTTTTGCAAGAGTTATGTCCATATCATTGAAGGTTATCGGTCTTGCTAAACTAGAAAAATTACTTAAATTAATTATTATAAACAACATCATTGTTATAGAAATAAACCTTAAATATTTTTTCACGTAAACCCCTCATTTCTTTTAATAATTAGTATAAAATCAGCTGTATAATAATTGCTATGGCAATATAATCTTAGCGTTATCCTTAGATTCTCTATATAGCACAATCTTTCTGCCAATCTGCTGTACTACACTTGATCTTGTTCTTTCTGCTAGAACATAACAAATATCCTTTGGTGTATATAAACAATTTTTTAATACATTAATCTTAATTAATTCTCTAGCTTCTAACGCATCAGATATGGCTTCTGTTATTTCAGGAGTCACTCCTGATTTACCCACTTGGAATATTGGTTCTATATCATTGGCTAATCGTCTTAGATAAGCTCTTTGTTTACTTGTTATTCTTTCCATCATATTCTCCTTTTGTAATTTCTCTTCTACTTATAAAAATCAAATTCAAGGTAATACATCTTAACAGTATCCCCTTCTTCTATACCAAGTCGTTCTAATTCATCAATTATACCATTTTCCCTTAAGAACTTCTGGAAGAAAGCAAAACCTTTTTCAGTTTCAAGATTAGTGTATCCTAGCATTTTTTCTATTTTAGGTCCTTCTACTAGGAAAGTATTATCTTCTAATACCTCTACAGTAAATGCATCTTCCTTAACTTCTTCAGTATCAATGAAATACTCTTGCTCATAGATTAATGTTTTATCATCTAAACCTTTTAATAGATCATGAATATGATATAATAACTCTTTCACTCCCTGACCAGTAACCGCAGAGATTGGGTATACTTTTATTCCTTTATCTTCAAATTCACCTTTTAATTCCAATAAATATTTATCATCTTGCATTACATCAATTTTGTTGGCGGCTATTACCATTGGTCTTTTAATTAGCTCTTTGTTAAATGTTTCAAGTTCATAATTGATCTTATTAATGTCTTCTACAGGATTTCTTCCTTCTGTTGAAGCTACATCTACTATATGAACAATGATTTTGGTTCGTTCAATATGTTTTAAAAATTCGTGACCTAGTCCAACGCCTTCAGAAGCTCCTTCAATAAGACCTGGGATATCTGCTATAACAAAACCCTTTCCATCACTTATATCGACAACTCCTAGATTAGGGTTTAGTGTTGTAAAATGATAATTAGCAATTTTAGGTCTAGCATTAGTTACTCTTGATAGAAAAGTTGATTTACCAACATTAGGAAAACCTACAAGACCAACATCAGCAATTGTTTTTAATTCTAAAATAACCCATAGATCCCTACCTAATTTACCAGGCTGGGCATACTTAGGTATCTGCATAGTTGGAGTAGCATAATGCTGATTTCCTTTACCACCACGACCACCATTTAATAAAACTTCTTCCATACCAGGATGAGCCATATCAATTATTACTTTTCCTGTTTCAGCTTCTCTTATAATAGTACCAAGAGGTACATTTATTATTAGATCATCAGAATTCTTACCGTGCATTCTATTACCTTTGCCTGGTTCTCCGTTACGGGCTTTGAAATGTTTTTTATGTCTAAAATCATATAATGTATTTAGATCATTATCCACTCGAAAGATAATGTCTCCGCCCTTACCACCGTCTCCTCCATCAGGACCACCGTTAGGTACGTATTTTTCTCTTCTGAAACTTACACAACCGTTACCACCATCACCTGATTTTATATATATCTTAGCTTGATCTACAAATATCATTTGCATCTATCCTTTCCCATTAGGAAAATTAATTAAGTCGAAATTATTAATCTTATTTTTAGTTAATACTTATTAATCTATGTGTATTATATTATAAAATCACTATAATTTAAAGTGATATTTAACTTTGTAGACTAAATTACCTTTAATTATAGTATTTATTAATTATACTGTCTATATACCTATTCAAAAAAATTACATCCATTTTCAATAAGTTCAATATATTTGATTATAAAAAACATAAAAAAAAGTTTCAAATGAAACCATTTGAAACTTTTCAGTAAACTTATTGAGCTTTTGGATATACAGAAACTTGTTTCTTATCTCTGCCTTTTCTTTCAAACCTAACTACTCCATCAACTAATGCAAATAAAGTGTCATCGCCACCTCTACCTACATTTTCACCTGGATGAATTTTAGTTCCACGTTGTCTATATAAAATATTTCCAGCTTTTACAGTTTGTCCATCAGCTTTTTTAGCGCCTAATCTCTTTGACTCAGAGTCTCTACCGTTCTTAGTAGAACCTACTCCTTTTTTATGAGCAAAGAATTGAAGGTTCATTCTTAACATGCTTACACCTCCTTGATAACAAGAGTTATATAATCACTACCGTATTCTTCTATCATTGATTCTATACCTAATATCATTGATTTCAGTAATAAATAAGATTCATCACTAACTTTATCCAATATTTTAAATGACATATATCCTATCTGTTCATCTGTAGAACAATCATATAAGTCATCTGTAAAATTCTCAATTGAGTTAATAGTATTTATAGTTAATACTGACAGTGCAGCACATACTATATCTTTACCATATTCAGAATAACCTGCGTGACCAATTAATTCAAAACCGTTTATTATCTCGTTACTCGTAAATACATTAACAGTAATCATAATAAAAATTACCCGTTAATCTTTTGGATTTTAACTTCAGTAAATGGTTGTCTATGACCTTGCTTTTTATGATAACCTTTTTTAGCTTTATACTTGTAAACTATAACTTTTTTGTTTTTGCCTTCTGCTTCAACAGTTGCAGTTACAGTAGCATTACTAACAGTTGGGTTACCTACAGTTAAACCATTGTCATTAGATATCATTAAAACTTTGTCAAATGTTACAGTTTCGCCAGCAGCTACTCCTAATTTTTCGATTCTAACTGAATCACCTTCGCAAACTTTATATTGCTTTCCACCAGTTTCAATAATTGCGTACATTTTGGCACCTCCTTTTATCAAGACTCGCCGAATTCGGTGTTTCCTAAGAAATCTTATAACCTCTTCGTGCGGCTATACCACTAAAAAACTTTACCATAATTCACTACAAATGTCAAGGATTTTCTGGTTTTAAGGGGTTTTAATGTTTTACTAATTGTTGATATAGAGGTTTATTAGTTTTCTTTCTTGTCATCTCAACAAGACCTAATCCAGTCATTCCTACAACAAAAACTCTGTTTCTATCCTTTTTAACATATGAACATAGTTCTCTTAAGAGCTGTTTATTATGTTCTTTATTTTTCATGTCAATGAAATCAACAACAATGATACCTGATAGATTTCTAAGTCTTATTTGATAGGCTATTTCCTTTGCAGCCTCAATATTCGTTTTGAATATAGTTTCTTCAAGATTCTTTTTACCAGTAAATTTGGCAGTATTTACATCAATAGAAACCAACGCTTCAGTAGGTTGAATAACTATACATCCTCCAGATTTTAACCAAACTCTTTCGCACAAAGCTTTTCTAATCTTATCATTCAATCCATATAGATTCATCAAAGAAAGATTTTCATCTTCATAGAACCTAATTTTATCCATTAGCTCTGGATTAGTTTTTTCAAAATAAGACCTAACTTCTTCATATAATTCTTTATCGTCAATAATATATTCAACTATATCAATGTCGTACATATCCCTAGCAAATTTCAGTACCGAGTTAATTCCTTTATATATTTCAGTATAACATGTTCTATACTTCGCAGTATCTATGATAGAATTATATCTTGTAATTAGTTCTTCTACTTCATTTTCAATAAGCTCTTCTTGTATTTGATACGCATTAGTTCTAACAATAAAACCATAAGATTCGGTAACGTGTTTTTCTAATATATCCTTAAGACGTTTTCTCTCTTTTTCTCCCTTTATCTTACCTGATAATCCAATAAAGTTTTTCCCTTTAGTAAGCACCACATAACGACCTGTAAGGGATATATTAGGTGATACAACACATCCCTTACTACCATGCTCTTCTTTTATTATTTGAACCATTATTTCATCACCATTGGACAGCTTATTAGATGCATTACTCTTGGTATAAAATATATCTGAACTATTATCAAGTGACATATAAGCATTTTTGCTTCGTCCAATATTGATGAATGCTGCATTCATACCTTTTATTACATTGACAACTTTTCCTATATATATTTTCCCTATAAGTTCATTACTGTCTTCTTCATTTATACCAAGCTCTATCAATCTTCTGTTTTCATCTAATAATGCACTGTATACAATATCTTCATCTTTTGCAACAATTAATTTATATGGCATTTTAACACTCCTATAATATCTTATCTAAGGGAAGAAACTTATTATCACTGATATAATATATTTCCTGTCTATGAATTTTGAAATCAAACTTATTGTACTCTATATCATTAACTTTACATAGATTATCCAACACTATATCAGGTTTTACATTCATTCTACTACCCGTAGCAATTAGCAATAATACAGCACCATCTTCTCCTAAAGCAATATTGAATATTCCTGGCTTTATATCTATTTCTTTTAGAACATTTTTTTTATTCTTTTTAGTAATAATTATATTACTCTTGGACATTAGATTATTTATCATGTCCTCAGTAATAGTAATATTATTTACGGTAATCTTATATTTTGCAGCATCAATTAAGGCCATAGCACTTTTAGCTTTCTCAGGAAGTACAGTAATATTAAGAATTCTTATTCCCTCTGGTGCATGTAAGTCAAGGTTCTTGATTTGATAATTTATATCAATATCTTCCTTAAGCTTAACATCCAAGTACTCTGCTTCACTAGTTATACCTACAGAAAGTGGTGCTCCTATAGACATAATTGGATGTGGGTTAAACCCTTCGGAATAAGCAATTGGAAACTTGGCTTTCTTGAATACTCTTTGAAAATTTCTTATCAAATCCAAATGTCCAATAAATTTCATTGTACCTTCTTTTGCAAATTTTATTCTAATCAACATAGCAAATACCTCCACCAAAACTTTTAGCTCCACAATTCATACAAGAATCAATACAATTTTTACTGACGATTCCTTCTTTGGCACGTGAGTATTCTCTATATAAAAATTCTTTTGTAACTCCTGTATCTATAAAATCCCAAGGTAAGATCTCTTCAAATGCTCTTTCTCTTGAAGAATAAAATAACGGATCTATATCATTTTCTTCAAAAGCATTCTCCCAATTTTCAAATCTAAAAAATTCTGACCAAGCATCAAATGTAGCACCATTTTTCCATGCACTGTATATAACTTTTGATATTTTCCTATCACCTCTAGCCATTACACCTTCTAACATACTAGTTTTTGCATCATGACAATTATATTTGATACTCTTTTTATTTATGTTCTTATTAAGAAAAGTCTGTTTTTCCATGAAAGTATCATAAGTATCCTGTGCTGTCCATTGGAATGGTGTAAAAGCTTTTGGAACAAAAAATGATGTACTTACTACAATCTGTGGTTTTCTTTTTCTAACTTCTTTTGGCAATTTATAATACTCTTCTACTATATCTTGTCCAAGTTTTGCAATAGCTTCTATATCTTCATAATTTTCAGTTGGAAGTCCAAGCATAAAATATAGCTTCACTCTTGTCCAACCACCTTCAAAAGCCCTAGAAGAACCTGACAATATATCTTCCTCTGTGATACCTTTATTTATTACATCTCTTAATCTTTGTGAGCCTGCTTCAGGCGCAAAGGTAATGCTACTTTTTCTTAACTCTTGTACTTTGCTCATAATATCCAATGAGAATTTATCAATTCTAAGTGATGGTAGAGATAGATTAACATGTTTATCATTGCCAAATTCATCTATTAAATAATTAGTTAATTCTTCTAAACCTGTATAATCACTTGAACTTAATGAAATAAGTGATATTTCATCATGTCCTGTATTATTAATTAATTCAGTAGCTTGTTTTTTAAGAACATTTACATCTTTTTCTCTTAGAGGACGATATATCATACCGGCTTGACAGAACCTGCATCCTCTAGCACATCCTCTAAATAATTCTAAGACTACTCTGTCATGAACAGTTTGAATAAGTGGAACTAGAGGTTTACTTGGATAAGGTGCATTTGTTAGGTCCATCACTATTTGCTTCTTAATCTTAGCCTTAGCATTTTTATGATTTGGTTTAAATTCTTTGATTTCACCATTTTCTTTGTAAGTAACATCATAGAATTTTGGAACATATACTCCTTCTATATCTAACAGTTTAATTAAGAATTCTTCTTTAGTACCTCCATTTTTCTTATGGGTCTTATATAAATCAAGGATTTCTGGCAATGTTGTCTCTGCCTCTCCAATATAGAAAAAGTCTATAAAATCTGCTATTGGTTCAGGATTATAAGTACATGGACCACCAGCACATACAATAGGATCATTTTCTAATCTATCCTTACTGTACACTGACATACCTGATAAATCAATCGTATTTAATATATTAGTATAACTCATTTCATATTGAACTGTGAATCCTAGAAAATCAAAACCCTTAATATCATCTTGGGATTCCAAACTAAAAAGATCAATATTTTTTTCTCGCATTAGTTTTTCAAGATCATCCCAAGGAGAAAATACACGTTCACAAAAAGTATCCTCTCTTTTATTAAGAAAATCATAAAGTATAGATAATCCAACGTGGGACATTCCTATTTCGTAGACATCAGGAAAACATAAAGCAAATCTAATATCTATATCATTAATATCTTTACCTACAACATTAATTTCATTACCTAAATATCTTGCAGGTTTTTCTACACTAAGTAAAATATCATCTGTAAGTTTTAACTTTTTATCCATTTTATTAGTTAACTCCTTTAATCTATGAGTATTATATTAGTTTATTTAACTTATATAATAATATAATAAAACCAAAAATATAACAACTATATTTTAATTATAAAAGGACTGCTTAATAATACATCTATGATTAAGCTATAATAAATGCATTTTGACCAGTCCCACTATATTAACTCTTACTATATATTAATTCAAAAAATCTTTGACAGCTGTTTCATCACCGATTTTTAGTACTTTATTAGATAATTCTTCAAAATCTTCATTATAATACAGTACTTCATAGATACTATCTACATCAAATTCACCGATTTTTATTTCATATTTTTTTAGATAAAGTGTTGATAGTAGTATTATAAAAGATATAAAAATCTTAATAGCTAGTTTACTGGAATAAGTTTCTTCTTTTTTTCGGTTTCTTGAATTATATCTATTTCTTCTTCTGACATTCTTTTTTTTCATTTATATCTCATTCCCTTCACATATCAACCAAATTAACTAATTATCCCAAAATCTGTTTAATAATCAATCTTTATCTTATAGTGTTCAAGCCAATAGTTAAGTTGAATTAGATAAGCGATGAACTGAGGTTCTTTCATTAATTGTCCAAACCAGGGTGTTATAAATGTTTCTCCATCATTATTAATTAGATTATATGCATTTTGAGTATCAATTAGATTATGAATAGGACTGCTTTTATCATCTAGTATATTTTTTAGTAATGCTTTTACAGAATTACTATACTCAGGATTATAAGTTTTAGGGTAAGGTGATTTCTTCCTATACGCTACATCTTCTGGCAAATATGAACTAAGAACTTTTCTTAATAAGCCTTTTTCTATATTATTATGGTTTTTAATTTTCCAGGGTATGTTCCAAGTATATTCTACGATTCTATGATCAGCATATGGTACTCTGACCTCTAGGCTTTTATACATACTCATCCTGTCCTTGCGTGTTAATAATGTTAGCATAAACCATTTTAGATTAATATATGTAAGTTTCTTGATTCTTTTCTCATATTCTGTTTCATTATCTAAGAAATCAATATCGCCAATTGTGTCCATATACTTAGTATTGGCAAACTCCTCTAACTTTAACTTATTTAATTCTTTTGATAGGAAGGATTTTCTTTCATTTATGTATTTGTTCCATGGGAAACCATTATAATATACATCTTCCTGTTTCCTGAACCAAGGATATCCCCCAAATATCTCATCAGCACATTCTCCAGATAATGCCACTGTATGATTGCTTTTTACTTTCTCACAGAATAGCATAAGTGAAGAATCAATATCAGCCATACCAGGTAGATCATATGCTATTACAGCATCTTGCAGAGCTTTCACTAGCATATCGTTATTTATAATAATTTTTTTATGTTGGGAACCAATGTATTTATTGACACGCTTAACCCATATATTATCATTACTTGGTTGAAAATCAGAAGCTACAAAATATTTGTCGTTGTCTTCATAATCTATAGAATACGTAGTTAATCTTTTAGATTGATTCTTAAAATATTCAGAGGCTATCGATGAAATGCCACTGGAATCAAGTCCTCCAGATAAAAATGTACATATAGGTACATCTGAAATAAGTTGTTTCTTTATTGAATCTTCAACTAAATATGCTGTATGTTCAAAAGTATCTTCATCATTTTCTGTATGATAACTAGTTATTGGCTTCCAATATATATGCTTATATAGATTCTTAGAAGTTAATATAATAAATTCGCTAGGTTTCAATTCACAAATATTTTTAAACACACCACTGCCAAGTACTCTACTTGGTCCAAGACTGAACAGTTCTAATAGCCCATTTTCATCAATTACAGGTTCTAATCCAGGAAATTCTAATAATGCTTTTATTTCAGAGCCGAATATGAATGACCCATTGATATAAGCATAGAATAAAGGCTTTACACCTAACCTGTCTCTTGCTAGGAACAGAGATTTTGACTTTTGTTCCCATATACCAAAAGCAAATATTCCATTAAGGTATGTAGTACAATCTTCACCCCATTCTATATAGGAAACTAAAACCACTTCAGTATCACAATGAGATTCGAACTTATAACCTTTTTGAGACAGCTTTTCTCTTAGTTCATTTGTATTATATATCTCTCCATTATAAACAATAGTATATTCATGTTCTCCTATTTTTTTAGTCATCGGCTGTTTACCACCATTAGGGTCAATAACCACTAATCTTCTATGCCCCAACAAGATATTAGTTTTATAATAGAAACCATATTCATCTGGTCCCCTATGAACCAATTGGTTTGTCATATTATGAATAACTCTTCTTTTCTGACTAATGTTCTTATTATAATTAACCCATCCAGCAATTCCACACATCTAATCATCTCCTTTAATCACAATAATTATTTAGATTCAATAATAGAACTATAATAAAAAATTCTTCTTATCATTTTTGATAACTTGTTTAACTTTCCTTATCTATATATATGCAAAAGTACAGCTTTTATGAGTTATAGTGTATTATAAAAATACTTGAATCATAACATAACTTATGATAGGATTATAAATATTGAAAAAAGAAACATTAGGAGGTTCGTAATGAGCGCATACGATGTGTTAATGGAAAGAGGGTTTATTGAACAAACAACCCATGAAAAAGAAATAAAAGATTTGTTAGAGAATGAGAAAGTCACATTTTATATAGGATTTGATCCAACTGCTGATAGTTTAACTGTAGGTCACTTTTTACCAGTAATGGCAATGGCTCATATGCAAAGAGCTGGACATAGACCAATTATTCTTATTGGTGGCGGAACAACAATGGTTGGTGACCCAACTGGTAAATCTGATATGCGTAAAATGATGACTAAAGAACAAATAAATAGTAATGCAGAAAGTTTCAAAGAACAATTATCTAAGTTCATTGATTTTGAAGATGATAAAGCAATTATGGTTAATAATGCTGATTGGCTTCTTGATCTTAACTATGTTGATTTCTTACGTGAAATAGGGGTTAATTTTTCAGTTAATAGAATGTTAACAGCTGAATGTTATAAATCCAGAATGGAAAAAGGGCTTACTTTCTTAGAATTTAATTATATGTTAATGCAGTCTTATGACTTTTTGGCACTTAATAGAAAATATAACTGCGCTCTTCAATTAGGCGGTAACGACCAATGGTCAAATATTCTAGGTGGTGTTGAGCTAATAAGACGTAAAGAGCAAAAACCTGCATTTGGAATGACTTTCAAGCTTCTTACTACAAGTGAAGGTAAAAAAATGGGTAAAACTGAAAAAGGTGCAGTATGGTTGGATAAAGCAAAAACTACACCTTATGAATTCTATCAATATTGGAGAAATGTAGAAGATGCAAAAGTTGAAGAATGTCTTAGCCTTCTTACATTTTTACCTATGGATGAAGTTAGACGTTTAGGTGCATTAAAAGACGCAGAAATAAATAAAGCCAAAGAAGTTCTTGCTTTTGAAATCACTAAAATAGTTCATGGTGAAGAAATTGCAAAACAAGCTATGGAAGCAGCAAAATCATTATTTACTGGCGGTGCTAAGAGCGGTTCCATCCCTACTACTGAAGTCATAAAAGATGAATTTGAAGGTGAAGGAATGGATATTATATCAGCTCTTATAAAAGCTAAACTTGTACCTACTCGTTCTGAAGGACGTCGTATGGTTCAACAAGGTGGCGTTAGGATAAATGATATTAAAGTTGATGGAATAGATAGAATGATTACAGTAGACGATTTCAAAGAAGATGGAACCTTATTAATTAAAAAAGGTAAAAAAGGTTTCCACCAATTTAAAATCTAATATTCTACTAAAAGGTTTATTATAACTAAGCGTTTTACTATGATTATAGGCATTAGCTTTATATATTATGTACAGATGTTGTACATATATGTAATGCTAATGCTTTATTTATATCAAGATATAATCATAGGACGAGTAACTAATTAGGGTTCTTTTGTTTTGGTTTTTTATTTAGAAATTACGCTCCACTTTGAGCTCATATTTTGTAAATCATATAATTTCTTATATAATCCGTTATTTCTTATTAAATCCTTATGTCTGCCCATTTCCTCAACCTTACCATCACTTAGAACGACTATCTTATCCACATTTTCTATAGTACGTAATTTATGAGCTATAACAATAACAGTCTTTCCTTGTATAAGTTTAGAAATTCCTTTGTGAACTATACTTTCATTTTTTGGATCTAAAGAAGATGTTGCCTCATCCAAAATAACAATTGGAGCATTTTTGAGTAAGGCTCTTGCAATAGAAATTCTTTGTCTTTCGCCACCAGAAAGTTTACTACCATTTTCTCCAAGCAATGTATTATATCCATTAGGTAAGTTATCTATGAAACTATCACAGCCAGCTAATTTTGCGGCTTCTATAATTTCTTCCTCTGAAGCATTTTTATTACCTATTTTTATATTATTATATACAGTATCATTAAATAGAACCACATCTTGAAAAACCATACTAATATATTTCATAAGATGTTCAGGCTTCATTTCCCTTATATCATTTTTACCAATAAGAATTTTCCCATTATCTACATCAAAAAATCTAGCAATCAATTTTATAAGTGTGCTCTTTCCACAACCAGATGGTCCAACTATTGCGGTTATTTGATTGGCACAAAAAGGTATTGTCACATGATCAATTATAGTTTCCTCTGCATAAGCAAAACATATGTCTTCTACATATATGTTAAAATCAGAAAGTGGTGGTGTTTTATCTCCAGAAGTTATGTCAGTTAATAGTAACTTTCGCATCCTCTCAGTGGCAAATCTATAATACATCAATTCTGCCAAAGAAACAATTTGAACTAAAATCGGTCCATATATTCTAATAGATAGCAAGCAAAAAAGTAAAATAGGAATGAGATTAACACGTCCATTTATATAAAGCATAGCTCCAACAAAAATTGTAATTCCAGTACCAAATTGCAAAATGATCTGAGCTCCTGAGAAAAATGACCCTGTTATAATTTCACCTTTTAACTGCATATTTTTCATAGAGGTAAGAATAGTAACTATATACTTGAAATTCTTTTCTGAAGTTCTACAAGATTTAACAACCTTAATTCCTTCAATATATTCTTGAATAGCTTCTTCTTGTTCAAGTTTTAAGTTAGTTAATTTCTTTACCCAATTTTTATGAATTCTTCTACTAGTCCATATAACAATTATAGATGTTGGTATAGTTATAATCACACAAAGAGCTAATCGCCAATCAATGATTAAAAGACATACACTTATAAGCATAGTAGATATAGTTGTTGCTATTATTTGAGGCAAAATATGACTAAGAACCGTTTCAATAGAAGCACAATCTCCCATAATATTGGTTGTTATTTCTGATAAATCTTTCATATTAAAAAAACTCATAGGTAGCTTTCGTAAGTGTTCAGCAACTTTAATTCTGTAACTTTCAGCCTCTGAATAAGAAGCAACATAAGATTTTCTATGTTCATAAATAGATGCCAAAAACATTAAAACAGTTACTAGTATACCAATTAAGAAAAGTAGCCATATCCTATTCCACGAAACATCTTCTCCTGATAAGGGTTTTATAATTTCTATAAATACCTCAATTGAAACAATAATAGGTATCATAAAAAGTATATTTGATATAACACCTGCAAGTACAGCTTTTTTCAGCTTAGTTGTGTCAATATCTGATATATAAAGCAATTTCTTGATTTCATTCATTTTCCTTACCTCCAATACGCCATAACTGTGCCTGGCTATAAGTTTCCCACATAGAATAATAGATTTCCTTATTTTCTATCAGATCATTATGTACTCCAACTTCTACAATCTTTCCCTTATCCATAACAATAATTTGATCTGCATTTTTTACTGTGTTTAAGCGATGTGCAATCATAATTACTGTTTTATTTTCTAACAGTTTATTAAAAGATTTTTGAATTAGATATTCATTTTCGGCATCATTAAATGCTGTTGCCTCATCTAATATAATAATAGGGCTATCTTGCAATATAGCTCTTGCAATAGAAATCCTTTGTCTCTCTCCACCAGATAAATGTACATTTTTGCTACCAATAATTGTATCATATCCTTGTGGAAGTTTAGTAATAAATTCATGGCAGTAAGCACTTTTAGCAGCAGTAATAATTTCATCATCTGTAGCACCTTCACGTCCCATACCAATATTATCTCGTATACTTTTTTTGAATAAATAATCGTCTTGAAAAACAAAACCTACTAGAGTCATTAATTTATTCAAATCAATATGTCGTATATCTATTCCTCCTATCATAATCTTTCCATATTGAACGTCATAGAACCTTGGTATTAAGTGAGCAATAGTGGTTTTCCCACTTCCTGATGCTCCTACAATTGCTGTAACTTTATTGCTTTTTGATATAAAACTTATGTTATTTAATGCTGGGGTTTTATTATTATTATCATAATTAAATGTTACGTTCTTAAATTCTATATCATAAGAATTTATCAAAATCTCTTTTGCAGATGATACCTGTTTAATAATTGGCTCTTGTAGTACCTTATCCATATTATGTATACCATATTGAATCTGAAAGGTTTTTGAAACAAGATGAACAATTTTTAGCATTGTTACTGTTATTGCTGGTGCAACAACGATATAAAACACGGTTTTTGATGCAAATACGTTATAATCATTTGTACTACGTCCAAGAAAAATAATAATAGGTAGCATAAAAAGATATATGTTATGGATCAACACCGTATATGCAGCTATTGTTTTTTCTAGCTTTAAAGTATATTCAATTGCCGATTTTGTATATCTTTTTATAACGTCATAAAATTTTTCAAAGGTGACCAATGTAGTGTTAAATAATTTTAACACAGAAATTCCTCTTACATATTCAACAGCTAAGTTATTCATTTCAGCATTGGCTTTGAATACATCTTGCATATGCTTCTTAGCAGAATCTGTTCTAAATGCTAATCCAAGTATATATATGCCAATCCCAATAGTAACCAAACAAACAGCACCATATCTCCAATCAACGCAAATAAGAATTATAATTGTTATTACACAAGATGCAAGAGTGTATATTAAATCTGGAAATTGATGTGCCAAAAACTCTTCTGTATTACCAATATCTTCATCAAGAATTTTTCTAATATTTCCACTACCCATTCGTATTGAAAAGCCAAGAGGTAATCTAGTAAAATGTTTTAATACATCTATTTTCATTTTATAAATTGCTTCAAATGCAGCTTTGTGCAATAAACACAGTGCCGCAAAATAACTAAGTATATTAATTACGCCTCCGATGATAAGTAACCATACGAATTTATAGATTTTTTCTGTGTTGAGGGCAACCAAAGTACTGCTAAATGTTTTTAATATCTCAGAAGCTATGCAATATATTGAGATATAAGGTAAAAAAGAAGCTAAAGCTGATAAAATTAATAAGGTAATTGCAGCTATTACCGTTTTCTTCTTTATTGTTGCTATTTCTATTAACCTTCTTAATCCATTATTAATCACTTTATTTTTCATACTTGCCACTCCTTTGAAATCTGCATTTGGTTATACATATCATAATACCACTTTTGATTTTTAATTAGATTATTATGATTACCCCACTCAACAATCTTACCATCTTTTAAAACAATTATTTTGTCAGCATCTTGTATTGAATTCAATCTATGTGCTATTACAATAACTGTTTTATTATTAGTAAGATGGTTAATAGCATTCTTAATCTCAATTTCATTATCTGCATCTAAAGATGCAGTCGCTTCATCTAATAAAACAATTGGTGCATTCTTTAATAATGCTCTTGCAATAGAAATTCTCTGTCTTTCTCCAGCAGATAGGGTAAATCCACCTTCACCTATAATTGTGTCATATCCATTTTCCATTTTCATAATGAAATTGTGACAATTAGCTGCTTTTGCTGCTTTTATCACATCCTTTTTTTCTGAATTCAAATTACCAATTCGAATATTTTCATAGACTGTATCTTGTAAAAGATAGACATCTTGAAAAACCATACTAATATTTTTTAACAGTTCATTAGGATTAATATCTCTAATATCTCTATTTCCAATGATCACTGAACCTTTCTGAGGATCCCAAAACCTAGCAATTAAATTAGTAATAGTGGTTTTTCCACTTCCAGAAGGTCCAATTAGAGCTGTTGTTTTCCCATTTCTAGCAATAAAGTTAATGTTTTGTAAAACAGGAATATTCTTTTCATAAGAAAACGTCACATTTTTAAACTCTATATCATAGGAGGATATTTTTACTTTATTTTCTGAATAAGACATTTCTTCTTGATTTTCTACTCCTATTAAATTCTCTATTGACAGAGTTAAATACCTTAGTAAAACATATTTAGGTAGCCCTGCTTTTAATATACTTGAAAGTGTAATATTTATCATAATAAAAGAAATAAAAGAAACTGTACTAATCTCTCCAAAAGTTAATTTTCTAATCCCCAATATTATAAACATAGGAAAGGATAAATCTATCAATATACGTGAAATAAAAATATTTGGAGTTAATGCAAACTCTGTTTTGATGTTACTTTTTTTAAGATCTGATAACGACTTTTTTAATCGTGTGAAATTTGTTCCTACAACGCCAAAAGATTTGAACAACCGAATTCCTTCAATATATTCAATAACGTGAGAAACTAAACCTTCCACTGCCATTTTATTTTTTTTACCTTCTATTACAATCTTCTTCATTCCCACTACCACAATAGTAATTGCTATGGCTATTAATGCAAGTTGAAAAAATGCCAAATAAGGACTTATAAGAAATGCGAAAACTGTTAATAGAATTCCCAGTAATGATATTTTAAAAATCTCTGAAATATGATGTGTTAGAATAACTTCTAAATCATGTAATTCAGTTGTAAGGGTCCCTATTAGATGTCCACAACTTTTTTGATTGAAATACCCCAAATTGATTTTTTGTAGGTGGTCACCTATCTTAATACGCAAATCCTTTATAGCTAAACAACCAATTCTTTGGAGTTTATATATATTTTTCTGCAAAAAAATTTTTCTAATTATAAAACAGCTAAGCAATACGCAAGTATAAATAGCTATTTGCACAACAGATAAATTATGTTGATCAATAGATTTAACCATAATATACATCATAATTATAAGAGGAATAGCACCTATAAAAATATCGCAAATAGATAAGTAAACTGTTTTTTTATAGTCATAATAGTAAGAACCTAACAATCTCTTTATATTTTTATACATAAGCTATCCTCCATCATATAATTATCCCACATTTCTCTATATACCCCATTCTTATTAAATAAAACATTATGAGTTCCTTGTTCTACTATTCTTCCTTCTTCTAAAACTATTATTTCATCTACATTTACAATTGTATAAAGTCGATGAGCAATAATAATAGCAGTCTTATCCCTTAATAGTTCATCCAATGCTAGTTGAAGTTTTCTCTCATTTTCTAAATCAGCGTAGGCTGTTACCTCATCCAAAACAACGATGGGAGAATTTTTTAAAATACACCGTGCTATAGATACTCTTTGTGCCTCTCCCATACTAAGCTTAATACCTCCATTACCTATTTTTGTATTATATCCATTAGGCAAAGATATAATATAATCATGTATTTGTGCTTTTTGGGCCGCCTTTATAATTTCTTCTTCTGTTCTATCCATTCCCATTCTAATATTTTCATAAATAGTATCTTTGATTAAATAAACCTCTTGAAAAACATAAGCTATATTATTCATTAGACATTTTGTTGATAACTTTTTAATATTAATTCCACCAATGGAAATAGTTCCTTTCTGTATATCAAAGAATCTACCAATAAGCTGTGTGATAGTTGTTTTACCAGAACCTGAAGCACCAACCAATGCAGTTATTGAATTGTTTTTCGCTATGAAATTAAGATTTTTAATAACTTCAGCTTTTTCATATGAAAAACTTACGTTTTTAAAAGTGAACTCATGACTAGCATCTATTGGTAACTCCATATTTCCATCTTCTAAAATTGGAGTTTCAATAAGCTTTCTAATATTCCCTACCCCTTCTAGTAATATATTTAATTCTTGAGATAGGCTCATTAAAGACTTAAATGATTCGAACAAAATAATACTAAGAAGCATAATTAATAAAAATGCTGCAAATTCAATATAGCCTTTAACTAACATGTAACCACCTATAGGAACAGAAAAAAGTGTACCAGATTCTAGTAATAATAGATAATTGACATAAAAGGGCATAGATTCTTTAGTTGTCTTCATCCAAAAATCATAATGATCTTTTACAGAATCATTAAACTGATTAAAAGAAACTGACGAAATATTAAACGCTTTAAAAACATTCATTCCTTTTACATATTGAATAATAGCTGTGTTCATTTTTCTCTGAAAACAATTATATTTTGTCATATTCTTGCTATATTGTTTGTATGTCTGTTTTTGTGAAATTAACGCAAGTATTACTGGAATAATCATAATAATACCAAGAACTAGATTAAAGTAGATCATAATACTAATAATAAAAACTGGTGAAATCATGGCTGTTACTAAGTCTGGAAGTTGATGAGCTATAAATAACTCTAGCTTCTCAACATCTTCATTGACTGTTTTTTTTATTTCTCCTATAGTATTTTTATTAAAAAAGCCCATATTAAGCTTAGGAAGATGATTACATACTCTAATCCTTACTTCATAAAGAATATTAAATGCAGCAATATGAGACAATATACCCGACAGAACACTAGCTACAATATTAACAATAACAAAAATAGTGATATATTTACTTATGTTCCAGAGGTATTCATATTGAATTTTAGTATCTATAAGTGTAACAATAACTTTATATAGCATGAAATAAATAAGTGTAGCAAGAACAGAGCTGATTACACTTAATATTATACTTGCTATTAATGATTTTTTTTTATTTCCTGCCAGTTTTAGCAGAAAACGCATATTATATAATTTGTTCATTATTTATCACCTTCATTATTATATTATCTCTAAGTTCTTTTATGTATAAATTATCAGAAGTTAAGAGTAGTTCTACTGATCCATAGTCTACCTGCCTTCCAGAATTAAGAATTAATATGTTATCTACAAGTTTTGGTAGAACTCTAATATCATGAGTTATATAAATATAACTTAGTGAATATTTCTTTCTAAGATTGTTTATAGTCTCAAACAATTGTATTCGAGTAATTGTGTCAAGCATAGATTCTACTTCATCTAAAATAATAATTTGAGGTTTTACTAGTAAAGCTCTAACAATACTTAGTCTTTGTAATTCTCCACCACTAAAACAATTAGGTGATTTGTTTAAATCAATAGATTCAAGCCCAACATCTTTTAGCAGAGGGCTAAGTAAACTCTCTTCTGAAACTTGAGATGTTATTAACTTATGGATTTTCATTACTTCTACAAGACTCTTCATAACTGTTGTATCAGAATCAAAGCTACTGTCTGGATTTTGAGTAACTAACTGTACTTTTTTGGCACGCTCCATACGATTTTGCTGATATTGCAATTTTCCATCTATTATAATATCTCCAGATGAGTTTCTTATAAGCCCTAAAATTGCATTGGCTATAGTTGTTTTTCCACTTCCACTTTTTCCTATAATACCTAATGCTTCTTCATTTTTTAAAATAAATCCTATATTATTAATAATCATTTTTCTTTTCTTCAAAAATCCTTCTTTAATATGGACACTAACATTTTTTAATTCCAGCATAAATACCTCCACCTATTTACCAACAAAAAGGCCTATCTACCATTCCTATACCGCAAAAAATTCTGTCATTATTTTCTGCGCATTTAGCAAATCATTTAAAGTACAATCATTGGTAGTTTCAAATAGTGTTTTTGTTTCTCCATGAGTAGTAATTCTTCCTTCATTCATTACATAACAGTCGTGAGAAATGTTGTACGCTAATTCTAAATCATGAGTAATCATCAGAATACTTACATTTGTTTCTTTGTGTAACTGGTAAATCATATCTGCCATTTGATTTCTCAGAATAACATCCATACCTTTTGTAGGTTCGTCCATTATTAACAATTCTGGTGCCCCTCCAATACCTATTGCAGTCAACAATCGTTGCTTCATTCCACCACTTAGCTCATGTGGATATCTATTCAATATTAATCTTGGATTTTCTAATCTGACACTACGTAATAGTTCCTCTGCCTGCTTTCTTCTATTCTCCTTCTTTGACAGATGTTCTTTTAGCACTATAGACAGCTGTCTACCATTTTTCACTAGAGGATTTAATGAGCAAGAGCAGTTTTGCATTACAATTCCAATATTCTTTCCTCTAATTCTATTTAATTGTTCTTCAGGTAATTCAAGTAGTTTTTTATTTCTATAAAGTATTTCCCCTTCTGAATACAGATTACTTGCTAGTATTCCCATAATAGAAGCTGCAAGCAAACTTTTTCCACTACCACTTTTACCCACTAATGAGCAAATTGTATTTTCCCTAAGTGTTAAATCTACACCTTTAACAATTAAAGATTTTTTTTCTTTTCTTTTTTCACCTACTTTTAATCCTCTAATTTCTAATATGTTTTGTTTCATTGGCTCCCCTCACAATCTAATAGTAATATTTTACAATTCTCTGATAGTTTTAATAGTAATAGAATAGAAATAAATTGAAATAACCCAGGAAATATCATTAATCCTGGAGAACGATTAATAAAGCGCAAAGAATCTTTTAGCATATTACCTATTTCTGGCTGAGGCGGTGAAACTCCAAATCCAATAAATGAATAAGAAGAAATTGCAATAATTATATGTCCTATTAATAAAGCAAAAGTAGGCAACAGCATTCTCAAACACTTTTTTAGTAGATGATTTTTAATTATTACAAAATCACTTGCTCCAAGTACTCGTAAAACTTTAATATAATCTGCATTTTTTATAATTTTTATCTCGCTTCTAACAATCTTAGAGTTAGAAACAATATTACATACAATCATTATAGACATAAGGCACCAAATATTAGCCCCAGTTAATGCAGACATTAATATAGCAAGAATAATGATAGGAAAACTTAATATTAAGTTTGAAATATGGTAAAACAATTCATCGAATACTCCTCCGTAATAGCCTAAAATAATACCAATGACTATTCCAATTAAAAACGATATTATCTGAACAAATAAAGCAATCAAAAAAGTATATCTAAATCCTATTACCGTCCTAATAAAAACATCTCTCCCAAATTGATCTGTTCCAAATAAGTGCTTCATAGAAGGAGATGCAAAGCAATCTTTTGAATTAATTAAATTGGCTTCTGGAAAAATAATTACTGAAGCTAATACAAATAAAAAGAATATAGAAATCAGAATAATTGATATTTTAACTTTTGTTTTTGATTTCACCCTGTTCCCCTCCTGTCAAGACAGCTATAGAATATGTCTGCAATCATATTTGCTACTGAAATCAGTAAGCCAAGAACTAAAGTTGCACTAGCTACAACCATATAATCTTTTAGATTTACAGCTTTCATAAGTAGCGTTCCAAACCCAGGGATAGAGAAAATATTCTCTATAATAACACTTGATCCTAGAAAACTTGAAAAAGCCAAGGTAGAAGTTGCGGCAACAGGTGCTAAAACATTTTTTAATACGTGGTAAATCAAAATCTTGCTTTGCTTAACTCCTAGAGCACGTGTACTTAACACAAATTGTTCTTCTAAAACAAGTAATGTTTTATGTTTTACAATAGTAATTAAATTCCCTGTAGAAATAACACCCATTAATATACCTGGTAGGATTAAACAACTATTACTCCTATTACCTGCAGTTTTTAATATTCCAAATTTAACACTTAATAGCCATACTATAAATAAACTAATCCAAAATACTGGAATTGACATGGATAATACAGACCACCATCTAGCTAATTTATCTAATATACTATTTCTATAAACAGCAGAAAGTATCCCTACGCAAGTACCTAGTAAAAAATAAACTAGTATGGCTATCATAACAATTATTAGTGTTTTACCAATAGCCCCAGCAATTTTATTATTTACACTCTTTCCGTCCAAATAAGATTCTCCCAGATTTCCTTTTATAACATTACTTATCCAATCGGAATACATCTTCATGAAACTATTATTCAACCCCTTATTTTTTGAAAACTCCTGTTCATAGCTATGAGAAACAGCCATAGTTTGGCTTTTTTCTCTAAGAATACGAGTAGAAGTATCACCTGGTGAATAATATAGTAATGCAAAAGACAATAATGATATAAAAACTAGGGTGGGAACAATAAAAATAATTCGCTTAATTAAATTTAATATCATTGTTTTATTTCTCTCTAACTTCTGAAAAATCTATTTTAAAGTAGTTATTATCAAACTGAAATCCTGTAAATTTTCCATTATGTATTGCATATCTATACCCAGTAAAAAGAGGTATTGAAGTACAAGCTTCATAACTAGCCTTCCATAGCCCATCAATTGCTACTTTAAACTCAGATTCATTCATTGCACTAATGACTTCTTGTCCATAAGTTTTTACTTTTTCATTAATACCTAGTCCTAATCCAAACATAGAATAATTATCTTCTAATCCATATAAAGATATAGTGTTCACTGTAGGTTCAAACCAGGGAGTAGCTATTGTTAAATCATATTCACCATTTTGAATATGTTGATAAGTTTGTTCTGTTTCCAATGCAACTATATTAACAGTAATACCAATCTTTTTTAGCTCTGATTGAATAAATACAGCAATATCTTTATCTTCAGGTAACGAATTACATATGTAGTCTAATTTGATTGCTATACCATCTTTTTTTAGAATTTCTTTTTCATATTTGTATCCTGATTCTTCTAATATCTTTTTTGCTAATTCAATATCATACTTAAATTCCTCTTCTTTTTTAGAGCCATCATCAAATTTTGGATTCATAATGTGACCACATGGATTTGGGATTGAAAAAAATACTGTTTCAACTAATTTATTTCGATCAATTACATGCTCTAAAGCTCTACGTAAGTTACTATCAGTAAGAGGCCCACTTTTCCAATTCATTCCTATTGCTTTTACAGAAGTGTAATTATCTTTATCCTCTATAACTGATTGATACTTATCGTTGTTTATTAATGAAACAATATTAGAATATGGTATAGAAGAATGATGTTCAGTATATCCGATTAAATCAACTTGATTACTTTCCAAAGCCATAACTCTAGCATCAGGATCAGGTATTACAATCCATTTTATTTTTTGTAAGCTTGAACTTCTATCTTTATCCCAATAATCTTCATTCTTAACTAAAGTAGCTTCAACATCTTTTTTATACTCATTAAGTTTATAAGGACCCGTACCATTAAAATTAGTTATATTACCATCTTCATCTACAGAACCAACAGGCAAGGCAACAATTTTCATTAGCTCTTTTGGAAAGCCTAAATTTGATGATTTGAATTTAATTTTCAATATGTATTCATCAATTATCTCTGTAGTTTCAAGGGTGTTAATATATGTACACATAAATTGTTTTCCCAACGTCTCTATACTATATTTACATGTTTTAGCATCAAACAATGATCCATCATGGAACTTTATATTTTCTTTCAGGTGCAATACATATTCTGTAGCATCCTCATTCACATCCCATTTATTAACTAATGAAGGAGTTGCATTATACTTTTCATCCATTCCTACAAGAGAATCACTAATTAATGTGAGCCCTTCTCTAGATGATTTAAAATCAAATATTGCACCTACCTTTAATATTGTTTCTCCTGTTGAATTAACCTTACTTATATTATTGGAGTTGCACCCAGTTACACTAACTAATAATAAAATCATTAAGAATATTGCTATAAATTTTTTCATATTTTCCTCCTAATTTAAAATTATAGATGGTTAGTTAAAGACCAACCATCTATATCTTAATGATTATGATTCTCATTTTCTACTCCATTACTACTTTTACTACTCCATTCCGTTTTTTTGTTTACGAAATGTGCTTGGCAATAATCCAAAAATTGATTTAAAAGCATCTGAAAATTTACTAGGATTATTATACCCAACACATACCGCAATTTCTAAAATACTCAATTCTGTTTCATGTAGCTTTTGAGCAGCAAAGTTCATACGAATTTTTTTTAAATATTGATACGGAGATTCTCCATATATATTTTTAAAGATTTTATTAAATGTAGAATATCCTATTCCGTTTTCACGAACAATCTTTTCAAGAGATATTTTTTTATTATAGTTTTTAGTTATTATTCCGTGTATAGATTTTACCTTCTTAACTTGCTCTCCTGAGAAATAATCGCTACTTTCTTTATTTAAACTATGATGGAATTCACTTTTAGAAATAAATACTAACATTTCTAAAATCTTTAGCAAAATTAATTCTTGATTAGATGTCATATGTGCATTATAGATATCATTAAAAAGATCTAAAAGCTTGTTTGTATCAGTAAACTTATACCATCTATTATTTAACTTCATTGTAGAAATCAAATTTAAAATATCAATATGGAATTTGCCAAGAAATAATTTATCCTCATTACTCATTTTATCTAGTTTTATTAAAAGTGCACATCCTATATACACATCTACAGGAAAACTTGATCCTAATATCCATTCTTCATTTTCCTGGGTAGCCATCATAGTAATCTCATTTTCCCCTCTAAATGAAAAAGTGTGATTAGGAAATTCACATTCAAATCTTCCAACTTTAGTAAAATCAATTCTAAATAGATTCATTCCTTTATGTTTTCCACCCAAACCATCTTCTGAATGGATATTATAAAATTCAAATGAAATCGCTGAAGAAAAAATATATTTTTTAAAATCACAGTTATTATTGTCATAGCAAATAGTGAATGTTTGTTCTTCTTGCATATTATTCACATCCTTAAATATTCTTGTCATTTGTGTCTTATCAAATAATATACTTATAAAAACATTTTTTGTCAATCAATAGACTCTAGGAGAAAAAATTACTTGATATATTATATTTACTTTATTATTTTCGCATAATCATTTATAATATTCTTATATTGCTAAAATTAGGAGTGTATAACTAATGAAAATCGTATTATTATGTTTTGCTGGCTTTATTGCGGCATTTGTTGATTCTATTGCAGGAGGCGGTGGATTAATTAGTGTACCTGCATATTATATGGCAGGACTACCTTCCCATATAGTTCTTGGCACAAATAAATTCTCAGCTGCATGTGGTTCGTTGACAAGCTCAATAAAATACCTTAAAAGTGGACATGGTAACAAGAATCTTTTAAAATATGCTATTCCTTTTACACTGGTTGGTGCATGTATAGGTGTCACTGTGGCTCTTCAAATCAATGAGCAGACACTAAGTAGTATCATACTTGTAATGGTACTAATCATAGGAGTTTATTCATTATTTTCTAAATCTCTAGGAATGAAAGAAAATCTAAAAAAAGTAACTAAACTAAGAATTTTATTACTTATATTATTAGCTCTATGTCTTGGTTTTTATGATGGATTCTTTGGACCAGGTACAGGTTCTTTTTTAATGTTTGGATTGATACAGCTCTTTGGTTTTGAGTTTACCAGAGCCTCGGCTAATGCTAGAGTAATGAATTTTGTAAGTAATATTACTTCATTATTTTTATTTGCGATAAATATGAAAATAAATTTCACCTATGGTATACCAGTAGCAATATTCAGTATCCTAGGTGCAAGATTAGGAACTTCTTTTGCTCTAAAAAAAGGTGCAAAAATCATAAAACCTATCTTTATAACCATGTCTTTACTTCTATCACTAAAGTTATTGATTGTAGACGTATTACATTTAATATAATATTTTTCTAGTCTATAAGTCTAAATCTATACTTATGGGCAGAAATACAGATGAACTAAATAACTCTATGCTGATTCATATAGATATAATCAGTATAGAGTTATGTTATATACATTATTAAATATTATTATTCTTTTTCATAGCATAAAAATGAAAATCACATATATCATTACCGTAACCTATGGCCCCTTTTCTTTCAAAACGTATTTTAGGAGTTACATCAGTAAAAGTTATATGGTCATTGTTACAATATAATGCACACAGTTCAGAACATTCATATTGGCTGAAAGCATCATTATAAATACATCTTTTCACATTAAATTCTAAACTAGTTTTGTTATTTGATATCCATTCAACATCCCATCCTTCGCCTCTTAACCCTATAACAAACATCTTTTTAAAAAGGAAAAAGAAATTGGGCAACTTACTTATTCGTTCATACATTTTTCTTGAAGTTTCTTTAGTATTATTAGAAATCATTTTACTCATGTGCTCAAATGCCTTTTGCTTACTCATTTGGGTTTGTAGAGCGTGATAGAGAGAAATGGTTGGAAAGATTACTTTAAACAGAGTATTTCTGTTCTTTTTATTTTCCTCCACACATTTTTTCTTTAACTCCACTAATTCAGCTTCTGCCTCTGTATGTATTATTCCAGTAATTTGTTTGTCAAAATTATACTTGATATAATTATCCATATACTTCACCATATTGTTACCTCCTCAAAACAAATAATAACAGTGTTATCATAACACTGTTATTATATCACTTAATGAATTTTATTGCAATGATAATAATTATTATTTTCATATATAATAATTGCAATAAAAAAAACCATCCTATAGATGGCTCAGTTACTTTTATAATAAAAACAAGTAGCTATTAGCTATTGAAAATCTAATACTTTAATCCACCCAGCTGAAAAAAAGTCACTAATAGTATTGATATAATGCTTAGCATCTTTATAAGTCATATCACGCTTAACGATTTCATAGATAGATAAATAATGGGTATGTATAAGTATTTCAAGTTCCTGTTCAGAAATATCTTTAATCTTTATTCCCTTACTTTTTAAATTATCAAAATAATTTTTAGTCTTCTTTACACTTATATTAATATTATCATGAATATATCGAGAATATTGGGTACCATCAGAGCAAGTAAATAACAATTTAAAAGCATCGTAGTTATTAAATATATCATCAATATGATTACTCATCCTGATTTTTGATTGTTCCCATAATATATCTTGCAAAACTTTAGGTTCATCAATTGTTCCATCATATTGTGATAATGCATCTTTATACAAATACTCCAAATTATCAATTGCAGGTTGAACTAGAAATTTAAATAATTCCTCTTTATCTTTGAAATGAGAATAAAAAGCCCCAGTTGTTACTCCTGCCAATTTCACAATTTTACGTAATGAAGTATCTTTGTATCCTTTTTCCAAAAACATTTGTTTTGCTATATTAAGTATTTCTTGTTTTGAATTGCTTCTTCTCATTGTTATCTTATCCTCTTTACATATGGGAATAAGATAATTAATCCTATTCCCAGCTAATGTTTATGTTACACTATTTTATATTTTTTAGAGCGTTCAATAAGAATTCCCAAGTCCTCTTGGTGGAAGAAATACTCAATCTCTCATCTGGTGTATGAACATCATACATATTAGGTCCAAGAGAAATCATGTCAAGTCCTTCTATCTTTTCATCGAATACACCGCATTCAAGACCGGCATGAATAGCTTTGATTAATGGTTTTTTTCCATACATATCTTCATATGTTTTAGCGAATATATCTCTGACCTTAGATTCTTTTCTATATTCCCATTCTGGATATTCACCAGTTACTTTAAACTCAGAATGACCATATTCTGCAAATAAACCTAATTGGTATGCCATTACTTTTTTCAATGAGCCAACTGAACTTCTTACAGATATAACCAATTTAACTGAATCATCATTAGTAACTACAACACCTAGGTTAAGAGAACTTTCAACTAGACCCTCAATATCAGCACTCATAGTCTGTATTCCATTTGGTAAGCATGTTAATAAGAAAATAAGATTGTTCAAAGTATCTTTAGCCATTACTTTAGTTTCATTCATATTCTCTTTTGTTATAACTACAGTAAGTCCACTATCACTTGTCTTAAACTCATTTTTAATATCTGAAGATATCTTATCAACTATCTCATTGAATTTATCAAATTCACCATCAGCAATGATTACATCAGCATATGCTTCACGTGGGATAGCATTATCTTTTGAACCTCCGAATATATCAACTACATGTATATCTATATCATTATTCAAATCATATAATATTCTTCCTAAAACACGATTTGAATTAGCTCTATTCTTATCAATATCACTACCTGAATGTCCACCTTTCAAACCTTTAACCATAATTTTATAAGTAGTACCTTCTGTTTGTTCCCACTTGATAGGAATATCTATATAAGCTTTCAAACCCCCAGCACAGCTTACTAGAAATTCTCCTTCTTCTTCACTATCAAGGTTTACCAGTATCCTACCTGAAAAATTAGATGGATCAACTCCAATAGCTCCATTCATTCCAACTTCTTCGTTTGTAGTAATGAATACTTCAATTGGAGGATGTTCAATTTCGCTAGAGTCAAGGATAGCTAAACAATACGCTACAGCTATACCATTGTCAGCACCCAATGTTGTACCATTCGCACTGATATAGTCTCCATCAACTACTAATTCAATAGGATCTTTTAAAAAGTCATGTTCTACATCAAAATTCTTCTCACAAACCATATCCATATGTCCCTGGAGAATTACAGTAGGACTTAATTCATAACCTTTTGTTCCAGGTTTTTTAATAATAATATTTAGTTCTTCATCTTGAATTACTTCAAGTTTTCTTTCTTTAGCAAAATTCAAAAGATAATCACTAATCTCTTTTTCATTTCCTGATCCCCTAGGGATATTATTTATCTCCTCAAAATACTCTAATACACTTTTAGGTTCTAGACCTTCTATAATTTTACTCATTCTTTCACCTTCCCAAATCTAATTTAGCTTATAGAGAAGCTTACCAATAATAGTTTAATTTTTAAAACTATGGATTGGAGCTGGTATTCTACCGCCTCTATTGATAAGTCTGTCACAACCAAATTCATTTACTGGCATTAATGGAGCATAACCTAGTAAACCACCAAATTCAGCTTGGTCGCCAACATCTTTTCCTATAACTGGAATAATTCTAACAGCAGTAGTTTTTTGATTAATCATACCAATTGCCATTTCATCTGCAATTATTCCTGAAATTGTAGATTCTTTAGTTTTTCCTGGTATAGCTATCATATCTAAACCAACTGAACAAACACATGTCATAGCTTCCAGCTTCTCTATTGTTAAAGCTCCTTTATTAACTGCATTTATCATCCCTTGGTCTTCACTAACTGGTATAAAAGCACCACTTAGTCCACCAACATATGATGATGCCATAACCCCGCCTTTTTTAACTTGGTCATTTAATAATGCAAGGGCTGCTGTAGTTCCGGGTGCACCTACATAATCTACACCAATTTCTTGTAAAATATCTGCAATACTATCACCGATAGCAGGTGTTGGTGCTAATGATAAGTCTATTATACCAAATGGAACATCTAAAGCTTTAGATGCTTCTTTAGCAACTAATTGTCCAACTCTAGTAATCTTAAAAGCTGTTTTTTTAATAGTCTCACATAGTTCTTCAAAACCCTTACCTCTACAAGTTTCCAAAGCCTTTTTGACAACACCAGGTCCACTAACACCTACATTAATAATAGCATCAGCTTCACTTACACCGTGAAAAGCACCAGCCATAAATGGATTATCATCAGGCGCATTACAAAACACAACAAATTTTGCACATCCTATTGAATCACTATCTTTAGTCAAAACAGCTGTTTCTTTTATAGTACTTCCAAGTAATTTAACTGCATCCATGTTAATTCCAGTTTTTGTAGATCCTACATTAACTGAACTACAAACTCTTTCTGTTGTAGCTAGAGCTTCTGGAATAGACTTAATTAATATTTTATCACTTTCAGTCATACCTTTACTAACTATAGCTGAAAAACCACCTATGAAATTAACACCAACTTCTTTTGCAGCTCTATCCAATGTTTTTGCTATAGATACATAAGAATCAGTTTTAGTACTTGATGCGGCAATTGCTATAGGTGTTACTGAGATTCTTTTATTTACTATAGGAACGCCATATTTTTTCTCAATATCTTCTCCAACTTTAACAAGGTCTTTTGCTTTTGTTGTAATTTTATTATAAATATTTTCATTAAATCTATCAACATCAGAATCCGCACAATCCATAAGATTAATACCCATTGTAATAGTCCTGACATCTAAGTTTTCTTTTAATATCATTGTATTCGTTTCTAGTACTTCTAATGAATTAATCATGTAAAAATCTCAATCCTCTCAGGTAGTATTTAATAGTTATAATCTATGCATCTTATTAAAGATCTCTTCGTGTTGAAATTTTATAGTTACACCTATCTTATTTCCTAGCTTATCTAATTCATCAACAACTTCACCAAAAGGTTTTGTCACATTATTGACATCAACTATCATCATCATGTTAAAAAAGCCTTGTACAATTGTTTGAGATATATCAAGAATATTGATATTTTCTTTTGCAAGATAGCTGCAAACCTCCGATATAATTCCTACTCTATCTTTACCTACTACTGTAATAATTCCTTTTTTCATAACTTTAATTACTCCTTTCTGTCTTATACTACAACTAGCTTTGAATGACTACTTCTTGAAGCAACTGATAAATTGAATTTATCAAGGTCAACATGTGAATAACTAGCTAATACTGTTTTAACCGATTCATAGGCTAACTCAGGAAAGTTATTCTCCAAACTAAGATGCCCCAAAATTACATGTGATAATGTATTATTATATAATGTAGATATTAATTCTCCTGATGCTTCATTAGATAAATGCCCTACATCACTCAAAATCCTTTTTTTAAGAAAATAAGGATATCTTCCAACTTCTAAAAGTTTTATATCATGGTTTGCCTCAATAAATAATACATTAGAACCATTCAAATTATCTATTATGTACTCATCATAACACCCTAAATCTGTTGCAACACTTATCTTTTTGTCTTCGCTCTTGAATGTATAGCATACTGGATCAATAGCATCATGAAATGAATTAAAAGGATGAATGGTCATATCATTAATCATGAAGTCTTCATTGGGAAAAATTTCAACATGCAAACCTTCTGGAATTTTTCCTATAGAACTATAGTTAAGTGTAGCGTTCCATGTTTTCTTAGTGGCATAAATAGGCATTCTATACTTCCTCGCATATACACCTATACCTTTTATATGGTCAGAATGCTCATGAGTAATTAATATACCATCTATAGTATATGGATCTACGCCTATTGCATTCAAACCAATTTCTACTTTCTTTTTACTAATGCCAGAATCAACTAACAGATTAGCATTATCTGTTCCAACATATATACAATTGCCACTGCTACCACTGGCAATACTACATATTTTAAGTGCCATTTTAAATCTCCTATCTATATATTATCTTCATTCTTAAATACTATTAAGAAAAGATTAGTAGGCTTAAACCATATAAAGTTTATAGCTTATATTATACATTATAAATTAATATTATCAATAGTTATTCTTCCTCTTCCATTTGCTTTCGAATTGTACATTGCAATATCAGCTCTTTTTAATAAATCTTTTGGATTCTTACATACTTCTGGATAAGAAGAAATTCCTATACTAATATTTATATTAATCAATTTATCATTATGAGCTATTTTCTGCTTAATAATATTGTTATGAATCTCTTTCATTATTTTATATGCTTCATCCATTGTTTTATTAGGAAATATTATTACAAACTCTTCTCCACCGTAACGCCCAACGATACTACCATATCTATTGGCATATTTTTCTGAAATATTTGCAATGATCTTTAATACTTGATCGCCAAAAATATGTCCATATGTATCATTAACCTTTTTGAATTTATCAATGTCAAAGAGTGCTAGTGACAATACTTTTTTATTGATGCGGGCATCTTCATAAAGTTCATGGAAAATTTTTTGTAAGTAATTCCTATTGTATACACAAGTCAAACCATCTATTTTAGCCATTTCTTCCATTTTAGTATATAGATTAGCATTATTAATAGCAATATTAATTTGATTTGCTATACCTTGAAAAAATTGAATGCTATTTTCATTTATCATTTGAGTTGATGCATGTTCAGCAATTAATAATCCATATGTATTTTTGTCATTAAGTATTGGTATTATAACAATAGAACCAACATCTCTCTCAGATGTAAAATCATATTTTCCTTTAATAACCTCATTATCAATATAAGGATCTCGAATACTAAAATATTTATCTAATTTACCTGATTTCATATTGTCTATAAAAGATTTAAGATAGTCTTTCCCATGAGTAGATTTTACTTTGTAATGATATGCATTAAGGTTAACATCATAAATAACTAATGAGCATGTATCTACACCTATAGCACCAAGTATTGAATCAGTAACCAATTCCATCAATTCATCAATATCTAAAACAGAACTTATGTAACTAAGTAATTCATTCTGGATATACATTTCCGCAGTAAATCTATTTAATCTTTCATTAGCTTGTTCTAATTCCATCTTCTGCTTAACTAGCTGGTCATGAACTAATTGAATCTGCTGTCCTGATACAACTAATTCTTCATTTTTATTTTTTGCCCTTAACCAAAGTTTTTTTTGAGTTTTTACTTGCTTCTTCAATTCTTCAGTGGATCCATAAAATATTATGTATACCCCTATTATTACTATTATAATTTGCAACATGAATAGTAGTGGTACAAAGTTTAAATATCCTGTGACTCCACGATATATACTAGTAATCGCTAAAGGCAATATAACTAGAGCATACGTATGATATCTTATAAGTTTACTCTTAAACCCAAGAATGGTGATAACTTCAACACATAGCATAATATACATGATGCAAGCTGAATTAGAAAGAAATCTATTTCTTTCTAATACAACAAAAGAAGTTATAATTAATTGAACAAGTTTGGTAATATAAAATACACGAATATTTTTCAAATAGTCTAATCGTTGAAAAAAAATATTAATGATATATATTACTATAACCATTGTCAATCCATATATAATATATCTATCGCATTTACATAGTAGCTTTGATAATAAAAAATATAATATTATCATTAACGTTATTATAGTATATATATAAATAAATTTCTTTTCATATTTTAGTGTTCGTTCCAAGGCCTATCCCCTCACTTGTCCCAATATATATCAATTTTATCTCCTATACCTATCTTTTCCATGTAAGATGCGTTTTTCCCATTTATTAAACATACAATTTTGCCCTGTGGATTTTTCAAATCAAAATCTATGTAATTAAAAATATCAACAAATATGTAGGATTTTTTTCCATCCAATATTATTTCATCGCCGTTCACATAAACTTTTACTTGTAAAGCATTATCCACTTCTACTTTTTCTTCTTGTGCAATAGATACCTCACTATTAGAATCAGTATTATTATCTATATCATCTGTATCCTTAACTTGTTCTTTATTAATTTTTATATTGATTCTGTCATTCTGATTAACATTGTATTGTAAAGACTTAATTTCACCATTAACATAGATATTAGTATCATCTACACGTATATCTGATATTTCTAATATGTCAATAATAGAATAATCTGTATAGATCTTAATATCATCTTTATCAACTATACTGTAATCCATATCTTTATTCACGTTGTTAACTAACATTTTATATGGTAGATTAAGCTTAGTATCATTCATATAAATATTATATGGTCCATATTTATCAATTATATCTTTAAGTGATAACTGTGGTGTTATTCCATGTTTAGCTTCTTTAAGTATAATATTATCGTTAGTACTAATAGGATAATTAAGACCTACCTCTTTATCATTGACAAGTATAATAGCTGGTTCTCCAGTAGTACCTCTTAACTTTTTATCTTCACCATTTAACTTATAGTGTAAATCTTTTCCACGTCTACAAATAAGATTTTTATGATTAAATCCTTTATAGGCTACTATATCTACTAGAGTTAAGTTATTATTGTTAAATATCTTTAGTTTCTCGCCATTCAAAGAAACATTAATAAAATTATTATTATCTTTATTAATGCCACTCAAACATATACCAACAGGTGTTACCATTTCGGGATTTTTAGAACTTTTATTTTTAAAATATACATTATTAAGAACTTCATATCCTCTAAGAGCAACACGTTCATTTTGTAATCCAAGTTTCTGGGATAATATATTAGTAAATTCCTTAAGCCTTCCTCCACCACCAACACAGAAAACTGCATTTGTAGTTTTGCCTCCGTTAAGTTCCATTATTTTACTACTTATGTTTTCAGCAAGTAAGTCCATCGTTGGCTTTATTTTGTTATATATTTCATCAGAGCCAACTTCATGAGTAATTCCCATAATATCTTTAAAAAATACGGTTTTCACTTTATTAAGCTTAAGTTTAATTTTTTCAGCAGTCTCAAAATCAACTAGATATTCATGTACAATCTGTTCTGTAATTTCATCACCTGCCATTGGAATCATACCATAGGCAATTATACTGCCTTCTTTTGTAATAGCAATATCTGATGTACCCGCCCCAATATCAACTAAAGCAATATTTAATAATCTATATTGTTCTGGAATAGCAATATTTATAGCTGCAATTGGTTCTAATGTAAGATTAGATATTTTTAGATTGCATTTATTAATAACTGAATATAGACTATCTACAACTTCCTGAGGTAAAAATGTTGCAAGTAGATCTACCCCAATTTTATTACCTTTATGACCTTCCAAATTTGAAAAAGTATAATCATTTAAATAATATTTAATTACACTATATCCTACACAATGATATGCATTAACTTCAATTAAGTCTTTATTTAACATATCATGTGCTTTTTCCATAGCCATAAGTTCTAACAGATGGATATGGTCTTTATTTATTACTTGATTGGTTTCCATTTGTTCTTCAACATGAACTTGATAGGTTCTAAGAACTCGTCCTGCAGCAGCGATGCACACATTTTTCAACCGAAATCCTATTTGCTTCTCCAGTTTTGATTTAACTAAGTTAACTGTTTCAGCAACTTTTTCTATATCATGGATCTGTCCATCTATCATAGCTCTTGTATTATGTAAAGCTGTATAATTACCAATTACGTTAAACTTATCATTGTCAATATAGCCTACAATTCCTACTATACTTCTAGTTCCTATATCTAGTCCAAAAACATACTCGTTAATATGTAATATTTCTTCTGATGTCATAGCTTAAATCACCTCAAATGCTTATTACAGAAATTTAAAACACATATCTTTTCTCTTAATTATTATTTGAATCTATCGATTACATACATATACATAATATATAATAACACATAAATAGAAAAAATCTAGACTTTTATATTTTTTTAATTAAAGAGGATTAGATTCTTTTTGAAAATAATCCTCTAACATAGTACTAGTATTTAATTTATCATTTAGAAATATATAGATCTTTTATTCCTTTATAGTTATTATAAATTGAAGGATTTAAACTTCCTTTAACTCTATCTTTAGAAATGATTGCAGATGTTCTGAAAAACAAGCTGAAGTAAGGTAATTCATCTGCAAATAAATTTTTAAATTCTTTAGTAGAATTTAATATATCACTATCACTAATACTGCCAAAGATAGTTTCTAATACTCTATCCATTTCTGGATTATTATAAGAAATAAAATTACTACCATCTTCAATTTGAGATGAATGGAACGCAAAAGTTAAATCAGGTACTACTGAAAGTTTCCATTCTCCTAATAATAGGTCAAAGTCTTTGTTAACTATTTTTTGGTTATATATTCCATTATCAACCAAATCAATGTTTATAATAAAACCAACATTCTCTAAAGATTCTTTAATCTTATTTGCTATTCTTAATCTAAGAGGATTTTGGCTATTGACTAATAACCTTAAGCTAGGTTTCTCTTCTTCTCCATTAGCATCAGCAAAACCAACTGTGGCAATTAATTCTTTTGATTTATCAGCATCTTTCTCATAAGTAACAGAATCACTTTCATTCAGCCATGATTTTGGATGTATTGGATATTCAGTTATATATGCATGATCTAAGAATTCATTTTTTATGATGTCGTTTCTATCAATTGCATAAGCTATAGATTTCCTAATATTTTTATCATTTAATAATGTATTATTAAAATTAAATCCTATGAATGTATAATAATATGTTGGATATTCTGTTAAAGAAACTCCTTCTGTCTCTGCGTAGTCTTGCCAATCAAATTTTGTTGGATTTATTATATCAACAATGTTTTGGTTAAAAGCATCAGAGTCATTATTTTTATCTCTTGTTATTATACATTTTATTTTTTCTACATATACTTCACCATTATACCAATTTTTATTGGCTGTAAGATTAAGTTCTTTCATTGTAGTAAAATCAGCAAATGCATAAGCTCCTGTACCAATTGGTCTCATGCTATTATTTTCGTTAGATTTATAATGATGTTTAGGTATTATGGGAAAATTCATAGTATATAAAGAAAATGCAAACGGCTGGTCAAAATATATTTTAAAGGTATATTGATCCACTGTAGAAGCTCTTTTATAGTTTTTAACATTATCCTTATATATTGAATCATCTGGTGCAGCTTTCAAAGTTTCTATTGTGTAGATAACATCATCAGCTTGCAATTCTTCTCCATCATGAAATAATATATTCTTCTTCAAAGTAATAGTAATTGTAGTTCCAGAATCTGATAATTGATATGAATCTACAAGATTAGGAACTGGTTTTTCTTTATCATCTAATTCAAATAAAGAATCAAAAACTAACTTCAACACTTGATCTACTGTTCTATCAGTATTAACTAATGGATTCAGCGTAGATGGATCCCTCATTAACAATCTTAATTCTCCACCAAATTGTGGTGTAGATTCAATAGGTGTCTCTTTTTCTTCCTGTTGACTTACTTGCGTATTTTCTATAGTGTCTTTATCTGTTGTTTTAGTACACCCACTTAATAGGGAAAAACATAATATCAATAGCATAATTGATAATTTTTTCATTATTATTCCTCCTGTTGACTAATCTAAATATTTTTTCATTTGATTATAAGTAATATCTAATGTATTACTATTATCAATTATCACATCCGCATATTTCCTAAATTCTTTATCTGATAATTGTTTGCTAATTATATTCATAGCTGATTCAGTAGAAATGTTTCTATATTTCAACAATCTCTCAATACGAACATCAATATCACAATAGATATACCAATATTCATCTATCAAAGAATATATTTTACCTTTGCCTAATGCAGTTATTTCTAGAACCATATAACCATATTTATTTTCATTCTTCAATGTGTTGATTATATTCGTTATATCTTCATTAATATATGGATGAGTTATATCTGTTAATTGCTGTAATTCTTTTTCATCAGCAAAAACTAACTTTCCTAGCTTACTTCTATTAATATTGCCATTATCATCCAAAATATGCTTTCCAAAATGATTTACAATCTTTTTATATGCTCTGCTATCTTTCCTAATAACATTATGTGCAATTTCATCAGCGTCAATTATATATGCGTTAAATCTATTTTGAAATAGATCAGATACTACTGATTTGCCGCTTCCGCAACCGCCGATTACTCCAATAATTTTCATTCGATCAACTCCAAGATTATACAAATTCTAATTCATGTAATCTTACTACATAATAGAATTTTTTGCAAATTAATACATAAGTAATGATAAAACTGTTATTTCGTATCATACCAAGTCATTCCCATACTCATATCAACTTCTAACTTTACACTTATATCAACTGCATTTTCCATTTCTTCTACTAAATATTTTTTCACTAATTCAACTTCATCCCTATGGGCTTCTATTAATAATTCATCGTGTATTTGAAGAATTAATCTTGAACGAAGGTTTTCTGATTTTAGCTTATTGTTAATATTAATCATAGCAATTTTAATAACATCAGCAGCACTACCTTGTATAGGAGTATTCATAGCAATTCTCTCACCAAAGGCACGTTGCATAAAATTACTGGAATTTAGTTCTGGAATTGGTCTTCTCCTATTAAGCATTGTTAGGGAATACCCTCTATTCCTAGCAAACCTTATACAATTATCAAGGTATATCTTTACACTTGGATACTTTTTAAAATATTTATCAATATATTCTTGTGCTTCTTTTCTTGTAATATGAAGATCTTGACTTAAACTAAATGCTCCTATCCCATATACAATTCCGAAGTTAACAGCTTTTGCATTACTTCTTTGCAAGCTAGTTACTTCTTCAAAAGGAATATGAAAAACTTGTGATGCTGTCAATCTATGAATATCTTGATGATTGTTATAAGCTTCAATTAACGTTTCATCTTCTGATAGGTGTGCTAACAAACGTAATTCTATCTGAGAATAATCCGCATCAATAAAAACGTAATCCTCTCTTGGTACAAATACCTTTCTTATCTCTCTACCAATATCCATTCTTATTGGTATGTTTTGAAGATTAGGTTCTATCGAGCTGATTCTACCTGTTGATGTAATAGTTTGTTTAAACGTAGAATGAATTCTTGAATCATCTTTGCCTATATAATCAAACAATCCATCTGCATAAGTAGATTTTAACTTAGTAAGTTGTCTATACTCACTAATCTTATCAATTATTGGATGTTCACCTTTTAATTTATCCAATACCTCTGCGGCAGTAGAATAACCTGTCTTAGTTTTTTTGATAATAGGTAATTCTAATTTTTCAAATAAAATAACACCAAGTTGTTTAGGGGATTTAATATTAAATTCTTCTCCAGCCAATTCATAGATCTCACTTTCAAGTAAATCTATAATTTTACCCAACTTGTCCGAGTATTCATGTAACAATACAGAGTCAACTTTGATACCATAAAACTCCATATCAAATAAGACATAGATTAATGGCATTTCAATATCATAAAATAATTGATGCATATTTAGCTCATCAATCATGTGATCTATCTTTTCATAACTATAATAGATAATAGATGCTAATAAAGAACAATAATTAACGAAATCTTCCTCAGGTAGCTCTAAGTATGAAATCTTATTTCTACCTTTTCCCAATAGCTCTTCTTCTGATTTAATAATAACCTGTAGATATTCCTTAGCAATATCATCTATATCGTAAGTATCTTTTGTTGGATTAATAGTATAAGCTCCAACAAATGTATCAAAATATATATTTTCACATTTTATATTATAATCACTAAATATGTGAAGATCATCCTTCAAGCCATGAGTAATCTTTTTAATATTTTTATCTTCAAAAACACTTTTTATTGTTTCAATGACATATGAACTATTTAGTTCATCACTACATTTTATAAAATATGATTCCTGTTCATTATAAGCAATACTAATACCGATAATTTTATGATTCTCAGTCACAATATAATATGCTAATGTTTTTTCATTGGAGAGCTTAGGAACAAACTTGTTTAATTCATCTTTAGTAGATATGGAATGATTGATTACTGATAGTGAGTTATTTTCATCATTATTACCTATAGAAGAATCAAATCTTTCCAATAAACGTTTGAATTCCAACTTTTTGAATATAGTATATGTTTCTTCGTTAAATATATTATCTATTTTCAGGCTATCTTTTTCAAAATCTATATCGCAATCTACACAGATAGTAGCTAATTCCTTACTTAAAATTGCAAGTTCATAATTCTCTTTTAGATTTTTTGATGCTCTAGGTGGCTTTAATTCATCAATATGATTATAAGCTTCTTCTATTGAATGATAATTAGTGATAATCTTGATTGCTGTTTTTTCACCAATTCCTGGAACGCCTGGGATATTATCAGATGAATCCCCCATTAGCCCTTTTAGATCAATAAATTCTGTAGGAGTAACTCCATAAAGGGCAATAACATCTTCATCAAAATAGTTCTCAGTTGTAGTAGTCCCTTTTTTAGTCTTTGGAATACTAATTTTAACATTTTTAGTTGCCAACTGTAATAAATCCCTATCTCCAGATAATACAGTTGTTTCACAACCTGATTTCTCACTCTTATATGCTAATGTTCCAAGTACATCATCCGCTTCATAGCCTTCAACTTCATAAATATTAATATTCATAGCTCTTAATACATCTTTAATTATAGGCATTTGCATTCCTAACTCATCTGGCATACCTTTTCTATTGCCCTTATATTCTTTATATTTTTCATGTCGGAATGTAGGTGCTTTTAGGTCAAATGCAACTCCGATATGTGTTGCATTTTCATCTTTTATTACTTTTAATAGTATATTTACAAAACCTAAAACAGCATTAGTATAAATACCTTCTGAATTAGATAATAAAGGTAATCCATAATAAGCTCTATTCATAATACTATTTCCATCAACTAATAGTACTTTATCTTTACTCATAATCTATTCATCCTTACTTTTATTTGGTATCTATTAAGATACATTAGTTAAATTTTGCTTATCCAGATAAAAATTCTAGAATAATACTATAAGTTATTATAACAAATGAATAACTAATTAACAATGAATATGGATTAAAAAAGCAAAGATTAAATTATCCTTTGCTTTTATTATTATCTATTTAATTTATTTTTTTGTATTTTTATATAGAGTAATGGAATAATTAGTATGATGATAATGCCTATTATAACTATCCACTCATAATTACTTTTTGATTCGCTTAATTCCACATTCTCAATTCCATTGTTTTTATATAAGGCCTTATTATCTTTATCCATATAATTGAATTCTTCATCTTTTAAACCTGCATTATCGTCTTTAGTCAGAACTTGTACATCATTCTTTGTCTCTTCGTATAGAACAGGATTATTAGTATCTCCATCTTCAGCGACTTGAAATTCAAATGTACCTAAATCACCTTCAGTTGTAATTGTTTCATCTGATTTATTTTCATTATTATCAACAGGATCATTATTAAAAGATTTACTTCTAATAGCTGCTCTAGGAGCTGATTCTTTTGTTGCTTCATCTATCATATCTTTATCTATACTATCTTCTTTGATTGATTCTGTATTAACATTATATTGTAATTTATCATCAGTTATTCTGTTAATGTTAGTTTTGCCGATAAACCCAAATACTAATACAATAACAAAAACTGCTGCTACAGCTGTATAATATTTTGCAAATCTATTAAGCCTATATATTCTGTTTTCAGTTTGTATTTCAGTTGAATTTGTGCTATCTATTTTAACCATTAGATTTTTATGAAAATCTGTTGGTAACTCTTTCTCTTCATTAATATCGTTAACATTATCAATCATTGTTTGCAGAAAATGGAGTTCTTCTTTACATTGTTCACAACTAACGATATGTTCTTCAAACAATTTTCTTTCTTCTTTAGATAATTGATTATCAATGTATAACGACATCATTTCTTGAACTTTACTACAATCCATTTCTTAGCCCTCCTTTCACTTAATTAGACGTAATCATTTTTATTTTGTTCCTTTTTTTCTATAATTATTTTTTTTAGACCTAACCTTGCTCTGGATATACGTGATTTTACTGTTCCTATAGATATATCTAATATATCTGCAATATCATCATAGGAATATCCTTTTATGTCTCTTAGTATAATAATCATTTTATGTTCCTCTTTTAATTCATTAATAGATTCTTTAACAAATAAAATATTTTCATTCTTAATTACTTTCTCTTCTGGAGTCAGATCTTTATCAACAAATTGTTTATGTATCACTCCATCTTGTTGTTCTATTGATTCATTCATAGATTCAACTTTATTATTTATTTTCTTTTTTCTATATTCATCAATACAAGTATTAACAGTAACTCTATGTATCCAAGTAGAAAAAGAGGATTTGAAATTAAACTTATCCAATGACTTATAAACTTTTATAAAAACTTCTTGTGCCATATCATTTGCATCATGTTCATTACCGAACATTTGGTAAGCAATATTATAGACTCTATTCTCATAATTAATTATTAATTTTTCAAATGCATCTTTATCTCCTTTTTTTGCCTTTTTAATAATGGTTTTTTCCATATCATGTAGCATTTTAAAGTTGTACCTCCTCTCATTAAAACCTTTTTTCATTTGTAATTTATTCTAATGCAATTATATTGTAACAAAAATCCTAAATATGTAAAGCTATTTAGAGTCATTGTTTTCTTACAATAGTATAGTCATCCCCCATCCGAAACCCTGGACAACCGTTATAGTAACTATATGATAATTTCTCATAGTCGTCTTGATCTATATTCATTGAACAATAATATTCATCAGTTGCTTCATCATATGCTAAATATAAGCAATAATCACATTGATTTTTTTTCAACTTAAACCATCCCTTCATTATCTTTTATTATAATAATAACACAGAAATAAATCTTATTGCAATTTCTCAATTTTGTTGTTGCATTTGTATATAATCTATGCTATACTTGTACAAGTTCGAGGGATAATCTACCATACAATTTGGAAGAAAATTATCGAACATATAGATAACAAGCGGATGTGGCGGAATTGGCAGACGCAGTAGACTCAAAATCTACCGGTGGTGACATCGTAAGGGTTCGAGTCCCTTCATCCGCACTTATAAAAACGTTAATTTATGATTATTCATTAATTGGCGTTTTTTGTCTATACTAATATTATAACAGAAAACTTACTAATCTATCAAAGACATAAACGATTTTTATTATGAGGAGATTAACTTTGAAACCAATAATTAAAAAAGCAATAATATGTCTTATAATCATTTTATTTATAATTAGTCCTTTTTTTCAATACATCAAAAGTATATCAGTTATGAAAATCTATAGCTATTTTTGTGAAAAAGATAGCTTTATTAATGAATTAAATATAGATATAAAGATGCCAGGTGGTCTAGCTACTAGTGAAAAAGACTGGTATCCTTTTGTTATGACATTCAATGATAATGAAGGTTTTTCTTCTTTTATGGATAGAAAAATGAATTTTACGGTATTATATAACTTTGGCGCTTTTGAATATCTAAATGGAGCTTCAATGTTATATAATCCTGATTCTAATTATTATGGTGCTTTTTATGGAGCCTATTTTGTACAAGAAACAGATACCGAAAATCATAGATTTGGATTCAATAATAACGGTGAGATTGATTTAGAAGAAGTCATGCTTCCAGGTACTTATGATATTAATGAACTAGTATTGGGGGGATTTGGATTATATAATCCTATTTCTAATTATAAGATAGATAGTTTTAATGAAGTAGATACTTATATTGGTTATAAGAATTGGTCTGTTATTGATGCTACAGTAATGAGCCACGGATATAATCATAGATATAAGGAAAATTACCAAGCTTATATCCAATACGGAAAACCACCATCAAAATATACTGGTAAGCAGAATTTCCCCATTACCCAATTTAAAAGTAGGATCTATATGAAATATATTGAGGAAAAAAAATGTACAGTTTTTCTATATGCTATTGCGCCTAACATTAAGACTATAGAAAACTGCGATAATAACTTTTTACAAAAAAGTATACTTACGATTAAATAAAAGGTGCTAAGAGCTAAATTATAGCCTAGCACCTTATTTATTATTATTAGATTCTTCTAAATCCTCCTTATTGCTACTACACTAGTTATTACTATAGTCAATATAATAATCATCAGTAACATACTGTTATTTCTAGTTTTGTATATACTTCCATAATCTCCTCATATTACGTTATAATATCCATTAGTAAATTAAAAATTCATCTACAATAAAGTCAATAAATTATATTATATTATACAATAAAATTGCAAATATGACTATTTTGTTGTATAATATAATATATAGACAATCTTCATTATAATACAATACTATATTGTCTAATGCATTAATAAAATGTCGTATATTTAAAAATTCATACCAAATTAAGGAGGACTAAGTTTTATGTTTAAACATTTTTCTAAACTCACAAAACTTCTTTGGGTACTAGTTTTATCACTTCTATTGACATCTTATTTCATTCCTAATCAAACTCTTAATACATTAGCATCTAGTTCTACACCTACACCATATACTTGGAATAATATTATTCCAGAAAAAATACCTTCCCCTAGTAATGATAATGGAAAATTAGTACTATTTGATACTTCACACGGCGGTACTTCTGGTAGTGCTGATTGGGTTATCGACGGTGCATTTTCAAGCTTTGCAGATGCATTAGTAGATGAGGGTTACACCGTAAGAGAATATAGAGGCATCGATAAAAATAATGATGGAGTTATTCGATTTTATGATGATAGACAACCTAGCTTTGTAGCTCTCAATGAATGTGTTATCACTTATGATTCCATAAAAGATGCAGATGTTTTTGTTATGGCAGAACCTAATAGACCTCTTATGATATCTGAATATGATGCTCTAGAACAATTTGTAGATTCTGGAAAAGGAATATATCTTATTGGAGATCATTATAATGCAGATAGAAATCTTAATACATGGGATTCAACCGAAGTATATAATGGATACAATAGATCAACTGATACTGCATATAACATGAGCACAGCATACGGAGATATGCGAAATCCAGGTTCTGCAAGTGCAGGATGGTTAGCAGAAACATTTGGCTTAAGATTTAGATTTAATGCTATTGATTGTTTGAGCGGTGTTTCAGGAATAAAATCTACTACATATTCAGAAGGAATAACTGCAGGAGTATCACCTATACTTATGGCTGCTGGTGCTACCTTATCTATTGTTGACGGCAGCAAAGCAAAAGGTATAGTATACTTTTCATCTTCTGATAATCCTACAGCATGGTCTCATGCTTCAGATACTGGTTTATATTTTGGTGGTGAAAATGAAGGAGCATATGTTGCTATATCTAAACCTAGCTTAGGAAAAGCTGCTTTTATTGGTGATTCTTCTCCTATTGAAGATTCCACTCCAAAATACTTGCGAGAAAATGATGGATCAGCAAAATCTACATGGCCAGGTTGGAACGATACCGGACATGCCGCTACATTAAGTATTAATATCGTTAATTGGCTTGCAACTCCAGAAAATTATATAGGATTTGATGGTGTTAATCATGCCGCAGGTATCCCTACTCCTAATCCAATGATAGCACTTGAAACCAATCAGCAACAAACTGAACCTTGGACTAATCCATCAGGAGGATATGATCCATGGGATACAAATACTTTTGCAGATGGTTCTTTCGGTGCACCTTATCCTTCAACAGGTGGATCAGCTGACTCTGCTTCATTTGCTCTATATCCTGCATATGTTTATGAAAATGAACCTTTTGCCATATCTATAACTGGAGATGCTTCCAATCCATTATTTGGCGCTTATCAAGATGGTGGAAATCAACAAGGGCAGCTATATCTAAATGGTGCCTGGACTTCATCAGGATATAATGCTGTTCCCGTTCCATTACCATCTGCAGTTACAGCAAGGATAGTTTCAGTTGCAAATCCACCTATGAAAATACGAATCAAAGTAAATGGTTCTAAGAAAGATACAAAAACTGTTACAGGTTTATCAACTGGTTATGGCTATTTACAAGGCTCAATATCTGGAAATACAGGTGAAATAGTAGCCGCATCCAAAAACGGTGTTATTCTAGGTACCGCAATGATTGATGCTTCTGGTCAAGTCAATATTGCAGTCAAAGAAGATACTGGTATAACATTATCACTATATGGTTCTGATGGTGTGCTGAAAAATGATTATACTGGAACATATAATGTGGTAAGTGGTCAAACTACAACAATAAATAGTAATCCACAACCTTCAGCACTAACTGTTGCAGAAGCACTTAATGAATCTAATGGTACGAAGATTACTCTTACTGGTTATATCGTTTCTGACCTTAACGGTATCTATGCTGTGAAAGTTGCTGATACTAATAACCCCCAAGCACAGACTATAGCTGTTAAATTGGAATCCAATATGAGAGATAAATTCAGTCCTCTTAATAATCCTGATGCCTTAGGACGTAAGATTTTGGTGACTGGTACTCGTAACGACTATATGTTGCTTCCTGGGCTTAGAAATGTTACATCTATTGAGTTTGTTGATTCTGGTAATCCAAGTCCAAGCGCTTTAACTGTTGCAGAAGCACTTAATGAATCTAATGGTACGAAGGTTACTCTTACTGGTTATATCGTTTCTGATCTTAATGGTATCTATGCTGTGAAAGTTGCTGATACTAATGATCCCCAAGCACAGACTATAGCTGTTAAACTGGAATCAAATATGAGAAATGAATTCAGTCCACTAAAAAATTCAAATGCTTTAGGACGCAAGATTTTGGTTACAGGAACTCGTAATAATTATATGTTGCTCCCTGGACTTAGAAATGTTACATCAATTGAATTTGTTAATTAATCATTAATATAACTCCTCACTACAAAAATCTATGTATTTACACTAAAACAAAAGAGTTTGTAGAATTAAAAATGACGGTAGCTTAACCCAGTTACCGTCATTTCAATTATCAATTTTTATCGTTCAAATTACATTCTAGAACATTTTTTTCTTTAAATGATTTCTCCTTCCAAATAACGTTCAACAATACTATTAGAACTTCCGCAATATAAAAATCTCTGTAACCTCTCCAAAGGACTTAGAAAACTTGTAAGAGGATCCGGATCTCTTATTACCAAAGCATCAAAAAAATAATCTTCTTCGAAGCTACCAACTTTCCCAAAGAAACTACCATTCATCTTAGTTGCTAAGAAGAATGATTCAGGAAGACTAAGTACACGTTCTTTCTCATTATACACATGTCTTATCTTAGAATACTGTATAGCATTGGTAATCACATCAGTCATACTCATTTTGTTACCAGCACCAACATCTGTTCCTAATCCAACATTAATCCCTTCATCCAAATAGTATGTTACTGGCATTATACCACTTGATAAATTGCTATTTGAACTGGGACAATGAACTAGATAGACATTTTTTTCTTTTCTAGCCATCTCAACTTCCTCATTAGTCAAATAAATCGAATGAGCTAGTATAGTTTTTTGATTACCATATAAATGATGTTCCTTATAAACATCAGAATAATTCCTATTATTTGGAAATAATGATTTAACCCACTCAACTTCTTTTTTATTCTCAGAAAGATGGGTTTGAACTGGAAGTTGTTTTTCTATAGACAACTCACCAAGTGTTTCAAGTAATTCGCTAGTACAACATGGTGCAAATCTAGGAGTTATTATAGGTTTAATTAAGTCTTCAGTATTATTGCTACCTTCAATAAATTTTTTTGTCTCTTCTATAGAACACGCTGTAGATTGTAATAGGTCATCAGGTGCATTTTGATTCATATTCACTTTTCCCACATATGCTGATAATTTCTTCCTTTTCAATTCATCTATCAATACATTAGTGCTTTCATTATGAATAGTTGCAAAAATACAAGAACGTAATGTTCCTTCTCTATAAAGGGCATCTACAAATCTAGGGTATAACTTCTTAGCATAATTCACATCGGAAAATAGTGTTTCGTATTTAAAAGTATACTGGTCCAACCATTCAATCAATTCAAGATCCAGACCAATTCCCATTTGTAGATATTGAGGTGCGTGTATATGCAAATCAATAAATGATGGAATTATAATTGAATTGTAACCGTAATCAATTATTGCTACATCTTTGTATATATCAGGTAATTCGTTATAAATGCCTACAATCTTTTTATCATCAATAACTATGTAACTATTTTCGTGTATTTCAAAACTATCTTTTACCTTAGTATAAATGATATGACCCTTAATTGCCTTTAACTTAGCCATATCACACCTCCTATATTTGCTTTTTACTTACAATAGTATAATTAGAATTTAAGTCAAATATTTTTTTAATTGTTCAATATCAGGTTTACATTCAATTTTATCTCCGGCAGCCTTAAGAGCATTTTTTACATCTTTTAATCCATTACCTGTAATAATTACAGAAACTGTTTCATCCTTAGTGATAATACCTTCTTTGACAGCTTTAAAAACACCAGCTAAACCTGCTACACCTGCTGGTTCACCAAATATACCTTCAGATGAGCCAAGAGTCTTCATGGCTTCAAGTATAGCTTCATCAGATACGGTTATCCATGTACCTTTTGAATCCTCAACAGCTCTCATAGCTTTAACAGGATTCCTTGGTATACCAACAGATATGCTGTCAGCAATAGTATTTTCATCTGTAGGTTTAAGAGGTTCATTTTCTGTATAAGCTGTATAAAATGGGCAACACCCTTTTGCTTGAACACCTAATATCTTAGGAATTCTATTTATTAATCCAATATTCAATAAATCGTAGAATCCTCTATATACCCCTCCAATAGTACAACCATCTCCTACAGATACTGCTACCCAATCAGGAACTTGCCATCCTAACTGTTCTGCAATTTCAATAGCTACAGTCTTTTTGCCTTCTACCAAATGAGGATTTATAGCTGCATTACGATTATACCAACCCCAATGGTCAATAGCTTCTTTAGATAGGTTAAAAGTTTCTCTATAATCACCTTTAACAGAAATCACTTTTGCTCCATATATTAATAACTGTGCTAACTTACCTTGTGGTGCTCTCTCAGGAACAAAAATCACAGTAGAAAGTCCTAACCTAGCCGCATTACCAGCCAAAGAGGAAGCTGCATTACCAGTAGAGCTGCACGCAATAGTATCAGCATTATTCTCTAATGCCTTAATGACCGCAACAGCTGAAGCTCTATCTTTTAATGAAGCTGTTGGATTTAATCCTTCATCTTTTATATATAATTCCTTGATACCAATCTTTTCTTCTAAGTTATTGGACCTATATAAAGGTGTCCATCCAACCTTGAGTGTCTTATCTATATCTTCTTCTCTTATAGACATGACATCTTTATATCTCCACATGGTATAGTCTCTATTGTGTTCAAAATATGACTTGGTTAGAACCTTTTTCAATCCTTCATAATCATATTCTACATCTAATATACCTTTTTCACCACATTTAGGACAAGTATATATTTCCTCGTCTTTACAATATTCTCTACCGCAAAGCGTACATCTATAATTTTTAACAAACTTCATAGCTCTATCTCACCTCGTACCAATATCTCATCGTATTATATTTCTTATTCCTCAATATCTACAAAAGAGAATTTATCTACATTAAACAATCCACGATCAGTTAACTTTAACTCTGGTATAACTGGTAATGCTAGAAAGGCTAATGTAAGAAAAGGATCAATATTAGGGTTGATACCCTTTTCACAAGCTATCTTAGCCATTTCTTTTACTTTATTTCCAACAACTTCTACGGAAGAATTAGTCATGAGTCCTCCCACTTCAAGAGGTAAAGTCTGTAACACTGAACCATTGGCACATATTGTAATACCACCATTAACCCTTTTTAACTCTTTGATAGCAACTCTCATATCTTCGTCATTATCTCCAACCACTATGATATTATGAGAATCATGAGCAATGGTCAGTGCAACAGCACCACCTTTTAGCCCATAACCTTCCACTAAGCCCAGTCCTACATTACCAGTTCCTTTGTGTCTTTCAACAACTGCTAATTTTAAGATATCAAGCTTACTGTTATATTTGAAACTATTATTTTCAACATCCACCTTACGGATTACACTCTTAGTAATGATATTATGCTCTATTAACTGAATCACTTTTACAATGGATGATTTTAGAGGTATATCAAAAGTTATATTATCAATATTATCCAAGTTGACTGTATTCAAGACACGAGAATCCTCAATTGTTTCTATATCAAATAAAGCTTCTCCATCTTTAGCTACTAATTGTCCCTTTTTGAATACTTCACCAATACTGATTTCACTTAAGTCGTCATTAAGAATTATTAGGTCTGCATCATAACCAGGTGCTACAGCACCTTTATTTTTTAATCCATAACATTGTGCAGTATTGATTGTAGCCATCTTAATAGCCATAATAGGGTTAATACCATTTTCAATAGCCAATCTTACGTTATAATTGATATGACCTTCTTTTTCAATATCATAAGGTTGTTTATCATCTGTACAAAATAGTATTCTGTGACTATTTTCCGGTGTAACACCAACTATGAGATCTTTTAGGTTTCTTGTAGCTGACCCTTCTCTAATATGGACATACATACCTTTGGATACTTTTTCTTCTAATTCTTCTACTCTAGTACATTCATGGTCTGTCATTACACCAGCAGTCACATATGCATTTAATCTCTTACCCATAACACCCGGTGCATGACCATCAATTATGCCCTCTCTCATCAAATCAAGTTTCTCATATACAGATTTATTACAAGAAATTACACCAGGATAATTCATTACCTCGCCTAGTCCCAATATATTCTTTCTATCTTTTATTTTTTTTAGGTCCTTAGCTAATAATACAGCTCCTGAGTTTTCAAATTCTGTTGATGGAACACAAGATGGTAACATGACATAGACATCAAGTGGTATATCTTCACTAGCCTTAAGCATAAAATCTATACCATCTAGTCCACATACATTTGCTATTTCGTGAGGATCTTCAATTACGGTTGTGGTTCCTTTTGGCATAACAAGTTTGGCAAACCTAGGAGGTGTCAGCATAGAAGATTCAATATGAACATGCCCATCAATGAATCCTGGACAAACATATCTGTCTAATGCATCAACTTCTTTGATACCCTCATACTCACCAATACCAACAATAACTCCATCTTCTATAGCAATATCTGCTCTTTCTATTTTTCCGTTGAAGACATTGACAATTCTACAATTTTTAAGAACAAATTCAGCCTTATTGTCACCTCTAGCTACTTTTACTTTTTCAATAATCGACATAACTACCTCCTTCAGAAACAGTTGATTATTTAATATAATATCTTTCTAGTTAGATATTTACCTTTACCACCAATAAATTCATTATTTTTTATAATGAACTTACCTTTACTTATTGTAGATTCAATCCTACCATTTATTTTATTACCAGCATAAATGTTATAATCACAAGTAGAATGGTCTTCACCTATTATATATGTTGCTAAAGGATCATAAATAACTATATCTGCATCTGAACCCACTGCTAATATACCTTTCTTAGGATATAATCCATGTATTTTGGCAGGACCTATGGTTATTTTATCAATGACCTTATCTTTATAAATGTTATACATGATATTGAATGAATGTTCCACTGATCCAATACCCATTGGTACATCCAATAATTTATCCTTGTTTTTCTCTTTACTGGTAAAAGGACAATGATCTGTACCAATAGTATTAATATAATCAAAATTAGCTCTTAATAATTCACGTTCGTTCTCAGTTCTAAGTGGTGGTGCCATTACATATAGAAACCCCTTTTCTTCTGAGTATACATTAGAAGTAAAATTAAAATAATGAGGACAACTCTCAACAAAAAAATCTTTGTTAAGTAAATCAGGGTAATGCTTGGCTAATGCTTTTATGGTATTACCACTACTTAGATGAACCATATATAATCTTCCATTAAAATGTTTAGTAAACGAAGCTAACTTCAATGCTTCTTTTAGTTCAGATTCTGAACATCTGCTTTTAGGTAGATCTTTAACCTCAAAAACAGGATTTCTATCTATTAGATTATCATTTTCTATATGTGCTAAAACCAAAATATTATTTTCTTTTGTTAACCCAAGTAGTTTTGTTATTTCTTTATCATAGGTTCTTCTATCTGATTCAGAATATGTAGTAAATAGTTTTACAGTTGGTATCTGTAATCTTCTCATTTCATCTACGATATTATCAATCTCATCAATTGGATTTCTAATAGTCACATGAAAAGAATAATCAATGACACTTTTTTCAGCTAATTTCTTTCTTGTATTAAGAGCTTTTTCCACTTCAATTCCAGTAGCTATAGGATCCAGAAAATCAATGATTGTAGTTATACCTCCATAAGCTGCACTTACAGAACCTGTGTAAAAATCATCACATGATGTATATTTACCTACATTCAATTCAAAATGAACATGTGGATCAATAAATCCAGGAAATACTTTTTTGTTTTCTACATCATAGCTCTCTTTACATTCATAAGTTTCATTAGATATCTTTGCTATTTTTTCATTGGTGATATATAAATTCAGTTTTTCATATTTTCCATCAATATACAAATTACCATTAATTATACCTAAATCATACATAGACATACCTTCTTTTTTTTATTCACATTGTCTTACTCTTTCATTGAATTCCTCAATCAATTCATCCAGTCTATCCACTTGTTTGGTTATATTAGCCCAATAATCATCGTTATACCACTGTTCTAATATTTCATCATATGTTTTTCCTTGTTGTTCTATCCAAGTATAATACTTAAGATTATGAACGGTTCTTCTTTCTCTGTAATTCAATTCTTTGAAGTAATCAGTATTAATGCCTTTAAAATATCTTTCCATTACACCATAAGCATCACATGAAGTAAAAGCTCCTCTTTCTTCATTAAGCTCTACTAATCTACTCTTATACATATCTATTGAATCTGTTAACACAGTAACTAGAATATCGTCTTCGGTTAGTTCAAAGTATTTGGCAAATTTTATAGCAGATATTATATTAGCAGCACCTGAGATTCCTACAAGGTTCAATTGTTCAATAATCTCATCACTTACACCATTGGCTTTTAATACTTTATGACCTTCTGGTTCATTAAACATCCTTATCCAATTCATTGTAGCTTCGTCATCTATTGCCGTAACTGCATCTGTATTCTTGATATTATGGATCCATGGTATATGTTTGTCGCCAATACCCTCTATTCTATGTTCTCCATAACCATTCAAAAATATTGTTGGGCATTGTAATGCTTCACTGGCTGCAATTTTGAGGTTTGGATATTTTTTCTTGAGATAATCACCAGCTGCAATTGTTCCACCAGAACCAGTTGCACTAATATACCCTCTGAATTTACTATCTTCATTCATTTCAACATCAAGTATTTCTTCAATAGCTTTACCAGTAACTTCATGATGCCATAGATAGTTACCGAATTCATCAAATTGATTGAAAATCATTAGGTCTTCCCCAGAATTTCTTAATTCCCAACATTTGTCAAATATTTCTTTTACATTACTTTCACTACCTGGAGTAGCAATTGTGTCACCAGCTACATTCTTCAACCATTCGAATCTTTCATTACTCATGCCTTCTGGTAATATAGCAATGGAATCACAAGCTAGAAGAGCTGAATCATAAGCACCACCTCTACAATAGTTACCAGTTGATGGCCAGACAGCTTTTTGTTTAGTTGGGTCAAATTGTCCTGTCACTAGTCTAGGTACAAGACATCCAAATGCAGCTCCAACCTTGTGTGAACCTGTTGGAAACCATTTACCGCATAAGGCTATTATCTTAGCTTTTACACCAGAAATTTCACTAGGTATACATAAATAATTGACATCCTTATATAAGCCACCCATTTCTTTCGTATCATTATGCCATCCAATCCTAAAAAGATTCAATGGATTAAGATCCCATAGCCCAACATCTTTGAGTTTTTCTTTTATATCATCTGGTATAAGACTTGGATCTTTTAATTGAGCTAAAGTAGGAATGATAATACCTCTTTCCTTAGCCCTCTTAACTACATTTTTAAGCCTTTCTTCATTAACAGTTAGATCAATTACATTATATTTATTCTCCATGATGATAATACCTCCTATATTATATATTTTGGTTATTCATACGGCTCTTCTTGACGTTTTCTATTGCATTTATTATATTTTCATATCCTGTGCATCGACATAAATTACCTGACAGATGCTTCTTAATCTCTTCTCTTGTAAACTCCTTATCACTTTCTAAAATAGGCATTGCTGACATTATGAATCCTGGTGTACAAAAACCACATTGAACTGCTGCTTCATCTATAAATGCTTGCTGTATATCAGATATATTTCCATCTTCATCCATCAGACCTTCAAGTGTACGTATTTCCTTACCTTCAGCCCATATAGCCAAATAAATACATGAATCAAAAGTCTCTCCATTGATAAGGACAGTACAAGCACCACACTCTCCAACTTCACAACCTTTTTTTACGCTTGTTAGATGAAGCTTATTTCTAAGTACATCTGCAAGAGAATCTCGATCATCTATTATAATATTTCTAGGTTCATCATTTACAATAAAGTTCAATTCTACATTAGCCATTATAATACCCCTCCAGATTTAATTATTGCTTGCTTTAGAGCACGTTTACTTAATTCTTTGGCAAGTTGGAGTCTAAGAGTTTTTGAAGCTCTCCAAGAATCACGAGGATTTACCTCCTCCATTGCCATCGCCCCAAACTTTTCAAACATTTCATCAGCTATTTCCATATCTATAATTGATTTTTCAGTCTCTAAGCATCTCATTGGAACAGGACCAGCAACACCATATGCCAAATGTACATCTTCGATCTTTGCTTTATCCTCACTCAGTTTACATGTAACAGAACACCCCAGTGTTGCAATATCCATTGCACCCCGCATAGCATATTTTATATAACAACCTGTAAACCCTTGATAATTTTCTTTTGTTATATATATTGCCGTAAGTATCTCTCCTTGTTTCAGTACTACTTTTCCAGGTCCTATATAATACTCCGATATGGGAATGATTCTTTTTCCATCTATGCCTGTGATTTCAAGCTGAGCATTAAGCGCAAACAAAGTTGATGCACTATCAGCACTTGTAACTCCGTTAGATATATTTCCTCCAATAGTTCCTATATTCCTTATTTGAGGACCTCCAACTTGCTCTACCGCTTCTCCTAATACAGGTATATGTTTCTTTATTATTTCATCATTAGTTATATGTGAAAAACTTGTAAGAGGACCTATCTTTATCCTTCTATCTTCATCTATAGATATCCCTCTGAGTTCATCTAATCCATAAATACTTACCAGCGAACAACCTAATAATTTACCATTATGTATTTTTATAAGTATGTCACTTCCACCTGCAATAATCAAAGCTTTTGGGTTCCCCAATAGATGCTCTATTGCATCTTCTACAGAAGTAGCCTGATATATATTCTCTATATCATACATCTTATTTCTCCCTTCAATCTTATTATCTAACTCACTAATTACCGAAGGTTAATGTATTATAATCACGCATGACCACATCTCAGGGTAAGGCAAGTGATTATAATACTTAAATCTAACCTTTAAATGAGATTATCCTTAATAAACCTTTCAACCAGTCTTTGAGGTGTTAATGGTAAAGTATTAAAATTAACACCAGTAGCATGATATACTGCATTTCTGACAGCAGGAGCAACAGGAATTGCAGGTGGTTCTCCTAGCGCTTTATTTCCGAATGGACCGGATACATCATATGTATCAACAAACTCAGCCTCTAAGTGAGGTGTATCCATTACTGTTGGCAACTTATAATCTAGTAAATTGTTATTCAATGGTTTACCAGTCTTTTCGTTAAATAATAATTGCTCACTTAAACCATATCCCAAGCTCATACTCATTCCACCATGTACTTGTGCTGCGGCAAGATCAGGATTAAGAACTTTACCACAATCATGGACATTGATTACTCTATTGACTTTAATTTTTCCAATAGCCATATCTACTTCAACGTCAGCAAAACATACTCCAAAAGAAAAAGTATTAGACTTACATTGGTTAGTTATATCAGCTGTAATGTGAACCGATTTTTCTGTGTTATAAAATGCATGTGTGGCAACTTCTTCTAAAGAAGCCAAAATATCACCATTTTCTTTTTTAATGATCATACTATCCTTCAAATCAATATTAGAGGGTGGTAGTTTCAACATAAAATTAGCATGTTTTATTATTTTTTCTTTTAAAAGAAGTGCTGCTTTTTTAGCAGCCATTCCTGATACATATGATTGCCTTGACGCATAAGCACCAGAATCATAAGGTGTTACATCAGTGTCCTGATTACTTATTATATGTACATTTTTAGTAGGAATATCAAGTACTTCTGATACCATTTGACTGAATATAGTATCAGCACCTTGACCTATCTCAGTAGCTCCCATTTGTAATTGAACAGTACCATCCTGATTAAGAACAATTCTACACGAAGCTGTTTCTAACAATATAGGGTAGACCCCTGTAGCATAACTGAATATAGCCATCCCGACACCTTTACGCATGGGTCCTGTTTGATTCTTATATTCTTCTATCTTGTTATCCCAATCAATATATTTTTTTCCTGCTTCAATACATTTTAGAAGTCCGTAACTATGACACTTAATACCATTATCTTCAAAATCAGGTTTCATCATATTAAGCTTTCTAATCTCAATAAGATCAAGATTAAGTCCCCTAGCTATTTCATCAATATGGGATTCTAGAGCAAAAGTTATTTGTGGTATACCATAAGCTCTCATAGCTCCTGCTACAGGCATATTTGTAAATACACTATACATATCTGTCTTGATTGCTTTCTCATCATTATATATCTGCTTACAAGCATTACCCGCTTTAGAAGTTATACTATGACCATGAGAAGCATATGCACCTTTGTTACTATAGACTTCAATCTTCCTTGCTACGAATCTCCCATTAGGTCTTACATAGCTTTTGATTTTTATCTTCATAGCATGACGTACACGTGTATTAACAAATGATTCCTCTCGTGTTATATCAAGTTTTACACATCTTCCACCTACTGATTTTGAAAGATAAGCATTAAGAGGTTCATAAAGTGCATCTTGTTTATCGCCAAAACCTCCTCCAATATATGGTTTTACAATTCTAACTTTCCCCCAGCCAATTCCCAGTGCTTGCCCAACTATTCTTCTGATGATATGCGGAATTTGGGTTGAGGTCACAACTACCATTCTCCCTGACTCAGCATAAGAATATGAAATTGGTGTTTCCATATGACAATGCTTAACCATTGGAGTTATATATTCACCTTCAAAAGATATTAGACCTTCTTCTTTTATTGCTTCTTCATAATCACCTATTTGGTAATTAGAATGGGTAAGAATATTATTAGGAAAATTATCATGTATAGGTCTTGAACCTTCTTCCAAAGACGAACCTATAGACATTAAGGGCTTATATTCTTCATATTCAACCTTGATTAAATTAAGAGCTCTTGAAGCTGTTACATCATCTTTGGCTATTACTGCAGCAATATCATCACCATAGTATCTAACTCTTCTATTAAGCAACTTCCTATCTGCAATATCTGCATGGTGTATATCGAGTGACAAAGGGTGCCCCGATGTTGGAAATGTTATGTCAGGAACATCAAAACAAGTTACTATCTTCACTACTCCTGGAAGTTTTGACGCTTCTTTTATATCTATGTCTTTAACCAACCCATTAGCTATGGTACTATGGAGTACTTTTGCAACAAGGACATCATTAAGTGGAATGTCATCTGTGTATTGTGCACGTCCTGTAACTTTTTCAAAAGCATCTACTCTTTTAACACTTTTTCCAATGCTCATTTTTCCCTCCTTGATATGCAACTTTATTTTTGAAATTAATCTAATTTACGTTTTTTAGGATTATTATATAAATTAGTGAATAATTCAGCAGGATTTTTTATTTTACTAAGCAGTATCATTGCAGCAATAACATAAGGTTTATAACTAGCTTGCTTATATAGAGGAATACGATATCTATTAAATACTGAAGCCGCAACTTCACCTGCTTCACAACTTATATCTGTTATATCAGCTGGTAAACAGTGCATATAAATAGCCTTTTTATCCTTAGTCATACGCATTAATTCTTCCGTACACTGCCAATCTTTGTGCTCTTTATTTCTAGCTAACAGTTCTTTTTCAAGCTTATCAATACCATTCATATCACCTATACCATATAGTTTAGTACGCTTTTCCATAGCAGCAAAAGGTGCCCAGCTTTTTGGATAAACGATATCAGCATCTTTGAATGCTTCTTTCATGGAATTGGTTTTTGTGAATGTTCCACCTGATTCTAAGGCATTGTGTTTAGCTACCTCTTCAACATCTGACATTATTTCATATCCTTCAGGATGAGCTAATACTACATCCATACCCATACGAGTCATTAATCCTATTATTCCTTGAGGGACTGAAAGTGGTTTCCCATAAGATGGTGAATAAGCCCAAGTCATTGCTATTTTTTTACCTTTTAGATTTTCTATTCCATTGAAATGATGAATTAGATGAAGCATATCAGCCATTGTTTGAGTTGGATGATCAATATCACATTGTAAATTGACTAGTGTAGGTCTTTGTTCTAATACCCCATCTTCATTACCTTGTTTCACATACTTAGAAAAATCACGTATGTACTTATTTCCTTTTCCTATATACATGTCATCACGAATACCAATCACATCAGCCATAAAAGATATCATATTAGCTGTTTCCCTAACTGTTTCCCCATGAGCTATCTGTGACTTACCTTCTTCAAGGTCCTGTACTTCCAATCCCAACAGATTACAAGCTGAAGAAAAACTAAACCTTGTTCTGGTAGAATTATCTCTAAATAATGATATACCAAGTCCACTATCAAATATTCGGGTTGAGATGTTCTCTTCCCTTAGATAACGGAGAGTATCAGCTACAGTAAATACAGCTTCTAATTCATCTCTTGTCTTTTCCCATGTTAAAATGAAATCATTATTGTACATGTCACTAAAATTCAACTTTTTCAACTTATCAATATAATTATTAATATCTCTCATCTTATTCTCCCTTTCACGGTCTATTTATTATTTAGATTCTTCAAGGTACATAGTTGGTAAAGCAGCATATACAGCAGCACATCTAACTAAATCAGCTTTCCAAGTCTTTTCATTAGGTGCATGAGCTTCCTCTTCTTTTCCTGGTCCAAATCCTATACATGGAATATTGTATCTACCCATTATAGAAACACCATTTGTGGAAAATGTCCATTTATCAACTTTTGGTTTACCAAACATTCCTTCATAAGCTTTTACCATAGCTTTTGTAGGAGAACTATCTTCTGGTATTACCCATGTTGGAAAATAACAATCTGTTGGATAAGTAAGATTAGTCCAGCTTGGTCTAGTATATTTATACATACTTACCACAGCTTCATACTCTTTTACTTTTGATAACTGTCTAATTTCATCTAGAGCCGATTCATAAGTCTCTCCATCTGTCAAACGTCTATCTATAGAAATAGCACACATATCTGCAACTGCACATCTGGATGGAGAATTAAAAAATATTTCTGATACAGCAAGAGTTCCTTTTCCTAAAAATTCATCATAATGCAATCTATCATTAAGTTCTTTTACTTCTTCTATAATCTCAGCCATTTTGTATATTGCATTATCTCCTCGTTCTGGAGCTGAACCATGACAGGATACACCCTTAACGTCTACACGAATTTCCATTCGCCCTCTATGTCCTCTATAGATATTACCGTTAGTTGGTTCAGTAATTACAACAAATTCAGGTTTTATCTTATCTTCATTGATTATGTACTGCCAGCACAATCCATCGCAGTCCTCTTCTTGTACCGTTCCAGTTACCAATACTTTGCATTTATCATTTATTAGTCCTAGATCTTTCATAATCCTAGCACCATAAACACTAGATACTATCCCACCTAATTGATCTGAAGAACCTCTGCCACCTATTTCTTCATCATTTTCATAACCTTCATAAGGGTCAAAATTCCAATTACTCATTTCACCAAGTCCTACAGTATCTATATGTGCATCATAAGCAATCAGAGTTTCTCCACTACCCATAAATCCAAGAATATTACCCATATTATCAAATCTAACTTCTTCGAATCCAACTTCTTTCATTTCTTTTTCAATACGTTTAATAACCTTCTCTTCCCGACAGCTTTCTCCAGGTATTGCTATCAAATCCCGTAAGAACCTAGTCATCTGTTTTTCATACTCATTAGCTTTCTTTTTTACCTCATTAAAATCCATTAATAAAAACCTCCTCAAGTTTATATTTATCCCATTAATTCTCAAAATATTTTACTGAGATTAATTATAGTGATTATCTTTTAACATCTATATAATTATAGATACTGTATTTTGATATCCCAAAATATTTAGATATTTTATCTCCTGATTTTGTTATTAGAAAAGCACCGGCATTATTTAAGAATTGAATGGACTTTATCTTATCTTCTTTACTCATTAATGCTACAGGTTTCCCAATCAATTTAACTGATTGCTCAATTAAATTATCTAATAAATCATTTACATTCTGTGGTATCTCTTCTACCTCATTTTTTTCTTCCTTAGATTTAAGTAAACTTTTTATAGAGTTTTCTGCAATAGTAAGCTCTGTAATATCATAGTTAATACAAAAAATTCCTATAGGCTCATCATCTTCATCTCTAATATATATACTACTAGATTTTAATATTCTTCCGTCATGACTTTTTGTCAAATAACCTATAGAATCTTCTAATTTGTCTTCTTCGTTAGTTATTGTGTCTAGTACTATATGGGATGCACCATCTCCAATTTTTCTATTGGTAACGTGACCATTTTCAATCTCTATAATGGTCTTTTGCAAGGTATCGGATTTCAAATCATGTATGACTACTTCACAATTCTTTCCAAAATGATGCACTATTCCTCTAGCTAGCCGTTTTAAAAAATTCAAATTAACATTATTATCCATTACAAAATCCTTTCAAAAGTTACTTTATTATGATTTTAGTATATCACCATAAAATTAATTATTCAATGATTATTGCAAAAATATTTTTATTTTGCAAAAATATTTTTATTTTCTTTGACTTTTGCTACTATTGGTGGTAGTCTGTTAATATAATATTATGCACATATTTTATAGATAGTTAACTAATATATATATGAATTATGTCATATATTATATTTTTAATATAATTAGTTATTTTATGTGATTTAATTAATATAATTTAGCGACTAACATGATAACTATCATCTTAATTAAGTCATATTCTAAATAATGTTAATATAATTAATGGTATTATAAGGAGGGTTTATATGATTTTATTGGGTAATGGGAAATTGATAACCAGAGATGGTACTAACCCATTTATTGAAGATGGCTGTCTATGTATAAAAGATAATCTGATCTACGATTTGGGAACCACTAAAGATATGAAAGAAAAATATCCAAATGAAGAATTTATTGATACAAAACAAGGATTGATTATGCCAGGTCTTATTAATACACATCATCATATCTATAGTTCTTTTGCTAGAGGGTTATCCTTGAAAGGATATCATCCCAAAAAGTTTTCAGATATTCTTAAAGGTATGTGGTGGAAAATTGATAAACATCTGACTCTGGAGGATGTTAAGTATAGTGCTTATGTAACGTATATAGATTGTATTAAGAATGGTGTAACTACTGTATTCGATCATCATGCAAGCTATGGTGCGACAACTGGAAGTTTATTTGAGATATCAGGTGTGGCACATGAATTAGGATTACGTACTTGTCTTTGCTATGAGGTATCAGACCGTAATGGCAAAAATGAAATGATTCAAGCAGTTAAAGAGAACACCAATTTCATTAACTCCACAAAACAGGATACCAGCGATATGCAAAAAGGTATGATGGGATTACATGCTGCCTTCACTCTTTCTGATGAAACTTTATATCATATAGCAGAAAATGTACCAGCTGATACAGGATATCATATCCATGTAGCTGAAGGCGTCGAAGATTTGTATAATTCTTTGAACAAGTATAATAAACGTGTTGTCAATCGTTTATATGATATGAATATACTAGGTTCAAAAACTCTTGCCATTCATTGTATTCATATAAATCCATTAGAGATGGATATTCTGAAAGAAACGGATACAATGGTTGTACATAATCCTGAGTCTAATATGGGTAATGCTGTTGGTTGTACTCCTATATTAAAAATAATGGATAATGATATTGTTCTTGGACTTGGAACAGATGGTTATACCAGTGATATGCTAGAATCCATGAAAGTAGCTAACATATTACATAAGCATCACAACAATAATCCTTCTGTAGCATGGGCAGAAGTTCCTAAGATGTTATTTGATAATAATGCAGAAATAGCTAATCGTTTTTATGAGAAGCCATTAGGGATACTAAAAAAAGGTTCATATGCTGATGTAATCGTATTAGACTATAACCCATTCACCCCACTTGATGAAAATAATATCAATAGCCATATTCTATTTGGTATGACTGGTCGTAACGTAAAAACAACTATGATAAATGGTAAGTTACTAATGAAAGATAGAGAACTACTAAATATAGATGAAGCTAGTATATTTGCAAAAGCAAGAGAACTGTCAACAGCTTTATGGAAAAAATTTTAACAGGGGTGTGAAAAATGAATGATAGAATGGATCCTATTCCATTTGAGAATATTATAGAATGGATAATAGATGAATATAGTAGATTGGGCACAATATTTGGAGTAAGAAAATTTGTACATATTGATAGTAAAGATAATATCGAATTGTTTGGTGAACATATGGAACTTCCTTTTGGTCCAGCTGCCGGTCCACATACTCAACTTACACAAAATATTATTGCTTCATATGTGGCTGGATGTAGATTTTTTGAATTAAAAACTGTACAGACCTTAGATGGTGAAGATTTATGTGTAAATAAACCATGTATTAATGCAAGAGATGAAGGCTATAACGTTGAATGGTCAACAGAGTTAACAGTAGAACAAGCCTTAGAAGAATATGTTAAAGCGTGGTTTATTCTTAAGTTGTTATCAAAAGAATATGGCTTCGGTGATGAAAACGGTTTTATCTTCAATATGAGTGTTGGATATGATTTTGAAGGTATATCATCTCCTAAAATAGATGCTTTCATTGAAGGTTTGAAAGACGCTTCTTTCTCTCCTATTTGGCTCCAATGTAAAGAATATACTTTAAAGAATATAAATAGATTCAATAATATAGATAAGGAATTTGTGCAAAATATCTCCCCTAATATATGTACTTCCATTACTTTATCAACCCTTCATGGATGTCCTCCTGAAGAAATAGAACGTATAGCTTCATATCTGTTGGAAGAAAAGCATTTGAATACTTTTGTAAAATGTAATCCTACTCTACTTGGTTATAATTATGCACGTTTAACTCTAGATAAAATGGGTTATGATTATCTAGTATTTGATGATTTTCATTTTCAGGATGATTTACAATATGAAGATGCTGTACCAATGATTAAGCGTCTATTACAAATGGCAACTAAGAACAACTTGACATTTGGAGTGAAACTAACTAATACTTTTCCAGTAAAAATAGCTCATGATGAACTCCCTGGTGAAGAAATGTATATGTCAGGACGTTCATTATATCCTCTTTCAATAGCTCTTGCCTACAAATTAGCGGAATCTTTTAACGGTAACCTTAAGATTTCTTACTCTGGTGGTGCTGATGCATATAACATAGATAAAATTGTGAAGGCAGGAATATGGCCAATAACTATTGCTACTACCCTGCTAAAGAATGGTGGATATGAACGTTGCATACAACTAGCTGATAAATTAAGAAATCTAAACCCTGATAATTACGCTAAAATAAGTCTATCAGCTATAAAAGAATTAAAAGAAAATGCAGTAATTGATCCTTATTATAGAAAGCCGATAAAACCTTTACATAATAATAAAATAAATAAAAAAGTTCCTCTAGTTGATTGTTTTATATCCCCTTGTAAATTAGGCTGTCCTATTAACCAAGAAATACCTACATATATTAATCTCATGGGTAAAGGTAAATACAAAGATGCACTAAAAGTAATAATTGATAGGAATCCTCTTCCCTTCATAACTGGTACTATATGCAGTCATCCATGTACAACTAAATGTACCCGTAATTTTTATGAAGAACACATTAAGATACGTGACGTGAAATTAGAAGCGGCAAAAGCAGCATATAATGATATTATGAATGAGTTAAGTTCACCTATTACAAAATCTCATACAAAAGTAGCCGTAATAGGAGGAGGTCCAGCAGGATTGGCAGCAGGATATTTTCTTGGTAGATGTGGCATGAATGTAACTATATTCGAAAAAAGAAAATCCTTAGGTGGTATTGTAAAACACGTAATACCAGAATTCAGAATATCATCAGATTCCATCCAAAAAGATATTGAACTTATTAAGAAAATGGGTATTGAAGTAAAATTAGACCATGAACAAAATAATATTGAAGAATTGAAAGAAAAAGGATATAAATATATATTACTAGCAGTTGGTGCATGGAATCCTGTAAATCTAAAAATAGATAACGGGAATCCTATTGATGCACTAGATTTTCTAGAGAACATAAAAAATGGAAACAAAGAATATGAATTAGGTAAAGATGTTGTTGTAATTGGCGGAGGCAACACCGCTATGGATACAGCAAGAGTTGCAATAAGAGTTAAAGGAGTTAATAATGTATATCTAGTTTATAGAAGAACCAAAAAATATATGCCTGCCGATGAAGAAGAATTGCTGCTAGCTACTGAGGATGGTGTAATAATCAAAGAACTACTCTCCCCTGTTAAATTCAAAGAAGGTAAATTATGTTGTGAAGAAATGAAGCTAGGAGAAATTGATAGTTCAGGTAGACGCAAACCAATAAAAACAGGAAATAAAGTTAACATTCATGCAGATTCAATTATCTCTGCTATTGGTCAAAATACTGATACCTACCTATTCAAATCTAATGGAATCAAGGCAGAAAATAATAATGTAATAGTAAATGAAGAAACATGTGAATCAAATATTGAAAATGTCTATGTTGTAGGTGATGCCCTTCGTGGTCCGTCAACAGTTGTAGAATCTATTGAGGATTCAATAAAATCCTCTTTGTCTATTATGGATAAGGAAAATATAAAAGACAAAGGTTTCAGTACTTACTTTAATAAACAAAACATGGAAGATGCCTATGTTAAAAAAGGTACTATAGAAAAATTTGATGATATAAAAAATGAAAGTAAGAGATGTCTTGAATGTAATATGGTGTGTGAAACATGTGTTGATGTATGTCCTAATAGGGCTAATCTCTCACTCACTGTTCCTGGCAAGTCCATGTCACAGATTATACATATAGACAGCTTATGTAACGAATGTGGTAACTGCGAAGTATTCTGTCCATATGATAGTGCACCATATAAAGATAAATTCACCCTTTTTAATACAGAAAAAGATTTCTTAGAAAGTAAAAATCAAGGATTCTATATGTGTAATAACAATGGAAGTGAATGCAGAATTAGGCTTAATGATGAGATCCTGAAGATTGACCTTAACAACGATGATAATACACTACCTGCAGATATTAAAAACATAATAACTACTGTAAATGAAAAATATAGTTTTCTAATGAGGTGATTTCGATGCCAGATTTTATTGTTAATGGACAACGTGTTTTTGTACCAAAGAAACAGAAATTGATCAATTATCTAAGAGATACATTAAATCTTACTTCCGTTAAAAATGGATGTATGGAAGGTTCATGTGGAGCATGTATGGTACTGGTTGACGGTAAAGCAACTAAGTCATGTGTTTTATGGACTGATAAGTTGAATGGAAAAGATATCTTAACTGTAGAAGGTTTTTCGGAAAGAGAAAAGAATGTATACAGCTATGCATTCAAAGAAGCTGGTGCTGTCCAATGTGGTTTTTGTACTCCTGGTATGGTTATTAGTGCAAAAGGATTGATAGATAAAGTGCCTGACCCTAATGAAGAACAAATAAGGGAGGCAATAAAAAACAATATTTGCCGATGTACAGGTTATGTGAAGATAGTAAAAGCAATAGAACTAGCTGCAAAATTATTAAGAGAAAATACTAATATACCAGAATGTTCTTTCACTGGTCTTGTGGGAGAAAACATGCACAGAGTTGATGCCATCTCAAAAGTACTTGGGGAAGCAGAATATGTAGATGACATGCGTATTGACGGTATTATATATGGAAGCTGTCTTAGAAGCAAATATCCTCGTGCAATTGTAAAAAAAATCAATACTGGTAAAGCTGAAAATCTGGAAGGTGTCATATCAATAATTACTGCAAAAGATTTACCAGGCTCACCTAAGATTGGTCATCTAAAGAAAGATTGGGATATACTTATACCAGAAGGAAGTCAGACAAGATGCTTAGGTGATGCTATAGTACTGATTGCTGCAGAAACAAAAGAAATTCTAGAACAAGCAAAATCACTGGTTGATATTGAGTATGAAGAACTAAAACCTGTCAAATGTCCAGCAGAAGCTTTAGCAGACAACGCTCCTCTACTTCATGAAGACGGTAATATCTTATCCATAGAACATCTAGTTAGAGGAAATGCAGATGAAAAAATCAAGAATTCCAAGTATGTTGTAACTAACCATTACAGTACTCCTTTTACAGAACATGCCTTTTTAGAACCTGAATGTGCAGTTGCTGTTCCTGAAAAAGATGGTAAAATAACAATTTATTGTGCTGATCAGGGTATCTACCAGACACACAGAGAATGTACCGAAGCATTAGGCTTAGATAAAGATAATGTAAGAGTTATCAGTAAAATAGTAGGTGGAGCATTTGGTGGAAAAGAAGATATGACAGTTCAACATCTTGCAGCTATACTAGCATATAAAACTCATAGACCTGTAAAAGTTTCATTTACACGAAAAGAAAGTATACTAGTACACCCAAAACGTCATGCAATGGAAATGGATTTCACAACAGCTTGTGACGAGAATGGTTATCTCACAGCTATGAAAGCTACTATCATATCTGACACAGGTGCTTATGCATCCCTAGGAGGACCTGTACTCCAAAGGGCATGTACTCATGCTGCTGGGCCATATAATTATCAAGATGTAGATATATTAGGAAAAGCAGTATATACCAATAACCCACCTGGTGGGGCTTTTAGGGGTTTTGGTGTTACTCAGAGCTGTTTTGCTACTGAAAATAATATTAACCAATTAGCAAAGTTAGTTGGAATATCACCCTGGGAAATACGATATAGAAATGCTATAAGACCAGGTCAGATACTTCCTAATGGTCAAGTTGCTGATGAATATACAGCTTGTGCTGAAACATTAGAAGCTGTAAAAGAAGATTTTGAAAATGAAAAATATGTAGGTATAGCTTGTGCTATGAAAAATGCAGGACTTGGGGTTGGTGTCCCAGATACAGGCAGATGCAGATTGATAATTAAAGATAATAAAATATATACTCATACAAGTGCAGCTTGTGTTGGTCAAGGCCTAGCGACAGTTATTACTCAAATGATTTGTCAAGTAATTAATATATCACCTAATAATATTGTACATAGTACCCCTGATACCTATTTGACTCCTGATTCTGGTAATTCTACTGCTTCTAGACAAACAGTTTTTACAGGAGAAGCTGCAAGAATAGCGGCAATCAAATTACAAAATGATCTGAAGGATAAATCATTATCAGAATTAGAGGGTAAAGAATATTATGGTGAATACACCTGTGTAACTGATCCTTTAGGTTCTGACAAGGAGCATCCTTACAGTCATGTTACGTACGGTTACGCTACACATGTTGTAATACTAAATGATATTGGAACTATAAAAAGAATTGTAGCATGTCACGATGTTGGAACTCCAATTAATCCAAAGTCCATTGAAGGACAAATTGAAGGTGGAACCGTCATGAGTCTTGGCTATGCACTAACTGAAAGTTATCCTTTAGATAATTGCAGACCTACTGCTAAATTCGGTACATTGGGACTGTTCAAGGCTAATAAGGTTCCAGAAATCAAACCCATAATTATAGGCAAAAAACATAAGGGATTGGCACATGGTGCAAAAGGTATTGGAGAAATTTGTTCTATAGTTACAGCACCAGCTGTATCTAATGCATATTACAACTACGATAATAAATTCAGAACTAGCTTACCCCTTATTAATACTCCTTACAGCAAAAAAAATAGTATAATCTATTAAAAAAAACACTCCTTCTTTCAATAATCCTGAGATTTACTTATCTCAATTATTGAAAGAAAAGAGTGCATTTAAGTTAACTTACACAAAATTAGATATTTCTAAAAAGATTATTTACACTAAGTTATTACTATTAATATCTTTGAACAACTGCCTTATCGATATTTCCACTTCCATCACCAAATACTTTAAGTTTAATGGTATGAGTACCATGCTCTAATTCTTTACTAAATATTAATCCTGTTTTCTTACCAATACTTCCAACATATTTGCCATCAATATATACCCATCCACATGCATCATTTTCGTCTCCTCCAAATATGCCTCCATATAGGTCTATTTTTTTACCTAAAAATTTTAATTCCATTTCTGCACAATCATTATATTTAAGTGCTTTAGTATAGTGAGTACTTGAATCAGAATTCCAATAATTATCAAATTTAAATTGATTAATGTCATTTCCAACTTCAGAATCCTGTACAGTTATATACCTTGGTATTGTAGGAATATTATTTTTGCGTTTACCTATCTCTGCATGACCAATGGTTACCGATTTACCTGTACTATTAGTATCATTTTCTCCCAATACTTTAATTTTTAATGTATGATCACCTTGTGATAACCTATGGCTACTGTAAAGAATATCTATTCCTGAATTATTAGAACTATTAGATATCTCAGCAATATATCTATCGTCAATATATACTTGTGCTCTTCCTTGTCCAGAACCCTTGTAACCATAAACAACTATTTTTTCTCCTTTAAATTTGATACTAACAGTAGCATCCTTAGTCTCACTTGTTGCATAATCTCCTTTATAATGTGAATCATTCTTTTTAAAACTCCAACCACTACTATAATCAAACTGATTTAAATCTTTTCCTTTATCAGATGTATTTACTTTTGTATAATTATATGTATCATCTACATTCTCATGATTAATAGCATATGAATCTAATACATTAGTTAAGAAATTATTAGGACCCATCCAGTTTTTTCTATTATATTCATATCTAGACATATCTGTTAATATGTTTCTGAATTTAAATGAAACTGGTACTTTTATTATTTTGCCGTTGAAATATTCAAATGTTAATGTACCACGTTTATTGATAAATTCTTCATCATATGTTACATCAGGATTTTTTGTGCTCAAAATATATTCATTATCTGAATATTTATTCGGATCAATATTATGTCTGTTGCATACATATTTATACGGTACGTCGTTCTCACCCCAAAATTCAGGGTCATTTGAAAGTCTCATAAGTTCCTTATTATGATAATTAAACTTAATATTCTTTAATTGTGTATATGGATTTTGAAATTTGAATTTAAAAACCGTTAATGGCTCTACAAATCTTCTTGATAATTCATTTATTCCATAATCCGTATAGATATCTTCAATTATTGGAGCTTGGATATTGTTCTGATCTTTTTCTAAGCATTTAATATATATTTTCATTCCAGGTCTTAGCAACATATTTAAGAATTTTTTACCGCTTTGTTGGGTTAATTTATTTTTAGTATCTTCAGTAAAACCTACTACAATATTTGACTTATCCATTATGTAACCATTAAGTACTAAATTATTACCATTTTCTACAGCCCCATAAGCAATTTTTAATGCTTCTCCTATAGTTATGTCAGCCTTTGACATACTTACGATATTATCATTACCTCTTGCAGCTACATTTCTAATTTGTACTCCAGTTTCCTTTGAATCTAGTATAAATTTTGCTGTTGTCTTTTCTATTTTTGTAATGTAATCATTCCATTCATTTCTAGTAGTAATATTACCATTATCATCATAATATGCAATCTTTCCTCTTAACTGGTTAGTTTCGACTCTAAAATTACCTGCCTTTTGTAAAGTCTCAACTGTAGCTTTATCAAGAGTCATTGTCTGTGTTCCTTTTTCATCATATGTATTCATTGCTATAGCAGATTGACCTTGTTTAGGATATGACTCGTCAGGCATTATGTCAGGTACTCTTGACGGTAATTGATTAATTGAATATAGTGTATCATCTATTCGTCCCTTTTCCACAACTAATGATATAACAGGTCTTGATCGATATATTGGAGCTGTACCTATATTTTTGAATCTTACGTTAATACCAAAATATGCATTGATCCCTTCATTCATACCTATTGATTTTGTCCATGATTTCTCATTTGTATTTTGATTTGATTTATTCCAAGTAGTTGTATTGGCTTCTGAATGAGTATATGAATGAGAATGACTTGCACTTGCATTAATACCATTTGTACCAACTTCTAAAGACTGTGTTATAGAATGAGAATGTTCATTAGTAATTGTTTTGCTTCCACCAGTATCTGTTGTAACCGATACAGTATCTGAACCTCCTGTTCCACTGTTAACATCTTTATTTAATGAAATATTAAATTTCTCTACTTCAGTTGCGATAATTGGATATGCAGAAACTAATGGATGACTTGCTTCTTTTGTTACAGTAGAATCCATCTTTATTTTTGATGTCTCCATATAATCACTATAAGGATCATCATCTGTACTCCACATATTAGGTGACGTTACATACTTAGTATATAACCCTTTATATGAATCTTTCCATATAACGTGTGTTGGCACACCATTTTTATCAGGTATTACACAATATCCAGCAGATTCCATGCTATCAGGTATTGAATCATTATCTGTATCTATAACAGGATTAGAAGATCGTGGACTATTAAATAACATCTTTCTATCAAAAGATAATTCCTGTTTTTCGGCTTCCTTATTAAAAGTAGGAAGAACCAAACTCTTGTTAGGTATTATTACATTAGTATCATTTGATGGAGTTTTCCAATAAAGCAAAAGCTTCGTTTGTGGAGTTTGGTTTGATGATTTATATGTAATACTAACTTCGTATTGTGTATCTTTATCTAAGTTTATTTCAGTATTAATTTCTTGCCCGTCAATCATTACAACAGCATTACTATAAGATGTAGATAATTCGTACTTACCACTTTGTTGTGGTGTAATATATCCATACCAATAAGCAGAATTTATATCAGTATTCTCATCTTTAGAAATACCTAAATTCCCATTAACGACTGGTTTTATTGTTGCTACATCATTGAAGTCGGAACCTGTATAGTAATAACCCATTAAACCATGACCTTTTATTAACTCTTCATTTTGGTTATATTCTACATCTTGTTTTTTCTCTTCTCTGTTTACTACATCCTTATTTTCTTTCATCTCAACAGAATTTTCATCTGTAAAATTTTGTTCATTTGCATATGAAGTTAATCCAATATTAATTACCATAACAAACACTATTAATAGAACTTTTATTCTTCTGCTCATAATACTTATCTCCTTTTCTTTATATATATTTTTTTGTCATACCTCTCATTCAATTACTTGTGCACAAAGTCATTGAACAATACAAAGATACAAAATATTTTGTGTATTGCAATTGTATAATTAATTTTGATTTTTGTATATAGTAATTGATCGAAATGGGTCTAAACTTGTATAAAAAAGATTTAGATATAAAGTAAGGATAAATTATTTACATAGGTCATTATATTATTTAATTTGTCATAGTGTTAATATAGCTTCAAGAACTCCTCCAGCTACTGCTCTTGCCTTATCTGATATAGTAAAACAATAATCAATTTTTCCTCTAGGATCTACATCTCCGATTTTAAAATTTTCTGTAACATGTAAACCGCTTTTTATCAATCCTCTTATTACTCCATCTATAGGAGCTAATATGGGAAATTCATTTACATATCCTATACAATCACCTTTATTAACCGTATCACCTATCTTCGCTGTAGCACTTACATTACCTTCATGAGAAGAACGTATAACCCTCTCGTGGGTGTATCCTTCTATATTACCTGGAATACCAGTATTCTTTTGTGGCTTCCCACTATAAATTACTTTACCTAGATCATGTCCTCTATTTGTCTCAATGACAGCATGTACATCTTTGCCTGCTGTAAATCCTGGACCTAAACCTATGACAATAGGTGCCATCTCCATATTAGTACCCATATTCTTCTTAGCTAATATTGCATCTATCACAATATCTGGTTTTAACTGATAAATACTTTTACCATATTCATCAACTAGAATCGGAATAATATTATTATTCAGATATTTCTTAATGTCGTTAACATCATCTGCTCTAACTGCCTTAATATTTTCTATAGTAATTTCATTATCAAATAATGCATTTGCAAATGAAACTGTTCTTCGTATAACAGTTGGTTTATCTATCTCTAGGACTACAACTCTGAACCCGCATTTTGTAAGCCTATGTATAGTTCCACTTGCAATATCTCCTCCTCCTCTTACTACAACTAAACCTCTATTCATTATCATTCAACTCCTTAATAATTAAATAATCTTCTTTTGTGTCAATGTCCAACCCCCATTTATTTTCAGTTATATCTAAATAATATACTTCTTCTTTATTATCATTAATTATATTTCTACCACCGATATCTCCAGTAATTTTAAGAAAATCATTTTTCCATTTAGAACCAAAGATTACTGGATTACCTCTTTCACCATTATATCTTGGAACGATAATACTTTCTTTTTTATAATTGAATGTTGTTATCAAATCTTCAACGACATGGGAATTAATAAATGGCTGATCACCATTAATAAACATATATGCATCTGTTTCAGAAGCTTTCATAATAGCACATTTAATTGAACTGCTCATACCTGTTATAGCTGATTCGTTATAAACATGTTGTACATTATAATTTTCAGCTATTTTTTTAATATCTTCATTTTGATAAACAAGTATAATTTCTTTGAACTCACTTTTAATTATTGTTTCTATTACATGGGCAATTATAGGTTTACCATCTAATTTAATCAATAATTTTTCGCTACCGAACCTTCTAGAAAAACCTGCTGCTAGGATAATAGCTGTTACCAAAATTATCACTCCACAATCTTAATTATTGGGTCTTCCATATTTACATTTCCAATAATTACTCTTGAGATATTCGTACCATCTTTTATAATTTTTCCTCCTAATTTTTGAGCATAAAATAATTGTTCATCATCACGTACTTTATTTAGTAGAACCACCTTTTTAGAATGGTTCTTACATCCTTTAAATAAGCCTTCTTTGGAAATTATTAATTTCAATATGGTTTCATAATCAATAATGTCACCAATTTTTTTACCCACTACTCTTGAGAAAATATTTGCTCTATGTACCCAGTTTTCTTCTATTCTCTTTCCAATAATATCTAAACCAACACAACCAACTACCAATGTTGAACAATTGGCTATTACTGGCTCATACCATGCGGGTGCTTTTATGGACTTTCTTTTTGCTCCATCAGCTTCTATTACAAGAAAATCATAATCACCTTGATAACATAGAGGTTTTACCCACTCTTTTTCAATGCCTTTTAATTTATTATTATTATGAAATATGGTTTTACCTATCATTGTAATAGTACCTCTTGACAATCTCTTAGATTCTAATATCAGCTGTTCTAGGTTATTTGAGATAATTAAGTTATCATATTCATTTGACATAGGATAATAAATTGCAGTTGTTGTTGTTAATAGTACTTTTCTGTCAAGTTCCTTTAACTCACTTCCAAGTCTATACATGGTTGTAGATTTTCCACCTGCTCCAACTATAGATATTATATTGTTACCTTGTACATCTAATTCTAATGCATTTAAAAGATCCACTTCGTTATCCTCTCTTATTCATATTACATTAATTTTGCCAATTAGATTATATTTATCTATTAGGTCATCTAAGTAATCTTCTCTAACTGTAATATAAATTTCATATTTACTATTTAATAACTCTACTAGTATTCTATGAAAGCATTTATTCTGTAATTCAAGAAGTCCAATCTCATCTAAATAGATTGGTGTTACTCTACATTCTATTAGTTCTCTTATAGTACTTTCTATATGCTTCAAGACTGGTGTTGAGAAACTGTAAGGTCCAATCTTACATGACTCACACCAATCTTTAGTTAAATAATCTTCTCTTAGAATAAAAAGTTGCTTTTTTCTATTAGACAATTGCATTATTTCATAACTATGTACTTTATCTCTATCCATATTTTTAATGGAAACAAATCCATCACCTTTTTGCATACATTCATATAACTTAATCAATCTACTTGTTTTTCCAGAATTTATAGGTCCTGTAATTACATTAACCATAAGTATTCCCTTCCATGTATCTTTTTCAAAACATCAATTTTAGTTATCCAATAATTCATTATTTCTTAGATGCTTATGACCTTTTTTATCATAACTAATCGCCAATATCTCTGCTGCTATAGATACTGCTATTTCCTCTGGAGAATAACCTCCTGTATCTAGACCAATAGGTGAATATAGGTTTGACAAATCCACTTTGCCATGTTTTTCATTGATTTTTTTCAGGAAAGTTTTTAGTTTAACTTGTGAACAAAGCATTCCAATATATTTTGGTTTCAAATCCAATTCAAGAACTTTGTTCAGAACATTAAAATCATTATTATGTGATGGAGTACATACCACAACAAAACTATTCTCACTTAACTTTTCCTGTTCTATAAAATCTACATACGAAATCCCCACTTTCCTATGAGCATTTTGAATAGTCTCGTATATTTCCTTACGATCATCTATAACAGTAATATAATAATTCATTTTGTATAATAAGTTAGTTAAAGCCTGCCCTACATGTCCTGCTCCAAAAATATAGAGTTTATTAGCACCAATATATTCATAAAAAAGCGTTACTCTGCCACCACAAGCCATTGGTAATACAGTTGTTTCTTCTTCTTCAATCTGACCTTCATTAAGTATATATTTTTCAAGCTTGCTATTTCTTTCATCAAATAGTTCTTTACACCTTTGTTTTGCTAAATATTCTAATGCACCACCTCCAACAGTTCCCATAGCCATACCGCTTTCTCCTACCAACATTTTTTTACCTACTGTTACTGGAGCACTCCCTGTCATCTTAACCACAGTAACCATGACACAAGCTTCACCTTTTTCTTTCATATGTATTAACTCTGCATAAATACTTTTCACTTTTTCACTTCTTTCCATAAATAATATAGTTAATCAAATTGTTTGGTCAAATTATATATATGTAATTATATTATAACTTGTTTTAAAATATTTTGTCAAATTCTAAGGGCTGTAAGATAATCCTACAGCCCCCTTTATAACTAATATTACTTTTTCTTATTTTTCAGCCTAGACCTTATTCTCTTAAATCTAGGTAATACAAAGCGAAATGTCCGTAAAGAAGATTAGTGGAATCTAAATCTCCAAAAACACCTCTAAAGTCATACATATAACAATCCAAATTAATAGTATCTTCTATCATCTTCCACTTATATCTCCTATCCTCAGAAAAATGTTACTAGATCCTTATTATCTACTTTAAAATATACTATAACATATATAAAATCATCAATAAAAAAGTTGCTATATTCCAATAATAAAGCCTACTTCAATAAATAAAGTAGACTAATTATGATCTAGATTTCCCTAGATGTACTTTTTATTTCCCCACATGTTGTATTTTCTCAAATCCAAGTAATCATTATACGCTTGTTCTAATATTTGTTTTTCGTTGCTGAATTTTAGTAAATGGTAAGCTTCATGATATTTGTAATACCCAGAATCCGTAAAGAATTCTTCTCTTTGTGGTCTGCTATAATAGCTATAGGCCTTCATTAGATACCAGTGTACATCCTTAACAACTGTATCATTGGAAATCATAAAGGAATATTGACTTTTCCCAACATATTTTATAATATTTGCTTTAACGGAAGCTTCTTCACGTACTTCTCTTATAGCTGTATCATTATATTCTTCTTGGTCTTCAACAGTACCTTTGGGTAATACCCAGCCTTCGTATTTATGTTGATAAAGTAATAATATCTTACCTTTATGAATTACCACCCCGCCACAACTAACTGCTTCAATCATATAAATGCCTCCTAGCTTATGGGTAATTCATCTTAACATTTATCAAATAAAATGTCTCGTCTTAAAAAGTATACAATTTTTTCAAACTTTTTTCAACTGTATATTTTTTATACCATACTTATATATTACCATAACTATAACTTAATTATAATTATAGGGGTTCGTATAACTATTATTTATTGATATATAGTTCAAAAAGCTGTTTGGCTATTGGTGCTGCATATTTTGTACTTGTTCCAGAGTTTTCAACTATTATGGATACAGCTATCAGAGGGTTATCAGCTGGTGCAAATCCTACATACAATGCATGAGGTTTTTTCCCTGATACTTCAGCAGAACCTGTTTTTCCAGCAACATCAATACCTTGGACAGCGGATGTCTTACCAGTACCTTCACTTACAACCTTTTTCATGAACTCTTTTATTATACCTGCTTCTTCTACACTCATTAGTTCGGAATAGAATTCTGGCAGATTTTTGGTTATTAATTTTCCATTATCATTTTCAATACTATCAATTAGATAGGGCTTCATTAATATACCACCATTAGCTATAGCAGAAGTTATTAAAGCATTATGAAACGGAGTTATTTCTGTTTCACCTTGTCCTATGGCTGTTTCTGCTATTTCTTTCACAACAGATTCTTCACTTAGTTTAAATCTGCTGGTTCTAAAATGTAAGGGATAAGGGAGTAACGTATCAAACAATAAATCATTTGCAACATTTCTATAATTGTTCATATCTAAATTAGTTCCTATATGAGCAAATGCTGTATTACATGACATCTTAAATGCATTTTCCAGATTTTCTTCTTCATGTTTCGTATTTGAATAACAATGGATCGTAGTTCCTTCAAATACGTCTTTACCATTACAAGTATAGGTATAATCCTTCCAACCAGGATTTTCTCTTATAAATGCTAAAGCAGTAACTATTTTAAATGTAGAACCTGGTGGATACAAACCATGAGTAGCCTTATTCAATAGTGGAGAATTTTCTTCATCATTATTTAACTCAGTCCAATTACTCTCAATATAATTAGGGTTAAAATCAGGCTTAGAAACCATACAAAGTATTTTCCCAGTTGAAGGCTCTATAGCTACTACTGCACCTTTTCTATTACCTAATAAATCATAAGCTTTCTTTTGTAAATCAGCATCTAAAGTAGTAACAACATTATCACCGATACTTTTTTTATTAGATATTGACTGTACGGTTTTCTCTATTATACCCACATTTGATTTTAGTAAATCATAATTAACCAAGGACTCTATACCTGTTTTGCCTTGATGTGAATAACCTACAATATGTGAAAATATATTTTCATAAGGATATATTCTATATGACTTATCACCATCTACCATAGTTTCGGCTAAGACTTTTTTGTTAGTATCTAATATCTTACCTCTAACAATATTCTGTTCCAATTCTTCGATACGAGGATTGTAAGAATTAATAACAACATTTGTACTATCAACAGAAACAAATTTGATGATGTTGACGATTAATATTACAAAAAGTCCTATGAATATATATGAAATATTATTTAAACTTTTATTATCTTTTCTGTTTACTTGTTCTTTTTTTCTTTTCATTTGTTTCACCCTTTTGATTCTTAATGTGAATACCTTCCAAGATACCTAACATTATTATTGACATTGTTAATGATGTACCTCCCGAACTTACAAAAGGTAAAGTAACTCCTGTAAGAGGTATAAGTTTAGTTACACCTGCAAGTATTAAGAACATCTGAAATGCAAAGGTACAGCTTATCCCACTTGCCAATAATAAATAGAAATTATCCTTTGTACCTTTAGCAATTTTGATACCACTTAAGAATAATAAAGCCATTATTATAATTAATAATATTGAGAATATATTACCGAATTCTTCGCAGATAGCTGCAAATATTATATCTGTTTCAACAGCTGGTATAACTTTTGGCATACCTTTTGTCAATCCTTTACCAAAAAAGCCGCCAGCACCTATTGCAAATAGTGATTGAGCTATCTGATATCCTTTTCTGTCAATATCAGCCCAAGGATTAATCCAAGCTTCAACTCTGTCCCTTACATGAGAATAATACTTATAAGCTATGAATGAACCTACAATTCCCCCTGAAAGACCTCCTAAAAAATAAAAAGGTTTATTAGTAGATATATAAATAACTGAAATAAATATTATGAAAAATATTAATGCAGTTCCTAAGTCTTTTTGATAAACTAATAAAATTATTAGTATTAGTGACGGTATTGCTGCAATCACCACATGTATTATCTTATCCCTTTTTCTCATATAAGCAGCTAAAAATAGAATAAATAATATTTTTATTATTTCTGATGGTTGAAAGCTAAAATCTCCAATTAATATCCAGTTAGTTGCACCATGTTTTTCAGTACCTACAAAGTTAACTGTCACAAGAAATATAATTGAAATTCCAATATAAATCCACTCCAACTTATCAAGAAAAGTGAACCTATCAATAAATATAGGTACTATTATAGCTAATAGATATCCAAGTATAGCCATTAGAAATTGTCTATAACCAACATTGTAATCTATCCTTGCTAATATTATAAAGGATATAGATATTAGATATAAGGAAGTATTCCATAATAAATAGTTATACTCAGTATACAATTTCTTTAACAAGAACCAAATTATCATGAAAAACATAACTTGCTCTACATATAAAATCAATAAATCCAACTTGTGTTTATCAGATGCGCCAATTAATATCATGAAACCAAGAAAATGTGTTATCAATAATGTTATTCTTTGATTCTTCAAATAATAGTTTTCTTTTGACCCCTGTATTTTAGATTTATTATTTTTATTCACTGCTTTGTATTTGCATCTATATAATTTATAACATAGATAAGTAAAATATATTGCTAATAATATAAATATAAATCTAGAAATATTAATTATTACCTCTAACATATGTTCCCACCTACTCTATACCTCTTAAAAAATGACCTCTATTAAATTCTTCCACGCCAAGATTATCAAGTATGCTTACTCGGTCATATTGTTTAACGTTACATATAATATCAAAAACTAATTTCATAACCTTAACTATCTGTTCTTTACTTTCACTAGTAAATTCTAATCTTAGATTACTGATACCTAGATTATTAATTTTATCTAATTGGTCTAACAATATTAATGGACTTGAGTTATAAATAACATTAATACAATTGATACATCTTCTATCTACTAGAAACTTTTTCCCATATCTATCCTTTAAATAATATTTTTTATTATTATAACATAACTTCTTATTATTACTAGTATTATTTACAACACATTGTTTTGATATCATCAAAGGAAGATATCCGTAAACCATTATTTCAGATTGACTTGTATCTAAATCATTGATTTCTCTATTGTGTAATTCAGGTGATAATGTTATACGTGATGCACCTTCATTTTTCCAAGCAGATATTGTCTCATTGTTAATAATGTTCATATTATAATCAATGATAATTTGTTTGTTGGTACCTTTTAGTAAATACATTTCACCGTATGTTCTAATCAAGTAACCCTTGATATCTAATTTCTCGATTTGTTTAAATTTCGTTAAATATCTTTTTTGTATAGTTTCATCAAATATTCTTGGTAGAGCTATAAAAACATTTGCATTATGACTTTTACAGATATTAATCATTCTCTTAATATCTTCTATCTCTATTAGTTCACTCTCAATGTATACATCTTTTACATTAAAATCTTTTATAGCTTCTAGCTGTGCCATACTCCTAATTAAAACATTTACATTACACTCAGGCTTCTTTAATGTTTTCTTATTAATTTTATAATCAGGTAATTTTTTAGGTATTCTTCTATATGAGTCCAAAAGCATTTGTTCTAGGTTTTCTAAAGTATTTCTTCTAAGCTTATTAATCTCACTAATAGGAATGAATATATTATCATCGATGTTTACATTCTTCATAGCTAATTCAAATGGAAAATCTCCTGTTTTTTTAATCTGTTTAATTATTCTTTCTTCAGTAAGAGATTGATTTTTAGCTTTTTCAACAATGCATCCTGATTCTCTAATATTAAAATTATTATAATTCAATTCCAATTCAATTGCTTTACCTTCATTAACTTTTAGATTACCTTCCACCTTTAATTTTTTGTTCGCTTTAATGATATTATTACGGATATCATCATAAGTCTGTTTATTTTTCACCCTATAAACCAAGTTGCCTGGAAGGATATATTTATTATAATCTTTTAAAGTGATATTAGCACCATCTGACGCCTTTTTGATAGTAATAGATGGGAAAGGTTCATTACCTGTCCATATCTCTAATTTATCACCTTTATTTACTTTACTATTTAATTCTATTTTTATTGTTCTGCTTTTTTTATTAACATTAGATACTTTTCCAATATAAGCGCCTTGGTTATTAGGCTTTTTCATCGACATTATATCTGACTTATTATTGTAATACCCTGTAGAGAAGCCACCTCTATTATATATTTCAAGAAGTAATTCCATATCTCTTTTATCTACATCATAACCATTAGAGTTTTCATAATATCTATCTATATATTTTCTATATACTGATGTGACAGAAGCAACATATTCTGGACTTTTCATCCTGCCTTCAATTTTAAAAGATGTTATCCCAGTATTAATCAATTCAGGTAATAAATAGGTAGTAGCAATATCTTTTGGACTAAGTAAATACTTGCCTACTGAAATATTCATCTTTTTAGATCCTTCATATAATGTATAAGGCAATCTGCATGTTCCTGCACATCTTCCTCTATTTCCGCTTCTACCACCTAAAATACTACTCATTAGACATTGCCCTGAATATGAATAACACAATGCCCCGTGAATAAAACATTCAATTTCTGTATCTGTATTGCTGGTAATATATTCTATTTCTTTGAAACTTGATTCTCTGCTTAATACAACCCGTTTAAAACCTAATTCATTTAGATATTTTACTCCTTGTAGGTTATGAATTGTCATCTGAGTACTTGCATGTATCTCTAAATCCCTAAATATGTCTCTAATGAGTTTGCATATGCCGAAATCTTGTATAATTAAAGCGTCAACTCCTGCTTCATATATAATATTAATATAATTAATAAGAGCATCTATCTCTTTGTCCTTAAATAGAGTATTAACAGTTACATATATCTTTACACCTCTAAGATGGCAATACTTTATAGCTTTTATCAATTCTTCTGTATCAAAGTTAGAAGCATATGCTCTAGCACTAAATTGTTCACCTCCAACATAAACAGCATCACAACCAGCATTAATTGCTGCAACCATACTTTCAAATGAACCTGCTGGTGATAATAATTCTGGTTTATTGTTCATAAATTTCACCTTTCTATATATATTGAACTTAGACATCTATACACCTACTTCAATAAGTTCAATAGATTTCCATTGATTTATTTTGTCCTAAAACAAAAGTAGTAATATATATTATATTACTACCCGTTTTCTAAATCAAATGTTTCTATATATTCATCTAATTCTGCCTTATAATTTTCCATATCTTCTTCTAATTTATCTGCCCGTTCAATTAGTTCATTTTTATCAGTCTCTAATTTATGTATTATTTCTTGTAATTTCTCAATCTCTCGTTCTTTTTCTAGTATCAGTTCATCTTTTAGTTCAAAAGATTTTTCTAGATTTACAGTACCTTCTTTTGCCTTAAAATAATCATCAGCAATATTGATTGCTAATAATATAGACATTAATCTAGTATTAAGAAATTGTCCGTTCTCAGAAGCCTTTAGTTCATCTAGTTTATTATTGATATAAAGAGCCACTCTTTGAATATATTCTTCGCTCTCGTCCCCAGATAATGTATATACATTACCGCCAATTATTACTTTTGTATTATTCTTTGGTGACATACTAGACCCCCTTTACTATTTATTAAAGCTTGTACATTATTAGCATAACCAATAAACATAAATACAGTACTTAGTACAGCATTTAAAACTTCTTAATATAATTAATGCTATTATAACACAGAAAAACAGTAATTGACAATTATCAATTACTGTTTCTCCACAGCACAGATTAAAGTTTCTAATTTAATATTTTATTACGTATATTAGAGATTATTGTTCAGTATTTATCAAATAATCAATACTTAATATATCATCTCATAATTTAACTATACTTTTCAATCAATAATAGTCCATATTCAGCAAATTTGCTTGATAATTATATCAATATATGGTATTTTAATATATGGTATTTCAATATTGTATTATATGTTCAAGTATTATTAATTGATATAGGAGAATCTATGTATACAAACATTATCTACAAAATAACCAGTATTTTTGCATTAAAATTATATGAAGAAACCAATCAATCTATTAAAGATATTAAAGTCGTAAAATATGGTATGTATTGCTTTATTAGTGAAGGATTAAAACTAATTATATTACTATTTTTTTTTGGATACCGTGGTAACTTATATGCATTTTTATATTCTCTTGCAATTTTTTCGTTAATTAGGTCATTAAGTGGTGGCATTCATTTTAATAGTTTTAATTTATGTATGGTATTTACATTATTATTTTTTATATTTTGTATTATTATATTACCATCTATACCTTTAATTAATACTAATATTATTTATACAATTTTGTTACCAGTATGCATAATAATAATTTTTAAATATTCACCAATAGCTTCACATCACCGACCAATAACTAGCAAAATTACCAAACATAGAATCAAGTTATTATCTACAGCTATATGCAGTATCATTTACTTTTTATTATTGTATAGCAATATTAACGACTATATTAAATCAATAGGTATTTGGACTATTATACTTCATTCACTACAATTATTATTAGCAGGAGGAAAACATATGAAAAAAAATAAACGTATCTTGTCTACAGGATTATTAAAAAAAATATCTAGCTTTTTTGTTTTTATATCAGTTATTGCTGCAAGCCCTCCAAGTTGGTTCCTTTTTGGAGAAATACCTTGTCCCAAAAACTTAAAAAAATTTAATTAAGGAATTTAATTGTAAGAACTACATAATTATCTTTATATAAAATCTCAATTAAACCATTATAAGCTTTAATAATTTGATTTACATTATATAATCCAAAACCACGGTTATTACCTTTTAAGGAATATCCTTTATTAAATAATTTGGATATATTATTAGGATTGAAGCTACTGGTAGTATTATTAACACGAATAATATTATAATTGTTTTCTTTAACAAAACTGACTTGGATATCTTTGATATTATAATTATCATTTGAAGTTTCTTCAATTGCATTATCTAATAAATTGCCTATTATATCTACAAATTCATAATCCTTTATTGGATAATAAGGAAATGGTGAATGATATTTCAAATTAAAGCTAATGTTATTTTGATTAGCTTTAATTTTTTTACTGTACAAAATGGCATTAAAGATATTATTACCTGTATTAAGAAATAAGTCTTTTTGATTTAATTTATATCCCTCAATAAGTGATTGTATATACTCAATCAACTCATAATCTTTCTTTTTTTCTGCAACACTATATATTACTTGCAATTGATTTTTAATATCATGTTGCTTTGCTTTAACTTCAGTTACTAGATCTTCAAGAATTGGACTATATTCAATATATATATCATTAGCATTTTGCTTTTCCTTAATAATTAATAGTTCTTTGTAAATAATAGAAGTAAATAAACTCCATATTAATATTCCAATAATTACTATAGGAGAAACAGAACTAATGAAATTAATTTTCCACAAAATATAATAACTAATTATCATTATCATAATCATACTAATAATTATATTCATTATTCTTGTAAATTGTCTGTATAAAGTTAATAGTTTATTTAAGCCATTTGTTTTATATATTGATATTGTTATTATTAATAACAAACAATTAATTACTACTCCTATATCGTTATTACTATTAACTAAATTCAATAAAGTAAATACAAAATAAATAACTATTTGACATATTGTTATGTATAAAAAACATGCAATGCATATTAATAATGTATCTTTAGTATTTTTTTTAGACACCATTTTTAGATACATGATCATCATAATAAACATAATAATTTCTTTTCCTTGTAGATTGAATTGTACCATACTTACTATTGTTATTAACATAATCATTATAACAATTGATATTTTAATTATATCTTCTTTTATATTATGATTATTAAAACTATACATAATAATGATTACACTTGATATTTCCAATATATTTAGTATAACCAAAGTTATAATATTCATATTTATTTCACTCTCCTTTAGATAATAACTGAATTAATTCTTTTTTATAATTTTCCCCTATATGTGCTATCTCCTCATATTCGTTAAAAACAATATCCCAAGCTTTTTTTTTGTGCTTAATTACATTATTTATATGTCTTAAATTAACGATATAACTTCTATGAGTTTTGATAAATAAGTTAAACCCAGTTTCTTTAATTTTATCTAGTAATTGTTGTAAAGTCATATTAGTCACTATTACTTTAGAATAATTTGTGTGGATATATATTTTGCGTCTTAATATTTCTGCAAAATATATATCTTTAACATTTATTTTATAAAATATATTTTTAAGCTGTATAGTTATATTATATTGTTCACTAATAATCTTATTTTTATATTTTAAGCCCTCAATTAAATCCTTTATTATAACTATTATTTCTTTTTGTTTGAAAGGTTTTTCTATATAATCATAACAATGATATTTTTGGACTGCTGAACTTATGTACATAGCATGTGTAGTTATAAATAATATATATGTTAATTTATATCTTTTGATTTCTCTTATTTGTTCTGCTAATTTCAAACCACTTACATCAGGCAATTGTATATCTAATAAGAATATATCTATTTTTATTGATTTAAATATTTTAATTGCCTCTTCGCCTCGAGAAGTTGTATATATTTTAAGATTTTCAATATTTTCAATAAGGATTTGTTCCAAATTATTTCTTGTTATATCATTATCTTCAACAATAAGTACATTATACACTATAATCATCTCCCTGAAATAAACAGTATTTTCTCTTTTATTTTTTAATATAACTACATTTTAATATATTTCGACATATTATTCAATTATAATTAGAATATAATTACTATAACAACTATTATTTTTTTTTGCAATATAATATATAAAAAAAGCTTTGCCTTTTTGCTATCAAGGTAAAGCTTTCAATATTTTCTAAACTACATTACTTAAGACATTCAGTACTAAGTTATTATCCGTTGTAACCCCGTCATCATTATTCCAAGTAATCACAATACTATCTGTGCTATCCACTTCAGATAATAATTCTATCTCATGATATTTTACATTATGTAATCTTTTTGCTTCAATAATACTCATCTTAACTATTTTATATACTTCATCATGCTGTCCGTACAAATAAAAATGGTAGTATCCTTTTTCTATCTGTTCTTCAATGATTTTCTTAGTCATCTGGCGAACCTTACTAATCATCTTATAACTCACTACCACTTCATCATATGTTTTCAAATCCTTTGCTTTTTTCCCTAAAGGAGTTATTATATATTTTAGAGCTCTAGAGTTAATCTGATGTACATTAATATATCCTTTATTAATCATATCCTGTAGAATCCCATTTATAGAACCAAGGGATAAGCCTAATTCTTTAGCTAGTTGTCTTTGGGTCACATGTTCATTATTGCTAATCTGACTTAGCAACTGTAATTCTCTATCCATAATGTTCCCCCCATATATAATTAAATTTCATATTTAACACTATGTATAGTTTAATATTATTGGAAGAAATTGTCAATAGTTAGTTGCCATTGGTATACTCATTACTACAATCTAATCCAAAATGTTTATAGCATAGTGACGTAACCGTCCTCCCTCTGGGAGTTCTATTAATATAACCAAGCTGTATCAGATAAGGTTCATAAACATCTTCAACTGTCCCTGACTCCTCACCAATAGTCGCTGCAAGAGTATCAAGACCTACAGGTCCTCCATTATATTTTTCTATCATAGCAAGTAACATTTTTCTATCGTTTTTATCTAAACCACTTTTATCAACATCTAGTAGATCAAGTGCATAATCTGCAACTTCTTTAGTTATATCACCATTGTATTTAACTTGTGCAAAATCTCTTACACGTTTTAGCAATCTATTAGCAAGTCTAGGAGTACCCCTAGATCTTCTTGCAATTTCCACAGCCCCTTTTTCATCAATATCTATGCCTAATACACAGGCTGACCTCTTAACAATATCTGTTAATTCATCTAATGTATAGAATTCCAATTTGTTGATAACGCCAAATCTATCTCTTAAAGGTGATGTCAATAGTCCTATACGTGTAGTTGCTCCTACTAGGGTGAATTTTGGCAAGTCAAGTCTTATTGATCTTGCTGATGGACCTTTTCCAATAACGATATCAATAACAAAATCTTCCATAGCAGGGTACATTACTTCCTCTACTTGTCTATTCAGTCTATGAATTTCATCAATAAAAAGTATATCTCCTTCTTGAAGATTATTAAGTATAGCTGCCATATCTCCAGGCTTTTCTATAGCAGGACCTGAAGTGATTTTTAGATTTACTCCCATTTCATTTGCAATAATATTAGATAATGTTGTTTTACCTAATCCTGGAGGACCATATAATAATACATGATCAAGAGGTTCTTCTCTTAACTTAGCTGCTTCAATAAAAACCTTCATGTTTTCTTTTGCTTTTGCTTGTCCAATGTAATCAGATAACAATTTTGGTCTAAGGTTTTGCTCTATCTTCAATTCTTCATCAATTAGTTCAGTTGTAATAATTCTTTTTTCCATTATTAATTTACTCCTTTAACAGCATGATTAAAAGCTTGCTAATTTCCCTAATGCACCTTTGATAATATCTTCTGCTGTAGTTGTTTCTGCTATCTCTAGCATCCTGACTGCTTTTATTGCTTCTGTACTTGTATAGCCAAGGCTAACCAAGGCAGCTATAGCATCATTTTTAGCATTGGAAGTTAAAGCTAACTGACTATTATCTTCTATTTCTGCACCTACACTATCACTATAATCCTTTAATTTTAATTTATCTTTAAGTTCTAATATAAGTTTTTGAGCAGTTTTCTTGCCTATTCCTGGTGCCCTTGATATAGTCTTTACATCATCCGCTATAATAGCAAATCTTAATTCATCAGGAGTAATCGTAGATAATACTCCAAGTGCACCCTTAGGTCCTATACCATTAACTGTTATTAATTTCTTGAATACTTCCAAATCATCTCTTGTCATAAAACCATACAATAACATAGCATCTTCTCGAACATATAAATAAGTATACATTTTAATATTCTCACTGATACAAGGTAAATTCTGTATTGTAGACATTGAAATTTTTATTTCATATCCTATACTCCCTGATTCTATAATTATAAAATCATCACCAATAAATTCTAATGTTCCTTTTATGTATGATATCAATCCCTCACCTACTTTTACAATAATATGTTAGAACGTTTGTTCCTATTATACTTGATTTTACCACCTATTACAAGTTTTACTACAATCTTTCCGTGGCTTTTATTTAAAATATATTTTTAATACAATTACTTAATAGTAATTAGCGAGACCCATTATAAAATTATGATTAACCAACAAATGACTTGGAAATAACTATAATATATTTATTTAAGGAGGGACTAAATTGTACGAATCTGACTCATATTGGATTACATCAACGCCTTCAACTAATTATCCTACTCTAGATGAGGATATTTCTGTGGATTGTGTTGTAATTGGAGGAGGTATTACTGGAATAACCACAGGTCTTTTATTGCAACAGCAAGGTCTTAAAACCGTTATAATAGAAAAAAATAAAATATGTCTAGGAACAACAGGGCATACAACAGGTAAAATCACATCAGGACATAATCTTATATACTCCTACCTTATAGATACTTTTGGTAAAAAACTTGCTAAACAATATGCAGACGCTAATCAACAAGCCATAAGATTTATTATTGATACAGTTAAAAGATATGATATTGATTGCGACTTATGTATTGAACCCTCTTATGTATATACTACTGATAAAGACAAAGTAATAATGATAAACAAAGAATTGGTAGCGGCACTTAGTCTTGGATTACCAACAGAATATGTTGATTTGACTGATCTTCCATTTGGTATTGAAGGTGGCATTAGATTCTTAAATCAAGCCCAGTTCCATCCTAGAAAATATGTATTAGAACTTGCTCGTATTTTTGAGGAAAATAGAGGAACTATTTATGAAAATACTCAAGCAATAAATATTGAACCCAAAAAAAGTATTGTTACAACTACCTCTAATTCCATAACTGCCAAAAACATTGTTATAGCAACTCATTATCCCTTTTATTCAAAAAGTCATTTGTATTTTGCTAAGATGTCTCCTTATACCTCATATGTTGTTGGTGCTTCAGGTAATACAAAATTAAAAAAAGGCATGTATATTAGTTGCGATAGAGATATACGCTCTTTTAGATATCTAGACACTGATAATGACAGGTTATTATTTATAGGTGGACAATCTCATAAAACAGGTCAAAGTGAAGATGAGAATTATAATTACACAATTTTAATGGACTATATTAATAAATTATATAATGATGTTTCTATAGATTACAAATGGCTAGCACAGGATTATATTACTATAGACAAAGTACCTTACATTGGTCTTTTATCTAATGATTATGATAATATTTTCGTAGGGACAGGATATGGAAAATGGGGTATGACAAATGGTACAGTTGCAGCAATGATTATCAAAGACTTAATAACCGAGGGAACCAATCCTTGGAAAGATGTATTTAATCCATCCCGTTCTTTTACTCTTGATAGTATAAGAAACATGTTTGCAGATTCAGTTAATACTAGTGGAGAATTTATTGCAAGCAGATTCAAAAACAGTAAAGAAGAGATAGATAACTTAAAACCCACTGAAGGTAAAGTTATAAAAGTAGATAATATAATCATTGGTGCATATCGTGATGAAAACAATAGATTATATCTACTAGATACTACCTGTCCACATATGAAATGTAAAGTACAATTCAATGATGCTGAAAAAACATGGGATTGTCCTTGTCATGGTTCAAGATTTAACTATGATGGAACATTCATTGATGGACCTGCCAATAGAAATCTGAAAAAAATAGAATTGGAGACTGAGGATTTTTATTAGAATTATGTCATTAGATTACTTATAATGGGGAGCTGTCGTATACAGCTCCCTTATTTTTTAAATTAATTTATTGTTTATCTTATATATAATGTCTTCTACAACACATTTGATTGGCGGACTTATCTTATCTGGCAAGTTGTTTACATCAAAGAATTTTATGTCTTTTGTTTCAATACCATCAATTTTGATTTCACCTTCAAAAGTTCTAGTATAATAAGTAATGCAAACCATATATACTTCGTCTCCATTAGGGTATATATAGTGTTGATTAGGTCCAGAATATATATTGAATAATTTCAAATCAAACACTGTTAACCCAGTCTCCTCAAAAACTTCTCTTATTGCTGCATCTTCAACTGTTTCTCCTAATTCTATTGCGCCACCAGGTAACCCCCAGGTGTCATTATCACATCTATACTGCATTAAGAACCGGTCATTACCATCAATCAATACAGCTCCTGCTGTACTTAAGATTATAGGTCTATTCCCAACTTCTTTTCTCAGTTCGTGTATGTAATCTCCCATTTATTAAATCCTCCGAATCTTTAGTCAAATATAGGCTCTAACAGTTCTTTTCCTCTAGCATCAAAACACATCTCAATCTGTTCTTTTGTATTCCTGCCTAGAGATAACTGGGGTAAATTATTAGAATCAAAAAATTCAGCCTCACAAGTCTCTATGTTATTTATGTACTCCCCTTCAATATAATCACATTCAACAAAAATTTTATATATAGAATAAGGAAAATCATCATTAACATATTTATTCCTGTCAAGAACAGCTATAATACGTTTTGTTGATACTACAGCTCCAGCTTCTTCCATAGATTCTTTTTTAGCATTTTCCGATACACTAAGGTCTATATCAGCATATCCTCCGGGTAGTGACCATTTATTGTCCTTCTTTTCTTTAACCATTAATATCTTGTTATTTTTGAATATAACAGCTCTAACATCTATTTTAGGCGTTTGATAGCCTGTTTCATTAGCGAAAAGTGACCTGATTTTTGTATTACTGATCTGGGTATATTGACTCATTATTTCAACACTGATTTCTCTTATTCTCTGGAATCTTTCAATATCAAATTCATTTTTTGAATATGCCAGACCTGATTGTGATATTGCCTGTAGTTCTTTAGCCCATTGTAACCATTGTTTCTCCATCTTATAGCCCTCCTTACTTGTTATATCATAGAACATCTTTTATAACTTATTTCATTATATATTTTTTTATCTTATTTGTATATACTAGGATATTTTAATTATATAGTAAATAGTAGAAGATAATTTGATTCTATAATATATTTGATAAGGATAATTTTTCATTAGAGGGGAAAAATATAGATAATAAAGTTTAATATTCGTAATTATCTTTTAATAATATGTTATAATTTTTTGCTTTAATTATGAGTATATATGTAATATAATAATTAGGTAGATTCAACCAATTAATATTAAACTTTTTTAGTATGATACCTGGCATTTATTTTTGATAGTGAATGCTAAGTAAAAAAACAAAATATAATTAGTAATAATTATATGGACAGGAGAATTATAATGAATAAAGAACATAACCATGATTGTAATTGTAACCATGACCATACTTCAAAACATGAAGATTGCCATTGCCATGACCACGAAGATGATTGTTGTAACCACGAACATGAACACCACCATGAGACTATAACATTAACTTTGGATAATGACGAAAATATTGAATGTCTAGTATTAGGTGTCTTTGAAGCAAATGAAAAAGAATATATTGCTTTACTTCCAGAAGACGAAGATGACGTTCTACTTTATAGATATTCTTCCTCAAACGACGAAGACGTTGAACTTGCAAACATTGAAGATGACGATGAATTTGATATAGTATCCAAGACATTTATGCATTTGATTGAAGAAGAAGATAGCAATGAGGACGATGAATAATAAAAAATAAAGGGCGATTTCATAATACATTTAAGTCAAATGTTATTATGGGTTGCCCTCTTTTTATAATTAGTTTCTCACTTGTCCATTTCTATATATTATATATTAATGATTATTCTTTTTATAATGATATGTTTTATTAATATTTAAGTAACATTATGTCGTTATATGTCATGTTTTATGTCCTGTTATTATTATATTTTGACTTTTTTCACATTTTATGCTGTTATAATTTTTATCATATAATTAATTATATGATAAAAATAATAACAAGGAGAGATATATTATGATTTTTAACAACAATTTAAAAAAATTATTAAGTTTCATTTTAGCATTTGCAATAGTTATTTCAATAACAAATAATTCATATGCAAAAGTACCACTAACAAATAAGGATTTTATTACTGCTGAAGAACTTGTATTCGAAGAAAATGTGAAAACTGACGAATATTCTAGCTTTGAACTTAAAACAGAATATATGCAGGAAGATAAAACAGTATATAATTGGAAAGTTAATGATGATACAAGTTCAATAACATTGGTTATGAAAGGTATACAGAATAATGTAGAAACTTATTCTCAAGAATTTCTTATTTATTTGGATGAAATAAAAAGTTTCAACCCTAATATTAACTTAACGACTATCAATAATAATGATATAATTGAATATATTAAACATCTATATTCTGAGAATTATTCTACTAATATAGACCTTACTTATAATAATAAAGATATATCTGATGTTACAAACGAATCTTCTCTAGATAAGTATGATATGGTAGATGGCTCTTATGTTTTACAACCTATATTTAATACCTACTTGTTTGCTGGAGCTTTTGGAGCTGCATTATTGAGTTTTTTAACAGCTAATTGGGCTATAATAGTTGCTGTTCTTGTTATAGCAGTAGTAGTTATAACAACTGCTTATATGTTGTATAACTATCTTAAAAAAACATGTACTGATACTGAAGACATGCATGAAACAGTTTCTCTACATAAACATATAGCACTTGAAGATGTAAGAGAGATAAGAAGACCACAAAATAAACTTGCTGCATATTATTCTCCAAGTTGTAATAATATGTTGGTCGTTTATAGAGTACCAATTGGTTTTAAAGCAACTCTTAATGGTCTTATGAGTGCTGATTCACGATTCACACGTGAATATACATTAAAAGATTATGATATTGGTGCTTTCAAACTATTAGTTTTATACGATTTCAAAACTAATAAGATATTCCATGCAGAAGTAAGGTTTGGATTATTCGCTAATAAAGCTATAGAAAAATTTAGATATTATAATTCTATGATTCAACAAATATATCCCGAACAAAAAATTGACCTGAAATATAATAACCCTTGCCCAAATGAATATAAGCATGTTAGTGATATACAAATTAATAAATAAAGGATTGATTGAATAATGAGTACTATCCCTTATGTTAATAAATTAAAAGCATTAAATAAATCGTTGCATTTGGAATATATGTTAGGAGCTTATCCTCATAGTGATATTTTTTCAGATTTAATTGAAGAAAAAAAATATCTAGAAGTTGCTGATATATATGAATTAATTGGATTAAATTGTTTGAACATCTATTCATTAGATAATTTCAAAAATATTAATGCAGATATGTTTTATATAAACAGCCGAAGTCTCAATATTAGCTGTTTATATCATTATACCTTTGGTGATAAAGAGTATGCCAAAACTCTAGCTAAGATTAATTATGAAAAACATCATAAATATTACTTGGAATTATTGAATCCTAATAGCCTAATACCCATAGGATATAAAGATGGATCTTATGTTGCCCATGACCTAGAGCTATTAGGCGATATATGCATGTTTTTTGATAATAAGTTATCAGAAAAACATTATATGAGAGCCATCGAGCTATACAAAACCTCTGATGTATATGATGCCGAATGGTATTTAGGTATTGATTTAAATTATGAAGAAGCATTAAGAATTTGTTTTGATTTTGATGCTAGAGGTAATATGCCAGATCGAATTACTTATAAAATGAAATTGTATGAAATTATTAAATAAAGCTATGGTTATAGTATCAAAAGCAAGTTCTCTAATGAATGTACCATATATTGTGTTTAGTAGAACCATCCAAACACAATATATGAACATTCAAGTTCAACTATATACTTTTGACACTATAACCAACTATTGATACCAAATAAAAAATATTTAAATTACCCATTTGTTATGCATAGAAAATATTAAAGGATTGATAAAATAATGATTACTACAAAGTACATTGATAAATTAAAAGATTTAAATAGAGCCGTACATTCAGAGTATATGTTCGGTGTTGACGCTTATACTACTATTTTTTCAGACTTGATTGAGGAGCAAAAATATGTAGAAGTTGCTAATATACATGAAATAATGGCACTAAATTTTTTGAATACATATTCATTAAATAATTTTAAAGATGTTATTGGAGATAGTTTCTATATAAACAGCAGAAGTCTTAATATAAGCTGTTTATATCATTATGCATTTGGTGATAAAAATTATGCCGAAAATCTAGCAAAAATGAATTATGCCAAACATTATAAATATTACATGGAAGTAATTAATCCTGATAGTGCAATAGACAAAAAATATAAAGATGATTTTTATGTTGCCCATGACCTAGAATTATTAGGCGATATATGTATTTTTTTTAATAAAAAATTATCAGAAAAACATTATAAGCAAGCTATCCAGTTATATGAAACTTCTACTGTAGCTGATGCTGAGTGGGCTTTAGACATTAATCTTGTTCATTATGATGAGGCATTAAAAATTTGTTTTGATTTTGATGGAAATTTAATAAATACCATGCCTAATAGAATTGCTAAAAAAAAGAAGCTATATGAAATTATTAAATAAACCAACAAAACAAAAAATCATTAGTTAAACCTACCCTTTTTTACCTCATTGGCAATAAATTGGGTAGGTTTTTATTTAAAATGCTTTAGAATATATTAGAAAAAACTAACAATACTAATTTCTTACTTGTCCATTACCATATATCACATACTTAGTAGTTGTAAGTTCTCTAAGTCCCATAGGGCCTCTTGCATGAAGTTTCTGTGTACTTATACCTATTTCAGCACCAAAACCAAATTCATAGCCATCTGTGAACCTAGTAGAAGCATTAACATATACTGCTGCTGCATCTATTTCATTAAGAAATCTTCTAGCATTAGTATAACTTTCTGTAATAATTGATTCTGAATGCTTAGTAGTATTATTATTAATATGATTAAGTGCTTCATCAATATTATTAACCACTTTTACGGATATCTTGTAATCCAAGTACTCTGTTCTATAATCTTCTTCAGAAGCTTCTTCAATATCTGTTACTATAGTTTTTGCAACAGTATCCCCTACAATAGTTACATTATACTCTCTTAGAGCCTTACAAGCCATAGGTAAAAACTCTTTTGCGACATCAGCATGAACTACAAGACTTTCACATGCATTACATACTCCTGGTCTTTGTGTTTTTGCATTAACAAGAATATCTTTTGCCATTTCTAGATTAGCTTCCTTATCGACAAAGATATGGCAATTACCTACACCTGTTTCTATTACAGGTACAGTACTGTTGTTTACAACTGCTTGAATTAGCCCTGCACCACCTCTTGGAATTAAGACATCTAGATATTCATTGAGTCTCATCATCTTTGTAGCTGTTTCTCTACTGGTATCTTCAATAAGTGATACTGCATCACTTGGCATATCTGCACTGACAAGTGCGTTTTTAATAATTTCAATAATCTTAAGATTAGAGTTTATAGCTTCCTTGCCACCTCTTAGGATTACTGCATTTCCTGTTTTAAAACATAAAGCAAAGGCATCTACAGTAACATTTGGTCTTGCTTCATATATTATTCCAATAACACCAAGTGGTACTATTTTTTTCCCTATCTCTAAATCATTAGGTCTTTTTTTCATCCACATGACTTCACCAATAGGGTCATCTAATTGAATAATCTGTTCAATTCCTTCAGCCATAGATTTTATACGGTTAGAATCAAGAGTCAATCTGTCAACCAAAGAACCTTTTATACCATTTTTTTCAGCACTTTGGACATCAATTTTATTAGCCTCAATGATAGCTTTTTCATTTAATAATAAAGCATCAGCAACCGCTTTCAATCCTTTGTTTTTATCGCTTGAAGAAAGTCTTGATAAAAGATAACTCGCTTTTTTGGCTTTTTGCCCTTTGATATTTAATTCTTCCATGTCTATTCACCTCTTAAATTATTAGTCTAGTATTTATTAAGACGTATTCATTTATCTTATTTAAAGTTCTTGAGATTCTGTAAAAATATAATCTGGCTTCACATCATAAACATCGGATGGAATATTATCTAATAGTTGATAATCATAACAAATAGCGACTATATTAAATGACTTTCTAAACTTGAATAGATATCTATCATAATAACCTCCACCAAAACCAATTCTATTTTTGGATTTATCAAAGACTACACCAGGCATAATGAATAAGGATTTTCCTGTTGGTACACCTTCAATCAAAGTTTTAGGTTCCAATATATTGAATTTACCTCTTTTCAAATCCTTCATTGAGTTAATATAGTAAAATCTGATAATACCCTTTTCTTCAACTTTGGGAACAGCAACTAATTTATTATCATCCCAAGCTTTTTTTATTATATCTAAAGTATCCACTTCATTAAAGTTACTTACATATATAAATAGATCATAAGATTCTTTATATACCCTGTTATTTATTATCTTATTATATATTGCCTTACTTTTTTTAATAACATCATCCTTAGACATTTTACTTCTTTTATCTAAATATCTCTCCCTTAATTCTTTTTTAATCATTTTTTGTGTTTAGGCTTTAAGGGAGTAATATTGCCTTTTTCATCCTTTAATTTTATTGTACTCATAGTACTTTTGAAATTTTTTCTTACAGCATTTAGATACTCTTCTCTAAGGAGTGATTGTTCAATCTTTTCTTCATCAGTAAGTCCTTCGATTTTATTTTTTTTATAAAGTTCATTAATACGGTCGATTTTTTTCTTTTCCATATTTTCCTCCTGTCATTCTTATATCACTAAATAGTCATATTACAGTTATGTGCTTATTACATCTATTCTAATCTCTTATAAGTAACTAATCAAGTTGTTTCTTAAAAAAATATATAAATTAATAATAATAATTATAAATTATTTTATTTTTTTTTCAACTATATTTGTATTTTTTCCTAGTTAATATCAAATAATAAGTTTAGTCCAACAATATTTCATTACTTTGGAGTGAATAATATGATAAAAAGAATAATGGTACCTTTATTAATATTTATAATGATTTCAACTAGTTGTTCAAATAGTGAACAAAAAGATGAAAAGGCAAATTCAACCCTTGTGAATAAGTCATTAAAATATCAGTTAGTCAATATAACTGATGAGATAATTAATCTTTTGGAAAAAAAAGATTATATTAAATGTTATGATGAATTAATGGATTTTCATGAGAAAGCAAATGAAGTGGGAATATACTATATAGCAGATAATGATGAAAATGCCATTGATTTTAAAACTTTAATTAATGAGTTAAGTAAAAATATATCCGATGAAGCTGATAAGCAAAAAATACAAAAAGTTGCAATTGATGTTGAAAAAAGTAAGATAAAAATCTTAACTCAAATGGCATCAGAAGGTGGTGGCAAAGAAGAATCATCTGGGTCACAAGGTGAAGATGGCTCTAAATCTAGCGGTTCAAGTGAAGAAAGCAGTGATGACTCTTCAAGTAGTAGCTCTGATAGTGAATCTAGTTCTGGCAAATCAGAATCTCAGCCATCAGAAGATATTATACTTCCGCAAGAAGAATTATTAAAAAATTATCCTGAATTACTTACTACAGATAATGATCTAGCTATTCAAAACAAAGCATCTGATCTGTATAAATACTGTAGTTATATATTAACATTAGAAGAAAATGATAAAAAAGCTGGCTTAATCAAGTTAAAATATTACTTATATAAGATTAAGAATTTAGCTAAATTAAAGAAATTCAATGATATTGATAAGTTTTACATCAAGCTAGAAAGCGAATGGAAAATGGAGTTAGAAAATGCTCAAAAAGTTAGTGAAAAAGATGCTAAGATTGTTAATTCCATTATTGATAATTTAATGAGTCAAATCAAAGAAAAAAATATACCAGTAATTGATATATCTAATAAAATAGCTGTAAAATCAATTAATAACTTAATTGATAAAACCAGTTAAAAAGTTAAAACACACATGATAACAATAAACCTTGAAAATCATATTTATTTTCAAGGTTTATTGTGCATTATCTTATTTTGATATAAATAATGTACCTATCTGCTCTCCATATACTATTTTTTCAATAACATTATCAACACTAGCATTAGCTATAACCATATCAATTCCATTGTTTGTAGCAATTTTTGCTGCAGCTATTTTGGTAGCCATACCACCTGTTCCAACCACTGAACCTGCACCACCTGCCATATCCTGTACATCATCAGTTATCTCAGATACTTCAGTAATAAGTTTGGCATCCGTATTCATTCTTGGGTCTTCTTCATATAGACCATCAATATCAGATAATAAAATTAATAAATCAGCTCCTACCAACTTACTTACTATAGCTGATAATGTATCATTATCTCCATAAACAATCTCTTCTGTAGCTACAGTATCATTTTCATTGACAATAGGAATTGCACCCATTTTTAATAATGCATTCAGAGTATTTTGTGCATTCTGTCTTCTAATAGGTTGGTCTATGAGATTTTTGGTTATAAGAATCTGAGCTACATTTTGATTATATTCACTAAATATCTTCTGATAAATCATCATCAAATTTGCTTGTCCTACTGCTGCTACAGCTTGTTTTTCCTCTAAACAATTAGGTCTGCTTGATAAATTCATTGTTTTAGTTCCTACAGCAATAGCACCTGATGTAACCAATATTACATCTTTTCCCATGTTTTTTAGATCAGTTATCTCTCTAATCAATCTTTCCAATCTAAAATAATTCATTTCACCTGTTTCTTCATAAGTTAATGATGATGACCCGACTTTAACTATTACCTTTTTCTTGTCTTTCAATCTTTCTCGTACAGTCATTATATATTCCACCTTATATTTTTAAGTGATTTATGTATTTTTATAACGTAATAGCACTTTATATAGTTTTTTACTATATTACAGTAATAAACTTCTTCTATTTTACATGACAATGTTAAAATAATCAAGGAAAATAAGTTCCATTATATTTATTTTATTGTTATAATAGGCTTATGGAAAAATTAGGTTCCAAATAATAATATGAGAGGTGATATCGTATGGATATTAAAACAGCCATTAGTAAACTTAATGAAGCTGATGACAAACTACACGCTATTGAGCATGCACTTGCTCTTATACAATGGGACGCTGCAACTGGAGCACCAAAAAACAGTGTAGAAGGAAGAGCTAAAACTTTATCTATATTAACAGGTGAATACTATAAGACTCTTGTAAATGATGAATTAAATGAGCTTCTATCTCTATTAGAGGATAACAAAAATGAACTTGAGTATTTAACACTTCGTAAAGCAGAAGAGTTTCGTAATGAATATGATAAAATAGCAAAAATACCTGTTGAGATAGTTACAGAATATACAGAAGTTAGGGCTAAAGCTAGCGCTGCTTGGGAAGACGCTAAAATTAAAAGTGATTTTTCTATATTTGCTCCACATCTCGAAAAAGTTATTGAATTCAGTAAGAAATTTATTGAATACAGAGGTTACACTAAACACCCTTACAATACTTTATTAGACGATTATGAAAAAGGATTGACTACTGATGATTTAGATAAATTCTTTAGTGAACTTAAGAATTCTATTGTACCTCTAGTTGCTAAAATCAAAGAATCAAAAGTTACAATCAACGATGATTTTATCAAGAAAACATACCCAACCAAAGAACAAGAAGCACTTAATAAAAAATTACTGAAATCACTTGGGTTCAATATGGATTCTGGTATGATGGCAGAGAGTCAACATCCATTTACTACTAATTTCAATAAAAATGATGTTAGAATAACAACTCATTACTTTGAAAATAATCTTTTACCAGCACTATATAGTACATTACATGAAGGTGGTCATGCTATATACGAACAGAATATTGGTGAAGAATTGAATTTCACATCACTTGGTACTGGTACTTCCATGGGTATACATGAATCTCAGTCTCGTTTTTTTGAAAATATAGTTGGAAGATCTCATTCTTACATAGAATATCTATATCCAATTATAAAAGAGGCTTTTCCAGAACACTTTAAGGATGTTACATGTGAAGACCTTTATGAAGCTGCTAATAAATCTGAACTTTCTTTAGTCAGAACTGATGCAGACGAACTTACTTATTCACTTCATATTATGATTAGATATGAAATAGAAAAATTACTATTTGAAAATAAGATACTAGTAAGTGATTTACCAGAAATATGGAATAAAAAATATAAAGAATATATGGGATTAACTCCACAAAATGATGCTGACGGTATTTTGCAAGATGTGCATTGGTCAGAAGGACTATTCGGCTATTTCCCATCATATGCACTTGGTAATGCTTATGCTTCTCAATTTGCCAATAAGATGAAAGAAACAATAGATTTTGAAAAAGATCTTAAGCAAGGTAATTTAGAAAATATCAGAGAATGGTTGAAAGAAAACATCCATAAATATGGAAAATTATTAACTCCAAGTGAGATAATAGAAAACGCAACTGGGGAACCACTTAATGCCAAGTATTATATTGATTATCTAGAAGATAAATACAGCAAAATATACGATCTATAATTTAAATTGATTATTAAATCGATAATCCAAACACTGAAAAAGAGAGGCTAACCTCTCTTTTTTTCAGACTTATTCCCATTTATTGACAATTACCATCTCACTACCTTCTTTTGGTATATTCTTATCTACATTATCGCTGTATCCTAATTTTATTATATCAGAATTCTTCATACCAATATAACCTTTAACCAGTTTGATCTCATGAACATTACCTTTCTTAATGCTAGTAATCTCTCTTATATATTCAAATGACCAATTATCACCATCACCTACATACTTATGAAGATATCCGTTAATTACCACATAATCTACTCCACAATCTACCCAATTAGAGTTTCTATATCCTGTTTTATTATCATTGTCCACATCAATATAGATATAATTCTCCTTACTTACTTCTTTTTCCTGTACCATGATATTCAAATAGTACTTATCAATATAAGCATATAAACTAATAATTTCATTATCTGCAACTGGCTCTATCCCAATCCAATCAGTTGTTATCCCATCAAGTTTAATATGTGGTTCTAAAGCTATCAATGTCTTTGTAACTTTCTCACTCCAACCACTAGTTGTATAAGAATTCTTGCTGCGAATACGATATGTATACTCTTTTCCTGCTTGGACATCCATATCCTTATAGCTAGTTGAATCTACCTGAATAATTTTATTATTTTTTTCAATCTCATAAGAAGTAGCTCCTTTTACTCCTTCCCATTCTAAAGAAATATAATCAATTGTAGGTTGAACAACTACAGACGAAGGTGTTTCTAAATCTTGGTATACTGCCCCAACATGATTAGCCTTAATCATTCCCTGTAAAGCTGAAGGTAAATATATGACATCATTATTAATAAACCCAATCATTAATTCATTCTTATTGCTATTATCCAGTAACTGAAAATCTATATATCCTTCTATCATATTGCTCTCTGAAATGATATTAGCTTCACCAATATCTTTCCAAGACCAATTTTCTCCATTACCTGTATACTTAGAAACATAGTTTTCATATAACAAGTAATCAGCGCCTGACTGCTGCCATTCTAATACATTATAACCAGTACTGCTACCATCAACATCTAAATAAATATTGCTTTCACCATTCAATTTTTCTCCTTGTATAAGAAAGTACAGACCTTTTTTATCTTGTAATGTATAAAGTTTTACATTATTTTTTTCATCATAAGCACTCAGCATAAGTTTATTCCAATCTTCAGACCTGCCATCAACACTAATCTTAATATTGTCAGCCAATGTCTTCCTCGTGAATGGTTGGCTCCATGAACTGATTACATCATCATTAATAGCCCTTATTCTATATGAATACGTGGTGTTTGGAATTATATCTATATGTTTATATTCACTTTTTTGACTGGTACCAATTATCTTGCCATTAACTTCTATTTCATACTTTTGTGCGCCATAAACAGGTTCCCACTTCATATCAATACTCCTAGACCCTGAAAGAAGTTCTACCTGCTCTGGACTATATAACTGTTGAGCAATATCAGTTAAGACTTTATATCCTGATATCATGTCTTTTCCTTCAGATGGTATACAGTTATTATCATCTAACATGAACCCTAATCCAATCTCACGAGGTTTTTTGAAATCAAATAGTGATATATCTATTTTAACTTCTATTATTTCTTTTGTCTTAACAACAGACGCTTCTCCCATTGGATACCATTTCCAATCACTTCCATTACCTATATATCTACTGATAGTTTTACCATCAATGAGATAATCTGCTTTTGGATAATTCCATGGCAGGGATTTGTATCCAACACTATTTTCATTACCACTATCAATATATATAATATCGTCATTACCCATATCGGGATTAATTACTAGCAATCCAAGAGTATTATTAGTCCATGCAGTATAAATACCACTAGTTAGCTTGTCACTAGCCAATTCTTTATATAGATATGTCCAATCATTGATCTTTCCATCAACCTTTATCTTGCCAGGTACTGGATTCATGGAATGTGTCTGTAATACCCATTTCTTACTCCATAGACTATTTCTTTCACTTGATTTTGCCCTTATACGATATGTATGATTGCTGCCTGGCTCAAGCCCTGTATGTCGATAGAAATTTTCTTTTTCAAGATTAATAATCTTATTATCAACTTCCATTTCATAACCCTCAGCCTTGTCCACACCTTCAAATTTTATTATTATTTTAGAAGCTGTGATTTCTGTACCTAGTAAGGCAGGTGGTTTTATAGCTGATAAATCATATAGAATCTCTTGGCTAACAAAAAACATTTCATTGCTCTTATCAGGTATATGAATATCTTCTCCAAGTGAATATCCCATTCTTATATCTAAAACGTCAGTGATACCCATACTAGCAAGTGGGATAATGAATTCTGCTATATTGTTCCCTATAAAATAATCAATATCTGTCATGTTATCCCATAACCAATCTGACCCTTTTCCTTTATATTGATATAATGTAGAATCACATACCATAAATTCAACACCTGTACCTATCCAACCAGTTTGAATATAACCTGTATTCTTATTACTATCACAATCAATATAAAAACAGTGTCCATCTTGAATCTGTTCCCCATGCACCATTAAATACATATTGTCATTATCGTAGACAACAGTTATACCTAACTGTTCATTTGAAAATAAAGGATTAATACCCTCCCAATCACTTATAGCCCCATCCATCTCTATTTTTTCATCGAGAATTATTTTTTCTGGTTTTTTTGGTATACCATATATTGATTTGCTCCACTTGCCAATACCATATTTATCAATGGATCTTATATTATATGTATACCTAATACCTGGCTTAATACCCTTATGGATATATTCATTAGTACTTGTACTTACAACTGCTTCATCATTAATCTTAATCTCATAAGCAGAAACATCTTGTATAGGTTCCCATGACAATTGAATACCATTAATATGTTCCTCAATAACTATCTTACTAGGTGGTACCGGAGGCTTAATCAAATCAACTTCCTCCTGTTCAAGCATGGAATCTTTATTTAATTCATCATTATCAACAATCATACTATCGTGCTTATATTTATCTCCACTGAATAACATAAATAAAGATATAGTAAAAATTACACACAATAGAATAAAAGGAATATATCTTTTTATCTTCAAACTAAGCTCCCCTTTTTGATTTTATTCTGATAGATATTGGTTTATTTTTCTGTATGCTCTTTGTATAATACTTTTACAATCCTATGAAATACACCAGAATTTTCTCTTGCGATTACTGGCTGCGAACAAAATGTATGATAGTCAATTTCATTCAAATAATTGGTTAATCTTGTTACCGCTATTGAAAATCCAATTATGGAAGCAATAAAAAAACCAAAACCATAATATACCTCCCCTAACCTTATGGAAACCTGAGTCAATAGAATGTTCCCAATAAAGAAAATGGATATAATCATTGCAGCACCTTTTCTATCTTCAAAGTATAACATGATAAGCATAATAAAAAACATCATAAAACAGCAAAACGAACCTAATGATAAGATAATGAAAATATTCAATGATAAACCTGTTACACCAACATACGGCAAGAAGATATTTCCTAAAATCATACAAAGAAGAGATATAAAAAATTGTATCTCTATTAATTTTCTTATCTCCTGCCAAAGAACAAAAATCATTCTATCTCTTGCTTTAGATATTTCCATACCATTACCACCTGTGGTAATTAGACTATAGTACTCTTTATACCTATCATAAAAGGAAGTCTCTACATTAACAACAAATATAACCGTAGCTGGTAATACAGTTAAAAAAGCATAAAAGACAGCTACATCATATACTGGTGCAAAAACATATGTTTCAAAAATAGTTACACCTAGATTACTTCGCCAAAACAGGAAATTATGTCCATATATACCCAATGTATAAAAAAATGATACATATATTAATGAAGCATATTTATCTATATATTTAATAAATACAAAATAATCTTTACCAAGTTTATTAAAATATTTGATGATATAATAAGTCAATATGGATACTATCACAAAAAAACCTACATCCATCCCAATTAATATAGACATGGTAACATCCAACCGTAGTACACTAAGACAAACATAGACTGTTATTACAGTAATTAAAATTCCATATAAGAATCCCTTAACAATTCTCATATAATCCCTAAAAGCAGATAAGTAAACTGTCTGTAACCATAGGATAATAAGTTCCATGAATAAAATATAAGGTGGAATCTTATATCTTATTTGAAGAGGAGACCTTGCGTAAAATACAAATCCCAAAACTCCTCCAATAATTAACGAGAGGGTTATGACGCCCAAATAAGATGCATTTATCTTATTATATTCTTTTTTATATAATAAATCTGATACATATCTTGTTATGACCATAGAGAAAATACTAGTAATAATCTGTGAAAAAACAAAAGGATACACAATTGATCCTATAATCAATTGTTTTTGTAAATAAGGTAGTTTAACTGCATTCATAAATAATTGTATAAACACAATAAGACATGTACACATAATAATCGGTCCTGTTGTAACAATAGTTGAGAAAAAATACGCTCTAAGTTTATATAAATATCCTTTGTCACTAAACAGTTTTTTCAACCTAAAACCTATTCCTGCCATTCTTCCACCAACCTATTATATAATTTGTCATACTGATCAATAAACATATCATGTGTGTAAAAATGAGATACCCGTTCATATCCATTTTGTCCCATCTGTTCTCTAAGTTCTTTATTTTTACATAGTTTCACCACTGCTTTTCCTATTTCTTCATAATCCATTACTGGCACTACTAATCCTGCCAAGCCGTAATTATCCTCTTCATTTCCATATAAAAGCTCTTTACAGCTACCTACATTGGTAGTGACAAATGGTTTCTTACATGCCAATCCTTCAAGTATAGCTAAAGGCTGTCCTTCACTTATACTGGTTAATACAAGAATATCCATCTTGCCAAGATAATCTATTATGTTAACTCTCCCAGTAAATATAATATCTTCAACCTTAAGTATATCAACTAGACTTTGACATTCCTCATAATACTCTGGCTCTTCATCAATTGGTCCCATAATATAGAATCGTACATTAGGGATTCGTCTCTTCACATAAGAAAACGCTTCTATCATAGTCTTAATATCTTTTATAGGTACAACTCTAATGATAGCTCCTATGTTTATAAATTCATCATCTGGTTGTTTTTGAGTTATATCCTTATATTTATCTACATCAATACCGTTATGAATAATCATTGTTTTTTCTTTTTCACAACCAATATCTATCTCAATCTCCCTATTTTTTTCAAACAAACTAACTACTTTACAAGCACAATCATAAGAACAATTACCCAGTAGATTAAAAAAATCAATCCATATATCTTTTAGATATCCTTTCACCCAATCAGCCTTGATAATTTCTTCTTCCCTTTCTCTTGAATAAATGCCATGTTCTGTTAATAGAAAAGGCTTATTATACAAAGCACTTCCCAAACTAGCAATAATACCGGCATAACCAGTTGCAACACTATGGTAAATATCTGCTTTTGGTATATCCTGCACAAGTAGATTGAATAATGGTAGTAACATTGACCTTATAGTCCAAAAATATTCCGTAAATGGAATATGAGCATATTTATTATCATAGACTTGTTTTATAATGTCAAAAAAACTCTTACTCATAAAAAATTCTGATACATTCTTGAAACCGATATTCCTAATGCATATAAAAAATTCATACCAATCAATATTTTCTCCACATAATATATCAGATATAATTTTCGTATGTATAGGATCTATTTTATATCTTTTTCCATACTTACCTTTTTCTTTTAGAAATTCATCAAGAAAAATTTCTTTAATTTCTGTAGTATTATCGTGGATTTTATATAAATATTTACCTCTTTGTGCCTCTTTAGCACCTATACAATAAAGAATGAATTCATGCTGTGGAAAATTACTTATTAATGCATCAATCCACGAAGAAACCCCACCTATAACATAAGGATAACTTCCCTCTGTAATTAGACATATCCTCATATTATCCATCCTTTCTTTCTATTTTAATTATCTATACACCCATTTTAAAAGTTCAATATATTTCTCTTGATTTTATAAGTAGAATTAATTAATTAATTTAATTCTACTTATATATTTAGAATTTGACAGCAAATTCAGGCTCTTTTGTATGAACCAGATATACATCTTTATCAATTTCTATTACTGTGCAACTAATAGTTTTCTTTATTTCTTTTTCTGTCCGTAGTATAAAATACATATCTTTTCTAAAATTTGTCATAAAACCATAAATCTCATCTTCATTCTTGACAAATTTTACATCACATTGTAAGTACTTTTTTAATTCTTCTGCTGCTTGTGAAGCAGTCATACTTCTTAGCCATCCATATTTATCTTTTATGTCTTTTAACATTTCATTATATTGTTCTTTCATTTCCTCCCAAGAATATCCCATATTTCTTTTTGGATCCAAGATATCATCAGGATGAATGAAATGTGAAAACACACCAAGCAAATTAATAGTTGTATATATAAACCAATCTTCACCTTCCTCATTGATATAATCATATGTTATACGGGGTAATTCAATTATTTGATCCTTAGCGATTTCAAACTCCTGAACATAAGCATCAGATCCTTCCCCAGCAAGGTATAAACTAGCTAAGATATTCATACTAGGAACAGCTTCCTTAATAGCTGCTCTTCCCATAGGATGTAATATATTAGATGGTGGTACATAAACTTTGAAATTATAATAAGGAAATACTTCCTTAGAAAAACGATTAATTTCCTTTAATGCTTCCTTCATGTCTTCAGTACTTTCCCATGAGTTATATCCCAAATCTTCTTTTATAAAACCTTCTGGTGCAAAAGATTGATGATTATAACCATGAAAACCAAGTTCTCCATTATTTTTCAATAATTCTCGTCCATACATAATTAAATTATCTTTTGTATCATAACTTCCTGAGTCAAATGGAGGGGTTACATCATCATTATAAGTTTCAATAATTACTCCTGTATATTTGACATCATATAACTTAGCACCTTTTAATATATCAGGCCACCAAACTCTTTTGTAGAATTCTTCAATTGTAAGACCATAGTCTCTATATATGTTTTCATTAAATCCACTAGGAATAGGTGAAGGGAAATCATCAATATAACATATTTTGGCATTAAGAATGGGATAAATATAATCTTCAACTAATAATCCCAAAGCTCCTGCTAATATCCCTCTGTTTTCCTTGCCTTCTAAACATGTTCCATTAAAAATCATAAACTTACCTTTTTTATAATCAATATCCCATAAAAGAGGTATAGAATCAGCTGTTTCTGCATAAACAGTTGTACCTTTGCTTAGTGTAACATCTCTCATTGAATTAGTTATAGCATTATTATTGAGTTTATAGCCATCATTTTTAATAAGCAAGTTATCTTTTAACAATATACCGTTAGATTCAACTGTTTTACCTGCTTCTTCAATACCAAAGATTGTATTAATAAAACCATCAGTAGTGGTATGATAGACTATAAAAGCATGTCCACCATCAGCCACATACCTTTCTAAATCTTCAAATGATGAAAAAGTTTCCATATCCGATGTTACCACTATGGTTTCGTAACTTTGATTAATAGTTTTTACATCTTTTACTTCTATTAGATCATAATCTTTTTTCATATACTCATATGTTTTTATTACATTGTCTTTTACTAATTCTCCACCAATTGAATTTTTATCATAGATTATTAAATGTTTTTCAAATAGTTCTTTTTCAATATCATTAATATGCTGAGAATTAAGTAATCCATAATTCTCAATCTTATTGTACTCATTAACGTTCTTTATTAATTTTAGAACATACCCTGAGTGCATACCTCCATACGCAATACCCATAATACCTATTAAAATTATAATTATGTAAATAACTGTCTTATTTTTCATTAAGTCATCGCCGTCCAGAATCTAATTTTATTAAGCGCTTCATTTGATAAACTGATAGGAAGTTCAACTAGTTGTTCAATCGTCTTATTCAACATATCATAATCTTTGAGACTATAATACAATTTCATATATAAGAGATATGGATCTTCTAGCTTTTCAAACTTGTCTAGAAACAAATTACAGAAGTATCTTGCTTGCTGATAGTCTTCCATATCCAAATCTATATTAATTTTCATTATATAGTACTCTTTCTCTTTTGTACCTAAATTAATAATCTGTGCTAATAATTTTGAATAATCATTTCTAAATCTTTTTTCCATTTGTCTTTCCATAAGACCACTATCTATATAATCTTTTAAAATACTGATGTACTCTCCTATTAATTCACTGTCATTGTTATTTTGTTCATATTTAACAGATATCTCTTTTATCTTATTTTCAAATTCACTCTTAATCTGCATGATTGCACTTGCTGCATAATGGCTTGTTTCTGTATCTTCATCTTGCAAAGCTAGTTTTAACCCATTGACATTACTTAGTCTTTTTTCTTTAACCATATTAATGACTAAATCTCGTTTTACTATATTATCATTAAGAAGAAGAGCCTCTTCTATTGGAATAATATCTCTTTTATTATTCCAATCAAATATGGAATAATCACTTGAAGATGTTATCTGATTAAAATCAAAATCATGTTCTTTACCTTTACTCCTAAGACTAATATCAATCACTATAAAGAAAACAAATCCAATAATAGGAAGAACCATCGTGATTACTAATCTTATAATTACCATTTGCCGACTTTTTTTATAAAAACACAGACTATATAAGATACAGATACATGTATAAATCATAAAATAGTATTTGTAATTTATTAATTCCAAATTATTCATCTAACCATTCCTTTGTAACATATTATTTTACTTATAATTTATAAAGTGTAATGGTTATGCACTTAAAAGCTTTTCACTTTCAACAATAGTTACATAGACGTCATTCATTCTAAATCTCTCTATAACAAGCGGGGCATCCTCTTGGTCAATATTAGATAAGAGTATATAGACATTATTATCTTCATCCATACATAGATAATCCGTTTCTCTTATAACTTTACTAAGTCTACGTGATAATAACTTATAATATTCTTCATCTGTCTTATCTGTAGAATGCTCTACTGACAATACCATATAATCAATTTCAAAACTTATTCTAGCTTTTTCCTTACTTTTTAGTAAATTGAAAAATGCTTCTCCTTGAAGAAATCTAGTATCCTCTTTGTATCTCATATATTTTGTATCTTCTTTATAACGATAAGCTCTTGATAATGAACTGGAAATAAGTCTCATAACTACATGAAATAAATTCTCATAATATAGTGATAATTCTTCAAATTTAACATTATGTATTGATACAATGCCAACTACATCTTCATTATCATATACTGGCGAAATAAGAATAGGAATATTAGGTTTCAGTTTTCGATTAACATAAACACCTTTATTATTAATAACATCTTGTATCTCATCATAATCACTAACTTTAACGGAAACTGGAATACTTTTACCCAGTTTTTTTGACTTGGCTACTAGCCTCATAAAACTTTTTGTATTGTCTAATATATATAAAGTTACTCTATCTGTTTTCATTATTTTCTCGATTACATTGATAGCTCCTGTATAAATATCCTCTACTTCAACACTCTCTAATTTTGCTGTAGTCTCATATATCTTAGCAAAGCTGTCATTGGAATCAATAATTTGGTTTTCCAATTTGTTTTTTTGTATAAGAATACTGTCATATATTTGATTAAGAAAAGAATAATCTTCTAGTGACTGATCATATGCCTCGTTGGTAAATCTAATATCTCTGTTTTTACGATCAATAACATAACCTATAATAAGACCAATAAGTATATAAATAGATAGATGAGTAATATTATCCACATTATAAAAAAATGATATAATATCTCTTCCAGTATATAAATACAATACTATCTGCAACAAACAGCTTAGAGCTATTGCAATACTAACTTGTTTTATACCATAAACAATCCCAATAAGTATAATATAAATAAGCTTATAATCCCAGTAATAATTATACGCTATATCTTCACGTAATATCTGCATATAAGAAAAAACAGCAATAATCATAAATCCTATGAAATTTTCGAGATAAGGTAATATCTTATGACTGTTTTTTTCTGTATTATCTACCTTAGTTTTGGTAATATCCTCAGCTCTATCATTATGGATATTATTCCAAACCAAAGTCTTTTTCAATCCTTCTTCCAAAGAATATTTGGGTTTCCAATTAACTGTATTAATCAATAGGGAATTATCTAACCTATGTTGTCCAATGTTTCTAATAGAATCTACATAAGTTACATTATCAATATCCGTAACTTTCTTTAGATGCTCGAAAATATCCTTAAGACTATTTTCTGTATTGGTAGATAAATTAAATGTACCTTCACATTGCCTTGTAGCACATTGATAAATGGCAAAAGCTACATCTTCAACATAAATATAATCCCTTGTTTCATAACAATTATCATTTATAACTAATTTTTCATCATCAGAAACTTTTTGTAAAATATTTGATAAGTTTCCGTTTTGTTTTGGCTGTCTTGGACCATATACATTAGATATTCTAAGAATTACTGTCTCAAGGTTATAACGTTTGCTATAATATTTACAATATCCTTCTCCTGCTTCTTTACTAATACCTAGAGAATTGTGAGGCATAACTTTCATTTCCTCAGTATATGGTCCATTACCTTTATTACCATATATATCTGCTGAAGAAGCAAATATAACTTTAGATACGTTATATTTAGACGAAAGCTCCAATATATTTGATAAACCAAGAATATTAGACTTTGTATATTCATTTAATGACTTGTTAAACTCATGATTCTCTGTTACTGCAGCAAGATGAACAACAACGTCAAATCTATTGCTTCTAAATATTTCTTCGCATTTTTGATCAGTGATATTCAGATTGAATTTTTTGTGTTTTATTGTAGTATTATCTGCCCTACCAGATGACAAATCATCAAGTATATAGATTTTGTATCCTTCTTTATTGAATCTCTCAGCCACATGAGAACCAATAAATCCATATCCTCCAGTTATTAACACTTTTCCTAATGTCTTCATGAAACACTTCCTTAGCTTTTAATATTATAAAAACAATTAAATTAGAATATATTTGATGAAAAGACTTTAACAATAATTATTATTCTGTTAAAATAAATATAAGTTGTTATTGTTAACTATTTAGGCATTTTACTTTTGTATTTAATTATTTTTAATCTATATAATATTAATAATTATAATGTATTATATCATTATCAACTTTTTTTGTAAATTAATTTTGTCGTTTTTGATGTTTCTTAGGGTTTTATGATATTTTGTACGCAATAAATACGAAAGGATATGTTTATATGACAAGATTATTATACCTAATATTAGTGATTCCATTTTTCCTATATTGTTTATCAAGTAGCACACTGGTTAATACTTCCTATGGAGTTTTCATTGGTTCTTCTCCTGAAACAATTAATGAATTTATTGATTTTGATGAGATTGTCATAGATGCTTTCTATTATGATAATGATCAAATAGACACTCTACATAAAGAAAATGTTAAGGTATACAGTTATCTTAATATTGGATCGATCGAAGATTTTCGCCCCTACTATGATTATTTCAAAGATATGACTTTAGATGATTATGAAAATTGGCCTGAAGAAAAATGGTTGGATTTGGCTAACGAAAAATGTCGTAATTACATTATAGATGTTCTTGCAAAAAATTTGTATGATAAAGGTATTGATGGATTTTTCCTTGATAATTTGGATAATTATTACCTATATAATAATTATGAGGTATATACTGGCTTATTAGATATAATAACACGTTTGAACAAACAGTATAATCTACCTCTTATTGCTAATGGTGGTTATGAATTTTTCAATGATTCCTTAAATAAAAATATGAATGTTTCTAACTTAGTTTATGGTGTTAACCATGAATCGATTTTCAGTAAAATTGACTTTGTTAATAATGATTTAATAGAAAATGATAAAGAAGATTGTGATTTCCTTTTAAATCACATTGATAGACTTAATAAAAACGGTGTAAATATATATGTTATCGAATACACCTCTAACAAAAAATTACGCAAAAAACTCTCTAGATACTATATTAAAAAAGGGTATAGTTATTATGTTTCTGACAGCATTGAATTAAATTAAATAAATAGAACTTGTTAATTTTTATCCAATTGAGAATTAACAAGTTCTTTTATTAACTATTTTTTTGTACCCCTATTTGCTACAGCTTCAGCAACTTTAATACCATCCATAGCAGCTGACATGATACCACCTGCATAACCTGCGCCTTCTCCACAAGGATATAATCCTCTTATATTACTTTCGTAATCCTTATCTCGAATGATTCTTATAGGCGAAGAAGATCTGGTTTCAACCCCTGACAAAATAGCATCTTCTCTTGCAAATCCCTTAATTTTCTTATCAAAAGCTATTATTCCCTCTTTTATGGCATCACAAACATAATTAGGTAAACAATCATTAAGATTAGAAAGGGTTGCTTTATCACCTAGAGAAGGATGAACATCACCAATGTTTGTTGATATTTTATTATTCATGAAATCTATGGATTGCTGAATAGGAATATTATAATTGCTACCTCCAGCAATATAGGCTGATTCTTCCCATTTTCTTTGAAAAGCCACACCTGCTAGTACATCATCCTCAAAAAAATCTTCTGGAGTTATATTGACCAAGAGTGCACTATTAGCATTATCAGCATTTCTTAGAAAATTACTCATACCATTAGTAACAACTCTACCCTCTTCTGAACTAGCATTGACAACATGTCCTCCAGGACACATACAGAATGAATATACTCCTCTTCCATTATTACAATGATGTGTTAATTTATAATCAGCAACTGGTAAGCTTTTATGTTCATAACTATTTCCATATTGTGATCTATTAATTAAATCCTGAGGATGCTCAATCCTAAGTCCAATAGCAAATGGTTTCTTTTCAATAAGTATATTATTATCCTTTAACATGGAAAACGTATCTCTTGCACTATGTCCTATTGCAAGAATAACATTCCTAGACTTTATTTCACTTGTATTATTAACAACTACTCCAGCTATACAACCTTCATCAGCCAACAAAGATGTAACCCTACTATTAAATCTTACCTCTCCACCTAAATCAATAATTTTCTTTCTAATGTTTTTTACAACTTTCCTAAGATAATCAGTACCAATATGAGGTTTATTATAGTATAATATTTCTTCAGGAGCTCCACATTCAACAAATTCCTCTAATACTTTTCTATTTCTAAGAAATTTATCCTTAACCATAGTATTTAACTTTCCATCTGAAAAGGTTCCAGCTCCACCTTCACCAAATTGAATATTAGACTTGATAGAAAACTCATTAGTAGCTATAAATCGCTCCACATCCTTCACACGATTATCCATATTTTGTCCTCTCTCTAGGATAATAGGAGCATAGCCATTCTCAGCCAATACAAGCCCGCAAAAAAGTCCTGCAGGACCTGATCCAACTATTATTGGTCTATCCACAAAACTAGCATTTCTATTAGGAAATTCATATTTCTTATTATTAACAAAACAAAGGGAACGATTCCCTTTCTTAGCCAATATTTTATTCTCATTATCAATCTTTATATCAAAGGTATAAACTATCTTTATATCATTTTTTTTTCTAGCATCAATAGATTTTTTCACAATCCTATAAGAAAACTTAATATCCTCATTTATCCTTAATTCTTTTCTTATTCTTCTAGAAATATCATTTTCATTATGATCAAGACCAAACTTAATTTGCTGTAGTCGTAACATCTAACTTATCCTTTCATGATTCAATTTTCTTGCCAATATTTAAGATGAAACCTATATAAGGTATAAATGCAACACAGAGCTTAGAAGGTATAGGGGGAATATGGAGCAGTGAGCCATGGACGGCGAACTCAGCATTTAATCTGGCAGCCCAACTGGACTGTCAGAAATAATAATAAGACTCGATGTCTTTTTATTATTTAATGAACATGGACGTTTAATTAGCTGACGGAATATTCCCCCTATACCTTCTAAGCGACCATAAGCCACTATCATACCTCATTTACTAGCATTCATACCTGCAACAACCCCTGAACTCCAAGCCCATTGCAAATTATACCCTCCACAATCACCATCTACATCTATAACCTCTCCTGCAAGATATACATCTTTAACTTTCTTCGATTCCAGAGTAACCTCATCTATTTCACTTGTTATGATACCACCTGCAGTAACTTGTGATTGATTCCATTGATTGGTACCAGTTATAATCAATGAGAATTTTTTTAGAATAGATACAAGCTTATTTCTTTCTTCTTTTTTAATGTCAGCAGATTTTTTAATAGGTGCTATACCCGCTTCTTTTATAATTATATTGATTAATCTTTTGTTAATCAACCCGATAAAATTCTCTTGTATAGTTTTATTAGGCATAGAAGTCAACCTCTTCAACAGAATTTGATCCAATTTCTTATCTGATAAGTCATGAAAAAAGTCAATGTCTACACTAACTCTCTTATTATCATTAAGATAATCAGAAGCAATTCTACTAATCTGTAAAATAGGTGGACCTGATATACCATAATCTGTAAACAATATTTCTCCGTATTCTTTGCGTATTATTTCATTATTCTCATCTATTATTTTAGCCAAAGCATTTATTTTGACACCTTTTATTTGTTTCAAGAAATCAGCACCAGACTTAAGCTGAACCAAAGAAGGTATGGGCTTTTTAATAGTATGTCCAAAAGATTTAGCTAATGTAAATCCGCTACCATTAGAGCCTAGGTCAGGAGAAGATTTCCCTCCTGCTGCTATAATGATTTTATTACCATAATATTTTTTATCCTTTGTATAAACGACAAAGTTATTACTTCGCTCAATCTTAGTAACTTCAGCATTGCATTCTATCTTTATTTTTAATCTATCCGCTTCCAGTCTTAGTACATCCAATACCGAGCTTGCTTGTAATGAATTAGGATAAACTTTTCCACTATCTACAGTAATAGGATATATCCCTAATTCACTAAAAAACTCCAGTGTTTCATTTACATCAAACTGCTCTAATATCTTTGTAATGAAATCCTTATCTCCACCATGAAAATATTTACTAGAACAGTGCATGTTGGTTAGATTACATCTACCATTCCCTGTAGCCAGTATTTTTTTCCCAATTCTATCTTTTCTTTCTAAGATGGTAACTTTTGCTCCATTTCTTGCTGCGACAATTGCTGCAACTAACCCTGAAGCTCCACCACCAATAATAACAATCTTATTTTTAGCCATAAAAAAACCTCACATCATATAATAAAACTATTTTAAGTTATTTATTATATGAATGCAAGGATATTTTATAAACAATGTATTATTCTTCCATGACTTCAACTTTTTTCAAGTAGTAAATTCTTGAACCAAAGTCTCCAATATATCTTACCTGATCACCAAATCCAGCTCCATTGAATTGTTGTAAAGGCTTTAATCCAGCATACATCAAGCTATCACCATACTCATCTATCTTTTGAACATCATTCTTGTACATATAATTATCAGATATTGTTTTATGTATAATTCCTCTTACCCCGTTGATCTTCACATTAAAAGGTACATAATCATTGATTAATTCACCAAATCTCTCTATATTCATAAATTGTGCCCTTGATTCCAGATGATACATGTACTGTTCTTCTAAACCTTTTAATTTAATGGTTTCCAAACTTTTATTGCTTTCTTGCAGTTTTTGATAGTAGCCCACAATGGCTTCTTCTTTATCCTTAGAAACTACCATCCATATGGCATAATTTGTTTCAAATGGTGATTTAATTCTATAGAATGTACCATACTGTAATAACTTTCTATGTTTCTTATAAAACTCCACTTGTTTTTTAATAGCCTTTTTCTCAAAGTTAGAAAGATTATTCAAATTAAGTTCATAACCCAATAGTCCAAAACAAGCCACGTTGAATCTTGATTCAATACTGTTTTGTCTCAATACTTGATGTGAAGGGTTAGAACCAACATGAGCTCCAAGGGTACTTAGTGGATAAATTAACGATGAACCATATTGAATATTCATTCTTTCACCAGGGTCAGTATTATCACTTGCCCATGTTTGGGGCATATAATATAACATTCCTAAGTCATACCTATTACCACCACTAGCACAACTTTCAAATAATATATCCTCAAAATCTGTTTTCAATCTATTCAGTAAATCGTATAATCCCAAAATGTATCTATGTGCCAATTCTTTTTGTCTATGTTTTGGTAGATATGAAGAATAAACATCAGTTACACACCTATTCATATCCCACTTAACATACTTGACCTTTCCTCGTCTGAATACACTGCTAAGTTGTTTATATAAATAATTTATTACATTAGGATTAGCCATATCCAGCATTAATTGATTTCTTCCAAGTGATGGTTCTCTATTTTCGAGTTTTATAGCCCAACTTGGATGTCTTTTATACAAATCACTCTCTTGTGATATCATTTCAGGTTCTACCCATAATCCAAATCCTAATCCCATTTCATTAATTTTATTACTAAGACCTTCAAGGCCATTAGGTAGCTTCTTTCTATCTTCAACCCAATCCCCCAAACTAGTTGTATCATCATTACGTCCTTTGAACCAACCATCATCTAGTACAAATAATTCCATGCCAAGTTCTTTTGCAGTTTTTGCAAGTCTTAACAACTTCTTCTCATTAAAATCAAAATATGCTGCTTCCCAACTATTAGCTATAACAGGTCTTTTTCTGAATTGCCATCTCACCGGTATTAGATTATGATTAATTACATCATGAAAATTCCTGCTCATACCTCCTATTCCATTTTTTGAATAAGTCATTATCACTTCAGGAGTTTGAAATTCTTCTTTTTTATCTAACAGCCAGCTGAAATCAAATGGATTAATTCCCATCTGTACCCTAGTTTGATTATGAGGACTGACTTCTGCTAACCCTTGATGATTGCCACTGTATAATAAAGAAAAACCATAACAGGAACCATAGTCTTCTGTAGTATCAGCCTCTGATAAACACATAAAAGGATTGAAATCTGAACTTGAAGTGAATTTTTTTGAATTAATATAGTATACTCCTTTATTAAGTCTTTGTTTTTGTATATGCTTTTCTCTGATCCATTTTCCTTCAAGAGTTATTAAGTCGTAATCACAATTATCAAAATCAATATTAAAACTCATTGCCTTGACAATTCTAATCTTACCTGATTCACCATTAACAATTTTCATACTTCTTGTAATGACATCTCTATCATAAAAAACAGAGTACTGTAATAACACATATACATCCATCACTTGGTCATATAACTTAATCTCCAATGACGTAACAGTGTCCTCGTTCTGAAAAGTATGTGGTAATCCCTCTATATCTTTTTTACCTTCATATATGTTATATGAATGGAATAGAAAATCACTTACTCTTGAATTATCACTAAACTCTATATGTAATGATGGCTCTCTATAATCAGACTTGCCATAAGTTGATAACTCTAATGTAGTGGTGTTCAAAGAATAATGTTCATGTTTTTTACTATAATTAGTCTCGTTGCCAACTGGTGTTACATAATTATGATATAAATTACTAAAATCATCCCTGTTTCTTATTTTACGTCCATAATATAAATGTGATAAGTGATTGGACTCTAATACTTTTATGATATAACTAGTATTGGATGTTGTAAGATGAAATTCATTGTTATTATTTACATAAATCATTAAAACACCTTCTCCTAATAGATTTTATTAAGTCTGATAAGTATAACCACATTCCCGACCAGCAAAAAACATACTCTTAATGTTGTTAATATAGATTAGTGTATCATAATTAACAATTACTGTAAACTTTCATCCTATTCCTATAATATAAAAAAGAAAGTCCATAATTATAATTTTCATAGACCTTCTTTATAGTAAAAATGCATGAATGATTCCTGTAATTAACTTGTATAATTTCTTAGTAATTTATACCTAACCTATTTTTTATGATAAATAATAACTGTAACCCTTATACGAAATGGATTATAACAATTTCTAATGACTATAAGTTATATTATCTTATTTCTAGCTATTTAATTTACTATTATTAAGGCATACTATTAATTTATACGTATAATACCAGTATCATCTTTGTCATAAAATTGGCTTGTTACATAATTATCTGTACTATTACGTAACCAATCAATAGATTCATTATCTAAATAGTTACTAACATTAATTTTAGTAAACCCTTCTAAATCATAAAAATATAGGTTATTGTCAATATGGTTATTATATTTTACCATAATATAATTACTATAAATCCTACTACAAAGAACACTTTTATTATCTGTATTGAATTGATATGTCTTACATAATTTTAAATCATGAACAAATAAATGAGGTTCAATTAGTGTCTTATAGTTTCCATCATGCCACACAATATAACTTCCATTAGACATATAATCAATAATATACCTTTCGTCAATATCACTATTGGTATTTATTTCAAACGTTTCTTTTGTATCTAAATTATATTGATTTATAGAAAGAGTCTTATCTTTATTTGCTGTTAGGTAGGTAATGAAATTATCGCAAATAGGGGCTTCATAATAAGGTGAAGCTCTATAAACTTTTTCTTGTAATAATATTACTGAATCATCTTTGATAGAATATAATAATAAGTTATTATCAGTATATATATCTTCGGAACCTTCAGGTAATTCATACCAAGATACCCAATTTTTACTGATACTAATAGCAGGAGGACTGGTAGAATTACTATCTTCATATTTTCTAATAATATCTATTTCACCATCTGCTAAAGTCATCTTATTAAGTCTCCAATATGGTTTATCACCATACAAATCTATCCAAAACAGATATTCTTTAGTTGCTCTTAAGTCACACATAAATTTATTGATATTATCATCATGATAATTATAAATAAGTGATGTATTCTTATCTTTTATATTATAACAATATATATCTATATCATTGACATATTCACTAAAACTATCATATACAACGATGTAGTATATTTTATCATCTACATAAGAATAATCAAAAATTTCCCCATTTTTTATATTAGGTAAAATATTTGTATCTATGTGTAACTTTTCATTCTTTTCTTCAACAAATTGTATATCTTTAATAATATTATCACTATCTAAAAATAATGATTTATCTTTGCTATTACATCCAGTCATTACAAATAAAAAACTAAAGCTAACAATTAATAATTTATTAATTTTTTTCATGAATTAAAACCTTAATAATAAATTACGTATCTACCAGATGGTGATACTGTTCCATATGCTTCAGATAATCTAACATTCCATTCACCACGAAATTGATCATACCAACAGCAATCTTTAATTCTAACTAAATTATCAATAGGTTCACAGTCTATTTTATCTACTGATAAATAATGACCTAAATCGCGACCATGATAATAAGGCAAAGATTTAGTCTTTGCATGTAATAGTACAGGTCTATTATAATATAAACTATTATAAATTTTTGTTGCAAATGAAGATTTATCCATAGCACTTCCTTGCATATATTTGTAATAATTTTGTGAAAGATAAGTATTTAAATCTCTTTTTACTTCCCATACAATGGCTGAACTATTCTTATGACCTGCATTTTCAGCTAAAGTTTCTTGTTTCCTGTTATTATCTGTTCCACTTACTTTAGATTGTAAATTTATTCCATAAAGAGTTTGTAGCATGGTTGCATATCCACAGTAAAAATCTGTTGCTTGTTTTATTACAGGTACAGTACAAACCGCTCCTGTCATACCGCCTATTCTAGGTGCTTTTCTAGATGGCCTTAATTTTTCTAGTGTGATAGAATTTATCATTTGCATTGCACCATCAGGATTTTCCTTCATTTCTAATTTAAATTGCTCATCATTTTTGTACTGTTCAAGTACATTATTTTTGACATCTGAAAATTTAATGATTGTTTGGGCATTAACATTAGTATTAAGACTAAATACTGTCGTTACTAATACCATTAGTATAATAATAGTATGTTTCTTCATATAAATATCTCCTTTATTATTTTTTAGCATTCAAATACATTTATAATTTTTAAATACAATATATACACCTCTTTTAATATTATTTTATAAATATTTAAATACTATATAATAATATAACACCTTTTATAAATATATCAATATTAATTACGTTTTATTTTATATATTATAAGATATAATACTATATTTCCATATAATATGTCTAAATAAATATTTTTATAAGTATATATTTCTAAAAAATAGATATTAAAGATATTACTAAAATATATTAATAAAATATAATAATAAAAAGAAAGTCCATAATTATAATTCTCATAGACCTTCTTTATAGTAAAATTCATGAATTATTCCTGTAATTAACTTGTATAATTTTCTAATAACCTTATAAGCTCAACTTCACTATTAACAGTTATTCCTTCTTTTAACTTATTCATCAATTCTTCTTCCAAACCGCTAACAGGCGTTTCAATAACTTTTCTTAAATATCCTTTTAATATATCATTCAGTTTATCCTGCTTCAAATCAGATGAGTATTTTTCATCTTGTTTATAATCGTAAAACACTCCCATGACACCGTTGTATTCTTTTAGAATATATTTACCACTTTGGTTTAATCTGTATAACTGCCATAATTTCTTTAGACTCTGTGACAGTTCCTCTTCACCATATACAATGATTCCATTATTGAGCTTATCCTGTTCTTCCCAAACCAAATCATTGACTGGTATGTCAATTGTATCTCTTAGATATTCATCTAGTTCGATGTCTTCACCTTTATCTCTGTAATCATGAAATACTCCAATATTGGTATTATGTCTTTTAATAATATAATACTTATCAGAACGATCCTCGATTATTCTTCTCAGTATAACCTTTTCTGGAGAAAAAGCTATTAATTGAAATTCAGGATAGAACTCCTCCATTTGTTCCCTAGTCAGATTTATCATATAGTATGGTGGTTCAATCTCTTTTTCAATTTCTAATTTATCATCTAACGTATAATAATTTTGATATTCTATACGTGTTGAAGACATGATCTTAGGCTCTTTCACAGTATCTACAGAAATAATATCCTTATTATTTTTACTGCTTGCTATTGGTTCTATATCTGTTATTTTTACTTTATAATTGTCTCTTGAAATTGAATCTTCACTACTATCTTCTAAAATCTTATTCTTTATAGTATCTTTTTCTATGTTATTATCAAGTACTATTTTATCATTTTGTTTTTTTGTTATATTATCTTCTACAATGTATCCATAAAATCTATTTACTGCAATAATACTTATAGCAATAATACAAATCACTGAAGCAATAACTAATATTTTCTTACTTCTCACCAAAATCACTCCTTACGAGTATTTTTGGTATAAGTATTTACAATAAGTATTAATTTTATGCATTTTTTAAGAATTTTTCTATAAAATAGATTATTTCAATAATCTCATCTTAGTTAATAACCTAATTAGTGATTCACCCTTTGGTACTGAATATAATTCCTCTTTATCCAAACCTTTTAGTTTTATTAACAATATTAGATATACACATGCTCCTACTAAAATTGATGTCAATGTAGAGATTGTATTACCTATTCTCATTGCGCCAAATAAAGTATAGACAATATTACAGCTTAGCCCCATTACTAGTGCAGAAATAGTGGGGATTACATAAGTTTTCTTTATATCAAATTTCATCCTTGTATATTTCTTGATAGCTCTCATATTAAAGAACGCTGAACTAAATGCAAATATAATATTAGTGACTACTGCTCCTATTAGGTTAGTATCAAATACATATAAAAGTATTATATTGAAAACTACTTTGATAAGCAATGATTTCATAGCACTTATTACAGGTACTCTTAATCTATCCATTCCTTGTAAAACCCCAATGGATATTGTTGATAAAGCAAAAAATACAACTGAAATTGAACCTATTTTAAGCAACAATGAAGCTTTGCTGGGATTGCTGATACCAAACAGCATTCTTATTATAGGTTCTGATAATATAAATATACCTACACATGATGGAATTGCTATGAACATGGTAAATCTAATAGCCATATTTATTTTTCTTTTAATCTGTTTTTTATCTTTTAATACTATTGATGTAGTAATACTTGGTATGGTAGCAGCAGCTAATGCTGATGCAATGGACACTGGTAAAGTAATAATAATCTTATATTTACCATTTAGTATACCGTATAAAGTATCTGACATTTCTTGGGTATAATTGTGGAAACGAAGAGCATCATTAAACATAAACATATCTACTAAGTTAGTAAAATGAAAAGTTGCACTTCCAATTATAATAGGTACTGAAGTCAAAACAACCAGTTTTCCAAAACTGAAATGAGTAATACTTGAATCGGAATTAGTATCTTTACGAACTCTTTTCAAGAATAATTTTCTTGACATGAAATAAATACCAATCAAGGTCAATAATCCTGCAAAAGCACCAATTCCTGTTCCTAATGTTCCACCAGCCGCTCCCCATTCATAACCCCTCGTAAATAAAATACTGGCTAGAACTATACTAAAAATAGCATTAAAAATTTGTTCTATGACTTGCGAAACAGCTGTAGGTATCATTGTATTCATGCCTTGGAAATATCCTCTTAAAACAGCCATGATTGAGAAAATAAGTAATGTTGGTGATAGAGCCTTAATAGCATATTGAGATTTTTCACTATATACCAAATCAGCCAATAGTGACGAACCAAAAAACATAATACTTGCTGATATCAATCCAATAAGAAGTGCTATACATAATGCAGATATAAATATCTTATGGGCTTCTTTATATTTTTTTACAGCCATCCTAGCAGATACAAGCTTAGATACAGCAGATGGAAGTCCATAGGATGATATAATCAAACCAAATGAGTATATATCAAATGCCTTACTATAGCATCCTATACCTTCCTCACCTATTGTATTTACTAATGGAATACGATAAGCAAATCCTATTAGCCTTACTATTATACCAGCAGAAGCTAGTATTGCACCCTGCACTGCTAAATTCTTGCCTTTTCTCTTTTGCTTCAAACTATTCATCTTTACACCTCAAAAAAAATATATCTAATATATTTTATACTATAATTTTACATTTTTCAAATTAAGTTTACATTATAATTTATATAAGTTATGTAATTAATAAAATAAATGAAGCTATAGTATCAGCTTATATTGTTGACTAATACTATAGCTTTTATATCAATCTTATTAATAATGATCAAAAATTATAGTTATAATTCAAATCTTACAGGTAATAAATCTTCAACCATATATTCTCTAGTCTATCCATTATTGTTGGCTAAGATGATTTTACCTTCTGGCATTAATTCAGCTAGTACCTGTCTACAGATACCGCATGGAGGTGTGAAATCTCCACTTGAACTAACTACTGCAATAGCATCAAATTCTCTTTCTCCTTCTGATACTGCCTTAAATAGCGCCGTCCTTTCAGCACAATTTGTTGCACCAAATGAAGCATTTTCTATATTACATCCAGTATAGATTTTACCACCTTTTGTAATAACAGCAGCTCCTACTTTGAATTTTGAGTATGGAACATATGCCATTTCTTTAGCTTTCATAGCTTCATTAACTATTTCGCTATAATTCATACAATATCATATCCTTTCATACATTAACTTTAACTTTATTTAGTAAAAGTAATTTTACTTTTTCTATTCTTAGGAAATACTGATACCCAAGTCTTACCTTTGTTTAATTCTATTTCTTCACCATTCTCATTATAATATAATGTTGGTTTATAGTGAGATGGTTTTTTCCAAGTTATTTTCTGAGCTTTTCCATTAGTGATATAATAACCATCACCTGAAGTCACTAGCGTCATATCCATGCAGCCATATTTATCACCTTTTATTGCCCATATATTAGCAAATTGTATTATGATATTATTATATTTTAATTGTTCCTCAGTTTCTCTATCTATATGCTTATCACCAAATTGAAATCTGTAATATAACTTATCTTCTTCATTATATTCAAACCATGGCTTTTGCTCATAATGAGAATATGGTAGATCTATATAAGTAGCTTCCATATCAGAAGTTAGATTGATTTCTTCTTCTGAAAACTTGAATTTGGCTTCAAAGTCTTCTTTATTTGTTTCTCTATAACCTACTTGTTTCCATGCTTTCAATAACTTATCATAACTTGTATATGTACTATGTGGTCTAACTCTTGTAGAGTCTTGATAACACATCACTGCATCTAAACCTGATAATCCATCCATATGAGGTGAATTCCATTCTCTGAACTTCGCTTTTGCATAAGTACTTTTGCCGTAATGAACATAAATGGCATCATGGTCAAAAGCAAAATCCAAATAGTAATGCCTAGCACTTCTGACTGGACCAATTTTTTTTGCATCAAAATCTCTAAAAATAGCATATAATCTTGTAATACCACCTTCAACAATTGTTTCATATACTATGTCAGCCTGTTCAATACCACTTTGAGGCATTGCAGCTTTTAAGTTGTTTATCATTATCCCAATGGGTCTTCTGTTAGCCGCTTCCTCACTTATCCATAACCCGGTTAAAGTATTAATTACCTCACCTTCATGGTCATTCACTACTTCTTCCACTTCTTGTATTTCCTTATTATCTTCAACCTCTGTTGAATCATTGTTTTCTAGTTCTTCACTATCTGTTATATTGGTTACAGCCTGGTTATCTTCATTTATACTAGTATCAGATACTTTCTTCTTGCAGCCTGTTACTATGAACATTGTTAGAATTATTACTAACATAATTACTTTTATATTTACTTTATTTAGTACTTTATTCATTTTATTTCATACCCTTCTTTAGTAAAATTAAATTCAAACTTGTATTTATAATAATATATCATATTTTAGGTATAAACAATATACATCCAATAATCACTGCACCAAAAGCAGCTAATAAAGTTGCACCGGCGGCGATATCTTTTGCATATTTACCTAATTGATTATATTTGTTGCCACATACTAAATCTACTGTATACTCCACAGCAGTATTCAATAATTCAGTTATCATAACAATAAATATGGTTATAACAAGTATTATATATTCCCACTTGGTAAAATTAAAATACCAAGCTAGTAACAATACAATAATCGTTGCTAAAACATGAAGTTTAAAATTTCGCTCAGTTTTAAATGCCTGAAATATACCTCTAAATGCACATTTAAAACTATCAGTTAAATGTCTATTTTTCATCGTTTAAGACCTACTTCGTTTAAGATTTGTTGTTGTTGTTGTTTCATAACTTGTTCTTCCTCATTTATTATATGGTCATACCCCATTAAATGTAACATGCTGTGCGCAGTTAAAAACCCAATTTCTCTTTCGATTGAATGTCCATATTCCTTAGCTTGTTCGTAAGCTCTCTCAAGTGATATTATTATATCACCTAACATAAGTTCTCCTGTATCAAGATTAAACCATTCGTCATTATCTTCATCAATATCATCAAATTCACTTGGCTTTGTAAAATCTATTAATGGAAATGATAATACATCAGTTGGCTTGTCCATATCTCTATGTTTTTTATTGATTTTTCTTATTTGTTCGTTATTAGTTATTGTTACGCTTACTTCTATTTCATATGGGCATTTTTCTTGATCCAATGAGACAGCAATCACCTTATTTATTATATCTACATATTCTTTACTAAAGTTTTGTTCGGTATCATTATTTATTATTATCGACAACTTCATTTCCTCCTACTTTGTTATCTGGATATTTTACCCTTTCATGGTATAATCCATTATACACCTTCATGAAAGAATTGCCAATAATAGGTAGTTCTTTTATTTTTAGATTACAATCATTCAATTGCCCTTCAGCAAATTTATTATTTATAATTTCTTCTATACATTTTTCAATATTAGATAAATTTCTTTCGTTTTCTGGTAAAGATCTTATATAAGCTTCCGTACAATCAGCTAACATAATTATAGCTGCTTCATTTGACTGTGGTTTTGGTCCAGAATACTTAAAATCATTTTCATCTACATCAAAACCATCACTATTATCTTTTGCTTTAAAATAAAAGTATTTAACTAAGGTATCGCCTTGATGCTGTTTAATAATACTTCTAACTACTTTTGGCAGGTGATTTTCTATTGCAAGTTTAACTCCATATTCTACATGTTCAATTATTATCTTAGCACTTGCAGCAGGGTCTAATTCATCATGAGGATTAACACCATCCTGATTCTCAGTAAAATACATAGGATTTTTTAATTTACCTATATCATGATATAGAGCTCCTGTTCTAGCTAATAATGCATCTGCACCAATATCATTAGCTGCTGTTTCAGCTAAATTAGATACCATTTGACTATGATGATATGTACCTGGAGCTTCTAACAATAATCTTTGTATTAGTTTTTGATCTGAATTAGTTAATTCTAGTAATTTTAATGGAGTAGAAACATCAAATAATGTCTCCCATAAAGGTAAACTACCTATAGTTATTATTACTGAAAATATGGAATTAAGAACTCCGTAAAATAAGTCAGTAACATTAAAATTAGAAAAACTACCATTCTTATAGAGGTTTATAAGGACTACCAAGATTATATTAACAATACATAAATACCCTGATACGAAAACAATCTTATTTCTCTTCTTAGCTTGGGTTATCACTAGGCAAGACAGTGTACCAGAAATTGTATAGAATAGAAAAAACTCTATACCGTTACCACTTACTAATAAACCTACTATCGTCAATAAAATATTTGTCATAATTCCTAATCTATTATCAATCATAATAGCTATTAGCATACCAGCTATTGGAATTGGTATAAGAAGATAGGGTAGTCTATTCATAGAAACTACAACAATCATCAATATTATATAAATACAAGTATAAAGTAATATTCTATTCTTATGTTTAAACAAATCATTATTAAAAAAGTATATATATACATATAACATTACAAATAATAGAATTACAAAACAGCCTACACTTAATTTAATAAAGAAATCCCTACTACCTAGTGCTATAACAGTTGATACTATTGTAGCTAATACTGTGAATATTGCTAGAAAAGTGATCAACAAACTTATCTTTGACCTATGATTCTCTTTGGTTTTCATATCTCTCCCCCATCTTATCGTTTAATATTTTTGTTCTCATAATTTTCATAAGCATTTATTATTTTTTGAACTAATGGATGTCTCACAACATCTTTACTAGTCAAATTAGCTATTCCTATATCATTAATATTCTTAAGGATTCTAGATGCTACTTCTAATCCTGATTTTTGACCACCTGGCAAATCCTTTTGTGTAACATCACCTGTAATGACTGCTTTTGAATTGAATCCTATTCTTGTTAAAAACATTTTCATCTGAGCAGGTGTTGTATTCTGAGCTTCATCTAATACTATAAAACTGTTATCAAGTGTTCTTCCTCTCATGTAAGCTAAGGGAGCTACTTCTATCAAACCTTTTTCCATGTTTTTTAAGAATGTATCAGCTCCCATAATTTCATATAGAGCATCATATAAAGGTCTTAAATAAGGATCTATCTTACTTTGCAAGTCACCAGGTAAGAATCCCAGTTTTTCCCCAGCTTCTATAGCTGGTCTAGTGAGAATAATTCTATTAACTTCGTTATTCTTAAATGCAGTTATAGCATTAGCCATTGCTAAGTAAGTTTTACCTGTACCAGCTGGGCCTATCCCAAATACAATCATTTTTTTTCTTATGAGATCGATATATTTTTTTTGACCTAATGTCTTAGGTCTTATGTGTTTACCTCCTGGAGTTACACATACTAGATCATCATTTAATTTGCTCATTTCTTCTTCTTTTTGTTTTTCACATAACGCCAATGTATACTCAACATTTTGCTCTGTTATTTCTATCTGCTTATTAGCAGTATCAATTAATTGCTTGATTACTCTATTTGCTATATTAACAGACTTGTGTTCTCCGATTATCTTAACGTCATTATCTCTATTTATGATATTAACACCTAATTTTTTTTCTATAATCTTAATATTATTATCATACTGTCCAAATACATTAACTATTATTTCATGGGGTATCTGAATCGTCTTCTCCAAAGTATTCTTCATATCCTTGCCTCCGCTCATTTTCATCAAAGTATTCTTTTTCACCAATTTTTTCAATTACTACTATGATTCCATCTGCAACTATTTTATCAGCCGATTCAATAATTTCAATTTCATTATTGACTATTTGCTTCTTAGAATCTTGTAGCTCTTTTAAATACCTTGTCATGTTTTCATTTATTATATTGGTTGCTTGTTCATTTGTATAAGTTTCTTCTATTAGTTTGTATTCTTTGTAAGACGTTTTGTGAGTACTTATTGGCAAATAAAAGTTGTCGAATAAACAAATTTCATCACATATGGTTATTTTATCATAATTACTATATTTAATTCTAGGTTTTAATATATTTATTTTTAAATTTAATATTTTTAATTCATTATCTTTCTTCTTATTATTAGTGTATATCTTATTAACATACTTCAAATTAACTTCATCATGATATGGATAAATTGTTTTCATATAAATATCCGCATCAGAATGGGTAAATTCAATTGCTTTAATTTCTTCTAATTCCTTTATTTCTAATGTACCTGAAACTAGTACATCCCCTTCTTCAACAACATCTCCTTTTACTACCTTAGGAGAACCTGTTCTAGTTACAATAGAAACTATAATACCCTTTTTATTAGATAGCATATCACAAGGCTTACTTAAATCTTCAATTTTAATATTATTTCGACCTTCTTCAATTTTAATAAGTAATTTTGTTCCTGTCATCTCGCAAGTTACCCAATTAATATTACCATAATTCTTAAATAAGCTCTTTTCTAATTCACTACACTTAACATCTTTTTTCCACATCCCAACAAAATGTGATTGAGTATTAAGAAATTTAATAAGATGTTCATCTGTATACATAGAATTACCTTCAATATCAATTTTCCATATAAATAAAGATAACAAAAAGACTATTGCCATACAAATGATCATTCCAAATAGGAATATCTTTCTCTTCCTAAAGATAAGAAATCTAAAAGGTAAACCTATTTTCCTAGTTATTCTCACCTTACATCCTGTTTTCTTAACTAGCGGACGTATTAATTTGAAACCTTTTGCACTAATATAAAGATTAAACCCATTATTAACACTTTTTACATTCCATATATATATACCTCTATTAGCACATAGGTTTATAAATCTCTCAGGTGAAAAACCACTTACATTTATAATAACATAGCCTCTTAGATATTTCCATATTTCAAGAAGCAAATGTCACCCTTCTTCCTCTTTTAAATTTTATATTACTTACTTAATCTTAATACTTGATTTTTTTTATTTGACCAGTTATCTTGATTTCTTCATCTGTAAGATATGTAATTAAGAAATGATTACCCTCTAATTCTATTAATCCATTTTTGGTTTTTACCTTCAAAAATTGTTCGTCATATTCCACTATCCCTTTATAATTTTCAATAAGCATCTCCCGTTTTCCAGTAAGAGTTATAATTGAATCCCCAAGTGCTACATCTCTAGGCACTTCTAATATTTCTGCTATATGAAATTTTTTATCATTATTTTTCTCTTTTTTCTTTTTATTAATTGTCATTCATCCTCTCACCTTGTTGAAGGGTATCCTCCAACTCATATTCCCCTCCTTTATACATAAATATGTTTATTATATATCTAATATTCTATAAGTTGAATTAAAAAATAATAAGATTAATTAGTAAAAAAATACACTAAAAAAGCTGTTGATAAATCAACAGCTTTATTTTAAGATATTTCTAATTATTTCACTTACCTTTTTATTATCTGCTTTACCTTGTACCTTTGGTATAATAGCAGACATTACTTTACCCATATCTTTCATTGAGGAAGCACCAACTTCTTCGATAGTTTTTTCAACTATAGAAATTAATTCTTCATCAGATAATTGTTCGGGTAAATAAGACATCAGAATATTAATTTCTACTTTTAAGTCATCAACTAAATCAGTTCGGCCACTTTTTTCATATTCAGGAAGGCTTGACTTTCTCTTCTTTACCTGACTTGATATTATTTTAATAATATCATCATCCGATAATTCTACGTGATTGTCTTTTTCTTCCTGAAGAATGGCTGAGCGGACTAGCTGAATAGTGTTTTTACGTAAAGTGTCTTTTTCTTTCATTGCAGATTTCATATCCTGCAACAATTGAACTTTTAATGACATACAATCATCCTCAAATTTTTAGGTTTAATTAGAACTTGCGTTTTCTTGCAGCTTCGGATTTTTTTTTGCGTTTCACGCTAGGTTTTTCATAATGTTCTCTCTTACGAATTTCCTGCATAATCCCTGCTTTTGCGCAACTTCTTTTAAATCTTCTGAGTGCACTATCTAGGGTTTCATTATCTTTAATAACAATGTTTGACATAGCCAACTCCTACCTCCCTCCAGTTGCAATTTGTGCCTTACCTCACAACTATTGGGGTATTAATTATCTAGCACTATATTAGATTATATCATATTATAGAAATACGTCAATATGTTTTTTGAAAACTTAATAGTTATTATATATATAATATAAATAATTATTTGCCAAAATCCTGTTAATGTAAAGAAATAGTGTACTTATAGTTATTATAAATATAATTTTTATCTGTATAGGTTAATATATGTTTAATTGTGTTAGCTCTTGCATAATTTAGTCTATTTATACCATACTCGTTTATATCCAGATTATATGAATCTATATTGTCTAGAATTTCATCTACTGGTAATACTGCCAATTCTCTTGAGTTTCTAAAAGTACAAGTTGGAACAAAGGAAATACTTTTTATTTCTGCTCTATGATTATCTATCTTTTCAAAATTAATATCCATGATAACACTTACATCTGTCTGTGATGGATATTGTTTTGTATATCTCTGTGATGATAAAAAATTACCTAATGAATATATTACCACACCTTTTCTTATAGATCCATCATCACACTTTATATCTCTAATCTCCAATGGTTGCAAGACATGAGGATGGCTACCAATAATAACATCTGTACCAGCCTCAAATAATTCATCCACAATGTCTTTTTGATAGGAATTAGGATAATCAAAATATTCATTACCAAAATGAATTATTGTCACAACAAAATCAACGCCTGTTTCATCAGCTCTCTTGACCTCTGATATCATGTCATCAATTTTGTCCCTATCATACATTCCTAAAGAATTGATCAGATACGGTTTATCCTTTGGTACATCAAATCCATTAGTCCCATATGTATACGCTAAAAACGCAAACTTCATATCATTTATATCTGTAGTAAATATTTTATCTGCCTCGTCTTCATTCCTATATGTTCCTACATGTGCCAGACCTTGCTTATCTAAAAAATCCAACGTAGATATAACCCCTTCTGCCTTACTATCTAAAGAATGATTATTAGCTGTAGATAACAAATCAAAACCAGCTTTTTTCATGTTATATGCTAATATTTCAGGGGTATTAAAACATGGAAAACCATGATAACCTTTATATTCATTCTCAGGTCTAATATTTCTCCCTTTATTTCTTCCAGCTAACGTAGTCTCAAGATTACCAATTGTATAATCAGAATTTTTTAGATACTCTTCTACATATCTAAATGAGTTAGTAAAATCAAAGCTATCCGTTTCTTTATCATAACCTCTGTATAACTGCCACTTGTGAAACATTATATCGCCAACAGCTGTTAATGTGACGTTACTAATCTTATGATTTACTAAAGATTTATCTATCATATTTTCTACTATATCTACATTAATACTTGATGCAATCGTATCATTATCATATTTTACAATATATGAATTACTAGAACAACCACTAAGTAACATTATAATAATTACAACCATACTAATTTTTCTTATCTTCATGAATATCCCTTCATTCCATTATGTATATTAATAATTCATTTGTGCGGATTTAATAATTATTTATGACTACTTGTAAACATACTACCTATAGTAAAGCCTAGTATATTTATTTGATCTATACTAGGCTCTATCTACTTTATCAAGTATATCATTTTATTTGAGTTTTTAATACATCTTTTGCTTTTTCTAAAGCTTCTTCTATCTTTTCAGGATTTTTACCACCTGCTTGTGCCATATTTGGACGTCCACCGCCACCGCCACCAACAACACCTGCTACTTCTCTAATTAAGTTACCTGCATGTGCTCCCTTTTTAGTAGCTTCTTCAGTTGCCATAACAACCAAATTAACTTTACTTCCCTTGGATGTTGTTAATACTATTACACCTTCACCAAGTTTTTGCTTCAAGCTGTCTCCAAGATTTCTTAATCCATTCATATCTTGGTCTTCAATATTTGCAGCTAACAGTTTGACTCCATCTATATCTACAACATTATTCAATAGATCATCAGCAGCACCTTTTGAAAGTTTTGCTTTCAATTTTTCGTTTTCTTGTTTGACTTTCTTATTGTCTTCCATTAACTGTTCTGTTTTCTTAATGAGCATTGAAGGTTCAGCTTTCAGTAATTTAGAAAAATCTTTTATTAATGATTCCAAATTCTTATAGTAGTTGATAGCGTTATTGGATGTTAAGGCTTCTATTCTTCTAACACCTGCAGCAACCCCTGTTTCAGAAACAATCTTGAATGTTCCAGCTTCAGAAGTATTTGATATATGTGTACCACCACATAATTCAACACTATAGTCATCCATGTTTACTACTCTAACCGTTGAACCGTATTTTTCTCCAAATAATGCCATGGCTCCTAGTTTTTTAGCTTCCTCAATAGACATTTCTTTCGTAACTATATTAAGTCCTTCCATGATCTTTAAGTTGACTTCTTCTTCTACACGTCTTATTTCATCATCTGTCAATGGTTGAAAATGAGTAAAGTCAAAACGCAACTTATCATGAGTTACATGAGAACCAGCCTGTTCAACATGATTTCCTAATACATTTCTTAACGCTTTTTGCAATAAGTGAGTAGCACTATGATTTTTAGCTGTAGCTCTACGATTAATTTCATCAACAATCAACTTTGCTTCTTGATTAACCTCAATTGTTCCTTCTACAACTACTCCTACATGACCTATTTTATTTCCCATTAACTTAACTACATCTTCAACTTCAAATTTACCTGTTTCAGTTGTGATGTACCCTATATCAGCCATTTGTCCACCACTAGTAGCATAAAATGGTGTCTCTTCAACGAATATAGTTCCTTTTGTACCTTCCTTTAATACATTGATAATTTCTTTTTCATCAGTTAAGACTTTTACCATAGAACTATATTTAATATTGTCATATCCAACAAATTTTGATTCCAATGAAGCATCTAATTTATTATATACAGTTTCTTCTGCACCCATATAATTACTTTCAGCTCTTGCTTCACGTGCTCTTGTTTTTTGTTTATCCATCTCTTCATTAAAACCATCTTCATCAACAAGTAGACTACTTTCTTCAAGAATCTCTTTTGTTAAATCAATAGGAAAACCGTAAGTATCATATAATTTGAATGTTTTTTCACCAGATAGCTTCTTATTACCTTCTTTTTCTAATTCATCAATATAAGTTTTTAATATACCTAGACCTTGGTCTATTGTTTCATTGAATCTATCTTCTTCTACAGTTATTATCTTAGTAATATAATCTTTCTTTTCTTCTAATTCAGGATAAGCTTCTTTGGAAACTTCAATAACTGTTTCACATAGCTTAGCTAAGAATTTGCCTTCTATACCTAAAAGTTTACCATGTCTAGCCGCTCTTCTTAATAATCTTCTAAGAACATATCCTCTGCCCTCATTAGATGGTAATATACCATCAGAAATCATAAAACTTACTGAACGAATATGGTCAGTGATAAGCCTTATGGAAATATCATTCTGTGGGTCTTCTTTATATTTGACATTAGCCATATCACAAACTTTTTGTAATAACGCCTGTATTGTATCTATATCAAATATTGAATCTACCTCCTGCATTAGAAGAGCAAGTCTTTCAAGTCCCATTCCTGTATCTATGTTAGGGAAATCAAGAGGAACATACTGACCGTCTTCAGTTTTTTCAAATTGAGTAAATACTAGATTCCAGAATTCCATGAATCTGTCACAGTCACAACCTACTTTACAATCTGGTGAACCACAGCCATGTTCCACGCCACGATCATAATGAATCTCTGAACATGGACCACATGGACCTGTACCATGCTCCCAGAAGTTATCTTCTTTTCCTAATCGTATTATTCTATCCTTAGGTAAACCAATTTTTTCATGCCATATTTTTTCTGCTTCATCATCTTCCAAATAGATAGATACATATAATTTGTCTTCTGGTAATTCAAGTACTTTTGTAACAAATTCCCATGCCCACTCTATAGCTTCTTCTTTAAAATAATCACCAAATGAGAAATTACCAAGCATTTCAAAAAAAGTACCATGTCTCTGAGTTTTTCCTACATTCTCTATATCACCTGTACGAATGCATTTTTGACAAGTAGTAACTCTTTTACTTGGTGGTACTTCCTGACCAGTAAAATAAGGTTTTAATGGTGTCATACCTGCATTTATTAATAATAAACTTTTATCGTTTTTAGGAACTAATGGAAAACTGTTCATTTTAAGATGATTCTTGCTTTCAAAAAATTCAAGATACATTTTCCTAAGTTCGTTTAAACCGTACTTTTTCATTGTTTCTTTTTCCTCCATTCAGCTATTAAAAAAAAATCCTCGTTTTCTTACGAGGTACACATTTCTCTTTTTAAAATTATAATTAAATGCCCTACTTTTGTCAATACTACCCTTTATAAAAACTGTAAAATGATATTATTTTTTTAACTGATCATATTTACCTTTTAATTCTTCAGCAGTTTGTATACCAATATCAGTTAATTCTTTTTCAAGTGTTTTTCCTATATTGGGTAATTCTGATAACCTCATTCTAGTACGCTTCCTTTCCTTTTATATTAAATCATTTGCCATTTGATTTGACTTTTCTATGTTTAATAACGTTTTTCATCCTATAATTTGCCCATTCATCTCCAACAAATCTAATTATATCTCTTATATTTAATCTAAATACCAAGTCACGCTTAATAATTATCCAAATAATAAGTATAATTTCAGCAATAATCAAATATATATCTTTCAAATCCAATACCAGTAAACCTTTAACACAGATATAATCCAAACTTCCAGCCCATAAAAATTTATCAGATAAGGAACAAATACATCCTGCAATTAATAGATTCAATCCTAGTACCAATAATCTTAGGTTGGTGTTATTAGCCAATATATATTTGTAGATTATGATTAAAACCAATAGAACTAGACTTATTAATATGATATGAGTTTGTAAACTCATATCAAAACCAAAAGTGCTATTCACATATGAGTAATCTTTATTTAACATTGGTTTAATAGCTATTTTATTACTTATATCATAATAATTATCAATCCAATAAGTGTTTATTAATATCTTGATAATCTGGTCCAATAAAATAAAAATAATAATTAATATTAGATTTTTGCACTTAGAAAAATGTAGCATGATAACTACTCCCTATAAATTTATACTATGTAGTTAAATATTCCAAGTCAATTATGTCATTTAAATTATAATAATTCAATTAGTTGTGTCTAAAAAATCTTCTATTATATTTTACCAATAATAAGGAAATTAAACAAATATTATTAAAATCAATTAATTTTAATATTGATTCGTCAATTGCTCAACCCATCTATAACAGCTTTCTAATTGTTCATAACTTATTTTGTCTGATCTATGTTCAAATAGTATTTTATAATCCTTGTTATATTCATTTATCAACCTAAAATATTTTCTAACATCTGCCCAACCATTCACATAATCGACCATTAGATAGATGAAATTTTTTCAGCTGTTAATTTTTGGGTTATAACCACTTCTTCTTGGCTCTATATCCGTCAATTGTTTTTTTATCTGAAATAGTACAACATATATGCTCATATAAACATTAAGTTTCTAATCTAAGCTCACAAAACTTTATACTAATATCCATAGCCTTTACTGAATGGGTTAATAACCTACTGATATTAGATAATTAACAAACTACAATGTCAATTATTTTATATAACTCAATTAAGTCCTGAAAAATATTCTTTTACTACTTCTTGCATTCCTTTAGGAATATCTGATGTATTCATTGATTCATAGGCTTTACTCTCATATTCACCAATTACCTGAACATATGGTACTTTCTCTCCACCTATGGATATTCCTTCTTTTGTCATCTGAATCTGGGAATCATCTTTATTTCCACGTTTACCATTAATATTCTTATCCTCTGTAGAAGCACCTATAGATTCATTATCTGTTTCGGAATTGGCACTTCCTTTACCTCTTCCCTGTCCTTTTCCATTACCATTTCCGTTACCTTGTCCGCTACCCTGTCCGTTGCCTTGTGAGTTACCCTGTCCACTACCTTGTCCATTCTGCCCACTATCAGACCCTGTACCAGAACTTTGATTATTATTTTGAGATTTACCTGAATTACTATTATTGCTATTAGAGGAAGCATATTGGCTATTTGACAGTGTTATGTTTGTCATTTCCATTTCATTAGCCAGATCACCTAGAGCCTCTTGTAATTGATTGATGTCAAGTCCTGCCAACTTATCTGATAAACTAGCCAGCATATCATTATATTCTTTATCACTCATTTTTTTCGCTTCTTCAATCAATTTATCTATTTCTTCTTTGGCTTTATCAAATTCTTTATCACTGAGAGCCTTTCCTAATTCCTGTAAATTATTATTCCCCAACATCTTCTTAGCTAATTTTTCAAAATTCTCTTCCTTGGCTTTATTTTTTTTGTGCTCTATGATTTTTTTATTTGATTCAGCTTGTTTCTTATACTCTTTTTCATCATTAATATTTGATATCTCTTTATTGAGCTTTGCTATTTCTTTTTCAAGTTCTTTTTTATCCTTCTCAGTTAAGAAGACATCTTTCTTTATTTCTTTCTTGATTTTCTCTATTTCATCTTTCTCTTCTTCTTTAACAATATGCATTCGTTCTTTTTGTTCCACAATATTTCTATGCCTATTAGGAATTGCCAATATTATAATTAAAATAGTAACCATTGACACACTCATCACAAATTTTTTGGTCGGAGGTTTTAAGGAAATTATTTTTTTATAGTTTATTTTCCTTAAATGTGAATAAGCATCTTCTATCTCAATTTTTGCATATGGATTGTTACTTTCCATTAATTCAAGAGCAGTTATTGTCCTTTCTTTCAAACCTTTTTCATCTATAATTTTTGCTGTGTAATTATTATCTGGTATATTGAATATGGAGTATACCATTCCTATTAATATACTAAAAATCAATATATAAGCTGATTTTATATATATAAACGTTATTGGTGTAAAATGAGCTATTATTGCAAGTACAATACATGCAATAACTCCACCAGTAAAGCTCAATAGAACATTTTCTATTAACATCTTAAATATAATTTTTCTTCTGACTTTCTTGATAATACTAATTATATTTTCATTAATATCAATCATAGCTGACCTCTTCTATACCTTTTTTCTTTTTTATAGGATTAAGGATATATGCTGAAGCGAAATTTAATCCTACAGATAATAGTACATATAAACAACAACTTATAATTGTAATATTGTCATTTAATGTTACTCCATTCAAGTAACCAGTGAGCCTGTCTATCCCACCAAATTGCTGTAATAATACTGCCCAGAATGTTATACCTGGGTTAATATAATAAAGGAAAAAAGTATTATTCTCAAAATAAGAATAATCCCTTGTCATATATGTATAGATTACAGGTATCAGGATTGTTCCTATAGTCAAAAACATCATAACTAAGAATGTTAGTACTATTGATGTTAATGTCTTCTTGAATAGTGTTGAAAAAAACACTCCTAGAGAACCAAAAAAGAATGAGATGATTATAAAAAATGCTACCATACTCAAGATTGATGTTATATTTAGTCCTCCAAACAAGAATATGAACGAAAAAATAGGTAAAGATGTGACTATTAACAATAGTACAACACTTACTGTTGTCATTAATTTTCCCATTATTATGGATATAGGTCTCATATTAGTACTAAGAAGTATATCCAAAGTTTGTTTTTCCCTTTCCTGAGATATTGAACCTGAAGCAATGATTGGTACTATAAATGATATCATTAAAACCTGTATAATAGTAATTGTCATATATATATTTCTATAATTTTCACTTAGATTATTATTATATACGCTGTATAAAGTACTACTTAACATTACAATAACACCAAATGCTAATAATGCAACATAAGATACTATCATACCAACACTTTTCCAACTTCTCATTTTTATCTTAGCTTCTTTTAGTATAATTGATTTCATAATTTCATTCCTTCCAAATAGATATTATTAATATTTAAGCTTCTTTAGTTACTTTCAAGAATATGTCTTCAAGATTTTGCGTTTTCTTGTTAAGTGTAATTATTGGAACATCTCTTATAACTAGTAGCTTAAGTAATTTCTTAATTTGCTCATTATCTCCATTAATGGAAACTTCTAATTTGTTTCCGATAGGATTGATATCTTGAACAAAATCAATCTCCTTCAATACTGTCTCAGCTTTATCTGGAGAATCACTGACTTCAATCTCTAATACCTTGTTATTGTATACTTTGTTTGTTACTTCTTCAACATTTCCACTAATAACAATTTCTCCATTATTAATAATACCTATGGAAGTACATACTTCTGATAATTCAGATAAAATATGTGAACTGATGATAACTGTTTTTCCCATATCTATAAGTGTACATAATATTCTTTTCAGATCTGCTCTAGCTCTAGGGTCCATACCAGAAGCAGGTTCATCTAAAACTAATAGTTCAGGATTATGAACCAGACATCTTGCCAAACAAAGTTTTTGCTTCATACCTCTTGACAAGCTATCAACAAAAAAATCGGCTTTATTAGTTAGACTAACAAGTTCTAGTAGGTCTTCAATCATTTTGTTTCTCTCGTTACCTTTTATACCATAAATTGAAGAATAGAATTCTAAATACTCAGTAACCTTAAGATTATCATAGACTCCAAAGAAATCCGGCATGTAACCAATATACTGTTTAGCTCTCCTTATATTCTGTAAAGCATTGATACCATTGACATACACTTCACCAGAAGTAGGACTCAAAAGTCCACATGCAATTTTCATTGTCGTTGTCTTACCAGCACCATTTGGACCTATAAATCCAAATATCTCTCCTTTTTCCACTTTTAAATCTATACCTTTTAAAGCAGTAAATTTTTTATAGTTTTTCTTTAGTCCTCTAATCTCTAACATTATTTCCCAATCCCTTCTATATATATTTCAGGAATATCAACTTCTCCTTCATCTTCAGATAGAACGACTGCCATTAATAATTCTCCATTAGTGTTAACATATTTATCCAACTCTTCAGCCTCTATAGTAATAGAATCATCAAACTCTTGATATGTTACATTATCTGTACCAACAACATAATATTTTGCTTCAGTATATTTATTTTTCATATTTGCTATTCTTCTGATTTTTATCTTATTAATATCTATTGTTTCAGTTGGTAATTTATAATAATAACTGAACTCTTTATCACGACTGTATATGAAATTATTACGGATAGAATTATTTATATCAGGTCTGACTGAACCAAATTCAAGAATGATATTAGAACCTTTAACATAGTTAACTGTATCAATAACACTTATCATAGACTTTTCAAAGTTCTTAGTTTTTTTACCGTTGACTTGAAATCCATTAGTGAAGTTCTTATCTGTCCATCCAACAAAAATAGCTTCTTCAGTATTTATCGCTTCATAAGTATACATATTAAAATCAGTCATCCTGCAATCTTGATATCTATCATTTTTTTCTTTGAAATTGGAGGAGCTATCAATACTATCAATAACATCCCAATAATATTCTCTAAAATAGTCATAATTCCTAGTCTTCATGTCTTCTATATTTTTTGTTTCATTAGTTCCCAGATCATCTATCAAATATACTTTGTTTTTAAAATATATTACACAATTTTTTAATCCAAAATCGTAATTGTTAGTTATAGAACCTATTATTTTAGTTCCTTCAGATAATAAGTCCAATTGAATCTTATTCTCCACTGGAATATTCTTTGAAGTCTCTAATTCAAAGTTATTATTACTGAACACATCAGAATTATAATATTCTATTGATGGTTCGAGACCAGATTTCCAGTTGAAACTTACAGGAAAATCTTCATAATTTTTTATACCCATATTTTTTGACTGGTTAAATGAATAATAGTCATAGCTTTCTAATGGAATCATATATAGACTATCATTGGATTTTATATCCAGCTTTGATTTATCTGTATTCAATACAGTTCCGAAGCTATTATAAGAACCACCTTTTTCAGAGAAATTCAATATGTTGACAACTTGAGTCACTGGTTCTTTAAGCCTAGTGTTCATACCACTTATATACATGATACCAACAAAAACTATAGATATTACAGGTACCATAATCCACATTAAATGTCTTTTCTTCCTACGCTTAAGCACTAAGTATAGAACAGGTCCAATCAATATAATGTATATACCAATTATTATTATTATTGACCACAATGAAGGAAATTTAAGTCCTGGTATTACATTTAAGAAACTATTTGTACGATTATAATTATAATAGCTATTGGATAATAGAATTTTCATATCTTCAAATTCTTGTTTAAAGTACTTCTCAAAAAATTTATTATTATGTGTAAAAGATTTCATTGGTTCCATTCCCAAATCAAATGTAAATAAATCAATCCTACCTTTACCTTTGTTCATATTATAGACTATATGGTTATCCCCGCTTATAATTGTACTTTTCAATTTGTCACTATTAATTAATGCTATACTTAATAAAGAGTGATCATCTGTTTTAGCTTCTTCTGCTACATAATCATACAGAATATCACTATCAATTTCTTTGACGCCATCAATCATATCGATTCCTATGAAATCTTGTAAAAGTGTTAAAGTCTTAGAATAATTGACTCCAGAACCAATTACTAGATGTCCACCATCATTTACCCATTTTTTCAATATATCCAGTTGGTCTTGACTTAATTTGGATAAATCAAAATTGTTAATAACTATTATATCCAAAATCTTACTGGCAAAAGTATTACTTGGAAAATTCTGTTCATTAAGTTCAACCTTTACGTAATCATTTGATGAATTAATATAACTAAGTTCATCAAAATCATCTGTAAGAATCCCTAACATTAGGGTATTGTAGATTCCCTGAGTATAGGGTATAGTTAGCTTTTCCTCATATATGACTTTGTTATCTTTTCGAAATATTATTTTCATGATTGATAATTCTTCACTAATCCTTGGTATCAAGAATTTCATTATTTTCGAATTATTCTTCTCTATGGTAACTCGTTGGGTTAATTCCCCATCACTATTATTGTTAACATGATAACGTAATACTACATCGCCATCAAAATCATCTATATTATTTTTTACATGAACAGATACAGGCAAGTACTCATTATACTTAAAAATATTGTCATACCCATAGTTTACATCAACCTCAATATCTCTATATTCTTCAGCCCATGTTTCAATATTAACTTCTACAGATATAAAAATCAAGAACGTACATACTATTAATCTTATTATCCTCTTCATCATCATTCTCCCCTATCGTTTCCTTTTGGTATTGCCAAGTAACTCTGAAGTATCCAGCAAGTTAGGTTTCTTGTCTTTGTCTTTATTAGATTTGTTGGTTTTGTTATTTCTTGGTTTATCATTCTTGGTATCTTTTTCATTGTTCATGTCTTTTTCATTCAATGATCTCTCTTCATTTTTAATGTTACTTTTATTATCTTCAATATTAGCTTTAAGGGATTTGTTTTCTTTAACCTTTTTATTATCCAGTAGTCTCATTAGCCTTTTAAAAGGTATAGCTATTTTATTTATTTTAGATGCAATATTAAATCTTCTAAGAGCTATATCAACAATCCATAGTATAAGTGCAATTATTAATAAGATGTTAGATATATTTTTGCTTGTTTTCACCTTATTATCAATTTCACTGAATACTTCATCAGGATCATTAATAACCTTACCTCCTATTTTTTCTACAAAATCCATGAAGCTATCGTTATCTATCAATTTATATTCTTCTGAATAAGGTATAGTGATGCCACTTAATCCAGTACCTACAATTTCATCGCCATCTTTTTGAATTCCCTTCATCATGTAAGAACCTACTTCGTCTGGAATAAATTTTCCTTTATATACTCCCTTTCTAACTGGTTCTAGATTAACATTAACTATTTTATTGGATGGTGATTTCATTTGTACTGTTGAATCTAATAAATAATCTTTGTTAGAAGAATTAAGAGTAATATTCACTTCTCCATTTTCATAAGTACTATTGATCTCTATTGGTTCATCAGAATAATTTTCAATAGTATAATTGATAATATTCTGCCAGAAAACATTATTTTTATCCCAAGTATTATAAAGTGCACTCCACTCACCTGACAAATCAGAACACCAAGCAGCAGTTCTACCCAGACCATATTGCCAAACTGATAATATTGGATCATTTACAGGGCTAGACAGCAATACTGTCGCAGCATCCTTTGGTGAAGTCCCAATATATCCTTGTAACTTGGGTAATCCTTCATCATATATATCTGCTAGGATATTATGATAAGAGTTCATTATTGGTGTAAATGTTATATTGTTAAGATATGTCCTTGTTGCCATAAAAGCTTCTTTAGCAAATATTCTAGGTATATTCCTTCCATCTTTCGTAAAATAATTTCTTCCATTGCCAGAAGCAGCTAAATATGATAACAGGTTAGTATCCGCTCCATCACCAACCCCTACTGTTGATAATGTAATTTTATTGTTATTCATATTAGCAAGTAATGGTTCATATCCTGTTTGTTCAGCTTGTCCATCTGTCAGCAAGACAATATGCTTTATCTCAGCCTTACTCTCACTTAGCTTATTATAAGCGTCTTTCAAAGCAGGTAATATAGATGTGCCTCCGCCTTCGTTGATGTTAAGAATACTTTCATTGATAGTATCTCTATCTTCAGCTTTTTGTAACTGGACTATCTCATAAGGTTTATCATCAAATGCTATTACTCCAATTTCATCATTGTCTTCCAATACTTCAACCGTTCGCATAGCAGCTTCTTTGGCAAGTCTTAGGTTTCTACCGGACATACTACCTGATTTATCAATAACAAGCATCATTGCCATATTAGGTTTATCCTTTATACCACGCATATGCATGTTAACAGGTAATACTGTTTCAAGTGGAGTCTTATAGTAACCACCAAGTGCGTAAGAATTTTCACCACCAATAGTAACTAATCCTCCACCGAAATCTTTAACATAGTATTCTATATTGTTCAAAAAATCTTCACTCAAATTATCTGCTGATACATTACATAGAATTATGCTCTTATATCTTAACATATTCTCTAAATTAACAGGTACTTGTACACTTTTAATCTTATCATAGTTTAGTCCTATACTCTTAGTTATTTTCTCTATCTGTTCAGCATCTTTTTCCTGATCATATACTATAAGTACTTTTGGACTGCTTTTAACAAATGTAAACGCCGAGTATGTATTATTAACTGTCAATCTATCATCTTCAGGTTCAATCAATAACTCATAACTTACAAATCCCATCTTTTTTGCAGTATCTTTCAACACATAATTATTGGAACCTTTTCTAAGATTAATATTGTCTGTAATAATTTTTTCACCATCAGCTATAACAGTTATCTTAGCATCTGTATGGGTGGTAGAAAATACATCCATGTTAATCTGAAATTGTTCTCCTAGATTTACCTTTTGAGGAACATAAAAATTATCAATATATACCTCATTGGCAACTTTTGATTCTAAGGTCTTCACTTTGATTTCAATTTCTTGATCTTTTATTGATTGAATTAATTTCTCTGTTTTTCCTTTGTTTTCTTTACCATCTGTTAATAAGACAATTCTTTTATTTGTGTCCCTTGGAATTAATGCTATACTTTTGAGCATACCCTGTTCAATGTCAGTATAAGACTTATTAACATCTGTTTCTAATATATCTGATGTAAAATCTTTAGTGATACTAACATCCAAAGAAGCATCTTTTCCAAATATTACTGAACCAACTCTATCATTTTTTCCTTTATCTTTTATAGCATTTCTAATAAATTCTTTAATCTCATCTTTATTCTCTGACACACTTTCTGATACATCTGATAAGAAAATGGTTGATGTTTCTTTTGATGTATTAACAATAGAAATATCAGCTAAAGATAATATTAAAAACAGTATTACTATACATCTAGTTACCGCTGTCAAATACTTTTTAAAGTTATTGCTATAATAGTTCTTTGATATTCTAAATATTATAAACACCAATATTGGAAATAATAACAAAACCCATGTTCTTCCAAACTCTACCCTCATAAATTACACCTCTAACCAATAACATATTTTTTCCATTCATATAACATAACAATTATAGCAAGAATGATAAACAAGCTAATGAAATCAGTCTTTTTATGGCTTCTAGTAACCATTTTATTTGATACATTATTATCAAGCTCATTAGAATACTCTGTAATAGTTGATTCTGAATCAGTATTATAATTTATAGTTATATAATCTGTCTTTTTTTCTTTTTCATTGTTCTCTTGTACCAATTGGTACACCCCTAATTCCTTAGTATCATCATAATAAGTAATAGGGAAATTAACTTCCAATTCAGCTTTATTATTTTTTGGATCAGATATAAAAGCTTTTTCAGTAGTACTTAAAGGTTCAAAAGAAATATTTTCTCCTGCATGATAATTCTCATCAATCTGTACACCATTCCCTAATATATCTGCCAATAAATTATCTATAAGAACAGGGAAACTGATATTTAATGGAAAATCACTATTATGTAAATCAAAAGACATAATATTAAATTTTCTACCATTTTTATTACCGGTTGCTATAATACTATCCTCACCAACATTAGCTATAGATTTTACATATTCATTAGGTAAAATTTTTCTATAATCAGAAACAATGAAATTTTCATTAAAAACATGTCTCGTAATATCTTCATCACTGAAAGCTGCCATTCCACTACTGGTTTCACTATCAGTTTCATATAATCCATCAACCTTTGGAATATTTAGAAACATTAAATTGCCTTCATCTGGAATTGAATCAGGTATTATACTATCATAAATATACAACTCATATTTCTCATTGTTAACACCAGAATTCTTAGTTTTATATAACTCGTATCTATTAGATGCTAAAATTGCTTTTTCCATAAAAATATTCTCTTCTGATATAAGAATGATTCTCTTTATCTCATTCTTATTTAATATATTAAACCTTTTATTATCTGCTGTTATTAAATCTTTTTCTTTTATTTGACCATATATATAATTGCCTTCACAGTTGATATTATCAAATAATATATTCTTGCTTTCGTATGATTCTAAGTCTATCTCACTACCTTTTAGCCATGTATCATTTTGGTCATATAGGTCAAAATGAATTTTTACAGGCGTTTTATATCTATTAGTGACTTTTGCAAGAACTTCATATGAACCTTCTGAGAAGAAAGTTGATATATTGTCTATACTTACATTAGAACCTTTTGACTGAACTAAATAGTTGTGTATGTTATCATTATTATTAATCTCATCAGATATTATGGATATCTCATAATCCTCATAGCTCTTGGCTATTGAGAATATAAAATCTATGTTGTCATCTATTTTCATAGAACCATAGGTTGGATTAATATTGTTAATGGATTTTTTGATAGTATCTTTGGAAACAGCATTGGACACATTTATGTTGACATCGTTTCCAATAGTTATAATAGTAACTGGAGTACCATCTAATAATCCATCTATTTTTTCTTTTGCCATTTCCTTTGCATAATCTAATCTAGTTTTCCCATCTTTGTATTCTGCATTCATACTAGCACTAGTATCCATGACAATAATCTGTACATTGTTAGTTTCCTGCTTTTTATATAAATACGGATTAGCCAATGCTAATGTAATAATGATTATTACTATTATTTGTAATATCATTAGTATATTTTTTTTCAACTTTTGCCATGGTGTATTTACTTCATCTTCCTTTGAAGCCAGTTCCCACAAGAAGGTACTTGAAATTTCTTTTTGTTCAAAATTCTGCTTCAATATATACATCAAAATTACTAATGGAATCAGAAGTAAACCCCATAAAGCATAAGGATTACTGAACCTCATATTAATTACACATCCTCTTTGTATTAAATATGATATAGATTTTATATCATAATAAAGGTACCTATTAAATCTTCCAGGATAATCTTTTCAATCGAATCAGTTGACTTAATATTAACATACGTAGCACCATATTTACTGCATATATCATTAATATTATTACTAAATCTTTTTACATTCTCTTTATATTTTTTCAGTAGTCTTGGAGTTATTACGAGATTTTTTTCTTGCCCCGTCTCACTATCTACCATTTTTAGTTTTCCATCAATTCTTGGATTCATTTCTTCCTCAGATAATATGTGTAAAACCAGTATCTGCTGTTTATTGAATGCTAAGAATTTTATAACATCTTCTATATTTTCATTAGTAAATAAATCAGAAATTATAATACTAATCCCGCTACCATTGAAATTCATTTTCTTTAGTCCTGCAAAACTGGTTTCATGATTATTGAAATCAATATTTTCTAAGTAACTAATGTGCTTCATGAAAGAGTTTTTACCTTGTCCAAGAAAAATGCCTGTTTCATTAGATATCAGAGGATTTATTAATACTTTATCCAAATTATTTAGAGTTATATAAGTAAAAGCTGCAGCTAACCGAAGAGAGGTTATGTTTTTATTATTAAATGACATTGATTTGCTATTATCTATAAAAATCCTGAATACAGCTTCTTTCTCTTCCATAAATAATTTAATATATAGTTTTTTGAACCTCCCATAAGCATTCCAATCTATTCTTCTAAAATCATCAGAAGGTACATATTCACGATAATCGGAGAATTCTACAGACATACCTTTTGCTTTTGATTTTCTACTTCCTGCTAAACCATATGTTGCCATGTTTTTTACGCTTATTGATAACTTTTCTAATTTATTCATAAAGTCTGATGTAAAAATTTGTTCGTTCATAATACTCCTCAGCTTTCTAAGCTTTTATTTCATTAATCAACATTTTAATAAACTCATCGTTATTAATTCCATCACTGATTGCTTCAAAGTTCAAGAAAATACGATGTCTAAGACAAGGAAGAGCAACATAATTAATATCGTCAAAAGATACATTGTACCTTCCTTCAAGTAGCGCATTTGCTTTAGCTGATTTTAGAATAGCTTGTGCTGCACGTGGACTTGCTCCATATTTAAGATACTTCCTTGCTATTTCAGGTGTATCTGGTAATTCACTATGTGTTGCTACTACTAATCTTAATGCATACTCTTTAACATATTTCGCAATAGGTATATTATTTATTATTTTTCTCATATTAAGTATATCACTACTTGATATTATTTTCTCTGGTTCATTACCAATACAGTCTACAGTTAAATCCATTATTCTGGATAATTCGTCTAAATTAGGAAATTCTACTAATACTTTGAACATGAATCTATCTAATTGTGCTTCTGGCAAAGGATAAGTCCCTTCCATCTCAATTGGATTTTGTGTTGCAAGTACCATAAACGGCTGTGGTAATTCATAAGTATTGTTACCAACTGTTACTGTCATCTCCTGCATTGCCTCTAACATAGCTGATTGAGTCTTTGGAGTTGCCCTGTTAATTTCATCAGCTAATAATAAATTAGCGAATACAGGTCCTTTTTGATATTCAAAATGTCCTTTTCCATGATTATCTTCAACATACATATTAGTACCAACAACATCAGCTGGCATCAAATCAGGTGTAAATTGAATTCTTGAAAATGATAGTTCCATAACCTTAGCTAAAGTCTTGACAAGTTGTGTTTTCCCAAGCCCTGGTACACCCTCCAACAAAATATTTCCACCTGTCAAAACTCCTAGAAGAACTTGTCTAATGATATTTTCCTGTCCGATTATTCCTTTAGCTATTTCTTTTTCAACATTATGTACCTTAAGTTTACAATCCTTTATGGTACTTTCATTAATTTCCATTTTTTTACCTTCTTTCTAATATACCGCCTTCAAATGTATATATTTACAAAAGTATCGTTAATAAATACATAATTTTATAATTGTCATTTGATTTTATAATCTATATATTGTTTATACTAAATAAATGCTTATTTCGGCTATTTTTATAACAAATCATCTTAAATTCTACAGTAATTAAATTAAGATTTTACATAAATACCATTAAATTATGATTAAGATTTTGTTACAAAAAAACAAGGATAACCTTTATAAGAATCAACGAAATATATCGCTTGTTTTTAAAGTCATCCTTGTTTTATGTATATATTATACCAGTAATATTCTTGTTAAATTATATAATTTACATAGAGTATATTTCAGTTAAATACCCCATGATTCCTTCTGCAATAGACATTGCTGTATTTTCTAGAAATTCATTATCTAATAATCTTTTCGCATCTTTTTTATTGGTAGCATATCCCATTTCAAATAGTAAAGATGGCATTGTTGTTTGTCTAGTCACTTGATATGAACTTCTTCTTGGTTCCTTATGTACTCTTATTTTTTCTATTCCTGTTTTCTTAATGAACTTATCAGTTATTTTATTAGCGAATTTTTCTACTTCTTCATTATATTTATCATCTTTTTCACAGTAATACAAATCATATCCATTAACGTTATTAGATTCTTCATAAGCATTTACATGTAATGATATAAATACATCAGCTTTACTTTCTTTAGCTAATCTAACTCTTTCATTTAAGGATATTTTATAAAGCTTATCTTCTTGCTTTTCATCATAATTTTCAGTTCTTGACATTACTACATCATAATCATTAGCTTCAAGAATCTCAACTACCCTTTTAGCTATTTTTAAAACAACTTCACTTTCTATTAACTTGAATCCAAATTTATCAGGTGCTTCTGTACCAGAATCAGAAAATCCATGACCAGGATCAATAAAAACTGTTCCCATACCGTTGTAGATAGATTTTTTATCTGTATTTTGTTTTTCAGTTTCTTCTGTTACTTTGTCTGGTACAACATTTTCGGACACTGGTTTCGCTTTTTTATGGAATATTGTAAAAAGAATGATTGGAATACTAATAATTAGTAACACTACTATTCCTGCTATCAATCTCATTCTTTTCTTCTTTTGATTTTCCATATATACCTTTAACCAATAACGAACATTATTAGTACTAACACCTAATTTATAAGCTACTTCTTCTATAGTCACTTTTCTATCTATAATCAATTTTACATTATTTATTTTGACCTTAGTATCAATTTTTCTTGCCATAGCTTTCATCCTATTTGATTATTTTTAAGACTCTTTAATAATGTGTCAAACGAAACGTCCCAATGTCATATTTATTGTTTTAAAAAAAACTTTTCAATTCGTTCAATATGTAATAAGACTACTTAGTTGTAATCTAAAATATATAATAAAATTGAAAAGTCATGAGTCAAGTTTATGTTACTTTAATGTAATACTGTTATTATCTATCATTTTTTGAAGCGCTGTCATTATACCGAATTTCCCATGATGCCATGATAAACCTCCTTGAAAAAACACTGTATAAGGTGGTTTTATAGGTGCATCGGCACTTAACTCTATAGAAGAGCCTTGTACAAATGCTCCAGCTGCCATTATTACTTCTGAATCATAACCTGGCATATCCCATGGTTCAGGTGTTACAAAACTATCTACAGGCGCTGCCGCTTGAATTCCCTGACAAAAGGCAATAATAGCTTCTGGTGAACCTAAATTGACAGCTTGAATAATATCATGTCTACTCTCTGTTGAATTAGGTATCACTTCATATCCAAGCTTTTCAAAAACATTAGCTGCGAATATTGCTCCCTTTAAAGCCCCTGCTACTATTTGTGGTGACATAAATAATCCTTGAAAAAATTGTTGATTAAGACCAAGTGTTGCTCCTATTTCTTTTCCAAGTCCCGGTGCAGTTAATCTAACAGCACAATTTTCAATACAAGTTTCTTTACCAACAATATAACCTCCAATAGGTGCAAGTCCACCTCCTGGATTCTTGATTAAAGAACCAACTATCATATCTGCTCCTAGATCTGTAGGCTCAATTTTCTCAACGAACTCACCATAGCAATTGTCAACCATACAAATAAGATCACTATTTATACTCTTTACAAAAGAGATAATCTCACCTATTGTATTAACTGATAAGGTTGGTCTAGTATCGTAACCTTTAGACCTTTGTATACTGATAAGCTTTGTATTATCATTTATAGCTTTCTTTATTCCTTCATAATCAATACTTCCATCTTCTAACATATCTACTTGCCTGTAAGTAATACCATACTCTTTTAGAGAGCCATTTGTTTCTCTTATGCCAATAACTTCTTCAAGAGTGTCATAAGGTTTACCAACAGGAGACAATATCTCATCACCTGGTCTTAGATTAGCAGAAAGTGCTATAGTTAGTGCATGAGTACCAGAAATTAATTGTGGACGTACTAAAGCAGCTTCTGCATTAAATACAGAAGCATATACACTTTCTAATGTATCTCTCCCAAGATCATTATAACCATATCCAGTTGTTGCAGCAAAATGTACATCACTAACTCTATTCTCTCGCATAGCAGAGAGTACTTTCAATTGATTATATTCAGCAATTTCATCAACATGATTAAATCTATCTATTAAATTCTTTTCAATCTCACTACAATAGTTATAAACTTCTTCTGAGATATTTTGCTTCTGATACATCTTCTGTAAAAAATCAGTCATTTATCTATACCTCTTTATTCTTCAACGGCTAAGGATACTTCTCTAGAAGGAATAACAGTTGATATTGCGTGTTTGTATATCATTTGTTGTTTACCTTCTGTCTCAAGAATTACTATAAAGTTATCAAATCCTTTTACAAGTCCTTTTAGTTGAAATCCATTTGTCAAATATACTACTACAGTTGTTTTGTCTTTTCTTACTTGATTTAGAAATAAATCTTGTAAATTAATTGGTTTACTCATTATAACTCGCCCCCATTAATATCGTATTTTTAAATTATATATATAATACATTTTATTACTTTTTATTAATTAGAATAATTAATTTGTATAATTTAACATCTTTAGTATTTGGTAATTATTTCATCTCACTTACTATTGTATTATATAATTCCTAATTCTTCAATATCTTTTAACATTTTATTTAAAATTAATTCTGAATTCATATTGTAATCATCTACATTCAACCATCTTACATTTTTTTCTCTCTTAAACCACGTAATTTGACGTTTTGCAAAATGTCTGGTATCACGTTTGAGGATGTAGATTGCTCTATCTAGGTCATATTCACCATTAAGATATCCATAGATTTCTTTATATCCTAATCCTTTCATAGATACTAAATCTTTGCTATATCCCATTTCTTTTAATTTCTGGACTTCTTCTACTAATCCTTGTTCAATCATTATATCTACTCTTCTATCAATTCTTTCATATAATAACTCTCTATCCATACCAAGAACATAAAAGAGAAGGTTATAAGGAGATTCTTTCTGTGATTCTATTTCATTATGCAATGATATTGGTTTACCAGTTTCTTTATAATATTCCAAAGCTCTAATAACTCTTTTTAAGTTATTAGGATGAATCTTATTGTAAGATACAAGATCAATATCTTTTAGTTTATCATGTACATATTCATTACCTGATAGAGCTGCTTCTTTTTGAAGTTCCTCCCTATATGAATTATCTTTGCGAGTATTTTCAAAATCAATGTCATATATGATTGATTGTATATAGAAACCTGTTCCACCCACCATGATAGGATTTTTTTTATTTTGTGTAATTTCTTCTATACTTTTCTTAGCTGAATTTTGGAAAATATTTATATTAAATTCCTCGTCAGGTTCAAGTACATCTATTAAATGGTGTTTAATACCCTGTGTTTCTTCTTTTGTGACTTTTGCAGTTCCTATGTCCATATACTTATAAACTTGCATAGAATCAGCAGAGATTATTTCACCACCTATTTCCTTTGCCAGTTTAACCGATAAACTAGTCTTACCAACTGCTGTAGGTCCGGCTATAATAATTAAAGGTTTTCTCAATATATCCACTCCTAATTACTGTATTCTCTTGAATTTCTTTTCTAGTTCATATTTTGTCATAGAAATGATAGTTGGTCTACCGTGGGGACATGTAAAAGGATTTTCTATCTCAAGTAGCTCATCAAATAATTTTTCATATTCAAGAACCGATAATTTATCATGAGCTTTTACAGCTGCTTTACATGCCATAGTTGCTATATCATTTCTTACTACATTGTATTTATCAGGATCATAATGCTCATTAAGACTATCTAATATCTCAATAAACTGATTAGAACTTAAGGACTTATTAAATATATAAGGTACGCTTCTTATTGCAAAAGCATCTTTACCGAATTCTTCTATTTCAAAACCTAAGTCTATAAATAATTGTCTATAATCCTCTATTAATTGTTTTTCTCTTATAGAGACATGAATAATTATAGGCTGCAATAGACCTTGAGACATTATGTCTGAATTTTCAAGTTTATTCATTAAACGCTCATACAACACTCTTTCGTGAGCTGCATGTTGGTCAATAATATAGAATTTGTTATCCAGTTCTACAATCCAATAAGTATTAAATAGTTGACCTATTATCTTATAGTTCTTGACAGTTTTAGCATCAACACTCTTATCCTCGAATAACAATGCTTGTTCAGCAACATATTTGGGTTTTGCTGATAATTCATTGTGTTTTTTATCAGGTACAATCGTTGATTCATCTGTTACTTTTTTTATACTCTCATCAATAATAACTTTAGGTTGCTGATTTGATTTATTATCTATCAGATGTTTATCAACTTGTTTCTGGTTATTTATATCATGACATACTATTTTATTAGTTATTTCAGAGTTTTTTCTGAAAGTATTTATTAGACTACTGCTATTAGGCTCATAAAGATTAATATTCTCTTTTATGAAATGTTTTTTCATTTCGTTCAATCTATTTTTTTCAAAAGGTTCTGGAATAGCAGTATTTATCTTGATATTGTCTTTTTTTATTTCTCTTTGTCCATTGTTCAATGATACCTCTGGAATAAGGTCTACTTTTCTTAGTGCTTCGTAAATACCACTTTTAATTGCTTCATAGATAATGGATTCATTGTGGAATCTAACCTCCATCTTTGTTGGATGAACATTTACATCAATCAATTCCGGATTTATCGTTATATAGAATGCTGTATATGGAAATCTATGGACGGTTAATTTAGTTTTATAACCTTCTTCTATAGCTTTCATAATGATTTTACTTTTTATATAACGACCATTTATATAATAATTTTCATAATTCCTGATTGCTCTGCTTATCTTTGGTTTTCCAATGAAACCTTTAATTTTGAATTCGTCATTATCAATTTCTATTGGAACGCTATTTTTAACTATTTCTTTACCATAGATATTGAAAATACAATCCTTAAGAACATTATTTCCAGAAGTATGCAATTTTATAGTATTATTATATATAAATTTAAAAGATATACTTATGTTACCAAGAGCTAGTTTATTAATGAACTCACTAATATATGCTCCCTCTGTTGCAGGCTTTTTCAGGAATTTTCGCCTAGCAGGAGTATTATAAAACAGATTCTTAATAATTATGGTTGTACCTTCAGGGCATCCTATTTCTTCCTTACTTACTTCCCTACCGCCTTCTATTACGTATCTTATGCCTGTTATATCATCATATGTCTTAGTTATAACTTCAACTTGGGATACTGCTGCTATACTAGCAAGTGCTTCGCCTCTGAATCCCAAAGATGATACAGTTATTAAATCCTCAATAGATTTGATTTTACTAGTTGAATGTCTAATAAATGCAGTCTGAATATCTTCTTTTGAGATTCCTTTACCATTATCTGTAATACGGATAAAAGATATTCCACCTTCTTTTATTTCAATTGTTATAGCACTTGCACCAGCATCAATAGAATTCTCAACCAACTCCTTTACAACCGAAGAAGGTCTTTCTACTACTTCACCTGCTGCTATTTTATTAATAGTATTTTGATCTAACAATCTTATTTCAGACATGATGACACTCCCTTCTAAGTCAAGGCTTTTTTATGCAATTCATATAATTTATTCAATGCATCCATTGGTGTCATTTCTACTATATTCAAATTTTTCAAGTCATCAATTAGTTCATTATAATTACTCATTACATCAAATAATCCTAATTGTACCGGTTCTGTTTTTTCTTCTTTTTCTTGCTCTATTTGAACTTCAATATTTATTTCTTCTTCCTTCACAGTTGCTATTTCCTCAACTGCATCTTTACACACGATCTTAGTATTTTTGGCAATATCTGCATTACTTAATTCAGATAATAGAACCTTAGCTCTGTCAATAACATCCAAAGGTACACCAGCAAGTTTTGCTACTTGTACACCATAACTACCTTCTGTGCTGCCTTTTATTATCTTACGCAAGAAAATTATATCATCGCCTTTTTCTTTTACAGAGATACAATAATTCTGTACACCATCAACTTTGCCCTCTAATTCTGTAAGTTCATGATAATGAGTGGCAAATAATGTCTTGGCCCCGATTTTCTTTTTATTAACTATGTACTCAACAACAGACCATGCAATACTAAGACCATCAAAAGTACTTGTACCTCTACCTATTTCGTCAAGAATAAGCAAGCTATTGCTTGTGGCATTTCTAAGTATATTAGCTACCTCTGTCATTTCCACCATAAAAGTACTTTGGCCAGAAGCCAAGTCATCAGAAGCTCCTACTCTAGTGAAGATACGATCTACTATCCCAATATGAGCTTCACTAGCTGGAACAAAACTACCTATTTGTGCCATTAAGACTATAAGAGCAACCTGCCTCATATAAGTTGATTTTCCCGCCATATTTGGACCAGTGATAATAGAAAATCTACTATTCATTTTGTTGAGATATGTATCGTTTGCTATGAACATTTCATTGTTCATCATTTTTTCCACAACAGGATGACGTCCATCTTTGATATCAATGGCACCATCATTACTTAAAACAGGTCGTACATAATTATATTTTATAGCTATATCTGCTAGTGAGGTAATAACATCAAGAATAGCTACCTTATAAGCAGTATCTTTGATTCGGTCAACTTCTTTTGCTACTTTGTTTCTTAGTTCTACAAATAATTCATACTCAAGAGCAATTATTTTTTCTTCTGCTCCCATGATAGTGTTTTCCATTTCTTTTAATTCTGGTGTTATGTATCTCTCTGAATTAGCTAGTGTCTGTTTTCTTACATATCTGTCTGGCACTAGATTCAGATAAGATTTTGTTACATCTATATAGTAACCAAATACTTTATTGAATTTAATTTTAAGGTTCTTAATACCTGTTAATTCTTTTTCTTTTGCTTCTAATTCAGCGATCCATTGCTTACCTCTTGTACCTGCTTCTCTAAGTTTATCAACTTGTGGATGATAAGATTCTTTTATTATGCCTCCATCTTTTACAGATATAGGAGGGTCATTAATTATTCCTTTATCTATTAAATCATAAATATCTCTTAAGTCATCAAATGTATTCTTTATCTTGGTAATGTAATCAGCATTACATTCGTTTAATAATTTCTTTATAAATGGAAGCATTTCTAAAGAGGTCTTAAAAGCTATTAAATCTCTACAATTAGCGGTTTTCAGACTTATTTTACTCATAAGTCTTTCCAAGTCATATATAGGGTTCAAAAACTCTTTCAATTCTTCACTTATGATAGGTTTGTTTTTTAATTCTTCAACCCCATCAAGCCTATCTTCAATATTTGTTTTTGATAATAAAGGTTGTTCAATCCATTTCCTAAGTAATCTGGAACCCATTGCAGTTTTAGTTTTATCAAGGACCCATAATAAAGAACCTCTACGTTCTTTTTCACGTAATGTTTCAACTAATTCCAGATTACGTTTTGATGATAAGTCAACCATCATATATGAATCAGTAAGATATGGAGTTAGTTTAGTTATATGGGATATATTACTTTTTTGAGTTTTATATAGATACTCTAATAATGAACCAACAGCGCATACCCCTTGACCAAATTCTTTTATCCCTAATCCATCTATAGTGCCAACTCCAAATTGCTCTTTTATATTACCAACACATCTACCATAATCAAAATACCATTCTTCTTCTTCACTGATATATACATGAAATCTATCCTTTAATTCTCTAATAAAATCTTTACAAACTATAATATCTTTATTACAGATTATTTCAGTAGGAACAAATTTTCCTATCTCATCTACAAGTTTTCTTTTTTCATTTACTTCTGTTACAAGAAAATCTCCTGTTGTAATATCTACAAGAGCTACTCCATAATTGTCTTTATTACCAAATATACTCATTAAGTAATTATTTTTCGATTCATCTAATGATTGCATATTGAGGTTAGTACCTGGAGTTACTATCCTCACAACATCTCTTTTAACGATACCCTTAGCTTGTTTAGGATCTTCAACTTGTTCACATATAGCTACTTTATAACCTTTTTTTATTAATTTATTTATATAGTTTTCAGATGAATGATGAGGGACACCACACATAGGAGCCCTATCTGCTTGTCCACAATCTCTACCTGTCAATGTAATTCCTAATTCTCTTGATGCTAATTTTGCATCTTCAAAAAACATCTCATAGAAATCACCTAATCTAAAAAATAATATACAATCCTCATATTGTTCCTTTAGATCCATATACTGCTGCATCATAGGTGATAGTTTATTGTTCATTAGTAACCTCTTTTCTTATAGTAATTTTGTATTGCATTATATATTTAAAAACTATTAGTTTTATTTTCTTAATTTACTTGTTCTCCTATTAAATAATATCCTTTTGATTCTATTATCTTAACAGGTACAATTTCACCAATCAAATCTTTATTTCCCTTAAGATGTACTAGATGATTACTTCCTAACCTACCAGATACAAGATTGTCATCTTGTCTATTGGTCTGTTCGATTAAAACATCATAAGTGTTACCCACTTTTTCCCTGCTTTTCTTATATACTATTTCATTAAGTACTTCTAAGAGCCTGTTAAAACGATCTTTTGCAACATTTTCAGGCACTTGATTTTCCATAGTTGCAGCAGGTGTGCCAGTTCTTACAGAATATAAAAATGTAAAAGCATTGTCAAATTCAACTTGTTTTACTACATCTAATGTATCTAGAAAATCTTCTTCTGTCTCACCTGGAAAACCTACAATAATATCTGTAGTTAGAGCAACGTCAGGACGTGCTTCTTTTATTTTATTTACCAACTCCAGATAACTATCTTTTGTATATCTTCTATTCATCTTTTTTAATACATCTGTACTTCCAGATTGAAATGGTAGATGAATATGGTCACATAATTTTTTAGAAGTTTTTATTACTTCTATAAGCTCGTCCGATAAATCTTTGGGATGAGATGTCATGAATCTTATTCTTTCAAGTCCTTCTATCTTCTCAATTTCTTGAATTAGTTTAGCAAAAGTAAGAGGTTTGTCCAAGTTTTTCCCATAAGAATTAACATTTTGACCAAGTAATGTAATCTCTTTTACACCATCATCAACTAGGTCTGTTATTTCATTAATAATATCTCCGGGTTTTCTACTTCTTTCTCTTCCTCTTACATAAGGTACTATACAATAAGTACAGAAATTATTACATCCAAACATAACATTGACACTTGACTTGAATTTGAATTTTCTTATACTTGGTAAATCTTCTACGATTTCTTTATAATTCTCCCAGATATCTATTACCATTCTACCAGTATCTAGTCTTGTTTGTATCAACTCAGCTAATTTATATAAATTGTGGGTGCCAAACAAAATATCCACATGTTTATATGCTCTTTTTATTTCACTTATAACGGTATCTTGCTGCATCATACAACCACATAGTGCAATCAACATTCCTGGTTTATGTTTTTTATTGTTTTTTAATGAACCAAGTCTGCCATATACTTTCAATTCAGCATTTTCTCTAACACAACATGTATTATATATAACAAAATCTGCATCCTTTTCTTTCTCGGCAGGTACATATCCTATTTGTTCTAATATTCCTTTTAGTTTTTCAGAATCATGGGCATTCATTTGGCAGCCAAAAGTTGATACATAATATTTTAACCCTTTACCTTCTATTTGCTTTGATAGTTTGTCGATTATTCGTTTTTGCCTCAAACTTTCTTCATGCGATATATCTTGATTCTTATTCATTTTATTCCTCCACTATCCGTTATCATCTTCAAATTCGTCGTTTGAATTATTATGAGATTCGTAATCTTTTTCAATCTCTCTAAATATCTGTTCAAAGTAGTTGTATTTTCTTCTTTTAGTATAATACCTATCCTTTTTATTACAAGGGCTTCTAGCATTCATGCAATTATTGAATTCTTTTGTAGATTTAACTAGACCTGATGCACTAAGTCCAGTATACAAACCAATAACTATACATGATTTTGAATTTGTTGAACATAGTATCATACCAAGAGCTAGTCCAATAACTAAGTTTATAAATGGTATATATCTACAAGGAACCCCTGTTAGTCTAATAGCTTCACCTATACCAGCTATTAACGGTATCAGTACTAGATATGAGTATTCCATAACTTGTCCCCCCTTCTAATTTCTTAATACATTATATGCGAAAATCAATCAAAAGGTGTACAAGCTCTATCTATTATACCACATACAGAAGTAATTAAACATGGTATAATAAATTGATTAAACATTAAAATTAGCTTATACTGTAATTATAAATTGCAAATAATCCCCACTCATTAACAAGGAGAAATTATGATATTAATAAATAAAAATGTTGATATGGATACCCATATTTTAAAAAGAAGATATGCTAATCTTGATGACCTATTATTCTTTGATATTGAAACTACTGGCTTTTCTTATAGAAGAAACATTGTATATTTAATTGGGTGTATCTATTTTATAGATGAAATGCCCACGATAATTCAATGGCTAGCTGATAATGAAAATGATGAATATGCTGTATTATATGAGTTCATAAAATTCAGTAATAATTTCAATAAGATAATACATTATAATGGCACCTCATTTGATATACCTTTCATAACTAAAAAGGCACTATTATATAAAATAGATAATAATCTATCTTATATAGAAAATATTGACATATATAAATTAGTTAGACCATGTAAACATGTATTAAACCTTGAGAATTGCAAGCTAAAAACAATTGAAAAATATCTTAATATATTTAGAAAGGATACCTTTACAGGTGGAGAATTAATTAGGCAATATATTGATTTTACAGAATCAAAAAGTGATAGAGAAAAGACCAATTTATTACTTCATAACGAAGAAGATTTGACAGGACTTATTAAGGCAGTTAAAATACTTGATTACGTAGATACATATAACAATCTCAAACATAATAATATATCTTACAAAGTTAATGATATCGATATTAGTGAATTAATTATGACTATACGTCTTTCTACTTATGCAGAAGTTCCATTTGATTATAGCTTTACTTTTGATAATTATTATATACATATAAATCATAAAGAGCTATTAATAAAAATTCAGCTTCTTGATAATGAATTAAAGTTTTTCTTTAATAATTATAAAGATTATTATTATATACATTCAGAGGATCAAGCAGTTCATAAACATGTGGCAATGTACATAGATAAATCTAATAAAACAAAAGCTACAAGTGAAACCTGTTACATAAAAAAAAGAGGCATATTCATACCTCTTCTTGACACCTATATAGTAAATAGCGAAAAAATATTTTATATATCCAAAAAAAATAAAACCAAATATGTACAACTACAAAATGATATTCATAGTAATATTTCATTCATAGATAATATATGTACTAGTATACTTAAAAGCTTATAGTTCATCCATTTTCTTATAAAAAAATGATTTGAGAGATGTAAATTTATATGTTTCAGATTGGATAATCTGTTCTGTACTGCCAACAAATAATATTGCATCTTTTTTCATTGCATTATTGAATTTCTTATATATACCGTCTTTTGCTTCATCTGTAAAATATATTAGAACATTACGGCATACTATTAAATCACAATTGCTTGGGTAATTATCTTTTAACAAGTTTAATTGCTTAAATTCTATACATTTTTTTATATCATCGGTTACTTGATAAGAACTACCCACTTGTCTGAAATATTTTGTTTTGAATTCTTGGGGTAGACCAATTAAACTTTTGTCTTTGTATAATCCCATTCTAGCTTTTTCCAAGACTTGTTTATCAATATCTGTAGCTACAATTTTAATTTTATTTAGAGGAATATATTTACTTAGTACCATTGCTAAAGAATATGGCTCATCACCTGTTGAACAAGCTGCACTCCATATTTTTAGATTATCGGAAAAATTATCTATAAGATAAGGTAAAATATCTCTTTCTAGAACTTGCCATTGAGTAGGATTCCTATAGAATTCTGATACATTAATAGTCAAGTAGTTAATGAATTCTTCGTATATCTTTTTATCTTTGTTTAATATATCAACAAATTCTTGATAACTATTTGCATTATTTTTTCTTATTAATGAGTCTATACGCCTTTTCATTTGTCTTTCTTTATAAGCGTTTAAATCAATTTTAGAGAGTTTAAAAACGGCATCTTTAAAATGTTCATAATTTTCAATCACTATTTTATCCTTCTCCTTTATTGTAGGTCATATACATCATTTTATTATAATATGCTATAATGAAAAACTTATTTTAAGATGATAAAGAAAACTACAAAAAATACTCTCGGATACTTTTTGCAGCTTTTTTTATCTTATATATTATTACTTAGTTTCTTCAACTGTTTTTTCAGTACTTACTTCTTCTTTTACTTCCTTAGTATCAGCTTCTTTAGTTTTGTCATCTTCAATAGCTTTGATACTTAAACTAATCTTTTTAGATTCTTGATTGAAATCTAATACTTTAGCTGTAATCTTTTGACCAATCTTAAGTTCATCAGATGGTTTTTCAACGTGCTTTTTAGCTATTTGTGACACATGTAATAATGCATCTACTCCTGACTCTAATTCAATAAAAGCACCAAAATCTGTCATTCTTGCAACAACACCTTCTACTACATTATTAATTGCATACTTAGTAGCAGCATCATTCCAAGGATTTTCTTCGTCAAATTTCATAGATAAAGATATTTTATTCTTATCAGTATCAATACCTATTATTCTAACTTTTACTTTATCTCCTACTTTAACAACATCACTTGGCTTTTTAACTCTTCCCCATGACATTTGTGAAATATGGATTAATCCATCGATACCATCAATATTAACAAATGCACCATAATCTGTTACATTTTTAATATTTCCTGTTACTACCATACCAACTTCTATTTTTTCCATTGATTCTTTTATTCTATTTTGTCTGTCAGCTAATAATAATTGTTTTCTATTACCAATTATTCTACCTTTTTTAAGATTAAATTCACTGATAACAAATGTAATTTCTTTACCTAAGAAGTCTCTTAAATTGTCTACATATTCATCTGATACTAAAGAAGCAGGAATAAATATTCTAACTTCATCAACAATGGCTACTAAGCCACCTGCAAGTACTAGTGATACTTTTGCAGTCAAATGCTCTTTGTTCTTGTAATATTCTTCGATCTTACTAAGACCTTGTTCTGCAAGTATTCTTTTATAAGTAAGTAATACTTGTCCTTCACCATCATTTACTCGTAAAACTTTTACCTTGAGTTTATCCCCTGGTTTCACAGTATCTCGCAGTTCAACTTCAGGATAGTTTGAGTATTCGCTCTTAGGTATAATACCATCAGACTTGTACCCAATATTAACAAAAACTTCATTATCATTAACATCTATAACTGTCCCTTCAACTATTTCTCCCCTGTGAATTGATTTTAGGGATTGTTCTAACATTTCCTCAAAACTAATTTCATTCTGTACTTCTGACATGTGTAATAACCTCCTGAATAATGTTCTTTGGAGTTGAAGCTCCAGCTGTAATTCCTATTATCTCATTTTTACTAAAAACAAGCAACTCCAAATCTTCTATAGTTTCAATATGATAAGTATTATCACATTGATTCTTGCATAATTGGTATAACTTTCTAGTATTAGAACTATGCTTACCACCTATCACTATCATTTTATCAACTTTACCTGATAGCTGTATAGCCTCTTCTTGTCTATCTCTTGTTGCTCTACATATTGTATCTTTTATATCTACATGATAACCTTTATCTAAAAATATTTCAATTATTTCTTGGAATTTTAGATAATTAAGTGTTGTTTGAGCAACAATACAGATATGTTCATCTATGGGTAATTGAAGCTTCTTAGCATCTTCTATACTTTCAATAATAATTGCTTTTGATGAACTCCAACCTTTTATTCCAATAACTTCTGGATGACTAGGATCACCAATTATAATTATAGTATCACCCTCTTTACTATAATCATTAACTATACGATGAATTTTCTTCACATAAGGGCATGTAGCATCAATAATAGAAAATCCATTGTCTCTAATATAATTATATATTTTTTCTTCTACACCATGAGACCTAATAATAACTTTTCCCTTAGGTAGGTTTGGAAGTTCTTCTATATCATTTATAACTTTTACACCTTTATCTTCTAACTCTTCAACTACTTGTAAATTATGAATTATTGGTCCATATGTATATAATGGTTTGTCATCAATATTATCATATACACTTTTTACTGCTCTATCTACACCAAAACAAAATCCTGCAGATTTTGCTAATATTACTTCCATTAGTATCTTCCTCTCAAATAATATTTAATAATTATTATTTATCATTTTAAGGATTTTATTAACTACTTCATCAATAGATAAATTGGATGTATCCACTTCTATAGCATCATCTGCTTTTTTTAGTGGAGCAAATTCTCTATTCATATCTCTATAATCTCTTTTACTTATTTCATCTTCTATAGATTCCAAGTTCCTAGATATACCTTTTTCTAATAATTCTTTATGACGTCTCTTAGCTCTTGTTTCAACACTTGCATTGAGATAAATCTTAGTTGTAGCATTAGGTAACACATAAGTACCTATGTCTCTACCATCCATAATAATACTTTTCTTGGTTGCAAGATTTCTTTGTAGTTCAACAAGCTTAAGACGTACATTTCTATTTACTGAGATTTCGGATGCCATTTTACCTACTTCTTCATCTCTAATAAATTGATTGACATTCTCATCATTAAGTATTACTTGCTGTTCGCTATCTATATAACAGATACTAATATCAATATCGTCTAATATATTGTTAATAATATCGTTTTGGTCACTTGATATATTATTTCTAATACAATAAAGTCCAAAGGCTCTATACATAGCACCAGTATCTACATATATAATATCTAGTTCCTTAGCAATCTTTTTGGCTATAGTACTTTTACCTGCACCAGCTGGTCCATCAATTGCTATATTAATTATATCCACAACATTACCCTCCGTAATAATATTGTCACCAATAATAAACTATAAACTGTATTTCTCAAACTGTCAATACTAAGTTTTATTAAATAAGATATAAAATTATAATTATTTTATATCTTATTTTATATTTTATTACAGTTTTGCTTAGTATTTAAACCTTTTTTAACGTTAACTTAGTAAATTAATTTTACAAAAAATAATTTATTTGTCTAATTATTTAATTCATCTTATCTAATAAATCAGGTCTTAAGCTTTTTGCTTTTTTTAAGTATATATGCTTTACTTCATTTTGTGATTTAGGGATATTGACAGTCACCATAACCCTTATGCACATTTCTAAACTGTTTTCTACATACATTTCGCTAACACACATTAGTGATGCATCAACAATACCTATTTCTCTAGCACCAATAGCAGGATATGCAGCTGTCAGATCTTTTGTAGCTGAAAAAATGATAGATATTATTTGGTCATTATTAATATTATTACTAATTAATATGTCTTTTAGTAATGTTTTTGTATCATTAATAATATTTTCTTTAGTATTAGTATCAATAGTAATTGCTCCTCTTATGGAAACCATTTTTTCACTCCTATATCATGATATTTAAAGTTCTCTTTCACTTATAGCAAGTCCTGCCAGATATCCTGTAGAAAATGCTATCTGCAAATTAAAACCTCCAGTTAACGCGTCAAGATCAAGAACTTCTCCTATAAAATATAATCCATTAACTTTTTTAGATTCCATAGTCATAGGATTAATTTCCTTTATACTAATTCCACCACAAGTTATTATTGCTTCATTATAATCTCTTGTACCTATAATATGACATGTTAAGTTTTTTATTAAATCTACTAATCTCAATCTCTCTTCTCTAGAAATCTGATCTACCTTTTTTTCTCCATCAATACAAGATAGTTTTATTATAATAGGTATTAATTTCTTCGGTAACAAATCATCTAAAGCGTTTTTGAACTGTTTTCGCATATATTTGTTAAAATCCTTCAATATCCTATTATCAAGTTTTTTAGTATCAAGTGAAGGTTTTAAATCTATTGATAAAGTCATATCTTTACCTTTATATGGGATAATATATCTACTAGCAGATAAAATAAGAGGTCCTGTCACTCCAAAATGGGTAAATAACATTTCTCCAAAATTTTCATATATAATTTTACCATTTGCTTTTATACTGATTTTTACATTCCTAAGAGAGAGTCCTTGTAATTCTTTAATAAAACTTTCTCTTGTAACTAAAGGCACTAATGAAGGATGTGTATCACTAACTGTATGATCTACTTTTTCTGCAAACTTGAATCCATCACCAGTTGATCCCGTGGATGAATATGATAGCCCACCTGTAGCTATTATAACACTATCACCTTCAATTAAGTTGCCATCATGAAGTACTATGCCTTTTGCCTTGTTTTCAACAACTTTTATATCTTTTACTCTTGAACCAAGATGAATAACTACACCTTGTTTATTCATTTCTCTAGTTAAAACTGATATAACATCAGATGATTTATCTGATACAGGAAACACTCTATTTCCTCTTTCTATTTTAGTTTTAAGTCCAATATCATTAAAAAAGTCTATAAGCATAAAACTATCAAAGGAATAAAATGCGCTATATAGAAATTTCCTATTAGTAGTAACATTTTCAAGTAAATCCTCTACATCAGTAGCATTAGTAATATTACATCTACCTTTTCCTGTTATATATAATTTCTTACCACATTTTTCATTTCTTTCAAAAAGGTGGACTTCACAACCATTTCTCGCAGCTATTATTGCTGCCATCATGCCTGATGGTCCACCTCCTACTACTAAAACTTTTTTCAATACTTATTCAAGTCCTTTCATATATTAACTATTCTAATATATCGGTGTTATTTTTTGATTGTATATTGTAATTCATATTATAATCTTCTTCATTGTCGTATACTTGATATTCACTCCATACTTTTTCCAGATTCTCTAAGGTATCTAACACTTCATCTTGCTTTTTAATACATAATGCAACTATCAATGCATTAATCAAGCTTAGTGGTGCTACTAATGAATCTACAAATGAAGCCATATCACTTCTAGCTATAAGACTGCAATCAGCAAATTGTATCAATGGGGATAAATAACTATCTGTTATAGCAATTACCTGTGCATCTCTATTTTTAGCAAATTCCATAGCTTTTTTAGTACGCTTTGAATATCTTGGAAAACTAATTCCTATTACTACATCTTCCGGACCAATTCTATAAATCTGCTCAAACATTTCACTTACACTATTTGTATGAATTAATTTAGTATTATCAAATATTAAATTAAAATAAAAACCTAAAAAACCTGCTAAAGAGGCACAACTTCTTACACCTAGTATATAGATTTTCCTAGCTCCAAGTATCATCTTGGTTGCTTCATTAAATATATCTTCATCAATTTCTTCTAGGGTATGCTTAATCTTTTCTGCATCCGATTGTAAAACTGATTTTAGTACATGATTTTTGTCAATTCTATCTGATGTCACCTCAACTCTTTGGAATGAAGTTAATTTGGTCTTAACTAATTCTTCAAGGGCTCTTTGTAACTTTGGATAACCATCATAACCAAGTTCATTAGCAAACCTTACTACTGTTGACTCACTTACGCCAACTATCTTACCTAGCTTTGCAGCTGTAAGAAAAACTGCCTTCTCGTAATGTTCTAATATATAATTTGCTAATAATTTTTGCCCTTTACTAAGTTTTGGGTAGGAATTATTAATCCTTTTCATCAAATCATTTTGTCTATGCATATTAATACCTCTCTAACATTATTAATTCACTATCAAAGTTTTTATGTATATTAAAAATATTATGTACTAGATTTTTATACCAATAACTTAATATAACGAATTATTTTCTTTTTATCACTTTATAGATTGTTATAATTAATTAACAAAAAATAGTTCTGTATAACTTTCTATACAATATATTGTTGTTAATCCTTCATAATCACTATATCTTGTATAGAATCTAGGCATTGTTATTTTTTTGTATATTAATATTATTATATATTAATAAAAATAATTTTACAATATATTTTAATTAATAAAATATGCATATACAAAAGTACTTATGGCTTATAAAAAAAGTAAAGTTGAGATAATAATAAATATACTTCTAATCCTTCTATTAAAAAAATAAAACCAGTACCAAAAGGTACCAGCTTTATTATATTAAGAGCTATACAGGGTATACCTTATTATCCTTATCAGCCATATTAGGATCTACTTTAGTTTGTTGTGCTTCTCTGTATTTGAAGAAATCTTCTGCAACTTGTGCGAATAACGCATAAGATAAAACATCTTCATCTTGTTGTTTATATCTTGTCATTTCAGATTCTATTTTCTTAAGTTCAGGCTTAATTAAATCAGCTGGTCGACAAGTTATTTGTTTTTCATTACCAATAATTATTTTCTTAACTTTATCACTGATTGGAACAGGAGTTCTTCCATATTCTCCTCTAACTAAAGCTTTAGATTCTTTTGTTACCATCTTATATCTTTGACCAGAAAGTACGTTAAGTACAGCCTGTGTTCCTACAATCTGACTTGAAGGTGTAACAAGTGGTGGATATCCATAATCAGCTCTAACTCTTGGTATTTCTTCAAGAACGTCATAGAATTTGTCTTCTGCGTTTTGTTTTTGAAGTTGTGATACTAAATTAGATAACATACCACCTGGTACTTGGTATAATAATGTTTTAATATTAACACCTAGTACTTTTGGATTCATTAATCCACTTTCTAGAGCTTTTTCTCTTTGTGGTCTGAAATAATCAGCTATATCTGATAATAGATCTTGATCGAATCCTGTATCATAAGGTGTTCCTTTGAATGTTTCAACCATAACTTCTGTAGCAGGTTGAGCTGTTCCCATTGAGAATGGTGACATTGCAGTATCAATGATATCTGCTCCAGCTTCAACAGCTTTTAAATAAGTCATTGCTGCAACACCACTAGTATAGTGAGCATGTAACTGAATTGGAACTTTTACAGTTTCTTTTAATGTCTTAACTAATTCTGTTGCTGAATATGGAACTAATAATCCAGCCATATCTTTAATACATATAGAGTCAGCACCCATATCTTCTAATTGTTTTGCAAGTTTTGCATAATACTCTAATGTATGTACTTCACTTAGAGTATAAGAAATAGCAATCTGAGCGTGACCGCCTTCTTTTTTAGTTGCATCTATTGCAGTTTTTAGATTTCTCGGATCATTTAAAGCATCAAATATACGAAGAATATCTATACCATTAGCAATAGTCTTTTGAACAAAATATTCAACTACATCATCTGCATAATGTCTATATCCTAAGATATTTTGACCTCTTAATAACATTTGTAATTTCGTATTTTTGAATCCATCTCTTAACTTTCTAAGTCTCTCCCATGGATCTTCCTTAAGGAAACGCAAGCAAGCATCAAATGTTGCTCCACCCCAACATTCAACTGAATGATATCCTACTTTGTCTAATTTCTCTACAATAGGAAGCATATCTTCAGTTTTCATTCTAGTGGCTATTAGTGATTGGTGAGCGTCTCTAAGTATGGTATCTGTAATTTTTACAGGTCTTTTATTCACAGCCATATCTTAAACCTCCTATAATCATTGACTTTCTACCTAAGTGTATATTTACTTATATTACACTTAATTATTTATATAATGTTAAGAATACCCCAGCAGCAACTGCTGAACCAATAACACCTGCTACGTTAGGTCCCATAGCATGCATTAATAAGAAATTTGATGGGTTTTCTTTTTGTCCTACCTTTTGAACAACTCTAGCTGCCATAGGAACAGCTGATACACCAGCAGCTCCGATTAATGGGTTAATCTTACCACCAGATAATTTACACATAATTTTACCAAATATAACACCTGTAGCAGTACCAATTGCAAAAGCAATTAATCCTAACGCTAATATCTTAAGAGTATCTATTGTTAAAAACTTTTCAGCACTTGCTGTAGCACCAACAGTAATACCTAAGAATATTGTTACAATATACATAAGTGCATTAGAAGCTGTATCAGCAAGTTTTTCAGTAACACCAGAAACTTTTATAAGATTACCAAACATAAGCATACCAATAAGTGGTGCTGTTGATGGTAAAATAAGTATAACTACTATAGTAACAACAATTGGGAATAGTATCTTTTCTAATTGTGATACTGGTCTTAATTGTTCCATCTTAATCATACGTTCTTCTTTAGACGTTAAAGCCTTCATAATTGGTGGTTGAATAATAGGTACTAATGACATATACGAATAAGCAGCAACTGCAATAGGCCCTAGTAGCTCCTTAGCCAACTGTATTGTTGTGAAAATTGCTGTAGGACCATCAGCTCCACCAATAATACCTATAGAAGCTGCTTGTTCAGGTGTAAATCCTAAAATTAAAGCTCCAAAGAATGCGAAAAAGATACCAAACTGAGCGGCTGCACCTAATAAGAAACTTTTAGGATTCGCGAGTAGTGGTCCAAAATCTGTCATAACTCCTACACCCATAAAGATTAATGGTGGGAATATACCAAGTTCGTCTCCTTGATATAGGTAATGAAGTAATCCACCTATTTGATCTCCTACAGGTTCATTCATAACTCCACTTAAAGGCAAGTTAACTAACAACATACCAAATGAAATTGGTAGTAATAATAATGGTTCATATTCTTTTTTAATAGCTAGATACATTAATGTTAATGCAACAACTATCATAATTATATTTCGCCAAGCTTGTTCTTCAGCTGTAAATTTATCAACAATCCAGTAAATACCAGTATCTTGAACAAATCCTAACAAAGCATCTCCAAGCCTACTCCAAAATTCCATTACCTTGTTACCTCCCTACTATGTTTAATTCTTAGTTTAGAGATACGATTAAATCTCCTGTCTCAACGCTTTGTCCTGCTGAAACATTTACTGAAGCAACTGTACCAGCTGTTGGAGCTACGACTTCATTTTCCATCTTCATAGCTTCAAGTATAGCAAGTACATCACCTGCTTGAACTTGTTGTCCACCTGATACTTTAACATCTACTATTTTACCTTGCATTGGAGCAGTTACTTTAGTCGCTCCTGCTGGAGCTGATGCTGCGGCTGGTTTCTTTGCAGGCGCTGCTGCTTTATTAGGTACTGCTGTTGGTGCTGATACTACAGGAGTTGCAATTTGTCCGTTTCCTAATTCCTCTACAGCAACTTCGTATGTATTACCATTAACAGTAACTTGAAAATTTCTCATGATAAATCCTCCTATCAAATATTTGCTAACAATTTTTAACAAAAGTTTTCATTTAAAATTATTATCTCTAAACTACCATCTTGATCTATTTGAACCTATTTTTCTAAAAGATTTTACTTGCAATTTATCAGTTGTAGTATTAAGAGATGCTGCAATAGCAGCAGTAATAACAGCGACTAATTCTAAGTCATCTGGTTCTTCTTCCACTTCTACAGGTGCTTTAACAGGAAGTGGTTCTTTAACTACAACTTCTTTTTTACCTGGTTGTTTAATGAACTTGAATGCCCATATAATTACAGCAATCAGTATAAGTACTGCAAATACTATTCCCATTCCACTTATAAGTGCAATTACACCTTCAGATAAGTTACTCATATTAAATTCACCTCATTTAAACAGTTACATGTTTTTTTTCAGGTCTTGATTCTCTCTTGCTATATAGCATTTCTAATGCAACTATAACACGCTTTCTTGTAGCAGCTGGTTCAATAATATCATCAACATATCCTCTACTTGCTGCAGCATATGGACTAGCTTGAAGTTCTTCATATTCTGCAGTTTTATTGTTAATATCTTCAGTAGAGATACTAGTTTTACTTAACTCATCAGCATACATTATTCTAACAGCTGAATCTGCATTCATCATAGATACTTTACTATTTGGCCAAGCGTATACAAAATCTGCACCTATATGTTTACTATTCATAGCAACATAAGCAGTTCCATAACCTCTGCCTACAACAATATTTACTTTTGGAACTGTTGCACTTGCAAAAGCACAAAGTAATTTTGATACTAATTTTGAGATTCCTATCTTTTCTTCTGCTACTGTAGCATTGTATCCAGCAACATCAGTTAAAGTTACAACTGGAATGTTAAAAGAATCACAAAATCCAATAAATTTAGTTCCTTTTTCACAAGCGGAAGAAGTAAGTAAACCATCATTTCCTACGCTTTGATTTGCTAATACTCCTACAGTTTGTCCATTTAATCTAATAAAGCCTGTTAACATTGACACTGCATAGTTTGCTTTAGTTTCAACGAACATATTATTATCAGCAATCTGAGAAATAACTAGTTTCATATCAATTCCTGCAGTTAAATCTTCTGAAGCAATTTCATTTAATTCGTTTGATACCCTATTAAGATCATCGTTTGTATCAAATATTGGAGCTTCTTCAAAATTATTTGAAGGTAATAAGTTAACAAAATTTCTTAACTTGGCTAATAAATCTCTTTCATCTTCGCATACAAAATCAACAATGCCGGTTTCTTTAGAATGGAAATCAGCACTTGCCATAGTTTCTAATGTCTCAGTTTTACTATCTAAAGAATTAGGACTATTAACAAATAAACTAGTAGCCTTATTAGTCATAAATGTGAAATCTGATAAAGAAGGAATAATTGTAGCTCCTCCTCCACATGTACCAAGAACAGCTGTAATTTGTGGTACAACTCCTGATGCTAGCGTCTGCTTCAAGAAAATTTGTCCGAACCCATCAAGTGCATCTGTAGATTCTTGAAGTCTAACTCCTGCTGAATCAAGTAACGCAATTATTGGAGCACCCATTTTCATAGCCATATCGTAAACAGCACATATTTTCTTAGCATGCATTTCACCTAATGCACCACCAAGTACTGTTACGTCTTGGCTATATACGTATACTAATCTTCCTTCAACAGTACCATAACCAGTTACAACGCCATCAGCTGGAGTATCCTTAACACTTAAATTAAAATCAGTTGTACGGTGCTTTACGAACGCACCAATCTCAACAAAGCTATTAGTGTCAAGTAGTTCTTCAATTCTTTCTCTAGCCGTCAATTTAGAATCAGCATGTATCTTGCTAATTGCTTCTTCTCTACCTGTTTCAATAACATTTCGACGGTTAGTGAGTTCATTGATCATGTTTTGAATACTCATGCATTAACCCTCCATTTTTATGTTTATGTAAAACAATGCAATCTTCACCAAGTATCATTTTACATTAATTCGTTGCAAATATCAAGTATATTTCACGAAATAAGCAACTATTTTTTCCTTACTAAATAAATAATAGGGGCATTCATTTTCCTATTTTCATAAGCAATAGATATTACGTCATATTGCTTATTATTTAATTCTCCTAAATATTTATTTACTTCATTTTTTTCTAACATACCGCCTTTATGTCCATAATAAGAAATAATTGAAACCAGACCATTTTTTTCTAATAAATAAAGTGTATTTTCTATAGCATTTATAGTGGACTTAGGTTTAGTAATTATTTCTTTATCTCCACTTGGAAGATAACCTAAATTGAACATAGCAACTTTTACTGAACTCTTAATATAGTTTTTGATACATTCATGAGAGTCCTTTATTAGTGTTACCCTATTTAACAATTTTTTTTCATCTAATTTTTCTTTTGTTGACCTTATTGCAATATCTTGAATATCAAAGCCATAGACTTGTCCATTATTACCTACCTGCTCAGCTAAAAAAACTGTATCATAACCGTTTCCAATAGTAGCATCTATAACTGTATCTCCCTCATTGATATATGCTTTTATAATTTTTTGCACAGTGTCAGTGATTTTAGGTTCAAACATGTAAATCACCTCCTTTAAATACCAACATATTAAACCCCAAAGAGCATAATAAAACAGTTTTATCTTATTTTCTTTGGGGGATATATAAATCTTATAAATTTTTAATATAATTAAGTTCATCTTTACTTAGATGTCTATATTTACCCTGAGATAAACCTTTAATTTTTAGTTTTCCAATAGCTACTCTTTGAAGTTTTATTACTGGACAACCTATATGTTCAAACATTTTCCGAACCTGTCGATTCTTACCTTCATGAATTACTACTTTTAATTTTGTTTTGTCTATTCTGCTTTGAAGAACGCTTATTTGGGAATGAGATGTCTTATAAACTCCCAAATCAGTTCCCTTTCTTAATTCATTGAGTTTTTCTTCTGAAGGCACACCTTTAACAGTTACTATATATTTTTTCTCAACTTCATGTTTTGGATGAGTCAATTTATAAGTTAAATCACCATCATTAGTAAGAAGTAATAACCCACTGGTATTATAATCAAGTCTACCAATAGGATATACTCTGATATTAATATCTATGAGATCCATTACTGTCTTTCTTCCTTTTTCATCTGAAACACTAGTTATATAACCAGTAGGTTTATTTAACATAATATATATTAAGTTAGAGTTATTTTTAACAATTCTTCCATTATATTTTACTATATCTTTATCAGAATCTATTTTGCTTCCAAGTTCTTTAACAACTCTTCCATTAACCGATACTTTACCTTCAATTATATAACTTTCACATTTTCTTCTAGAGGCAATACCTGCATCAGCCAAATATTTTTGTAATCTAATTACCATTTATTTTCCCTTCCTAATCATATTAATCATAAAGATATAAATTTATTAGTTACATGAAAACAATAGAAATCTTTCAAGTACTTTATTGAATATGTGTTTATAAGTAATCTTTTTAATTTCTGTATTGGTTATGAGTGGTACTGAAAGGTAATGTTTACCATCAACATATATTTCTGCGTTACCTACATTTTCCCCAATTTCAACTGGAGCTATTATATTAGGATTAACATTATATAGTATATATACTTTTTCATTTTTGGACAACGTTATATCAACATCTTGTGATGTTAATACATCTATAGCTTCTCCAATACCTTTTTTTACTCCAACTTGGCACACATGTTTATTACTAGTCAATACTGTTTTGGTTTTATAATTATTAAATCCATAATTCATGATTTTTGTAGTATCGTTCCATCGATAAGTTCTATTATTAGGCCAACCTGATGCTAAAACCACAGATATTAATTCTAGTTCTCCTCTTTTAGCAGAACCTACAAAACAATAACCAGCTTTTGAAGTGTAGCCTGTCTTTACTCCATTAGCTCCGTCAAACATCTTTAAAAAAGCATTTTTGTTAGATATATTGAAGTTTCTACCTTCTTTTATTTCACAAAAGCTTATAGATGGTGTATTAATAAGCTTCATAAAAGTCTCATTATTAAGAGCATATCTTGTTATAAGGGCTAAATCATATGCCGTAGTATAGTGACCATCTGCATCAAGACCATTAGGCGTTTTGTAACATGTATTTATAGCACCAATCTGCTTAGCCTTCTTAGTCATCAATTTGCAAAATTCTTCAGTAGAACCTGCTACATGCTCCGCTATTGCAACAGCTACATCATTAGACGAAATCAACATTAAAGCATGTAACAAATCTCCCAGATAATATTCCTCATCTGGTCTAATATATAATTTTACCTTAGGGGCTTTTGATGCTTCTTTGCTCACCTTTACTATTTCGTCAAGTTCGCATGACTCAAGAGCTATTATACAAGTCATAATCTTAGTTGTACTTGCCATAGCTCTTTCTTCAAAACCTTTTTTCTCCCATAATACTCTTCCTGTTTTTTTATCCATTAACAAAGCAGAGTATGCATATAATTTTTTTGGTTCATCATTGCAATCTTTTGCAGAAGCAATATTGCAGGTTAACATTATAGCAATCATGAATATGTATATTATTGTACTAATTATTTTCTTCATCTTAATCATCTTTCTTATAGAATTCCTTATAATAATTTATAAGAAATATGATTAATTTATTCCAAATTTTTATTCCTCTTCTATTTTAAATTCTTTTTGCACTTCTTCTTGTGCTTCAATCTGAATAGTTGATAGTTTTTCTTCTTCTATCAGCGGTAATTCTTTTAAGGATTGAAATCCAAAATTTCTTAAGAAGTCCTGAGTTGTTCCAAAAATTATAGGTCTACCCGGTGCATCCATTCTGCCTTTTTCACATACTAGATTATAATCTATTAGTTTATTTATACAATGTACAGAACTTACACCTCTTATTTTTTCAACTTCTGCTTTAGTAATTGGTTGCTTATATGCAATTATTGACAAAGTTTCAAGTAATACATCTGTCAATACATAATTCTTAGCTTTATTATTAACTTTTCTTATATAATCATAGTATTCTGTTTTGGTACACATCTGATATGCATTATCAATCTGGGTAATTGTTATGCCTCTATCAGGACTATCATATTTATCTATAAGATTATTCATTATCTTTTTAGTTGTGTTTTTATCTTGTTCTATAACATCAGCTATCTTATCAAGTTCAACAGCTTCTCCCATAGTAAATAATATAGATTCAATAATAGCTTCAATTTTAAATAACTGCATCATTATTCCCCTCTGTTCAGACTTTTAATTCTATAATAATCAAACTACATAAATATATCCCAAATCCTAAATATTCTATGTTATTTAGGCTTCAGGATTAATCATATTATACTACCATTATTCAGATTAGTATACTCTATAATGATATCATCAAATAGTTCCCTTTGTACGATTGATATCTTACCCATTTTTATTAATTCCAATACTGCAAGAAATGTAACAATTATTTCAACTTTGGATATTTGAGTTTCGAGAATATCTCTGAAACTTATGGTTTCGTACTGATTTGATAAATTAATTATATAATCTATTTTATCGTTTACAGTATATTCTTCTCTTATAATATCACCAAAATCACTTCTTATAGTATCTATTTTTTTATGTTGCTTTTTCATAACAGATTGGAATATATTATAAATCATAGAAAAGTCAATATCTGATAGTATCTTACTAGCATCTACTTTTTCCTCATAGTTAAGAACTTCTATTGGTATTGTAGGTTCTTTGAAAACAACCTTTTTGGCATCAATTTGTCTTATTTTCAATTTATCTCTAATATATTTAAATTTCTTATATTCAATAAGTTTATACATCAGTTCTTCTCTAGGATCTGTTTCATCTTCCTCTTCGTCTTCTATTGGTAACAGCATTTTCGACTTAATGTTTATTAAAGTAGCTGCCATTTCAATAAATTCGCTCATAATTTCCATGTTTTTTTCTTCTAACTTCTTGATATATTCTAAAAACTGATCAGTTATTATAACAATAGGTATATCATATATATTTAATTTATTTTTGTCTATTAAATGTAATAATAAGTCTAGTGGTCCTTCAAATACTTCTAATTTAACAGGAATACTCAATCAAAAAATCCTTTCTTAATTTCTTATACCCCAGTAACTATCATAGTACTAAAAATACTATTGATAATAATATTTACTAGAGTACTAATAAATCCAGAAGCCAAGAATAAAATAAACAAAGCTTGAATAACTTTCTCGTATTGAACAAATTTGAAGTATGCATGTGGATTAAGGGCTTGAATTATTTTAACCATATCAAATGGTGGTACAGGTAATAAATTCACAATAACTATAGCTAAGTTAAATAGAATTAGCATAAATAAAAACTTAGTTACATAATAATTCTGCCTAAACGTTGAAACAAAAATAGGTATTAAAACTGCCATTAATAACAAATTAGATAATATACCAATTAATGTTATGGATATAAGACCTTTTTTCTTATCTCTCAATCTACCAGTATTAAAACTAAAAGGTTTTTGCCATCCAGCACCTAAAAAAACAAATGAGATTATTCCAAATGGATCCATATATTTTAATGGATTAAATGAAACTTTGGTTTCATTCTTATATAATGGATGAACTAAATACTTGTAACAAATAATTCTAGGATATTCATGAACACATACTACAATTACTGCACAGACAAAACTAATTACTATTTCTATTAATAATTTTATTACTTCCATGTCTTACACCTCATTTTTTATTCTATAAGATATTGTACTAATAATTGGTTATAATTTCAAGCAATACTTGAAAAATCTTTGATTTATCCTAGATTATTATTGGGTTGTTATTTTTTTTATGAACTACAGTGAATTTAGATATTATGATTAATCAAATTATCAGATTAGAACTTATAATACATTATGAATAATGAAATGTATGGAAATATGAGAGGGGAGCAAATATTATTCGTTATTAAAATACCTTTTTAGCATTATAATCTGAGGGGTCTTTTTCATAAGAAACTTCTACACCTTCTGATTTATATGCTGCATCAATGGTAGTGTCTACAACTATCCAATTGTCATCAACTAACACTTCATTCCAAGCATGATAGACAGAAGTGAAATTACTATCGCCATGAACAAGCTTCGTAGGAATGTTAAGGCTTCTAAGCATAACTGCAAATAAAGAAGCATAATCGTAGCATATACCTTTTTTATTAGTTAACGTTTCATTAGTTGAAGGTAAATATCTGCTACTAACATTCTTTGCTTTTTCAGCATCATATTTAACATTATCTATTATGTAATTATATATAACTTCTATTTTTTCTGTGTCAGTCTTGGTATCTTTAGTTAATTCTTTAGCTAGAATAGCTGCTTTTGAATCGCTTGTCCAATGTACATTTTGAACACTTGCTAAGAATACTGTATTATTAGATGTATCATTATGTACTTTACTAGACGTTAACAATTTGTATTTGTTACCATCAGTTCTTTCATATATTCCTACAGTATACTCACCATTGCCCATTTGTAATGGTAGCTCTTCATTTGAAGAATTAAGGTTATAGATATATTTATCTGAACCCTTCTTCACGACAACTTTTAATTCAGAATAATTAGTAGTATCATAATTGATACTTACTGTGCCGCTATCAGTATTGACCTTTATAATTTCACTCTTAGCAAAAGTAGTTGTCCCAGCTAATGCTACAAAAATTAATGTAACTATAAAAGTTAATACTATTTTTTTCAGTTGTAACTCTCCCTTCGGCATCTGGCTATCTTCATATATGAAGACCCTATAGTTTTGCGTCCCTACCTCACGATAGGTTTGCCATTATTCGTGGGAAAGAAAAGTAATAAAACTCTTCTTTCGGTAACTGGCTACCATATCATTTTTGACTTAGGCCCTTTAGTTTTGCGTCTTCAGCTTTCACTGAATTTGCCGGTTCGAGAAAAGATTTGACTACTAGGTAATCAAAGTCTTTCTCTGGCAACTGGCTGTCATAGCTCATTATTAAGCCTTAGACCCTATAGCTTTGTGTCACATATTTTCATATGCTTTACGATTTACAGAATAATACGGTCAATACTGCCGACTCTTTGACTACCCTCTCAATGACATTATATCACATATTATTAGTTTGGTAAATATTTCTTTAATATGTTAACATACTTTCTCACCAATAAATTGTGAATGTACTAATTAGAAGTCATTAACATAGCTAAAGCAATGGAATTAACTTTTGATATTTTAGTATCGGCTCTTGATGTTACAACAATTGGTACTTTTGCACCTACTATAATACCTGCCGCTTTAGCATTGGCTAAGAAAACTAGTGATTTATATAGTACATTACCCGCTTCAATAGAAGGTACTATCAAAATATCTGCTTTTCCAGCAACTGGACTATCAATCTTTTTATGATTAGCTGCTTCTAATGATACTGCATTATCTAGAGCTAGAGGGCCACCTACTATACAATTATATATCTCCCCTCTTTTATTCATTTCTTCAAGTTCTTTTGCATCAACCGTAGCTTGCATTTTGGGATTAACTTTTTCTTTTGCACATAACATAGCAACCTTAGGTATATCAATACCTATACTCCTAGCTACAATAACAGAATTATCAATTATCTGCTTCTTAGTCATTAGGTCTGGTACAATATTCATTGCTGCGTCAGATATTAATAAAACCCTGTCATAACCAGGTATATCCATAACACCAACATGGCTTAATACTCTACCCGTTCTTAGATTAGCTTCTTTATTCAAAACGGCTTTTAAAATAACAGCAGTATCAATGATACCTTTCATAACCATATCTGCTTCTTTATCTGTTACCTTTTTCACAGCGATATTACATGCTTCTACTTTATCTTTTTCATCAATTATCTCTACATGGTCAATATGAAAATCTATTTGTTTTGCAATCTTAAGTATCTCTTCTTTGTCCCCTACAAGAATAGCCTTAATTATTCCTTCTTCAATTGCCATTTTCACAGAAATTAAAACGTCTATATCTTGGGCTACAGCAACCGAAAGTACTTTTGGTTCTTTCGTTTTGGCTAACTTCATTATATCTTCAAATTTACTAACCATCCAATCAATCCCTTTTTTATACTGATTTTTATATTTTACATAGATTATTGCAAATATTCAATAGCTTATTTGAATAATTTTGCTTTTTCTTCACCTGTAAGTATACGAAGTCCGCCTTCAGCTAATGCTATTAATTCATCTTCACCTGGAAAAACCTCAAATTCACCCAAAAAATTAATTCTCTTCCTTAATTTTTCACTGAACATCTTTGAATATGCAATACCACCAGTTAGAATTATCCTATCATAATCACCCATTAAAACAGTAGCCATTGCTCCTATGGCTTTTGCAACTTGGTATACCATTGCTTCATATATAAGAATTGCTTTTTCATTACCTTTTTCGATCATCTCTTGAACAACTCTAACATCATTTACACCAAGATAACTAACGATACCACCCTTACCAGCTAACATCTTTTTAATTTGCTGTTTTGTATATTTTCCTGTGAAACATAAATCAACTAAATCACCTGTAGGTAATTCACCTGATCGTTCTGGTGAAAATGGTCCATCTCCATCTAGTGCGTTATTAACATCTATTACCCTTCCTCTCTTATGGGCACCAACAGATATACCTCCACCTACATGAGCTATAATAAAATTACACTCTTCATATCTCTTTCCTACTTTTTTTGCAGCCCTTCTAGCAACGGCCTTTTGATTAAGGGCATGGAACATACTAATTCTACTAGTACCTTCTAACCCTGTAATTCTTGCAACATCGTCCATCTCATCTACACAAGGTGGATCAACCATATATGCTTTTATGTCTAGCTCTTTAGCAATATCATAAGCAATAAGACCTGCTAAATTACATGCATGACCTTTTTCTATAGCACCATCTCTTAGAGCTTCAATCAACATATCTTCCAATAGATATGTACCCCCTTCGATAGGCTTAAGAATTCCACCCCTACCTACAATAGTACTTAAACTAGATAATTCTATCTGTCTTTCTTCGAGAGCACTTATTATTGCATCTTTACGGAATGTATATTGGTCTAATATTGTATCAAATACTTCAAGTTCTTTTGTAGAGTGTCTAAGTGTTTCTTCAAATAATTGTTGCTCATTATCAAATACTGCAATCTTTGTAGAAGTTGACCCTGGATTTATTACTAATATCCTTAATTTGCTTTCCATATTAGATACCATTTCCTTTCATATTTTATGTCTATAGATTAACACCATTGACCTTTTTTCTCGGTGCTCCTTTTGGTTAAATGATAACCTTTTTTTGTCAACTTTTAATAGCAATAATTCATATGTCAATTATTATACCCTATAATGTGCTTTTTTTGCACTATATATTATTGACTTTTTAGTAAGATAAAGATACTATTAAGGTAAGATTATTAAGTTAAGAAATAGTTGTTATATATTGATTATATCAATAATTAAAGATGATTTTTTTATTATTATAAGGTACTATTTTTGAACTTTAATTTACAAAAAATTTATAAATATGAGTTCATAATATTTAGTCAAATGATTATTTAATATATTTAATAAAGAAGGTGATTAATTATGAATACGAAATTTGAGATTATTAAGCATAGCGGTAATTTACCTTTTAGTATTTTTTTACATGAAAGCAAACGTGTATACCCTATGAATTGGCATAAAGAAATAGAAATTCTTTTTATCCTAAAAGGCTCTGTACGTGTTAAAATAAGAGATTCTAGTTATATGGTTCATCAAGACAATATTATTCTAATAAATAGTTATGAGATGCATGAAATCACTCCTTTAGGAGACGATATAATAATCTTGGTGTTTCAACTAGATCCCTATTTCTATCAAAAATATTATCAAGGTTTTACAGAAATTGTTTTTCATATGAATTCGACTATGTTAAATAAGGATTCCAACACCTATAACACTATAAAAGAAAATTTAGTCATCATGATGTGGTATAGATTAAATAAAGAAAATACATATCAGATAAAACTTCTGAAACAATCTTTAGCTCTAGTTGAATTATTACTAAGGAATTTCAAGAAAACTATGATTAATGACAAAAACCATAATGACAGGTCACAGCAAAGATTAATATCAATTATTGAAAATATAAATAAGAATTATAATAAAAAACTTACACTATCACAGATTGCTGAACAGGAATACATAAGCATTCATTATCTATCCAAGTTTTTCAAAAACAGGGTTGGTATTGGGTTTAATAAGTATCTTAATCTTTTTAGGCTTAATAAATCTATGAATGATTTACTTAATTCAAACAAGATGATTATTGATATAGCACTAGAACATGGTTTTTCTAGTGTTAAATCTTATACAAAATTATTTAAAGAAACTTATACGGAAACTCCTAGTTCTTTTAGGAAAAAATATTTATCAGATATATCCCCTAAGAAAAAAAATACATCTGTCACCTTTAATAGCAGAACCATATTACATAATTATATCCAACTTCTTGCAAAAGATTTTTTATCGGGGAACCTTAATCAAGTATATTATCTTACTGTTAATATGCTTAATAAAAGTATAGATACCCTTCATAAAGAAAACATACTTCAAATCAATACCCATAATAATGGTATGGATACTATACTTAAAAATAGTCTTGAAGCTATAACTAATGAACTTCATATTGATTATATTAGATTCGGAAATATTTTTGACAAAACAATAAACTTCATGAATGATGATAAAAGTTTGAATTGGTTTTATATTGATAATTTATTAGAACTACTAATTAATGCTAGGGTAAGACCTTTTATAAGACTCTCTTATAATGAAAAGTTTTTCACTCTAAAGCAATGGAATATTATTGTAGAAGCTTTTATTAATCACTGCCTAGCAAAATTTGGAATATATCAAGTGAGTAGTTGGAAACTAGAGATAAGTTGTGTATCAGCTTATTATGATAAGTTTATCAATCTTTATAATAATGTTATTAAAAAGTTGATAAACAATTATAAAGATCTTAAGATAGGTATTTTAATTAATTTAAACAAATATTTCACAGCTGACAATATTTTAGACAATTATAATTTTTCTAAGCTTGATTTTATAACTATTGAGATTAATGATAAATACTATTGGAAAAATTCTAAGACAATTAATGAGATTGTAAAATGGCTAAAAAGCAGACATATCCATACATATATATATCAAAATAGAACTGTAAATGAACTATATGATACATGTTTTATTTCTAATTATTTCGTATATAATCATTTAAATATATATAAGAGCGCTAACTTGATTGTACCACTTATTGACCCTATGATTAATTCTAACATATTCAATGGAAAAGATAGTCTATTGACTTATAATGGTCTTAAAAAGCCAATTTACAATACGTATTATTTGTTAGATAAAGTAAAAGGTAATATACTAGATCAGGGAGAGTATTATATTGTTGTTAAAAATCATGATAGATATTATATACTCCTATATTATTACAATCAAGAAATAGGTAATAAGTTTAATTACAGCAAAGACCTTAATTATAATTTTTTTTCCAAAAAAACATCAAGTAGCATTTCTACCATTGTTTATGTTAATCTAAAATTAACAGAAGGTAATTATAAAGTTAGAACTTATCTGTTAAATCAAGAGAATGGCTGTATCTTTAGCGAATGGTTAAATATGGGTTCGCCAATAGAAATTAATAAAGAAGATATGAATTTTCTAAGAAGCAAAGAAAATATGAGAATTAGCGTTAATAATATTTATACTAAAGATTCCTTACACCTTGAAAGTTCAATTAGGCTAAATGAAGTTAGATTGATTGAAGTAATTAAAAAATAAAGCCAAAAAGGCTTTTCATAATATGATTGAATATATTATGAAAAGCCTTTTTTGAAATATTGCTAGAATCTTATTGAAAAAACATTTTCAGAATTTTACCTAGATAAAACTTCAATGTAGCTTTAGGAACTTCGTTAGCTGCTACTAGGTCAACTCTACCTACTTCTTTTTCACCACATTTATACACTATTTCCCCTATTTTATCACCTGTAGCAATAGGAGCTTCAACAAATTCTTCTACTTCAACATCATTAGTTATCTCTTGCTGCTCTTTACTATCTAAAATACAACTGAAATCTTCCGCTCCAACACAGTCAATGCTATCAAGCGTTCCTTTTTTTACTGGAACATTAGCTAATGTTTTGTCTTTTATGGCGTCCTTATACATTTTGCAATTTGCAAATCCATAATCTAACATCTTCATTACTTCTCTAAAACGTTCTTTATGATTAGGGGTTGCCATCACTACAGCTATCAAATTCAAACCATCTTTGTTAGCAGTTCCTGATAAACAATATTTAGCTAAACTTGTAGAACCTGTCTTCAAACCAGTAGCATATTCTGGATACCATTTCAATAATTTGTTGGTACTTGTTAATTCACTTATTTCTTCTCCATCTTTTCTCTGATGAACTATCTTATCCATCCATATTTTAGTTAAATCATATACCTGTGGATATTTAGTTGTAAGTTCTTTTGACATTATTGCTATATCTATTGCACTAGTCAAATGACCATCTGCATCAAGTCCACATGCATTAACAAAATTAGTATCTTTCATACCTAATTCTTTGGCTTTGGCATTCATCATATTAACAAATTCGCCCTCTGTTCCGGCTATATGCTCTGCCATAGCTACTGCTGCATCGTTACCAGAAGCAACAGCGATACCTTTTGCTAACTCTTTTACTGGCTGAACTTCATTAGTTTCCAAGAAAATAGTAGATCCCCCGAAGCTAGAAGCATGTTCACTTACAACTACCTCATCATCCCATCCTATTTTACCATTCTCAAGAGCTTCATACATCAATAGTAATGTCATAATTTTGGTTATACTTGCAGGTCTTAATCTTTCGTGGGCATTTTTCTCGTATAATACTTTACCTGTTGTTGGTTCCATTAATATAGCTGATTTTGCTGTTAACTCTAACTTATCTTTTGGTTCTTTCTCAGCATGTACAGATACATTACATGTACCTCCTATAAATAAAGCTAGAGAAAGTAAATAACAAAATATTTTTTTCTTCATTTATTGCTCACTCCTTATACTCACATAATCTTTTACTAAAGGAACTGCTCTATATATAATTCAATATCTTACTATTAGAGTAAGCTTTTAGAAGAAATTTATACCTTTTTTCTAACTGGTAATTATTCCATCTTTGGTAATTATTCCCTTAATAAATTTAGTCTCTTTTGGTTTTCCATCTGAAAACTCATATGCAGTCAAAGCTTTTTCTTTTGCAAGTTTAATTTTTTGTTGGTCGTTTCCGTGTATATATGCTAAAATATCGCCTTCTGAAACTTTATCTCCTACTTTTTTCTCAATAACTATACCAACACTAAGATCAATAATACTTTCCTTTGTTTCTCGTCCACCACCAAGAATCATAGAGGCTACGCCAATCTCATTTGCTTCAATATGACTAACATATCCTGATCTAGCTGCGTTTATTGGCTCTATTATACTAGCTTTTGTAAATAATTCTGTATTATCAACAAAATCTTCATTTCCACCTTGTGCATGAACCAATTCTTTTAATTTTTTAATAGCTGTGCCACTACTGATTGTCTGTTCCAGTAATTTTCTTCCTTCTTGTGCTGTTTTGGTCTTTCCTGCAGCTCTAACCATGAAACTACCCAGTGTTAAGCATAATTCAAGTAAATCCTTTGGCCCATTACCTCTTAATGTTTCTATGGCTTCTATGACTTCCAAGCTATTACCGACCGCTCTTCCTAATGGTTGATCCATATCGGATATAATAGCTGCTACGTCTCTATCTAATCCTGTACCTATATTCACCATTTCCTTAGCAAGTTCAAAAGCATCTTCTTCTTTTTTCATAAATGCACCGCTACCAGTTTTAACATCCAAAACAATAGCAGTTGCACCAGATGCAATTTTTTTACTCATAATACTACTAGCAATCAGTGAAATACTATCAACTGTTGCAGTTACATCTCTAAGTGCATATAATTTTTTATCAGCAGGAGCTAAGTTAGCTGTCTGACCAGCTATTGCTATCTTAATTTGATTTACATTATTAACAAAAGTGTCTTTTTCAACTTTTGTACTAAATCCATCAAATGCTTCAAGCTTATCAATGGTTCCACCTGTATGACCTAGACCTCTACCTGACATCTTAGCGACTGGAATTCCTAATGCAGCTACCATTGGCGCAATAACCAAAGTAGTTTTATCTCCTACTCCACCTGTACTGTGTTTATCAACTTTTATACCATCAATCTCAGATAAGTCTAGCATCTCACCACTTTTAGCCATAGCAAGTGTCAATACTGATGTTTCTTGCTCGTTCATACCTCTAAAATATATAGCCATCAAAAGTGCGGATACTTGATAATCTGGTATTTTCCCCTCTGTATAACCATTAACAAAGTATTCTATCTCATCCTCTGAAAGCACCCTACCTAATTTTTTCTTTTCTATTATATCATACATTCTCATGATTACATCATCCCTTCTATGACGAAAATTGGTTCATAATGTAGCAGTTAATATTTAATGAATTAACAATTTTTAATATCATTTAAAAAACTTTCACCTATGTCAAGTTGTTTTACATCTAAAATTTCTGCTATCGTCTGTCCAATATCTGAAAATGTTTTTCTAGTTTTTAAATCTGCATTATTCTTAAGTTCTTTTCCATAAGCCAAGAAAGGTACATATTCTCTAGAATGATCTGTACTTGGTGTTGTTGGATCACAGCCATGGTCAGCATTAATCATTAAGACATCTGTATCTTTCATATTTTTAATAATCTCTGGAAGTCTCATATCAAACTCTTCCAAACCTTTTGCATACCCCTCTACATTATTTCTATGTCCCCATTTAGAATCAAACTCAACTAAGTTAGTAAATATTAGCCCTTTATTATCCTTGTTCATATATTCAATGGTTCTATCCACACCATCCATATTATCTTTAGTATGGATAGCTTCTGTTATGCCTTTACCTGAAAAGATATCTTCTATTTTACCCACTCCTATAACATCTTTACCGCTCTGTTGTAGAATGTCAAGTAAAGTATCTTTTGGTGGTACCAAAGAAAAGTCTCTTCTATTAGCAGTTCTATAAAATGATCCTGGTTCACCTAGAAAAGGTCTAGCTATTACTCTTGCAACAGCATGTTCATTAGATAATATTTTTCTAGCCTCTCTACACATATCATACAATTTTTCTATAGGTATTATATCTTCATGTGCTGCGATTTGAAAAACACTATCTGCTGAAGTATAAACTATAGGACGTCCTGTTTCCATATGCTCTTTACCTAACTCCTCCAGTATGGCAGTTCCTGAAGCAGGTTTATTACCTAATATTTTTTTACCTACATACCCTTCAAATTTATCAGTGATTTCCCCAGGAAATCCATCTGGATAAGTTGGAAACGCTATAGGAGAATAAATGCCAACCATTTCCCAATGACCTATAGTTGTATCTTTTCCGTTAGATAATTCACCTATCCTACCATAAACACCTTCTGGCTCTTCTACTTTTTCTAAATTAACCATTCCTTCTATATTTGCTAGTCCAAGTTTTCTCATATTAGGCACGTCTAATTTTAGTTGTTTTGCAATATTACCTATAGTATTACTTCCTATGTCACCGAATTTATCTGCATCTGGTAATTCACCCATACCTACGCTGTCTAAAATTATCCATATTACTCTGCTTATCATAATTAAATCCTCCTTATTATATACTATATTATTATTTTACATCTATTTAAATTAATTATATAATACAGATAACGACTTATAAACGACACATGTCTGTTTTTTATTAAAAGTTGAGGTAATCTAAAAAACTATCTATAAAATGCTAATCTAAGAATATCAATGTATTCATCTATTTCTATTGATATTTTGTCAAAGTCTATTAATCCTTCTGTTTGGAATTTTTTTAGATTTTCATCACCATATTTCTCAAAAGTCCATTTAATAATATTGAGAGCTTTTACTGGATCAATATCTTTCTTGAATTTAGTATAATCAATATCTTGATAATAGATTTTAGATAATAGATTACTCACTCTCTCTTCTTTCATTATTTCATCAACACTCTTGTATTCTAATATAATATTGAAAAAATGGAAAAGACGTGGATATTTCCTAGATACTTTCATCTTTATCATAAAAATTTCCTTCAAACGTTCAAAAATGTCCATTTCTTCCCAATTAACTTTTTCATTTATTTCCTTAATCATTACTTCAAAACTATAATTTATTAAGAAGTTAAATAATCCTTGTTTATTACTAAAATAATGAAATAATAATCCTTTTGAAATACTAGCATTGGATACAATATTATTAGTAGATGCCTTTTCATATCCATATTTACTAAATTCTTCCATAGCACTATTTATTATTTTATCTTGTTTTTCTTTCTTAATTTTATTAAATGCTTCATACATAATTACCTCTCCTATATATCATAAAAACCTTTAACATGTTCAATATAATTATATATCTATTGACCATAATAGTCAATTAAGTATCTTAAAATTTTAAAATTTACATAGTCAAAAGACTAGTAACCTAATGGCTACTAGTCTCTATCATATATTACTTATAAATGTCCTTTCACCCTAACCACACCTTTCTTTTAGACTTCTGTCAAAAATAATGATGTTAAATGGTAAATATTCACTTACAAGTATTTGTGAGTAAAGATTACTCACAAAATTATATTGCCCGTACTACAAAAAAATATTCAAATTTATTTTATTTTATATTGACAACCATTTTTTTTATGTTATAATATTACCATAAGATAATAATTATCCATTAACAATTATTATTAATATAAACTTCAAGGAGGATATTAGATATGAAAAAATATGTTTGTACAATATGCGGTTATGTTCACGAAGGAGATAGTGCACCAGAGAAATGTCCACAATGTAAGGCACCAGCTAGTAAGTTTGTAGAACAAGATGATACAGAAATGACTTGGGCTGATGAACATAGAATTGGAGTAGCTAAAGATGTTGACCCAGAGATCTTAGAAGGTCTTAAAATGAATTTTACAGGAGAATGTACTGAAGTTGGTATGTATCTTGCTATGGCTAGACAAGCAGATAGAGAAGGTTATCCTGAAGTTGCTGAAGCATATAAGCGTATTGCTTGGGAAGAAGCAGAACATGCGGCAAAGTTTGCTGAATTATTAGGTGAAGTTGTGACATCTGATACTAAAACTAATCTTCAAATGAGAGTGGATGCTGAACATGGTGCTTGTGCTGGTAAAAAAGATATTGCAACAAAAGCTAAAAAATTAGGCTATGATGCTATTCATGATACAGTTCATGAAATGTGCAAAGACGAAGCTAGACATGGTATGGCGTTTAAGGGATTGCTTGATAGGTATTTTGGATAAGGGTTTACGCTTTTGCAAACACCATTCTATTACTAGTTTTTATTTAAAGTACACAAATTGTATTTATTATTTAGGTGGGAAAATAGTGGGATATTTGCCAAAAACCATTTAACCTTTTTCCACTTCCCACAGAGTAGGAGGAATATCATTAATTGATATTCCTCCTACTCGATTATATTATTATTTATTAATACAAGGTAGCCAACCTCCCACGTTTATATTACCATGTATTAAGTTTAGTCCCGACTTCTTAGGCATTATTAAATAACGCTGTTAGGTATATTTTACCACAAAAATAGGTCTATAGGTTTCTGAATGTTGGTTCAGTGCACTGAACTATTGTCTAAGATTTTCACTCAATTATAACAATTTTAACATTCAAAGCGTTACTAATTTTCTCCAGTGTAGAATATTTTTGATCGGTTTTACCCTGTTCTATATAACTAAGAGTTGTTTTAGATATTCCTGCCATTCTGGCAAAGTTAGTTTGACTAATATTTTTCTTTCTGCTTTTTCTTCTTTAAGTTAAGTATTAATTCTTTAATATCAACCATACTGTATCACTCCTGTAAAATTATGCATTTTATTGCTTTAGTTATATAAATTTGTGGAATATTTGACTAATGCAAAATATATGGTGTATAATTTTATATAGTTATTAGAATTTCGGATAGATTCAAAAAAGCGATAGTATGCCCTTAGAACTATCGCTTTTTTTATGCAAAAATAAAGCCTACCAATTAAGGTAGATTATTGTTATGTACTAATCAGTACTTTACTTCTTAAATATTTACTATTTCTTAAGACTTATCTAAATAATTAATAAGTGATACTAAAAAATTATTTTTTCATAATAACATCTTGCTTTTCATTATTATGATAAACATTAATTTCTTTAGGTTCTGATCTGAGAGTAAATTGAATTGCAAATCTATCATTAACATAAATATCATCTGCCGCCAATGTATCATCAAAGTTAATGGTTAATACTCCCTGATCCATATTTGCATCTACCTCAGTAGTAACATATAGATTTTTTTTATAATTTTTATTAAATAGAACTATAATACTATATAGTCCTGATCTTTCATTTTTTGAAATGTGAATATAAATATAATTATCTTTTTTATCTCTTATCCATTCATTTTGTGTAATACTTTCATTACCCATGTCTACTATTCTAAAATCAACATCATTTCTACTATTCATATATAAAAATGCACTAATAAATAAAAAAATAATCACTATACCTAAAATAATAATAAACTTTTTCATACCCCTTACCTCCTTATGAACGCACATATAAGACAGTAAGTACGATATATTATCATGCTTACTGTCTTATTGTTTAATTATGTAACTAAATTATATCTGATGATTTATTTGTTAATCTTGCTAGTACTCTACTTTTAACTGTGTTATCTGATAGTACTGGCCTTATCTCATACCAATAGACACATTGTCTTCCTACGTCATTATTATGTAAATCCATTTCTTTATGCTCATATTCATAATAACCATCGGAGGCTTTTTTTGTTTAATTTCTCCTCTGTTTTATCTTCGTGTGCAGTTGAAAATAGTGTTGCATATACTTCACTGCCAAATGATAAGCTATATTTTTTAATAACTGAGCATAGTTTGAATCTATTGGATATCCATCTTGCTTTAACATGTCCTCTGCTTGTTCAACTGTAAGTTTTTCATTTCTAAATCTGAATTAAGTAAACGGTTATTAGTTTTTTTATTTCCCTTATTCTTTTCTTCAGCCTTTTTTATTATTTTCCCTCCTATTAGTATTATATTCTCTCGGAATCTCTAAGCCAGTAAATTCAACGCTTCTAGATTCCTTTTTATTAAAAACCCCCACTTTTTTGTCAAAAACCATTGACATATTCATCGAAAAATGTGCGCTTCGCGCCTTGATTATGAAATATATTT
>NZ_JAOARO010000087.1 GCF_025211055.1 Vallitalea sp. | reverse complement strand
ATTTTAAAGCATAACAGCAGTTATGTCTATTTCTTTTACCCATTTTTCTACTTTTATTTGTAATTCAGACAATATTTACTTGTCAAAGTGCTTTTGTCAGCTTTGCTGACATGATCTCTCAAGATTCCGAGAGATTATTTCTCATAACAACTTACTTGCTATAGCCTAGTAGGTAAATATATATACAAATTAAATTTATTGGAACGAACTTAGTTTTCTTCAAATATTTAATTATTTATTTTATTACCATAAAATAAATTCATTGTTTCTGTAAGTTAAATGCTCAAAATAAATTATACGCTTTTAAATCATTTATATATTTAAATTACATTTAGAGCTGTTTTGTATATATATTCTACCTACGGAATATTGCTAATATTTTTAAGATAAACTTCTCAATCCTTTAATTATCTTAGATATCCTCTCATTCTCCATCTTCATACTCACTCTATTAACAACCATTCTCGCAGACAATGGACATATTTCCTCTAAAACAACTAAACCGTTTTCCTTTAATGTAGTTCCTGTTTCAACTATATCAACAATAACCTCTGATAAACCAACCAAAGGTGCAAGTTCTATTGACCCATTAAGTTTGATTATCTCTACTGTCTGATTCTTTTTATTATAAAAATAATCTTTAGCTATATGAGGATACTTGGTAGCAACCCTGATGAAACTTCCTTTATCCAATACTTCTTTCATTTCACTAGGTCCTGCAACAATCATCTTACACTTACCAAAATCCAAGTCCAATACCTCATATAGATTTTTCTTTTCTTCAAGTATAGTGTCTTTACCTACAACACCTATATCCGCAGCTCCATATTCCACATATGTAGGTACATCACTTGCTTTTGCTAGGAAAAATCTTAATTTAAGTTCTTCATTAGTGAATATAAGCTTCCTTGTATCACTTTTCATCTCATCACAGTTAATTCCTATTTTCTCGAATAATTTTATAGTCTTTTTTGCTAGTCTTCCTTTTGCTAATGCAATCGTAAGATATCTCATGCTTTTTCACCTCTATCTAGTAGTTCATTAATTGCTACGACTGTTTTATCCATAGTTTGTAAATTAACTAATACAACCTCTTCATTATCATTAAAACTCATGATACCGCCAATTCCATGCTTTTTACCATACTCTATATTATCTTCCAAAGATTTTTCCAATAATCCAATCTGTATATTCATTCCTTTTGACCTGAATTCTTCGGATATCAGAATAGCTTGTTTTCTAGTTTGTTGATTATAGATTATTAATGTATCTATATTAAATTCTGGTAGAGAAATCTGTTGTCTTTCTATAGCAAGCATTAATTCGTCAATAACGATAGCAAATCCTATAGCTGGTACATCTTTACCGAATTGCTTAAGAAGCGTATCGTAACGACCTCCATCAACTATTGAAACGCCTGTTCCGTATGTGTAACCTCTAAATATAATACCTGTATAATAATTAAGACAATTAACTAGTCCAAGATCAAATGAAACATAATTTTCAACACCATAATCACATAGTATTTCATAAACTTTTTCTAATCTATCAAGAGAATTAATAGCTTTTTCATTATTGGTTAATTTTCTTGCTTTTTCAATAACTTCCACAGAACCAAATAGTTTGGGGAGATCTAAAAATACTTGTTTCAAATCCTCTGACATATTGCATCTAGTAAGCAATTCTTCTACAGCAATAAAATTTTTCTCATCTACGAAATTCCTAAGCTCTTCTTCTTCATTAGCATCAAGTCCAGCCTCTTCAGCAAGACCTTTGAAAAATCCTGCCTGTCCTAAATCTATTTGAAACTTTTCAAGTCCAGCTATACTTAAACTATTAATAATCAAAGCAATTATTTCAGCATCAGCATCTTCGCTATTTATACCAATTAATTCTACACCAGCTTGTGTAAACTCTCTTAATTTACCTTGATAACTTTTACCATTTCTGAAGGTGTTACCAACATAACAAACACGCACAGGGTTTTCCTCATGTTTATAATATGTAGAAACATATCTTGCGATAGATGGTGTTATATCTGGTCTTAGAGCTAAAATATTTCCATCTCTATCAAAAAACTTGTACATTTCTCTAATATCTACAGTTCCACGTTCATGATTAAATACATCGTAATATTCAAAAGTAGGTGTTTGAATATCCCTAAAACCATATCTATGAAATACAGAACCAATCCTGTTTTGCAATTCATTTTTTTTAGACGTTTCTTTAATATTAAAATCTCTAACGCCTTCTGGCGTATGTAACAAACAATCTATCATACCGACTACTTCCTTTCTAAAAATATTTTTATATATATTAAAAAAAATTATTCTTGTTCTCGTTTAAATGATACAAAATTAACTTCATTGAATTAAAGTGCTAATTCATTAAATCATATAATTATTGTAATATTATATGTTAATTTGTTGTAATTGTCAACATCAAATAGCAAAAAACATTTTTAAATATTGTAGGGCGGATTAATTATTATCTATATAGTTTTTGATTTGTTCCAAATAATGAAGATAAATACCATTTTTATTAGATATTATGTAAGACCTGTCCATTTCTTTGTATGGTATAGATTTTCTACCACCTGTTTTAGCTTTCTCCCAATAGCATTTAATGTTTTGATAAGGCAGATAAAAGTACTCGTTATATTTGGAAAAATAAACTAAAAAGAATGCAATACCTCCCTGTTTCTCATAATCATTCATAAATACCATTTGATGTTCATGTATATTTTGTAAAGGAAGATTATCTTTCGTAGTTTCTTTTGCATCAAAACATACTGCTATACCTTGAACAACTCCAATATAATCAACAGTACTTTTTTGTTCAAAGTACGCTAAGGATATATGTCTAGATTTTTGATCAATTTTTATAGGTTTTATTGGAGTTGGAATCTTTTGAATTAAGGCTAATCCATTTTCTCTATACTTTTTATTGGTATAATTGATAAGTTCTTCAAGGGTACTACCTCTCAGCCCTCTTGAATTCCAATATGCCATATTACCCCCACTTTCTAATTCTCACTTAATCTCTTGATTGCATTATCAATTAATATTTGTAAATCCGTATTACTTTCTTTAGTTTTCATTTTTTCTAATATATCTATACCTTCATTGAAAGAAAGCCTAACAATAGAATCTACAATTTCCTTTCTAATATCTATTCTGACATCATCAATATTATTAGCTAATATAGTTAACGCTTCTTTACTATTTGAATTCCCTAGAGCTATTATTGCATTTCTCTGCAACAATTTTTTCCCTCTCCATCCAGAAGATGATATACCATAAGTTTTTTTGAATTCTTTATTGCTTAAATTAAGCATTGAATCATATTCAGGATAAGGATCAATAACATTTGGTATATCTTTATTTTTGACATTATTATAAGGACATACCTTCTGACAAACATCACAGCCATAAATTTGCTGTCCCATTTTTTTTTTGAGTTCATTATCAATATGTCCCTTATGTTGCGTCAGATAAGAAACACATGTATTACAATCTATTTCATTATTTCCAATTATTGCTCCTGATGGACATGATTTAACACAGTTATTACAGCTTCCACAACCAATAGAAATCTCATTTTCATCTGGCTTAATATAATAATCTGTTAGTATATAACCTATAAATACTCTAGAACCATATTTCTCAGTTATTAACATGGAATTCTTGCCGATGAACCCAAGACCAGCTCGTCTTGCAACAGCTCTATCTGAAAACGGACTAGTATCTACAAATATCTTAGTATTACAGCTAACTAAACTATGAAGATACTCTTCCAATAATTTTAACTTAGCTGATACAATTTTATGATAATCTCTGGTTACAGCTGCCATACTGATATTACCTCTTAGAGTATTATCATTCTGCTTTTTAGGGTTATTATTATATGCTTCCAATACTACTATGAAGGACTTAGCATTTTCTAGAGTAAGCTTGGGATATATTTTTTTATTATAATCTTTTGATTCCAAATTACACATATACTTACTGTTATCTCGATTATATAGAATATCTTCAAGTTCATAAAAAGGTTTTGCTAAGCAAAACCCAATTTCATCAACTTTAATTTCTCTACTATATTCTATTAGCTCCTTTTTTATATCCATAATTTCACCTTCAATGGCTAAAAAGTGTATCAGCTATTTTTTTGAATCTACCATGTATATCTGTAATAAATTCTTTATTATCTAGATATAATAGATATCCGTCATTATCTGTGTTGAATCTGATCTTATATGCATGAAGTAGCTGATGTTTTAATCCGTATCTATCTTTAAAGATATCATTTATCTTTTTATCACCATACTTATAATCACCAATAAGAGGATGTCCTATACTAGATAAGTGAGCTCTTATTTGATGTGATTTACCAGTAACTATTTTTACATCAAGTAACGTATATTCTTTACCGATTTTAAGAGGTTTATATATTGTCTTAATATAAGTTCCCATATCTTCATTATCTGAAATAAATACCTTATTATTAATACCATCTTTAGTTAGATAACCTTCAATAGTATTGGTTGTAGACAATATCCCCTTTACTATACACATATAATGCTTATCCAATTTATTATTAGATATAAGCCTATTTATCTCTTGTAATGATTTAATGTTTTTTCCGGCTATTACTATACCACTAGTATTTCTATCTAATCTATTACATATTCCTGGGCGGAAACCCCTAGTCACTTCTGGGTTATATTCACCTTTATTAACTAAATAAGTTATTATTTCGTCTACTAATGATACACTATCTCTATTATTTGGTTGTGATAATAATCCAACAGGTTTATTGCATATTAGTATGTTATCATCCTCATAAATTACCTTGTGAGTTATAGAAACGTGTTTACTTATACTATGATTACTAAATTTCTGGATAGTTTCAATAGACAAATATATCTGAAACACATCATTTGCCTTTATAATTTCATTTCCTATTATTCTTTTCTTATTAAGTTTGATTCTCTTTTTCCTTAGCATTTTATACAAAAAACTTTTTGATGATTTATTAAAATATTTTAATAAATATTTATCAGCTCTTTGATTGCTTTCATCTTTTGATACAATTATTTCTTTCATATTAGTCTCCGATTCTAAATTGAATTGTCTAATAGAACATTTGCTAAATCTACTTGATTGTTTGTATCAACATTATTAAGTAATGTTGATACCTGTGTTATTATATATGAATACATGGCTTGTTCATCATTATACACTTTTACTTGAGCTAAATAGCCTTTTGGCTTAATTAATTTCTCAATAAGTTCTTTATATTCCAGAACTTGTTTTCTGGTTTTCTTTTCATCAATCAACAATATGATTTCTTTATCACTAACAACTGCTATTTGGTAGAACAGTGTTTTTTTACCTCTTACAACAACTAGACTAGATAAATAGACCAACCTATCACTAATCTCTTCAAATTTACGATAAACTTCTTCTTTGCCTTCTTTATATTGTCTATATAAAATATATTTAACTAGAAATTGAGCTTCTGGCAAAGCAAACAATGCAGTAATTAATAATAATACATTACCTTTTGTAAATACATACCTATCAATAATATATAATATCATTATAATTAAAAAACCTATAACCGTTAATAATAAGTAACTTCTTTTTTGTGATCGAATGTATCCATATTCTCCCTTTGGTTGTCTCATGTTAATTTCCTTTCATATAAGCATTTGTCCTGTAGATTATACCACAAATTAGTAATAATGAAAATATCTTTCTCTGGTCATGACATAACGTACATAATCAATATTCGTACCACTTAATATTAGGGCATTCTTATTAATTCCTTTTTGTTCAAAATGTAACCTTTCTGGTATTGCTCTACTTTTTTTGTTTTTCTCTGCTACATAGACATAAACAACATTTAATTTTAATTCATTGAATATAATAGCAAGAAAACTCTTGCAACACATAGTCATTATACCTCTTCCTTGATAATTTTCTGCAAGCCAATAACCTAATGAAGTGGATTTCTCTGACCAATCAATACTATGTGTACCTAATCTGCCAACTATTTTACCTCTATATATTACATTACATTGAAATCCATTATTACTTGCATATTGATGCATTGCTTTGTAAGCCTTATATTTGCAATCATCTGGACTTTTAACCAAATCTACCCAAGTAAGCCATCTCCCTAGATGATTTCTTGAAGAATCTATGACTTTAAAAACTTCCTCCGCATCCTGTACATTGGATAACCTAAGGGATATATCATTATTAACTTTATATTCAAACATATAAAGTTTTCAATCCTTTCTATAATGAATAACATTTATTCCTTTGTAATTATTATACGCTTTTTTGTGAAACTATTTCATATAAATTTCATATTAAAAAAGATTCCATGAGATATCTCACAGAATCTTTTACTTAATTATTTAAAACTTATTGAACACCTAAGATACCAGTTAAATCGCAATCTTCACTAATTACCCATTTGTCATCTACAAGTTTTAATTCAATTATAGCTTCAGTTTCTTCTGTAGCAATTTCTTTATCTTTTGTTACTTCGTCAAGAGCTGTTTGTAACATTTCTTTACCTTTCTCAATACTGTCACCAGCTTGGTCACCAAGATTACTAATATCTACTGAAGACATAAGAGATGCAACGATTTCATCAAGTTTTGGATGTGTAACCTTAATCTTGACAGTTGCAGTATCATCTTTTATCTCTGAACTAACAATCTCATATTTTAATTGACCGAATAATAAATCATTCATAGGATTATTCTGTATCTCATCGAAGAATTCATCTTCAACTTTTGTCTCAAGGTTATCATAAGCTTCCTTGAAGTTCCCTTCAACTAGATTATCCATAAAAGATGAGACTGCTTTTGTAGCTTCGTTGTCTTTAGATGAATTACTTTTACTACATCCTTGAAACATAAGCATGGATAATATTACTACTGTTACTAAAAAATACTTTTTCATTTTTTTCACCCTCATTTAAAATATTTGTATACTTGCTACTCTAATTATTATACATATATAATATATAAATGTAAAGTGTAATTAATCTCTTAATATATTTATATCTTCACCATTAAGTACTTTGTTTAGATTACGTACTGCACACATCTTACCACACATTGAACAAGAATTCTCATCTTCTGGTTTTGAGCTTTCACGATATTTTTTGGCTTTTACTGGATCCATAGCCAATTCAAACATTTTATTCCAGTCTAATTGTTGTCTAGCATAGCTCATACTATTATCCCATGCTCTTGAGTTAGGTAATTTTTTACCAATATCACCTGCATGAGCGGCAATTCTAGTTGCTATTATACCTTCCTTCATATCATCAATACTAGGTAGTCTTAGATGTTCTGCTGGAGTTACATAACATAAGAAATCAGCTCCACTAGCAGCAGCAACAGCTCCACCAATAGCTCCTGTAATATGGTCATATCCTGGTGCAATGTCAGTTACTAAAGGACCTAATACGTAAAATGGTGCACCATGACATAGTTTTTTCTCAAGTAACATATTTGCTTCAATTTCATTTATAGCCATATGTCCCGGTCCTTCAATTATAACTTGGACATTCTTAGCCCATGCTCTTTTTGTTAATTCTCCAAGTACTATTAACTCTTTTATTTGACTTGCATCTGTTGAATCAGCTATTGCTCCTGGTCTACATGCATCACCAAGACTTATTGTAATATCATATTTAGCACAAATATCAAGTAATTCATCATAATGTTCATAGAATGGATTTTCTTTTTTATTTAACTGCATCCATGCAAACATAAGAGAACCACCTCTTGAAACTAGATTCATAAGTCTAGGGTTTCTTCTAAATGTGTTAGCTGTTTCTCTATTAATTCCAGCATGAATAGTTACAAAATCTACACCATCTTTACCATGTTTTTCAACAACATCTAGAAATTCTTTTTCTGTAATATCTTTTAATTCCTTATCATAAAAACCTAATGCATCATATACAGGTACAGTTCCTATCATGGCAGATGATATATCAATAAGTTTTTTTCTGAATTCCTCAGTTTTACCATAGTTACTAAGGTCCATGATTGATTCTGCTTTCATATCAATAGCTGTTTTTACTTTTTCAAGCTCTCTATCTATATCATAACTGTCTTTTGATATACCTAAGTTAACATTGATTTTGGTTCTTAATCCTTCTCCAACACCTTCTGGATCAATACTTTTATGGTTTTTATTAGCTGGAATAACAACTGTACCTTTTGCTATTTTATCAGCTAGAATATTCACATCAATATTTTCTTTTTTTGCAACTATTTCCATTTCCTTTGTAATAATACCTTTTCTGGCAGCATCCATTTGTGTAGTATAATTCATTATATTCCTTCCTTTCAAAAAAGCATTGTTTAGTCTTTTTATAGCGTCTTTTATATTTTTTGAATCATAAATCTCAGAAATTACAGCGATTGAATCCACATTCTCATTAATTTCTTTTGATAAGTTTTCTGCTGTTATACCTCCAATGCCAACAATGGGTATAGGTACAGCATTATTAATCTCAATTAGTGTTTTAAGCTTAATCTGTACTGCATCAAGTTTAGTTGGTGAAGGAAATAAAGCTCCCACTCCAAGGTAGTCCGCTCCTTCTTCATAACATCTTATAGCATCTTCAACAGTTTTGGCTGTCGCTCCGATAATAACATCTTCACCAAGAATATCCCTTGCTTCTTTTATACTGGTATCATCTTGTCCAAGATGAACACCATCTGCTCCTACTTCTTTTGCAATATCTACTCGATCATTTATTATAAGAGAGGTATTATATTTATCACATAGTTCTTTTATTTTTGTAGCTTCTTTATGTAGTAAATCTTTATTCTCTTCCTTACTTCTATATTGAAAAATAGATATTCCTTCTCTAAGGGCTTGTTCTGTCTTCTCTAGTAGAATATTAAAGTCTGGATATTGCTTTGAAATCAAATATAATTTATTCTCAAATTTCATTTACAATTACCTTCTTTCCATCTATGAAATTCTTGTTTTTCATATTATAAATACTATCAAATAATTTTACTTTAAATGTCCCCACTGAATCTTGGTCTCTCAAATTATTTTCTACTATATCAGCGGCTTCATCCATAGCTGATATTCCATAAATACTACTAAGAAAGGCATCCCCAGATTTAGCTAATGATACCGCAACTAATGGTGATATCATACATCCTGTTCCAGTTATAGACGTAAGCATCTTGGAGCCTCCATTAATCTTAGCAACATATCTATCACTACAAACCGTATCAATTTTCCCCGTAATTGCAACTATGGTATTGTATATCTTAGCAACTTCATGCCCAATAAAGCTGATATCCTCTACATCTATTTCTTCTGAATCCACACCCCTTGAATTAGTCTTTAATCCAAGTAGTGCTTTTATCTCAGATGCATTACCTTTAATGACATCTATTATATAATTATCAAGTATATCAAAAACTATTTTTTTTCTATAACTGGTAGTAGCTACACCTACAGGGTCTAATATTACAGGTATATTATTATCGTTAGCAACCTGAATAGCTTTTTTTATTGACTCTATCTTAACAGACGAAACAGTGCCGATATTAATTACTAAACAATTGCTCATTGAAGTTATTTCCTCTATTTCTTCTATGGCTTCTGCCATGATCGGACTACCTCCAAAAGCAAGGGTCATATTAGCTACATCATTAGATGTTACATAGTTAGTGATATAATGTACTAATGGTTTCATTGAATTTTTATATATTTTACCAAAGTCAAAAGTGTCAATATAATTATTCATAATATTACCTTTCTATGAAGTGATTAACCGGTCCATCTCCAGAACCAATGGAGAATCCTCCTGCTATTGCTTTCGTAATATAATCTTTTGCCATTCTAACTGCATCAACAGTATTTTGCCCCTTACTGATATTAGCTGCTATGGCAGAAGATAATGCACACCCAGTTCCATGAGTATTAGGATTATCTATTCTTCTATGATTATAATATGTAAAATCATTTCCATCAAATAAAACATCACATGCTGTATCTCTAAGATGTCCACCTTTTACCAAAACGTTTTTTGGACCAAGCTCATATAATTTTCTACATGCAGTTTCCATATCAGCTATATTACTTATAGGTGTATTAGTTAGTCGTTCTGCTTCAAGAATATTTGGAGTTATGAGATTACATAATGGAAACATGTCTTCAACGATACTTTTTATTGCATCACCCTTAAGCAATATTCTCCCTGTTGTTGATATCATGACAGGGTCTAAAACTATCTTAGGTAATTGATATTGTTTAAATGTATTAACAATAGCTGTTATTATTCGCTTGTTGAACAACATTCCTATCTTAATACTGTCTATTTTTATATCATCAAATATAGCTTCTAATTGTTTGGAAATTGTTATAGGTTCAAGTCCCCTAATATGTGATACTTTTATTGTGTTTTGAGCCGTTACAGCTGTAATAACACTCATACCATACACTCCATGAGCAGCATATGTTTTAAGCTCTCCTTGTATTCCTGCTCCACCACTTGAATCTGAACCTGCAATTGTTAACGCTGTTTTCATTGTATAGATACCTTCTTTTTTATTACTAATTTTTTTAATGCTGTAAGTTCAAATAGTAATACAGCTATTACAGCTCCTGCAAAAGAACTAATAATGAATGGTATTACTAAACCAAATATTGCAGCTTGTCTACCCATAAATAAAATACCTACTGGACATGCTATTATTGCTCCTATAATCCCTGTTCCTATTACTTCACCTAGAGCAGCAAGATATGTATTAGCAAATCTCTTGAATATTAGACCAGCAAATAAAGCACCAAAAATACTGCCTGGAAATGCTAATAATGTTCCCATAGCAAAAATATTTCTTAGTGTGGATATAACTATTGCATTAATTACTGCGTATACAGGTCCTAATAGTATTGCAGATATTACGTTGATAAGATGTTGCCACGGAAAACATTTTGCAGCACCAATAGGAATATGATACGGACTTAGTACAACACCTAGCGCTATAAGTACTCCAGATAAAGCTAATTTTCTAGTTTCTAGTTTCATGTAATCATTTCCTTCCATAGAATTAATTAACTCGTTAATAGATAATTAAACATTTAATAAGATTATTGGCGAAGCAAATCTATAAATAACCAAAAGGCAATCCGAGGATTGCCTTATTACAATATCAATAAATATTACGATAAGCTTCCCTCCGCTGGTACGAACCAGATCAGGTCAAGGGTCAAAGAATATCGTTCTTTATCTCAGCTAGCTATACTAGCTCCCCTAGCCAATGTTTAATTTTTTATTTGAGTATATGGTAACATAATTACTTAATATTATCAATAGATATTAAATTAAATACAATTAAATACTCTTTATCTTAATACATTTTTCTTAATATATTTTCTACTTTGATATTTAATTTCTTAAGTTAACTATCAACCATGTACATAATAAGTGACTATTTCACATTATTCACGTAGATAATATTTAATAAAGCACTCACATCCAGAAATATTAAAGTATATGTTAAATTAATCTATATTTGTTATTTTATATTTACAAACTAATTAATTATATGATAATATAAATTTGCTATTATAATAATTACTATAATTAATAATACTACTAAAAAAACAAAAGGGTGATGTCAATGAATGTAAAAACTGTGACAATAACTATATTAATATTAGATTCTAATTCATTAAAGGACAAACGCAGCATTATAAAAAGTATTATCCATAAAATTCATAACAGATTCAATGTTAGTATTGCCGAAGTAAAAGATAATGATATCCTTAATCAAGGCGTACTAGGTTTATCTATCGTTAGTAGTAATAATCAAACTACTGAACAGATTTTCTATAGTATCATAGATTTTATCGAAAACAATTATCCTGTTGAAATTGTTGAAATCTCTGATTTCTAATGTTTTAGCTAATATTATACATATTTATTTTATTAAATCTTCACCTATTTCCTTAAGTGATGGATAAATAAAATCAGCATTTATATTTGATTTATTATAATCAATTATACTTGTTTCGCCGGATAAAACTACTACAGTAACTATATCAGCATTAATACCTGTTTTTATATCAGTATATAACCTATCACCAACCATAGCAATTTCTTGCCTATTATAACCATATTTATCGCAAATAACATTAATAATATCAGCATTTGGTTTTCCAATTACATGAGGTCTTCTACCAGTTGAAGCAGCAATAAAATCTATCATTGCACCTGCATCTGGCATGAATTTTCCTCCCTCAAGAGGGCAATTATAATCAGGATGCGTAGCAATATACGTTACTCCATCTCTAATATAATCACATGCTATCCATAATTTTTCATATGTAAGGGTAGTATCAAACCCTAACACAACATAATCTGGAGATTCATTTCTTCTCTTAACTAACTCAAAACCTGCATTAGTGAATTCTTCCTCTAAAAGAGGTGTCCCAAGTAAATATATCTTTGCTCCAGGTTTCTTATTCTGTAAGTATATTGTTGTAGCTTCACCAGAAGTAAACACTTTGTTAGGTTCTACGTTACAACCTAATCTCATTAATTTTTCTACATAATCCTTTCTATTCTTGGATGAATTATTAGTTAAAAAAAGAAAGTCTTTATCCTGCTTCTCAAGAATTTTCAAAAAATCCATAGAACCATCAATTAATTCATCTCCTAAATAAAAAGTACCATCCATATCTAATAAGAAACATTTTATTTTATGTAAATCTCTCATCTACAGTCACCATCCTTTTGAATTTTATGATTAAAGACGTTTTATATACTATTGGTATTCATAGAAATTCTAACATATTTTCCTCTATTTATAAAGAACTCTAAACGTTTTTATTTACATAGTTAGTTATAATCAGATATTCTGCTTTTCCATTAACAAATATTATACATCAATTTCTTTAACACTCTATTAGCGACCTCTCAGTAATTATTTATAAAAAATTAAAAACAGTCTTGAACTATATTAATACATATGTTATCATATATACATCGCTTTATGTAGTTATTGATACTACTTATCCCGACCAAGCTTACTATATATTAAAGCATACACTGTACATATTATATACTATATTTTTGACATATTACTTAATACTTATTTTTAATATAACTACAATGTTTTATGATGAAAGGAAGATTTTTATGAAGTTAAAAGTAAAAGACCCAATAAGCGCATTAACACATTTCATTGGAGCAGTTGTTTCTCTAATAGGTGTCATATTGTTAGTATGGAAATCTTGTCATGTTGCTACTATATGGCATACATTATCTTTTTCTCTATTCGGAGTAAGCCTTGTGTTGTTGTACACAGCTAGTACTGTTTATCATATAATTGACAAGCCAAAGTCATTAAGTGTTATACTTAGAAGAATAGATCATATGATGATATTTGTTTTGATTGCCGGAACATATACGCCTATTTGTCTAGTTCCTTTAAGAGATGGTTTTGGATTTACATTACTTACTATTGTTTGGTGTACTGCAGTAGCCGGTGTTTTATTAAAAATATTTTGGATAAATTCACCAAGTTGGTTTTCAGCAGCTATTTATATAATTATGGGATGGTCAGCAGTTCTTGCCATGGGACAAATAAAAGAAACATTACCTCCTAATGGATTTATGTGGTTACTGATAGGTGGAATCATATACACTGTTGGAGGTATTATATATGGACTTAGATGGCCTAATTTCAATTCAAAGAAATTTGGTTTTCACGAATTATTTCACCTTTTTGTGTTAGGCGGAAGTATTTGTCATTTCATAATGATGTATAATTATATAATGGTAACAAATTTATAGCTAGCCCTAATCGAGCTAGCTTATTTTTTTGTCTTCCATAATCCGGTTTTATTATTTCTTGCTTTCTCTTCTATTTTTACAAAGGTTTTTGAATATTTCACATCCGGTGGATACGTCATTACACTAGCATATCCTTCTTTTAATAGTATAGCATTGAACATTATCTCTTCAATCTTACTTTTATCTGGTTCTTCTAACCATATGTATCGTAATAATCTACCATATTTATCAGTATCACTGACATCTTTTTCTAGATAAACTTGTTTTCCATCTAGTTTTTCTTTGGTAAACTTACTTGCTTCTTTTCCATAGGGTTGAGGTTTTTTTGCATAACGTCCTACAGATTCAGGAGTATTGACTCCAACAAGTCTTACTTTCTTCTCTACCCCACCAACTGTAATAACTACAGTATCTCCATCAACAACTCTGCTAACAACTCCTACTTCATAATTAGTATCTATAGTAATGCTGTAGAATAAGCTCTTAACAGTCTGGAATAGATCTTTTGCCATGTTGACGTTTTTGTCATTAACATCTACTTGGAAAAAAAACAGGAAAGCAAATGCAAGTATAGAAGCTACAATCCCCTTAAATTTAATTTTCTTTTTTTTCTTTCGCATATATTTTTATCACTTCCATAGTTATCACTTTCATAGTGCAGGTAATATCATATATAATATTATACCAGTAAAATCATTATAGATATACTAATATAGACAAGTATAATTATTTAATGAATTTTAATATCCAGCTATGTGGTACAACTTTAGATAATATCTGCAAGACTTTCATACTCTTTCCTTGTATAGATATATAATTACCTTTTCTTGAATCATATAGAGCTTTACTTACTACCAAATGAGCTGGTTCAAAGAAAAACTTTTTAAATGATTTAGGCTTCTCATTATTTGATGCTACTTTAAAAAATTCCGTTTCAACAGGTCCTGGACATACTGCAGTAACATATATTCCTCTACTTTTTAGCTCTTTGTCAAGTGCTCTGGAAAAACTGAGAACATAAGATTTTGTAGCAGCATAGACCGCAAACTTTGGTTGAGGTAAAAAAGCCGCAGAAGAAGCAATTTGAATAATCCTTGAAGATTTTCTCATATACTTTAATGTTTCCTTAGTTATATAAGTGAGAGCTTTTATATTAACATCTATCATATTTATATTATCATCCAGATTAATTTTCTCAAAATTACCAATTTTACCAAGCCCAGCATTATTAATAAGTAATCTGACATTAGGATTTTCTTCTTGCAATATATGACTATATTTTTCTAAACACTCTGTTTTTGATAAATCAAGATCTAATATCTTGAATATTTGTCTATGATATTTATCAGCTAACTTCTCTAATCTATCTTTTCTCCTTGCTATTATCCATATTTCATCGAATTTATACCCTTTAGACATACATATTTGTCTAACGAATTCTCTTCCAAACCCTGATGAAGCACCTGTTATAACAGCTATTGTTTTCATTTGATTAACCCCTTACTTTCATTTTTTCTTTTTATGCACATTACGAATAGTTTTTCTTTTCTTCTTTATCTTATCATTCTTGTTGTCTTTCTTCTTATTATTACCATAACTATTTTTATTATTATAGTCTACATAACTTCCTTTTGGTCTTATTAGACAACCCTTGTCATAACCAATTAAGTCTTCTCTACCTGTTAAAATTAATGCCTCATGAACTAGTCTATAATTTTTGGGATTCCTATATTGTATCAATGCTCTTTGCATAGCCTTCTCATGAGGAGATTTTGGTACAAATACTTTTTCCATTGTTCTTGGGTCAAGTTCTGTATAATACATGCACGTAGATAAGGTAGAAGGTGTCGGATAAAAATCTTGTACCTGTTCAGGCATATATCCCAGATCTCTTAAATAAATTGCAAGGTCAACTGCTTGGTCAAGGTCAGACCCTGGATGACTTGACATAAGATATGGAACCAAAAATTGTTTTTTATTTAATTTTTTATTTATTTCAGTATATTTCTTAACGAATTTATTGTATACGTTTACCTTAGGTTTACCCATTTTTTCTAATACTTTATCGGATATATGCTCAGGTGCAACCTTCAGCTGTCCAGATACATGGTGTTCAACTAACTCCTTGAAAAAAGTGTCATCTTTATCTTTCATCAGATAATCGAATCTAATGCCCGATCGTACAAAAACTTTCTTTACCTTTGGCAACTCTCTAAGTTTTCTTAACAATCTTAAGTAATCAGAGTGATCTACTTTTAGATTATTACATGGCTCTGGAAATAAACATTGTTTATCTTTACATGCACCATATTTTAATTGCTTTTCACAAGCAGCATGTCTAAAATTGGCAGTTGGACCACCTACGTCATGTATATAACCTTTAAAATCCTTATCCCATATAATATCCTTTGCTTCATTGATTATTGACTTATGACTTCTTGTTTGTACTACTCTTCCTTGATGGAATGTAAGAGCACAAAAGCTACATCCCCCAAAACACCCTCTATTACTTATTAAACTGAATTTGACTTCTTTGATAGCAGGGATTCCTCCATCTTTTTCATATATAGGATGATAATCTCTCATATATGATAAAGCATATATACTATCCATTTCTGATTGGTCAAGTGGTGTAGAAGGTGGATTCTGTATAATATATTCATTATCTTTATATTGTTCAACTAATCTTTTTCCATTATAGAAGTCAGTATTATTATATTGAATCATAAAACTTTCTGCATATTTTTTCTTATCTTTTATAATATCTTGATAAGAGGGTAATTCAATGTAATCGTATACATCTTCAAAATTCCTTGATTTATATGCTGTACCTTTTATATATGTTATATCTTTAATGTCAATACCGCTATCAAGAGCTTCTGCTAATTCTATGATTGATTTTTCACCCATACCATATAATAGAATATCTCCCTGTGAATCAAGTAATATTGAACGCTTGACTTTGTTGCTCCAATAATCATAATGAGCTAATCTTCTCAAACTAGCCTCTATCCCACCTAATATTATTGGAACATCTTTATATGCTCTTTTTATCAGATTTGAGTAAACGATAGTAGCTCTATCAGGTCTTTTCTCAATTACACCACCTGGTGTATATGCATCCTTTTGTCTTCTTTTCTTTGCTACACTATAATGATTAACCATAGAATCAATATTACCAGCTGAGACCAAAAAACCTAATCTAGGTCTTCCAAAAACAGTAATATCATCGGTAGTATCCCATCTTGGTTGAGGTATAATTCCAACTTTGTAGCCATAAGCTTCTAAATATCTGCTTATAATTGCTACTCCAAAAGACGGATGATCTACATATGCATCACCACAAATAAATGCAAAATCAACCTCTTCCCATCCTCTTTTTTCCATATCTGCTTTACTTATCGGTAAAAAATCTTTTGTCATTTTTATCTATCCTCTACTAGGCTTTTATCAATTATGTTGATTTTACAGTAAATAATTTTTATGCATCCTTTTTATCGCTAAATGAGGATAATAACTCATTATAATCATTGATATAATAATCAGCCAGTTCTTTCTTTTTATCATCCATATTTTTTGAGTAGTCATCATAGATAGTACATACTTTCATTCCTGCTTCTTTTCCAGATATAATCCCTTTTGGTATGTCTTCAAAAACAAGACATTCCTCTGGTTTAACACCTAAATCTTTTGCTACTTTTAGATAGATATCAGGAAAAGGCTTACCCCTATCTACTTCACATGAAGTACGTATGGAAGTAAAATAATCACCCATATCATACTTATCAATAACAACATTAACAAGGTCTTTTGAGTTGCTTGATCCAATACCCATTGCAATATCTTTCTCGGATAAATAATCAAGAAAATTAATAATACCTGTTTTTAACTCTACTTTATTAATATAATAATCCCACGCCATATCATTCCAAGTTTTCTTAATCTCTTCAATAGATTCAGGAATTTTAAATGTCTCCTTGAAATAATGAGCAGTTTCGGTAAAACTCATACCTTCTATTTTATCTTGCAAATCATCTGGAAGTTCTATATTATATCTTCCAAGATATTCTATATCAATAGATTCCCAGAACCACATTGAGTCAACTAGTGTCCCATCCAAATCAAATAACACAGCTTTTATGTTTTTTAGCATATAATCACCTTTCTATATAATTTTGATTTCAAGCTAATATTATTCAATTATATCATAATCGTGAACAATATTCCTATATCAAAATATTTCAATTCCAATTTCAAGTTAATCTTACATATATCTCCAACCTGGGTAATATTTGTTCTTAAGTAGATTATTAGCTTTTTTTGCAAATCCCAACGGATAATTTTGGGTGCATACTAAATTCCATCCTTTAGCTCCTTCTACCTGTAATGTCTCTCCTTTTAGATATCTTATTACATTATCATCCATGATATCAATGTTCACAATGTTTTTGAATTGCTCTCGAGTCAATGAACAGGCAAATGCTTGAGATGGTTCAAATCTATTCTTTTTTATATCTCCCATGTATAGTCCTGTCCTAAGTAAACGAAGTCCCTTAAGTGCAGGAATTTCCTTTGGCATGTAATATAATTTTTCATTAATTACTTGAAGCCTTTTCCTATCAAACTTAACATTTAGGTACTCTTTTTCAAAATCTACAAATACCGAATATTCCTTTTCTCTAGTATCAATATCATACTTTATGAATCTCTTTGTTGTTGTAGCTTCTTTTTTATATAATAATGCTACAAAATGACCTTCACCTTTAATCTTATGTGGCCATAATCTAACCGTTTTACTTAGATCGTACTTATCACTGGAAGACCACTTAGTCTTTCCTCTATCAAATCCATCAAAATCAGGTAAGTCCACTAATTCAAAATCTTCATGTTCATCCAAAAACTCACTGATTGTTTTTTCATTCTCACTAGGGGAAAATGTACATGTAGAATACATCATATATCCACCAGGTTTTAACATTTCTGCTGCATATGGTAATATACCATTTTGAATATCACTATAGTAATCAACAGATTCTTCACTCCAATTTTTAATCATTGAAGTATCTTTACGAAACATACCTTCACCAGAACAAGGGGCATCTATTAAGATTTTATCAAAATACTCGGGAAAATAGTTGCTTAATCTTTCTGGAGTTTCACTAAGTACTATACTATTACTGATACCTGCTAATTCAATATTCTTAAGTAAACCTTTTGCTCTAGAAGCACTAATATCATTAGATACAAGAACGCCTGTCCCCTTAAGCTTCGATCCTAATTCTGTACTCTTACCTCCTGGCGCAGCACATAGGTCAAGAACTTTGTCATATGGTTCTATACCAAGAAGCTCTGCTGGTGTCATGGCGCTAGGCTCTTGTAAGTAGTAAAGACCTGCATAATAATATGGATGCTTGGATGGTAAATCCTCCTTTGCATAATAATATCCATTGGAAATCCAATGAATTTTATCTAATTGAAAAGGTGCTATTTTACCAAACTCCTCTGCATCTATTTTCAAGTTATTAACCCTTAAACCATGTAAGCGTTCTTCATTGAATGATGCTATATATGCTTCATATTCATCCTTCAATAACCCTTTCATTTTTGCTATATATTTATCAGGTAAATTCAAACCCGGGTCTCCTCTCTATGTCTTATAACCAATTATTCTCTATCTATAATTTTTAATTTGAAATTCAAATAATCGCATGATACCAATATATATTCTATTTCATCTACAACACCTTGGAGTCCCATTTTAAAACTTTCTTCTCCATGTAAATGACCATATATAACTTTATTAACGTTATATTCGTTATATAATCTAGTGAAATCAGAGGGTTCCAATTTGTCATTGGTTGGAGGAAAATGTGACATCACATATATTTTATCAACTTGCTCTCTTATACTTTTTAGGGCTATCTCCATACGATTGACTTCTCTATTATACAACTTTTCGTCATCCTTAGTGAACTTAGTCTCATTAGGGCATATCCAACCCCTAGTTCCACAAATACCAATATTTTTATATATAATACTGTTATTCTGTATGAAATCCAACTCCTTATACATTGTTGATACTTTGCTTAGAGAGTTCCACCAATAATCATGATTTCCTTTAACCAATATTTTCCTGCCTGGTAACTGTGATATGAATTTTATGTCTTCTCTTGCTTCCTCTAATTTCATTGCCCAAGATATATCACCTGGAACTAGAACAAGATCATCATCTTTTACTCTTTTTTCCCAATCATTCTTTATTTTAATATAATGTTGGTCCCAATGTTGTCCAAAAACTTTCATAGGCTTATCATTACTAAAACTCAAATGCAAATCACCTATTGCATAAATCATATAAACATCCTTTCATAAATACTGCAAACAAATACTGTCAAATCAGGCTTTGAGCTTTGTATCCAGCAGCTAACATATCTAATCTTTTATTAAATTTATCTAGCTGTTCAAAATTACCTTTATCCCATAGATCATAAAATTCTTCTTGTATATGTTCTACTTCTTTTATATCATCACATACTTTGTGCAGATTCTGAATATTATTCAATATATCAGCAATAACACTAGACTTAAGCTGGAACAGATTCTGTGCTTTTATTATCTCATTTCTAATTATAGACATTTCTTGGTCTAATTTAAACGCTGCTTCAGCAGCATTAGTTAATCTCTTTTGAATCTCCTCTGGAATGTTATGCTCATATTTGTACTGTAATGAATGCTCAATGGTAGCCCAGAAATTCATTGATAAGGTTCTTATCTGAATCTCCGCCTTTATCCTCTTAGCACCAAGTGCTGTATGAACATCATAATAGACTATAATATGATAGCTTCTATAACCACTTTTTTTGGTATTTGATATATAATCTATTTCGTCTTTGATTTCCATGTCTTTTCTGCTTCTTATTATGGCAACTACCTTATCAATATCTTCAACGAATTGACATAAGATTCTAATACCTGCTATATCTTCAATCTTTGCCTCTATCTCATTGATGGGTATGTTTTTTTTCTTAGCTTTTTCTAATATATTTGATATCTTCTTAACTCTACCAGTAACATATTCTATAGGTGAATATTGTCCTAATCTTCTATTTTCATGTACTATACTAGCAAATTTAACTTTTAATTCCTCTACTGCTTGCTGATATGGAATTAATATCTGCCTCCATAATTGAATTTCCAAGATACACCACTCCTTGTAAATATTTAAATTCACTCCATAAAAACCAGTACCAGTAATATTATAACATACTCAAATAAAAAAATAGACTTTATTAAAAAGTTTTCTTTATTTTATTATCTTCCATATATCTTAGTATCCAATAAGGGTTTATCCAAAATTCATCAGAAATATCTTTTATAGGTAAAGATATCCCTAAGTGAAGATGCACTTGAAATTTTCCACATGTACCTTTCACGCCATAACCACTATTACCCATATATCCAATAATATCACCTGCTTTTACTTTACTACCCTCATTTATACCTTTTTCATATTTATCAAGATGCGCATAATAAAAATATCCTCCATTGGGGGCTCTGATTCCTACTCGCCAACCTCCTAATTCCAGCCAACCGATTTTTTCTACATCTCCATCAGTCATACTGACAATGGGAAAATATCCTCTTTCATCTTTACTATCAATTATATCTGTACCATAATGCTTTCTTTCCCCACCATATGACCTATCTGCTTTCCATGAATTACAATACCAATAACTTCTTGAATCCTCTCTCTTATTTTCTGGTATAGGAAAATATTTTATATCAGATAAAACCATACTGTATAATTTTTCTACTGCTCTTATATCACCTACTTTTTCATAATATTTTTCATCATAATCATAAGTGACACTATCTACTTCATAATTATTATATTTCATGTAAGAAGAGAAAAATTCAATGAAATCTATGTTGTTATCTACACAGTAAGTCTTAATTTCTTTAATGGATTCGTCAGTTATATTGAATTCAGCTATCTTATCTGCTTCATCCAATGATTCAATTTCAATATGTTCTATTTTCTTATTATCTCTATTATATAATCTTTCTAATAACATTGAATTGAAAAAAGCAATAATAAAAATAAAAATCAAAAGTTTATATATAGTATTTTTCATATTCAAATCCTAGTTTTTATATAATATATGATTTGGCAAAGTTAAAATATAACTGATATGTTAAATAAGCTGTTTTATAATAACGTACTAATGTATTATAAAACAGCCCTATATACGAGTAACTACATTCTCTATTATCTTTCATCTTCAATTAGATTTGTTCCATCTGCTGCACTTGTGGCCAAACTATCACATCTTTCATTTTGGGGGTGTGAAGCATGTCCTTTAACCCAGTTAAATGTAACATCGTGATTATTTTTTGCCGATAATATTTTTTTCCATAAATCTACATTCTTGACATCTTCTTTCTTTTTTCCTCTCTTCCAATTATTCTTTATCCAATTATTTAACCAACCTTCATTAAACGCTTTTACAATATATTGAGAATCTGTATATAAATTAACCTTACATGGCTTTTTAAGTGCCTCTAATCCTCTTAGAACACCCATTAGTTCCATTCTATTATTTGTTGTTTTTTTATAACCACATGATAATTCTTTAACGTGTTTGTTGCCTTGTGAATCGAAATATTCTAAAAGAACTCCATAACCTCCAGGTCCATCTGGATTCCCTCTACAAGCACCATCAGTATAAATATTAACTTCTAACATAATTATCCTCCAAAATAGTATTCTATGTAATACTATCTAATTTTTATAACCTCATTTTAACATAATTTACTAAAAGTGTATATGAATTTATAATCTTATTAGAAAAAGTCTCCTATTATTCAAAAAACCCTCTAACAATAAGAGGGTTTTAAGGCATTATATCATTAATAGTTTAATCTGGTAAATTTTAACTGTCAAATTTATTATTCTTCAAAGCAATTCTTAGACAAAATCCAAAACCACCCCATAAGAACAATATACTGAATATGCAAAAAATAATTGAATCAACACCCATTACTTTTCACTCCTTTTCTTTAAAGATGATTCAAAGCTATTAGAGCCTCTAAATGAAAATATTATTAAACCAACGACAACTGTCATTATAATAACTCCAACTCCATATGTCATAAGAGCAGCAATAGAATAACCTGCATATGGTTTCTTAATATCTTCAATAATCTTGAATACTGTCATAATACCAAGAAGGAGTGGTGTAATAACCTTAATACTGACTTGCCACCAATTACCAACAGTAAAATCTGATATTGGATTAACGTATTCTCTAATACTCTTAAGATTAAAGAACCAACCTACTAATATAGTTTCTATCAAACCTGCTACAGCTACACCATAATTATTCAAGAAATGGTCTGCTATATCAAGAACATATAATCCAGCACCTGTGGCAAAGATAGTTGAAATCATGAAACCAAAACCACAAATGATTGCTAGTGATTTAATTCTTTTTATATCAAATTTATCTGAAACAGCAGATATTGTTGTTTCAATAATTGATATACTTGATGATACTCCTGCAAAGAATAATGAAACAAAAAATAATACACCAAATATTTGATTAAAATTAGGTAACCCGTTTATAGCAGCTGGGAAAACCACAAATGCAAGTCCAACGCCACCATCTGCAACATCTGCAACTGCTTGACCATTATTAAACGCCATATTTCCAAGAATACTAAATACTGCTATTCCTGATAAAAGACTGAAAGAACAGTTTCCAAATGCTGTAATGAATGCATTGTTGACAATATCTGATTTCTTAGGTAAATAACTGGAATATGCTAACATTATACCGAAACATATACTTAATGAATAAAATATCTGTCCATAAGCAGCTACCCATACACGTCCATCCAATATTTTACTAAAATCAGGCTTGAAGAAATAATTAAGTCCTTCAAAAGCACCTGGTAATGTAAGTCCTCTTATAGTAATGATAACAATTGAAATAAATAAAATTGGCATAAATACTTTATTAGCTTTTTCTATACCTTTTTTAACTCCTAGTGCCAATACAATGAAGTTAACAGCCCATATAGCTAATAATGGTACTAATAAGTCAATATGTAATCCTCCAAAATCAAATGGTAAATCAGATAAATGTAGAAAACTATAAAAGAATGATTTAGTATCTTCACCCCATGATAGATTGAATGAAAATAATACATATCTTAAAGTCCATGCAATAATAGCCATATAATAAACTGCTATGGCAAATGCAATCATAGTCTGCCACCAACCTAATTTTTGCCATTTAGCATTTAATCTTCCAAATACACCTGGAGCAGATGTTCTAAGCTTATGTCCTAAACCAAATTCTAGAATAAGTAGTGGTATACCTGCTGTAATTAATGCTATGAAATAAGGTATAAGAAATGCTCCTCCTCCATTTTCTGCAACTGTATAAGGAAATCTCCATATATTCCCTAATCCTATTGCTGAACCTATAGCAGCTAATATAAACCCTACCCTAGATCCCCATTCTTCTCTTTTTGCCATGTCATAATCTCCTTTTCTGTATATAACTAGTATCTTTATTGTATATTTATATTATGATAATATAAATAATTACTTTGATGATTAAAACAATCTTAATTGATTGGATTGTGGCATACCATCCAATATATGATTTTGTTTCATAATCTCAATAACTGTTTTACTAAGCTTAGTTCTTTGTCTAAGCTCATCAATAGATAGGAAAATACCATCTTTCCTAGCATTAACAATATTATCAGCCGCTTTTTCTCCAAGACCCTGAATAGCACTTAGTGATGGCATAATGCCTTCATCCAGTACCTGAAATAATTTTGACTTAACCTTATATAAATCTATTGGTACGAAATTAATCTTTCTTGCATACATCTCTTGGACAATTTTCATATCCTTTAATGTATCTTTTTCTTTTTTGGATAATTCGTTAAATCTTGATTTATAATCTTTTATGTATATATCTACTTTCTCTTTTCCATGACACATTAATTCATAATCAAAATCTGATGCTCTGATACTGAAATATGTTGCATAATAAGCCTCAGGATAATATACTTTGAAATAAGCAATTCTATATGCCATCATAACGTATGCAACAGCATGGGCTTTCGGGAACATGTATTTAATTTGTTTACATGACCATATATACCAATCTGGTACACCACTTGATGTCATAATTTCTTCCCATTCAGGCTTTAATCCTTTACCTTTTCTTACACTTTCCATTATAGTAAAAGATAATTCCTTATCTAATCCCATATTTATAAGATATACCATAATATCATCTCGAGATGATATTACTTCACCAATAGTAGCTTTTCCATCTCTGATTAATTCTTGGGCATTATTCAACCATACATCGGTTCCATGAGATAGAACGGATATTTTACATAGTTCTGAAAAAGTTGTAGGTTTTGTATCTAGCAACATCTGAATAACAAAGTCAGTTCCAAACTCTGGTATTCCAAGAGAACCAAGCGGACAACCATCTATATCTTCTGGTTTTATACCAAGAGCTTCAGTACTTGTAAATAGTGAAGCAACCTTAGGTTCATCTAGTCTAATTTTCTGAGCATCTAATCCAGTAATGTCTTCAAGCATTCTTATCATCGTAGGATCATCATGACCTAATATATCTAATTTTAATAAGTTATGGTCAATAGAGTGATAATCAAAATGAGTTGTTATCGTCTTAGTTGTCATATCATTAGCTGGTCTTTGAACTGGAGTGAATTTGTATATTTCTTCACTAGTTGGAACAACAATAATTCCACCTGGATGCTGTCCTGTTGTACGTCTTGCTCCTGTACAACCTGCAACAAGTCTATTAACTTCAGCATTTCTTATATTAATCCCTTTTTCATCAAAATACTTCTTTACAAAACCATAAGCAGTTTTTTCAGCCAAAGTTCCAATAGTTCCAGCTCTAAAAACATGACCTTTTCCAAAAATAACCTCTGTATAATCATGTGCCTTACTTTGATATTCTCCTGAAAAGTTTAGATCTATATCCGGTTCTTTATTACCTTTGAAACCTAAAAAAGTTTCAAAGGGTATGTCATGACCATCTTTTATAAGGTAAGCCCCACATATGGGACATTTTTTGTCTGGTAAATCACATCCTGAGTTACCAGCATTCTTCTTAACTATCTCAGAATCAAAATCACTATACTTACAATTAGGGCACACATAATGAGGCGATAAAGGATTTACTTCTGTTATACCTGCCATAGTAGCTGCAAATGATGAACCAACTGAGCCCCTAGAGCCAACTAAGTATCCATCCTCGTTAGACTTCCACACTAATTTTTGGGCTATTATGTACATAACCGCAAAACCATTAGATATTATTGAATTAAGTTCACGTTCAAGACGTTCTTCAACAATTTCTGGTAATGGGTCTCCATATATGGATTTAGCCTTAGTCTCACAGATGTTACGGAGATTTTCCTCTGAACCATCTATAACCGGTGGGTATTTATCTGGAGGTACAGGGTCAATTTTTTCTATCATATCTGATATTTTTTTAGTGTTATCAATGACTACTTCTCTCGCTTTTTCTTCACCTAGATAAGCAAATTCATTTAGCATTTCTTCAGTAGTTCTAAAATATAGTGGTGGCTGTTCATCAGCATCTTTAAATCCTTGACCAGTCATAATAATACGCCTATAGACTTCGTCACCAGGATTAAGAAAATGAACATCACAAGTAGCAACTACTAATTTATTATGCTCTTCACCAAGTTTAATAATCTTCTTATTGATTTCTATAAGTTCTTCTTTACCATTTACTCGTCCATTTCTTATCATAAACTCATTATTCATCAATGGTTGAATCTCTAGATAATCGTAAAAATTAACAAGTCTATCAATTTCTTCCTTTGGTCTATCATCAAGAACAGCTTTGTATAGTTCACCCGCTTCACAGGCAGAACCAATCAATAGTCCTTCTTTGAACTCTAAATATACACTCTTAGGAATTCTTGGTTTTCTGAAAAAATAATCTATATGGGATTTAGAAATCAACTCATAAAGATTTCTAAGTCCTACAAGATTCTTAGCTAGTATAATAGCATGATAATACTTCAACTTTTTGACATTTTTAGTTGCTTCATGAGAATATGTTTCCAATTCTTCTAAGTCATAGATATTCTTATTTTTAAGCATACTAATAAACTGTATAAAAATCTTTGCTGTTGCCATTGCATCATCTACTGCTCTATGATGATTATCAAGTTTTATACTTAATTTTTTAGTAATAGTATTAAGCTTGTAATTATTCAAATCAGGAAGAAGCACTCGTCCTAGTTCTAACGTGTCAAGTACTGTATTATCAACACTAATATTAATTTCCTTACAGAAATACCTAATAAAATTAATGTCAAAATCAGCATTATGGGCTACTAAGACTGAATCACCAATAAAATCCATAAACTTTGGTATTATTTCTTGATATTTCGGTGCCTTAGCCACCATATCATCGGTTATCCCTGTAAGCTTAACTACTTCCTTTGGAATCATCCTTTCTGGATTAACAAAGGTACTGAATTCATCAATAATCTCCCCATTTTTTACTTTTATTGCACCGATTTCAGTTATTCTATCTTTTCCAGGATAGAATCCAGTAGTCTCAAGGTCAAACACTACATACTCATCATCTAAACTTTGCTTATTAGAATTTTGTATGATAGATTTTAGGTCATCAACCAAATATGCTTCTACACCATATATTATCTTAATATCATTACCACTAGCAGTATGAAAAGCCTCAGGAAAAGCTTGGACAACTCCATGATCCGTTATTGCAATAGCATCATGGCCCCATGCTATAGCTTGTTTCACTAAAGCTGTTGCACTGACCACACTATCCATATCGCTCATTTGAGTATGAGCATGGAGTTCCACCCTTTTGTCTTTACTTAAGTCAAGACGTTTGATTCTAAAATCATTAATTTCCATGATAGCTCTTGCCATAACAGTCATTTCTTTTGAAAAAGTATCAAACTGTAAGTTGCCTTTAACTCTTACTGATTTTCCTTTTACTAGTCTATCACTTACCTGCTCTTCAAATTGATCTTTCTTAATAAAACATTTTGCAGTTATTGAATCTTTATCATTAGTTAAATCAAATGCTACTATGTACTTATCATTCTTTATTTCTCTACTCTCAACACTGATTATGATACCATCAAAAATCAAATCATCAATCTCATTGTCTATTTCCTCGATAGGAGTAATTTCTCCACCGAATTTTCTACCATATATCATTTTACTGTCTTCTACATTTTTCGATGATTGTAGTTTTTTATTACTTGTTGAATTACTATTTGAACTACTATTTGGAGAAGGAACATTACTTAGAATTTTAGTAACAAATTCTTTTTCTCTTTCTTCTCTCTTCTTAACGAATTTTATATTATTCTCTATCGCTTTTTCGTTAACCTTAAAAGAAACATAAGTATTAATGTTAAACCTACCGTTAATTATTTCTTGGATTCTTTTATCTACTTTTTTTTCTTTTAAATAATCTATAGTATTATTGGTTAGAGTAATAATTACATTATCACCTTGAACTTCAATATCAGCTTTTCTTAAAATACCAAAACAAATAGGACTGAATTGCTTTAGTTCATATAAAATACTATCCCTATACAGTAATAATAATTTATTCAAATCATATTTTACATTATACTCACATATAATTCTAACTGTTAAATCAGAGTTAGCGCATAAATTATTTTCGATTTGTTTTTCCACTTGTCGTATAAATTTTATATGAACTATGTTATTAAAAACTACGTAGATCTGTAATTCTTTTACTTTTGTGTCAATAACAACACGTTTAACCATAGCATTATCAAAATACATAGCTATACTATCATTAAGATGCATACTATCAAAAACTTCTACAAAACATTTGCTCATATAAAATCAACTCCTTACATGTTACTTGGTATACTTTTCAATTTCTATAGCAAGTTCATCAATTAATCTATCTTCAGGTACTTTTTTAATAATTTCACCTTTTTTAAAGATAAGACCAACCCCCTTACCACCAGCTATACCAAGGTCTGCCTCCTTTGCTTCCCCAGGACCATTAACTATACAGCCCATAACAGCAATTTTTAACTTAATATTAAGATTACCGAATCTTTTTTCAACCATGTTAGCTAGTTTAATAAGATCTATCCTTGTTCTTCCACAAGTTGGACATGACACTATTTCTATATGATTTTTCTCACGGAGCTCGAGTGTTTCTAGTACTTTTTTAGCTACTCTTACTTCCTCTACCGTATCACCTGTCAATGATACTCTTATTGTGTCACCTATACCACTAGCTAATATAACACTTAATCCAACTGCTGATTTGATAGTACCAGACCATATGGTACCAGCTTCTGTTATACCTACATGGACAGGATAGTTAACAGCTTCTGCAACAAGTTGATGAGCCTTAATTGCCATTGGCACATCTGAAGATTTTAACGATATGACTATATTATCATATCCCATATCTTCTATTATCTTTATATTGTTAACAGTACTTTCTACTAATCCTTCAGCGGTTACATGACCATATTTATCCAGGATATGTTTTTCAACTGACCCACTATTAATTCCAATTCTAATAGGAATATTATCAATCTTAGCTCTTTCAACTATTTTATTGACTCTTTCTAGATTACCTATGTTAGAAGGATTAATTCTTATTTTATCAGCACCATAGTCCATTGACATCATAGCTAATTTATAATCAAAATGAATATCTGTAACTAAAGGAATATGTATCCTTTTTTTGATTTCATAAACTGCTTTTGCGGCTTCAACATCTGGTACAGCAACTCTTATTATATCACAACCTTCTTCTTCTAAGGTAAGAATTTGTTTAACAGTAGCTTCTATATCATGGGTCTTGGTATTTGTCATAGATTGAATAAGTATGGGATTACCTCCACCAATGACCTTATTGCCTATTTTTACTACTTTTGTATTATCTCTATACATTATATCCCTCCTTATTAGACATAAAACACAAGGGCTTTCTCAATATATATTATATCAATATTATTAAGATAACCCCTGGATTAATTATATAGATTATTTTATTTAAAATACATTACTAAAGTCATTAAATAGCATAAATACCATCAATACCATTAATAATACAAATCCAATATAGTTGACATATGCTTCTTTTTCTCGATTAATAGGTTTTCTCCTTATTGCCTCTATTAGTAGAAACACAAATCTTCCTCCATCAAGGGCTGGTAGTGGTAATAAATTCATAACCCCAAGGTTAGCACTTAATAAAACAATATAAGATGATATAGTCATAAATACTTGTTTTATACCATATTTAACGCTTTCAGTATAACCTTTACTTATCTCGGAAATAATTCTTACAGGTCCACCAAAGTCCTGTCTAGTTACTTGCCCTCTAAAAATCATACCTAAGCTTATGAACACTGTTTTAATCCAAAAAATAACTTTAATAAATCCATATTTTATGATTTGGAAAATATTACCTTGATTCATTTTGGTAGGTGAAATACCAATTAAATGTCTACCATCTTGTTCAACGGGCTTTATATTAGCTACGTAAGTCTTTCCATCTCTTTTATATGTTATATCTAGAGCTTCACCTTTTTTTAGATTGATATATAAACCTATTTCATCATATGATACAATATTATGATTATCTATCTTAACTATCTTATCTCCTGATTTCATTCCTGCATCATATGCAGGTGAACCTTTAGTTACCTTATCAATAGTAGTAGTATAATCACCCATATTACCAACTATTATACAAGCGAAGATAAAAGCCAACAAAATGTTAAAAGCAGCACCAGCTACAATAACAACCATTCTTGCTCCAACTGATTTATTTGAAAAAGCCCTAGGATCATCTTCAACAGCTTCATCTTCACCAAGCATTTTACAATACCCACCAAAAGGTAACAACCTAATAGAGTATAGCGTATCTCCTCTTTTTATCCCTACTAGTTTAGGTCCCATACCAATAGCAAACTCTTCAACAAGTATGCCATTTTTTCTTGCCGCAAGAAAGTGTCCTAACTCATGTACAAGAACAAGTAACCCAAATATCAAAATTGCAACAACAATATTCATATAACCAATCATTCCTTTCCATTATTTACTCTCTATCCCCATTTACATTCAATAATCTCATAAGTTTCTTTTTCTGCTTCAAAAATATTTGTTAGTGATGGATTTTTTATATTACAATGTTTATCCATAGCATATTCAATTATTTCAGGAATCTCAAGAAATCTTACTTTGTTTTCTAAAAATTTTTTTACTGCTAATTCATTAGCTGCATTTAATACCGATAGTATAGAACCACCTTTTTCAAGTGCTTTATAAGCTAATTCAAGACATCTAAAGGTTTTGATATCAGGCTCTTCAAATGTCAAACTAGCTACTTTAAATAAATCAAGTTTCCTAATATTATTCTCTACCCGCTTCGGATAATTGAGAGCGTATTGTATTGGAATCCTCATATCTGGAACACCTAACTGCGCAATCACTGAACCATCATTATATTCTACCATTGAATGAATAATACTTTGTGGATGCACGACAACTTGAATCTGATTAGGTGCTACATCAAAAAGCCATTTTGCTTCTATAACTTCTAGTCCTTTATTCATAAGAGTAGCTGAATCAATTGTTATTTTAGGACCCATTGACCAATTAGGATGATTAAGTGCTTGAGCTTTAGTTATATCCTTTAATAGTTCTGTTTTTTTCCCTCTGAATGGTCCTCCTGAAGCTGTTAACAATATTTTGCTAACTTCTTCTTTATTCTCTCCTTTTAAGGATTGAAATATTGCAGAATGTTCACTATCCACTGGAAAAATGTTTACTTTATATTCATTTATCAAATCCATAATGATTTGACCAGCTGTAACTAATGTTTCTTTATTAGCTAAAGCTATATCTTTTGATGCTTTTATAGCTTCAACAGTGGGTCTGATGCCTATCATCCCTACTACAGCTGTAACAACTATATCAACCTTTTCTAAGGTTGCAACTCTAATAAGTCCATCCATTCCACTTAATACTTCTACTTTGCTTCCAATCTTTTTTTTAAGAATAGAAGCTTTATGTTCATCCATTACAGCTACTACTTGCGGTTTTACTAATTCAATCTGTTTCTCTAATAGATCTATGTTAGTATTTGCAGTTAAACCTAATATCTGTATGTCCTTCTGCTTGCAAACAATATCAATTGTCTGCTTACCAATTGAGCCAGTTGACCCTAGAATAGATATCTTTTTCAATTTATTCTCCTCTTCCAAATAAGCTACTATATTTGATTTATACATTAAATATATTTTTTTGTGTAATTAATTATTTCTTTTTAATCTAATAATATTATAAAAAATTGATTAGCATATATAAACTACATAATAAAAAATTTCATAATATAATATACAAATGGTGCAGTGAATATTATACTATCTAATCTATCCAATATACCTCCATGACCTGGCATTATAGTACCAAAATCTTTTATGTTATTTTGTCTTTTCATAGCTGATGCAGCTAAATCTCCTATCTGTGATAATACAGAACCAATTCCACCAATAAATACAAAAGGTATTAATTTCATAGGATCTGTTAATTCGCCTATATTAAGTAATATGATACCAAAAACAACTGAAAAAATCGTAGCCCCAACAATACCACCGATAGAACCTTCAACACTTTTTTTAGGACTCAGCTTTTCTGCTAACCTATGTTTACCAAAATTAACTCCAACAAAATAGGCCACCGTATCACTACCAAAAGCAACAATAAATATTAACCATATCAACCATGAACCATAAGCTTCATTGCTTCTTACTAATAAGATATATGATAATAGATAAACTACATAGAAAAATCCAATAAAAATAGTCATAATATCTTTTAGATTATATTTTGGATAAACAAATACATAGCTTATTAATAATATTAAGAAGAACATACCATAGAATTCACCGAAGTATTCACTTCTATTAAATATCAATAATAAATAATATACCACAGACGCTATATATCCAAATAGTTTAAGCCCTAAACAATCAATTTTATAAGCTCTATAAAATTCATAAAGACCTAGCAACGATGCTAAAAATAATAAAAGTATTAGTATTTTACCTCCATATATTAAAGGAATTAATAATATAGGTAACGCTATAATGGATGATATTATTCTCTTTTTCATTGTACCCATTCCCTTCTCTTTGTATTATTCTTTGACTTTGCCATACCTTCGTTCAATATTACTATAATATTCTATAGCATCTTTCAAATCTTCAATAGTAAAGTCTGGCCAATGTTTTTGAACAAAGTAAAACTCTGTATATGCTAATTGCCAAAGCAAGAAGTTACTTATTCTCATTTCACCACTTGTTCTTATTAGTAGATCTGGGTCAGGTATATCTTTTGTATCAAGATATCTCTCTATTGTTTTTTGATTAATGGTATTTATATTAATGTTATTATTTTCAAATTCAGAAACTATCTTTTTTGTCATTCTTACAATTTCATCACGTCCACCATAATTCAATGCAATCTGTAATTGTAATCCTGTGTTGTCTTTTGATCCCTCTTCTAATCTTTCAATACTAGTGATAATATCATTATCTAATCCAATTTTATTACCTATTACTCTCACTTTTATATTATCTCTGCTAGCATTTTTCAAACTGCTTTTTAAGTATTGTCTTAACAAATTCATCAAATTATCTATTTCTTCTTTCGGTCTTGACCAATTTTCAGTGGAAAAAGCATATACCGTTATATACTCTATACCTATGTCATAAGCTTGCTTACAAATAGTTTCTAATGTTTTAGAACCTTGTCTATGACCGTATTGTCTTTTTTTCCCTTTTGCCATTGCCCATCTACCATTACCATCCATTATAATTGCTACATGTCTTGGAACATTATAATTATTGTCAACTACCATAAACAACAATTCCTCTCATTCATAAGAATCTTTTTCTATATCATATACATAAAAAATAGGACTTTCCATTAGATTAAAAACAACCCCTCATATAGAGGGGTAAACCAAAACAGTCACTAAACTGTTAATATTTCTTTAGTCTTATTTTCTACATGTACATCTATATCTTTTACATATTTATCTGTTAATTTTTGCATATCAGTTTCGTAATCTTTCAAATCATCTTCTGTTATTTCATGATTCTTAAGCTGTTTTTTGAATTTGTCTAAAGCATCTCTTCTAATATTCCTAACAGCTACTTTAGCCTCTTCTCCTTTTTTCTTAACATCTTTAGTCAAAGATTTTCTTCTTTCTTCAGTAAGTTCTGGGAATACTAATCTGATAACTTTACCGTCATTGTTAGGAGTAATTCCTACATCAGATGCAAGTATTGCTTTTTCAATTTCTTTCATCATACTAGTATCCCATGGTTGAATTTGTATCATTCTAGGTTCTGGTACAGAAACATTACCTACTTGTTGAAGAGGTGTTGCTTGTCCATAATATTCAACAGTTATTTTATCAAGTACATGTGGGTTAGCTCTTCCAGCTCTAATTGAATTATACTCATTCTCCAATGCTTTAATAGTTTTTTGCATTTTTTCTTCGTATTTTTTAATTTCTTCTAACATTTTATCTCCTCCTATTATCTTCATTAGTTATACTATATAAATAGCAGGATATTGACTATTTATGTGTATAACTTATACTGTTATAAATGTACCTTTTATGTTATCTTTCATAGCATTCTTAATGCTGTCTTCTTCAGCTAAAGAAAATACAAGCATTGGAACATTTTGCTCCATACACATTATCGCAGCTGTCATATCAATGACATTCAATCCTTTTGAAACTACATCATTATAAGTTAATTTATCATATTTCTTAGCATTCGTATTCTCATTTGGGTCACAATCGTATACACCGTCAATATTTTTGGCAAGCAATATAACATCACATTCAGTTTCAATAGCTCGTAAGGCTGCTGCTGTATCTGTTGAGAAATATGGATGTCCCGTACCTCCTGCAAATAAAACAACCTCTTTGTTTGTTAAATGTTCTAGTGCTTTGTCTTTAGAAAATTCTTCAGTCACTGTTCCTACTTTAAAAGGTGTTTGTACAACGCTTTTCATACCTAGAGTTCTTAGTATTTCTGCCATATACAATGAATTCATAACTGTAGCCATCATCCCAATCTGGTCTGATTTAGTTCTATCCATATTCCTGCTGCTTCTACCTCTCCAGAAGTTACCTCCACCAATTACTATAGCCACTTGATTACCTTTATTTACTATATCTTTGATTTGGTTAGCTACCATTAATACTGTTTTTTCATCGAATCCTGTGCCTTTTCCACCTGAAAGAGCTTCTCCGCTTAATTTTAGTAACACTCTGTTATACTTTGACATATAAAAACACCTCTATCTATTAATTTATCACAAACTAGTAATTTTTACTAGTATAAAATATTCATTTCTTTAAAAAAAGGAAACACTAAGTGTTTCCTTTTATTTAACTTACATATGGAAATTCATATTATTGCATTTGCTTAGCTACTTCTTCAGCAAAATTTTCTTCTCTTTTTTCTAGACCTTCACCAGTTTGGAAACGAACATATCTCTTAATTGATAATTCTACTCCTGTTTCTTTTGCAACTGAAGCAATGTATTTAGAAACATTTAAGTCTCCATCTTTTACATATTGTTGATCTAATAAACAGATTTCTTTCATCATTTTATTAACACGGCCAATAATCATTTTTTCAATGATATTATCTGGCTTGTCAGGATTTTCGTTCTTAGCTTGTTGTTTTAAGATATCTTTTTCTTTTTCAATATACTCAGCATCTACTTGATCTCTAGAAATGTATTTTGGAGATACAGCAGCAATTTGCATTGCGATGTTTTTAGCACATTCTAAAGTAGCTTCATTAGCTTCTCCATTCATTTCTACTAGTACACCGATTTTTCCTCCTGCATGGATATAAGATGTAATAAAACTTCCATCAGCCATGTACTTTTCAAATCTTCTGATATTCATATTCTCGCCGATTACTGCTATTTGTTCTGTTAAAACATCTTTTACAGTTTTGCTTGCATCATTTAACCAAGCATCATTTAAGAATCCTTCAATATCTTTTGCTTCTGTGTTAGAAGCAGCAGTTGCAACATCTGCAACATAAGTTTTGAAAGTATCATTTTTAGCAACGAAGTCAGTTTCACTGTTAACTTCTACGATTGAAGCAACTTTATTATCATCTGATACATATGCTGCTACTAATCCTTCAGCTGCAATTCTTCCAGCTTTTTTAGCTGCTTTTGCTAATCCTTTTTCTCTTAGGAATTCAACAGCTTTTTCCATATCTTCATTATTTTCTACTAATGCTTTCTTACAATCCATCATTCCAGCACCAGTTCTTTCTCTTAACTCTTTTACCATACTAGCAGTTACTGCCATGTTTGCACCCTCCATATTCAATTTATTATATTCGTACTTTTATCTCATTTTATTAATACCATATATATTATAATTTCAATAATGCATTGTTTTTACTATTATAAATTATTAACATAATAGAGATACCCAATACATATTTTGAAATATACAATAAATGCTTCAACCATAGTAGCTGGTTGAAGCATATTATTAATTACTATTTTGCTTTTGCTTCTGCTTCTTTTGCAGCTTCTTCTATATTATTTTGTGCTCCTTGGTTAGCTTCAATAACAGCATCTGCCATCTTAGAAACAATTAACTTAACCGCTCTAATAGCATCATCATTACCAGGGATTACATAATCAACTTCTTCAGGATCACAGTTTGTATCTACTATTGATACAATAGGTATTCCTAATATATGGGCTTCTTGGATAGCAATTTTTTCTTTTCTTGGATCAACTATAAACATAATGTCAGGAATATCTTTCATTTCCTTGATACCACCAAGGTTCTTTTCAAGTTTTTCCATTTCATGTTTTAACTTAATAACTTCTTTTTTAGGTAATAAATCAAATGTACCATCTTCTTGCATTTTCTCTAAGTTCTTAAGTCTTCCAATTCTTGCTTGAATAGTTTTGAAGTTAGTTAACATTCCACCTAACCATCTTTGGTTAACATAGAACATTCCACAACGTTCTGATTCAACCTTAATTGCATCTTGAGCTTGTTTTTTAGTACCAACAAACAATACATTACCACCATCTGCTACTACTTCTTTAATAGCATTATATGCATCGTCTACTTTACCTACTGTTTTTTGTAAATCAATGATGTAAATTCCATTTCTCTCAGTATAAATATACTCAGCCATTTTAGGATTCCATCTTCTTGTTTGATGTCCGAAATGAACACCAGCTTCTAACAATTGTTTCATTGAAATAACGCTCATGTTATACCTCCATAATTTTGGTTTTTTCTTCCGCATTCTTCATCTTCTTAGAATACCTGTTAGGCACCTTTCTAAAAATCTGAATACGTGTTTTTTCACGATTGCTAGTATATCACAATACAAAAAATTAATCAAGCTAATTTGTAAAAATTTTCATTACTTCTTCATAAGTACTGTCTACTTTAAATTCATATGTACCTATCTTTATTCTATGAGCTAATTTATTTTGCATTAAAAATTTGTCAAACTCCATGTCATCATCTACAACCTTATTATCAAACAATAATTCAGCTACTTCATCTGAACCCATTCCATACTCTATTTTTATCTTAACAGTATCACTTTCTTGTGATTCTTCGTCATTCTCATTTTCTTTCTGAATTTCTTTTTCTATTTTTTCATTTATAACATTTTCTTCACTGTTGGCTTTATCAGTTTCTTCAAATACCATACCTAATTTAGTTGCTCTATCAATTATTTCTTTATCTGTCAATTTCTCTTTTTTAGTATCTATCTGTCCTTTATCTATCATACCTAGTTCTTTAGCTCTTAATATTATTTCCTCTTCAGTTATGACTTCTGTTGTTTTCTTAGTGATGTTTAATCCTATAAAGTAGAATATTGATGCAGTAATTATCAAAGTTATACCTACACCTCTAAAAAAATATTTATGTTTATTCATCTAAGCACCTCAAGTTAGTTTAGTTTTCTTTTGTTACACCCAATTCTAATATTAATTTCACTTCTCCTCTACCTAGTCCCATGACTTTTGCGATATCTGTTATCGAATATCCATTTCTATGTAGATTATGTATTTCTTCATTTTTATCTCTTATATCATTTGATATGTTTTTTGAATCTAATTGTTTTGGAGTATCTACAATAACTTCTTGATGTTTCTCTTCTTTTTTTATATTATTGATATTTGATAGTTTCTTCATGTTCTTTTCTTTTTCATTTATCAATTGGTATAAAAACAGTAATTCCTTATGTTTATCATTCAATTCTTGCTTAATAAAGCTAGAATAATCATTCAACTCTAGGATTTTATTACTTATTTCTTCCATAACTTGATCTTTGTTGAAGTCTATATTTTCTGCTTCTTCATCATTTGGTATGATGTTTTCAACTTTATCATCAATTATATTTTTTTCCTTTTTATCTTTAGGTATAAAACTCAATATTATAAATATGATTCCTATCATTATAAAAATTATCACAAGTATGTTTATGTTATCCATGTAGGTTTACCTCTTATTATTTTTTATATTACGTTTCATTTAATAATTATATTCTAATATCTATTTTTGTTCTTCCAACATAATTTTTCTTACCTTTATTAGAGCCTTCTTTTTTATTATCTTTTTTCTTCTTATTATTTTGGTACTTGTTATTACCTTTCTCCTTGGCATCTGATCTGGAGTATGCCTTTTCATTTTCATTAGATTTGACAACATTTTTAGTCTCATTCTCAACTTTACTATTCATGGAATGAGCTATATTATGTTGATTAATATTAGCTTTTTGCTGGTCAAGATGTTTAATATTTGCAATCTCTTGAGTCTTAGGTAACATGACTTGCATATCTAGAGGTCTTATTGACATAGTATTACCTCCCCTTATATCTTTCTTATTTAATTATAACTTGCAACTTTTATATCAGCACCATCTTGATACATAACACAATATTTAATATCTTTTCTTACATAATATTTTACATTGCCAATAGATACCCTAACTCCGGGATAAATATCACCTAATACTCTAACTTTACCTATATTTTTATTATTAATATTATCAGCCATCTCACCATATCTTTTCCTGCTGCTAGCTAATTTGTTACTTACAAATATTTTACTTCTAGTAGCTGATATTAACATCTCTTTTTTATCTTCATCAAGATCTCCGTTAATCCTTTTTTTCTTATTCAATAGATTTATTATTTGAGTCAACTTAAGTTCTTCTTTTGTTAATTGCTTTATATCTTTTTGTAATTCGTTAAATTCATCTATATATGTTGGATCAATACCTACATCTATCGTAGTTACGGTACCCATATGAGACCCAATTACTTTAGCACTAATTTCAACTCCTGATCTTAGTGTTCCACCTGATATTAATCCTTTTTTACCATCTACTAAAATATTCCCTTTACAAGAAACATCACTATGTAAAATAGCATCAGAGTGTATGCATCCACCTGCAGTTACTTTGGAATTTTCAATATATTTGGCCATAACGTTACCTTTTGCTTCAATAACTCCTCTATCCATGCCTTGTATCCCTCTATGGAGGACAATATTTCCATCTGCAACAATATGTGCCCCTTCAACAACACCACTAACTTCAACATCACCTTTAGCTTTTACAGTATATCCAGTAAGCACATTACCTCGTACGAGAACAGTACCAAAAAACTCAATGTCACCAGTAGAATTATCAACATTACCAGGAATTTCAAGATAATCTAGAACTAATACTTTTCCATCATCAAGTTTTACTTGTCCATCTTTAATTGCATATAGTGTATTATCCCTTACTTTTGTATTCTTACCAAAATATAATTTTTTAGCTTTTACTTTTGGTGGTTGTATTTCATCTCCGTATACATTTTTACCAATTGTCCCCTCTTCTTCTGGTATTAACCTTGCCAATTCATCACCACTATTTACGTTAGTTATGAGATTAAGCTTATGGTAATCTACAGTACCATCTTTATTCATATGAGGTTTTAATTTTTTCTCTGTATCAAACAGGTATTCTATTCTACCATCTTTTCCTTCTATAGGCTTTAATCCTTTTGCTATTAATATATCTTGATTATATTTTTTATTTTTCCTAGCTAATTCGATTTTTTCATGATCTATTCCGAATACAATATTTTTCTCTTTCAATTTCCTAGTTATGTCTTCACTTGATAGAGTTTTCCCCTCTCCGATAGGAGGATAAAATCTAATATATACACTTAATTTATCCATAGAAACATTTATATCCATAGTCTCATTAATTATTTCTATGATAGAATCGGATATTCTAAATTCTTTTATTTCTTTTAATGTATTTAATTCTTTGATTAATAGATCTTTTTTGAAGTTAATAATATTCTTGTTCTCCAATGTAGTAACTATGTCGTCTAGTTCTATGTTTTTTCCATTATTTTTGCTTGGAAACAACTTAATATATAAACCATCTTCTTTATTTAATAAATTATAATATCCATCATAAATATTGGTATCCATATTATCACTCCCCTAGAAACCTGCTAAAAGTTCCATATTATTACCTAACTTTATTTTTAATTTTTTTAGTGCTTTAGTATGTATCTGAGATACCCTTGACTCAGATACTTCTAAAATCTGACTTATTTCTTTTAACGTTAGTTCTTCAAAATAGTATAAAACTATAACCCGCTTTTCGTTTTCCAATAAATTATCAATAACCTCAGCTAGAATTTCCTTAAGCTCATTTTTCTCAACAACTCTTTCAGGCTGCGTATACCTAGATTTGTTCATAGGCTCAATTCTAATTTCGCTTCCTTGCTCAATATATTCTTCAAGTGATGTTAACGTTAATAACTTCGTTTGATTTAACCACTTTTTATATTCCTTTAGAGTTATATCAAGTTCACAAGCTATTTCTTCATCAGTAGCTAATCGCTCTAGAGCATTTTCCAATTTAGAATTAGCATTGTCTATTAATTTTTGTTTTTTCCTAAGTGATCTTGGAATCCAGTCCATACGTCTTATATTGTCTAATATTGCACCTCTAATTCTAAGTGATGCATAAGTCTCGAACTTAACTCCCTTTTCAAAATTAAATTTATCTATTGCATCAATTAGACCAAAAACACCATAACCTACAAGATCTTCGTATTCAACATTATTACCTAGATACATATTTAACCTACCAGCTACAACTTTAACCAATTGTGCATATTCTATAATCAATTTTTCTTTTATATCAAATGATTTTTCTTTTGAATACTTTTTCCATAATATTACCCTACTCTTCTCATCCATTTTAGCCTCCGTTAAAGTTTTTAGTCTATTTTATCATCTTCTACGGGTTCATTATTTTCTTCTATTTCTTCATTATCGTCATCAATATTATTGATTTTGTCCAAGTTTTTATTCAGCTCATTAATCTTCTTTTCTTTTTCTCTCTTATCTACCTGTGCATATAACCTATTCATTATTTTTTGTATAATAGTACCTAAGATGAAAAATATAGCTAAAACGATAATCATTGTAATAGTTAGTGTTTTGATATCATATTTATTCATTAAACCTAGTATACAAACAATAATACCTGCCATAAGCATTATTATGATACGTAAATTTCTAACCATATTACTTACCATCCTTATATGATTTTTATGTCTTTACCAATTGTTTTAATTAATAAGTCTCCATTTTCTGTATAAAATTCTATTGTTCTACCATAGTTTTCACCTGTATCCTGTGAAAGGATCTTTATTCCTAACTTTTTTAACATCTTAACTGATGCCTCAACATTTCTGTCCCCAATTCTCATTAAATCATTACTACTTTTAAATGAGAACATCTGTGCTCCTCCTGCCAACTTTGCTACAAGTCGATTTTTGTTAGCACCTATCTTAGTCATATCATTAATTAATTTATTTATACCAGTGTCTGCAAATTTTGCCAAATTGCTATTGTTTTTTATCTGAGTACTATCGGGTAGCATAATATGTGCAAGTCCTCCAACCTTCTTAAATGGGTCATATAGCACAATACCTACACATGAACCTAGTCCAAGGGTTGTCAGTATACTTGGGGAAGCACAGACATTAAGGTCTGCCATCCCAACCTTTATTTTCTCTTCCATATATTATTCTGTTATCCCTAGAGATTTTAATATTGTCCCATAGGATTTAACATCAGGAATTAATATAAAGTTACCGAATACTTTATCCTCACCTTCGCCAAATTCTGTTTGTATTAATAATGCTTTGTCCCCAATTTTACCAAATTCAATAGCAGGTACACTCAGTATTGCTCCAGCCATGTCGATAGCCATATATGGTATAGATGATATGATTTTTAAATTAGTTAATGATGATAATGAATTTAAATATGCACCAGTAATAATATTTCCTATTTCTTTTAAAGCGGATAAGTCTATCTCAGTAAAATCTTCAAAAGTATTTAGTTCTTTTGCCATAAGAATATTAACTAAATTATGTGCTGATACCTTCTCAAGTACAAACATCATCATACCATTGATTTCACCTTCAACATTAAGAAGTATTCCAACAACTTGATTTTCAGCACCACCTAATACCTCTGATAGCTCTTTGAATTCAGATATATTAACCTTAGGTACTCCCATATCAATTTTTTTGTTAATCATTTGAGAGAGGGCAGTTGTAGCATTTCCTGCCCCAATATTACCAATTTCTCTTAAAACATCTAGCTGTATATTATCTAAAGTATCAATATTAATATTATTCATTAAAACATCCAATCCCTTCACATAAGACATGAAACATTTATTTTTAGTCTATTATAACTAGTCAGTTTAGTCGTTTAATCATTAGTATTTATTAAGCCATCAATATTAAGTAGCGTTACTAATTCATTTCCTATCTTACCAACACCTTGAATATAATTAGCTTTCTCATCATTAGAATCTTTTGATATTTTTTCAATATCTTCTTCAGTCAAGTTCATGACTTCTTTTACTTCATCAACAATCAGTCCCATTGAATTACCATCTATTTTTACTATAATAATTCTTGTGTTATTGGTATACTCGTCTAGTTCTAGCCCAAATTTCAACCTTAAACTCATTACGGGAATTATATCTCCTCTTAGATTAATAACACCTTTTATATAGTATGGTGCTTTTGGAACCCTAGTAATTTTTAACATTCTTTCAATATTATGTACAAATTGTATATTAACTCCATATTGTTCATGACCAATTTTTGCCACTATAAATTGTATTAAATCTTGATTTTTATTTTCTTCCATTTTAGGCCCTCCTATTATACTAATGAATTGACATCCAAAATTAATGCAACCTCACCATCACCAAGTATAGTAGCTCCTGCAATCAATTTGATATTAGTTAAATATTTCCCTAGTGTTTTAATTACTATCTCTTGTTGTCCAATTAGAGAATCAACTACTATTCCTGCTTGTTTTTCTCCTTTATTTACAATAACTACTGTTAAAGAATCTTTCTCTGCATCAACACTTGGAATATCTAACTTATCATGTAGCCTTATAATTGGTATTACATGACCTCTAAGATTAATAACTTCTTGGTTTTGAATATATTTGATATCAGAAATTAATACATCCTCTATATTCTGAATAGTGTTTAGAGGTATTGCATATTTTTCTTCACCAAGATTAACCATTAGAGCTTGTATAATAGCAAGTGTAAGAGGAAGTCTAATAATAAACTTACTGCCCTTATTAAGTTCTGTTTTAACTTCAATATCACCACCAAGAGCCTCTATTTTAGTCTTAACTACGTCTAGACCTACACCCCTGCCAGATACATCTGATATTTTTTCTGCAGTACTGAAGCTTGGTCTGAATAATAATTCAATGATCTCTTGATCACTCATACTATCCGCTTGCTCTGCTGATAGAACACCATTACTTATAGCTTTATTTTTGATCTTATTTACATCAATACCATTACCATCATCGTTAACTTCAATGATTACATTATTTCCATCTTGATAAGCCCTAAGGTCAATGTTACCTACTGGGTCTTTACCAGCTTTCACCCTTATATCTGGAGTCTCTAATCCATGATCACCGGCATTTCTTAATAAATGAACTAAAGGATCTCCTATCTCATCTATAACTGTTCTATCAAGTTCAGTTTCTTCACCAGACATATGTAATTCAATCTTTTTATTAAGTTTTCTAGATAAGTCACGAATCAATCTTGGGAAACGATTAAATACACGTTCTATTGGAACCATCCTAACTTTCATAACAGCATCATGTAAATTAGTGGTTATCCTTTCAAGATATTCTATTTGTTCATTAAAATTCTGGCTAGTATTTTTTAATTCTATAGTTTCTAAACCGTTTTTTATAATAATAAGCTCACTTACCAAATTCATAAGAGTATCTAGTCTTTCTATATCTACTCTTACAGTTCTGTTTGTTTTTGGCTTAGACAAATTAGTTTTATTAGAAGTGTTATTCTCTTTAGTAGTTTTTCTATCATTACCTACTATGTTAGTTTGTTGTTCTACAACCTCTTGTTTTTGTTCGCTAATAATATTTATTTCATCTGTTAACACTTCTGTTACTTCAGCAATAGAACTTAATTCTTTTATTATATTAGAAGAATTCTCTTTAGTTACTATAAAAGTAGAAAAATTATTATCAAATTTTTCATCTTCAATATCTTGAACCACGGGATATGATTTTATTACTTGTCCTAATTTTTCTAGTGTTCTAAATACAATAAAAGCTCTAGCTGATTTTAAAACACAACTTTCACTTATATAGATAGTTATTCCATAGACCTTAAAATCTTCTTCATATGCTTTACTGATTGCATTTTTTTCAAAATCAGTAAAGTTAATATTAATATGTTTTCTTTTTTCTGAATCTGATATTAATTCTTCTTTTACAGATGTATCATTAGTACTCTCTGCATTATTATTAGTATCAGACTCTTGAACGTCATTATTTAATATCATGTTAAGCTTATCAATAATATTTTGATTATCATTGTCTCCTTCTGAACCCGATTCAACAATTAAATCAACATATTGTTCTAATGCATCTAAACATTGAAACAGTACGTCTAGTAGATTAGCTTCTACTTTAATACTTCCGTTCCTAATTTCAGATAACACATTTTCCATATCATGTGTTAACTTCTGCATTCGTTTATACCCCATTGTAGCAGCCATACCTTTTAAAGTATGAGCAACTCTAAAAACTTCATTAATTAATTCTACGTTATCCGTGTTTTTTTCAAGTTCCAATAAGGATTCATTTAAACTTTGTAAGTGTTCCTTTGATTCTTCGATAAATATTTCTAAATATTGGCTTATATCCAAATTAAAGCACCCCCACTTTCTTAAGTATTGAGTTTGATATTGATTCTAATGATACTATTTCATCAGCAATACCCTTAGCAACAACCGCTTTGGGCATTCCATATACAACACAAGTTTCTTCATTTTGAGCGATTATATGAATTTTATGGCTTTTTTTAAGATTATTAAGACCTTCAGTTCCATCACTTCCCATACCTGTCATGATTACACCTGTAAGATCTTTAATATTAATATCTACCAAAGAATTCATCATTACATCTACAGCTGGCCTATGTCCTCTAAAAGGTTCATCTTTTGATAATCTTATAATCATCTTACAATTACTATCTTGAATTATCTTCATATGGTAATTACCTGGTGCAATATATGCTGTACCATTTTCAATCACATCACCATCTTCAGCCTCTTTAACATGTATATCACTTAATTGGTTAAGTCGGTCAGCTAGAGACTTCGTAAATCCTGCTGGCATATGTTGTACAATAACAATCCCTGCATCTAGATTACTAGGTAAATACGGTAAGACATATTGAAGAGCCCTTGGTCCACCAGTAGAACAACCAATAGCAACTATTTTATTTTTACATAAACAGTCTTTTTTACTAGTTTGAATGAACGTTTTTGTTCTTTTTTCCATTGTTTTAATAGGTTCTAATTGTGATATTCCTGAATTATTAACATTAACTGCCATTAATAATTTTTCAATTAACCTATTTTTCATTTCCTCTGTATTGACTTTAAATATGTTTTGAGGTTTAGTTACAAAATCAATTGCTCCAAGTTCAAGTGCTTTAATTGTCTCTTGTCTACCTTCAATAGCTAAAGTACTCATTACTATTACTGGAACTTTTAGTTTAAGAACTTTTAGTTGCTCTAGCATCTGTAAACCATTCATAATTGGCATTTCAATATCAAGGGTTACAACGTCTGGATTTAACTCTTTTATCTTTGTAATCCCTTCTTTTCCATTTCTTGCAGTTCCTATTACCTCACACCTAGAATCACTTTTAATTATATCAGATATAACTCTTCTCATGAATGCAGAGTCATCAATAACAAGTATTTTTTTCTTCATAATGCCCATAATCATCACAGTCCTTTTTTTCGCTTTCGTCTCTTACGCTCTTCTTCGAAGATAAATTTAATTATCTTTTCTCTGTACTCGTTTGAAATATTAAACTTAATTCTTGTTTCATATTTCGTTGCTTCAAAGTCTACTATATCAGATAAAATTACTTTACCTTTAAGTTCTATAGTATCTACTTCATCATTACTATTTAGTTTTATTTTACACTTTAATATAGTATTGGCATCCATCTTCCGTTTAGAAGTAAATCTTAATCCTCCACCACTTATATCTACAATTAGTCCTTCACTCCATGTATCTTCATTAATATCTGCAAAAAGAATAGGAAGAATACATTCCAACCTATAATATTGTCTTCTTTGGCTTTTCTCCATTGGAGATTTAACTTCCAATGTAATCATGTGCAGCTCTTTTTTCTTATACCTATTCTTAACTGTGGATTTGCATTTATATAATCCACTATTAGTATATATAGATAATACATAAGATGCTCCTACCTCTAGCGGAATAATTTTTCCATTTTTAACTGGAGCAGATATTATTATTTCATCGTCATTAATATCTTGTATTATACTAACATATACTTTTTCATTCTTATAAGTGTCATTTGTATTAAATTTTAATCTTGATACTTCAACCTTATCTCCTAATGCTACTGCTTTGTTTTTCATATTTATCACCTTATTTGTTCTTTTTAGATTTCATTAAATTATAAAAAACACTTCTAAGTCCAGCATCTTGTTTAGCTTTATAAGTGCTATGGTTCAATAAGTTGTTAGCTATAACTTCAAAAGCTTTTGATACTTTTGAACTAGGATATAATATAGATACAGGCTTTTGTTTGATAACTGCTTTTGTTAAGTAACTATCTTGTGGCAAAAACCCTATATTATTTAATCCTATACCTAAAAATTTATTGGTAACCTTATTAAGTTTGTTATATATCTCTAATCCTTCAGATTCATTGGATACTCTATTAACTAATAAGTTAATATCTATAGATTTGTAATCCTCTCTTTTTCTATTTTTCAACGCTTTTAATACAGCATAAGCATCAGTTATTGAAGTTGGTTCTGGTGTAGTTACCAAAATAACTTCATTAGAAGAAACGATAAAGTCTAATACTGAATCTGATATACCTGCACCTGTATCAATTATAATGATATCTGCTAAATGATCTAGTTCTAGTAATTTTTCGTTCAAGAAATTTAATTGGTCTTTGGATAAATTAATTAACTCTTGCACCCCTGACCCACCTGATATGAATTCTATTCCAAGGGGGCCTGAAGTTAAAACCTCTTCTATTTTCATACCATTATAGATTAAATCAAAAAGATTATATTTAGGTATAATACCGAATATTACTTCAATGTTAGCAAGTCCAAAATCCGCATCAAATATAACCACTCTTTTACCCTTTTTTTTAAAATTAATGGCTAGATTAACTGATACATTGGATTTGCCTACCCCACCTTTTCCACTTGTTACAGTTATTACTTTAGAAGAACTTTTATTACTAAATGATTGCTTTTTTCTCATCATCTTCCTTAAGTTAATAGCTTGATCCATAGTTATCCTTGGCCCCCTAATAAACTTTTTGCAATGTTATGTGGATTAACTTCTATTATATCATCAGGTACATTTTGTCCAAATGTCACATAGGATAACTTCACTCCTAACTTATACCTAAAATTAAGTATGTTACCTACACATATTGACTCATCTAATTTAGTAAAGATAACTTTAAAATCTGTTATATTCATATAACTCTCAGCAATACTTATTAAATCTTTATATTTAGTTGTAACACTTAAGACTAAGTATACTTCATTCCTAGGAATAAGACTCAATAGTTCCTCCATATCGTCTAATTTTTCACTATTTTTATGAGATCTGCCTGCTGTATCAATAATTATTAAATCTTTATCCTCAAATCTTTTAATGGACGATTTTATATCTTCATTATTATAAACCACTTCAACAGGTATATTTAAAATTTTTGCAAAAGTTCTTAATTGTTCAACAGCAGCAATTCTATACGTATCAGCAGTAATCAATCCAACACTTTTATCATTATTCAGTGCAAAGTAAGATGCAAGTTTTGCTATTGTTGTTGTTTTACCAACTCCTGTAGGACCAATAAAAGTAATAATCTTAGGTCCTGTACCACTAAAATCAACCGTTTCAATATCGCCTAATTCATTTATTATCCTTTTATATATTATTGAAACCAAATCATTCATCTTTATATTACCTTTTGATAAAGACTCATTCAGTCCAAACATTATTTTGTTTGCCACTTTTTCATTAACTTCATTCTTAATTAATTGACTATATATTAGGTTTATTAACGGTATGTTTTTTTCAGATATTTGATCTTTTTCAATGATTAGATTATTATCTTTTTCGCCATTTCTAATAATCTGTTCAAGTTTATTAAGTTTATCTTCAATGTTTTCTACCACTTTGGAATTATATATATTATCATATTTTTCTTCTGTTTCTAGTACTTTTTTTTCAATAATTTGGTTTTCATTTACTACAGCAGCTTCTTTATCTTCGAGTGCTGCTGTAACTTGAACACATGGATGTTTAAATAATTTAAAAATCCCTCTTGGCTTAATATTTTTTACGCTTACTATTAAAGCCTCTTTGCCAAATTCTTCTTTGACCTGTAACATAGCTTCTTTTTCTGTAGTTGCTTCAAATTGCTTTATTTTCAATCAATACTCACCATCCCTACTGATTGTATTTCTGCATTAGCATCCAATTCATTATAAGATAATATAATCAAATCTGGATACCCTTCTTCTGTAAGGCGTCTAAAATAAATTCTTACAATAGGTGAAGTTAATAATATGGGGGTACGACCTATTGAACTTAATTTATTAGTTTCTTGCTCAACAGAATTAAATATCTTAGCAGTAATTTCTGGATCTAATGCCAAATATGTACCTTGTTCTGTATTCTTTACACTATCCATTATCTTTTGTTCTAAACCTGGGTCCAAAGTAATTACACTATTACTTTCGCTTTCATCAAAAAATGTGGATGATATGGCCCGTTTTAGACTTTGCCTAACATATTCAGTTAATATATCAGTATCTCTGTTGGTAATAGCATTATCAGCTAATGTCTCAAAGATAGTAACTAAATCCCTTATTGAAATTCCTTCATTCAATAGATTCATAAGAACTTTTTGTACTTCACCTACGCTAAGTAATTTTGGTACCAATTCTTCAACTAATGTAGGGTTACTTTCTTTGACATTATTTATTAGAGTCTGTACATCTTGTCTTGTCATAAGTTCATCAAGATGTTTTTTAATTACTTCAGTAAGATGAGTAGCAATAATTGATGGTGGATCAACTACTGTATACCCAATAGTTTCTGCTCTTTCTCTTTGGTTTTCAGTTATCCATAAGGCTGGTAGATTAAATGCAGGTTCTACTGTTTCTATTCCGTCTAATTCTTCTTCAACAAAACCTGGATTCATTGCCATATAGTGATCAAAAATAATTTCTCCTTCAGCAACTTTAATTCCTTTTATTTTAATTATATATTGGTTAGGGTTTAACTGTATATTATCTCTTAGTCTTATAATAGGAACAATGGTTCCAAGTTCAAGAGCTATCTGACGTCTAATCATTACCACTCTATCTAATAAATCTCCACCTTGATTAACATCAGCTAGTGGGATAATACCATAACCAAATTCAAGCTCTATAGGGTCAACTTGTAATAAAGAAACAACATTCTCTGGTTTTCTAATCTCTTCAGCTTCAATATCCTCCGTAGATATTTCTTGATCAACTGCCTGAATTTGCATATTGTTCTGCATTCTCCAAGCAGATGCTATTGCTAGAATACCTGCTACAGAAACTATGAAAAAAGGTAGTGGAGTAAAAATACCTAAAAATACTAATACACCTCCACTAAAATATAATACTTTTGGAAGTGAGAATAGTTGTTGCATTAACTGGTCTCCAACTTCTGCATCTTTGGAAACTTTTGTAACTAATATACCTGTCGCTAAAGATATTAACAAGGCCGGAATCTGACTTACAAGTCCATCTCCAATTGTAAGAATTGTATATTTTTGGAAGGCTTCATTTATACTAAGACCTCCTCTGGTACTACCAATAACTAAACCCCCTATAATATTAATAAATGTAATAATTAACCCTGTTATTGCATCACCTTTTACATATTTACTTGCACCATCCATTGCACCATAAAATGATGCTTCATCCTGAATCTTTGCTCTTCTTTCCTTAGCCTGCATTTCATCTATTAGTCCAGAGTTTAGATCTGCATCTATAGCCATCTGTTTACCAGGCATAGCATCCAAAGTAAATCTTGCGGATACTTCTGATACTCTCTCTGAACCTTTAGTTATAACAAGAAATTGAACAATAATTAATATAATAAACATAACTATTCCTACAACAATATCATCTCCACCAACAAATGTACCAAATGTCTCAATAACATCACCAGCTTCACCACTAGTAAGTATTGACCTTGTAGAAGAAAGGTTTAACGATAGACGATAGATAGTAATAAAAAGTAATAATGTTGGAAAAGAAGACATATTCAATGCTTCTTGTGCAAATAAAGCATTAAATAAAATAATTAATGCTAATGTAATATTAAGTGTGATTAATATATCTAGTAGGAGAGTGTTCATTGGCACTATCATTATAACAATAGCAAGAATAACAAATAGTCCTAATGCAATGTCCCCGACTTTTATCTTCATAATGCCTAGCCCTCCTTATTCTTTTTAAGATTGTATACAAATGCTAATACCTCTGCTACAGTTTGATATAACTCTGAAGGTATTTCGTTACCTATATCAACCGTATAATACAAAGTCCTAGCTAAAGGTTTATTCTCAACAATTTCTATATCATTATCAATAGCTACACTTTTAATCTTTGCTGCTAATATATCAACACCCTTTGCTATTACCACAGGGGCTAATGACTTTTCATTATCATATTTTATAGCAACAGCAAAATGTGTTGGATTCGTAATAATTACATCTGCATTAGGTAAATCTTGCATCATTCTCTTCATTGAAGCCTCTCGCATTTTCTGACGAATTTTTGATTTGATTTCTGGATTACCTTCTGTTTCTTTATACTCTTGTTTAACTTCTTGTTTTGTCATCTTTAATTGTTTTTCCAAAGAATATCTTTGATATATGTAGTCAACAACAGCAACAATAATATAAAATGCTCCTACTTTAATACCAATATCAAGAGCTAAGTCAGTCATCAATTTTAATCCATCAAGCAATGATAAATCATATACTAATAGTATAAGATCTTCTTTCCCTTTGATACTGAAGTAAACAATAACTATAATTATACTTATTTTAAGCAATGCCTTAAACAATTCCATTAATGAACGTAATGAAAAGAGTCTTTTAAAACCTTGTAAAGGACTTAATTTATTGAATTTCGGCTTCATTGTTTTTGCTGATGGTTTCCATCCAACTTGAAGAAAATTACCAACCAAACCAATTGTTACTACAATAGCAAAAAAAGGAAGTAATATTTCTAATATACCAGTAAGAGTATATCTAACTATTTCTACAGTAAAATTTATAGTTAACTCATCAGTTGCTAGTTTAAATTTTGAGTATATATGTTTATACATATTCTGTAGTTTTTCATATATATAAGGAGTAAATAACTTAATCGCAGAAAACATTATTACTAACATTAGCGCAGTTGTTACTTCCATGCTTTTTGCAACTTGTCCTTCTTCTCTGGCTTTTGTCCTTTTACGTTCTGTAGGTTTTTCAGTTTTTTCTCCACCATCATTACTTCCAGCAAAAAATTGAAGATTATAATCTATAACAATTTTTTTTTCCAGAAAATAGACCATCTTATTAACTCATTCCTTTTATAATCAGATCAACAAAACTTAACATTCTATCAAATATCCACTTACTTACATTTGGAAATACGGATAATGTAAGTAATAGAACAACTAATCCTACCATTAGCTTAAGTGGAAGTCCCACAACAAACATATTCATTTGTGGAGTAGCCCTAGCTAGTATACCTAGTACTACGTTTATTAGAAGCATAACACCAATCATGGGAGCAGCTATTTTTAGAGCTATGACAAAGTACTCTGTAAAAAATGATAGAACAGATGTATATAAGCTAGGTCTAAATACTGCTTTTCCAAGTGGTATCCATTTAAAACTTTCTGTTAAAGCTTTTATGAGAAAAAAATGGGTATTTGTTGCTAACATCATCAATAATAATAAGTAGTAATATAGATTACCTGTAATTGTTAACTGAATTTGGCTTAATGGGTCAAAAACATTAACCATTGTAAATCCAATTTGATAGTCTATTAATTGTCCAGTTAAGGTTATAATAGAAAAAGCCAAATAAGCTCCAAAGCCAATAAGCCATCCTACTATAAATTCTTTAATGACTAGTAGTGCATAAGGTAAAACACTAGCACTTGTAACATCTATCTCCATAGGATTTAGATTTATAATAATAATAGCCATGAAAAATGCCATAGCTATCTTGGCTGTCTTAGGAATGGTTCTAATACCAAACAAAGGTACCGATATAAAAAAGCTAATCATTCTAACAAATATAAGTAAAAATATATCTAAATATGTAAAAGGATTGTTTAATAGTAACTCCATAGCAAAATCTCCTAATTAATTATAAATGAACCAAACTTAGAGTATAAACTTGTAATTAGTGTTAAAAGTTTATTAAGCATCCAAGGTCCAAATAAAACCAATCCAAGAAATACAGCTAATATTTTAGGTACAAAAGCTAAAGTAGGCTCTTGTATAGATGTAACCGTTTGAAATATACTTACTAATAATCCCACTGTTAAAGCCAATAATAACAATGGACCTGCTACACTTATAACTGTTAATAAAGCTTCCCTAGCTACATCTATAATCATATCTTGGTTCATACTACAACCATCCTTTCGATATTATGCCAAAAACATTCATCATAGTCTAATGGTTTTAACTAATTCACCAATAATTAAATTCCACCCATCTGCAAGTATAAAGAGTAATAATTTAAAAGGTAATGAAATCATAACTGGTGGAAGCATCATCATACCCATTGACATCAGTGTAGATGCTACAACCATATCTATAACTATAAATGGTATATATATTAAAAATCCAATAATAAAAGCAGCTCTTAGTTCACTAATAATAAAAGCAGGAATTAGAACGCTTGTTGGAATATCTTCGATTTTAGTAACACTTCTACTCTCTGCAATATCTAAAAACAGCGCTAAATCCTTATCATTTACTTGATTTAACATAAATTTTCTTATAGGCTCCAATCCTTTTTTAATGGCTTCATCTTGGGAGATTTCTCCCGCCGAATAAGGTTGTAATGCTGTTTCATTAACATCGGATATTACTGGTGCCATAACAAACATGGTAATAAATAATGCTAACCCTACTAGTACTTGATTAGGTGGTGTTTGTTGAGTAGCAAGTGCCGATCGTACAAAGTGTAACACAACTATTATTCTAGTAAACGATGTCATCATCACTAAAATAGAAGGTGCTAATGCAATTAAAGTTAATATAAATAAAATTTGTAAACTGCTAACCACATCTTTTCCGTTCTCTGCTGCACTAACATTAAGATCAATAGAAAAAGGAATTGGACTATCAGCAGTAGCAAATACTTTAGTATTGTTAAATGAAGTTACAATATAGATAATACTTACTAATAAAATAATTCTCATTATTCGTTTTATGTTTAATTTAATATGCCTCATTAAATCTACTCCATTATGTACATTTTATTTCTTACCTAGAAATTTCTCAAGTTGCTTATTAAATGGAGTAACTTGAGCAATCTTCTCTTTATTGTATTTACTTAAATCAATATCATTTTTATCTATCTCTTTAAGAAATGTAATCTTATCTTTAGTAATACCTATCAAGATATATTCATCACCAATTTTTATTAATTGAATGAATTTTTGAGGCCCAACTGAAATAGACTCAAGCTGATGTATATTTTGGCTAGACCCTTTTTTAATCTGAAATCTTCCAAATAACCTTGTTACATAATAAGCTCCAACTAATACTAAAATAAATAATACCAATAAAACTATAACTTGCCACCATTCACTTTGTCCTGTATATAGATAACATGTAGTCATATGATTATCCTATAACTTTTGAAACAGCTTCAATAACACGCTCCGCTTGGAAAGGCTTAACAATAAAATCTTTTGCTCCGGCTTGTATAGATTCAATAACCATAGCTTGCTGTCCCATTGCAGAACACATTATTATTACCGCATTACTATCATTTCCTTTGATAGTTTTAACAGCTTCAATACCATCCATCTCAGGCATTGTGATATCCATAATTACTAAATCAGGTTTAAATTCATTATATTTTTCAACAGCTTTCATTCCATTTTCTGCTTCTCCAACAACATTATATCCATTTTTGATTAAAATGTCCTTTATCATCATTCTCATAAAAGCAGCATCATCAACGATTAAAATATTCTTTCCCATAGAAATCTCTCCTCTTAATAATATTAATTAATTAGGCTTTGGTGGTTGTTTTTAATGATATCGGTAATCCTAATACCAAAATTTTCATCAATAACAACTACTTCACCTTTTGCAACATTTTTTCCATTGACTAATACATCAATTGGTTCGCCGGCTAGTTTTTTAAGCTCAATTATTGTACCAGGTGCAAATTCTAGTATTTCTTTAATTGGTTTACTAGTTCTTCCTAGCTCAACTGTAACTTCTAATGGTACATCCATTATTAAATCAATATTTTCTTTTTGTTGCATTACAGCATTAATATCAAAATCCTGGAATTGAGCCTGTTGCACATCAATATTTCTAAATTGATTTTCCGAACCTTGATTAAACATATTGCTATAACCACTCGTTTGGTTAGGCATTTGCATTCTTTGATTAGACATCTGCTTGTTAGGAGTAGGTTCAACAGGTTTTTTTTCTGGTATTTGTTTTTCTTTTGGTATTTGTTCTTCTGTTGCTTCTTTCGTCTCTTCTTCTACCTCAGCTACTTCTTGACAAGCCATAAAATTCTCATATATATCTTTTGCAAATTCCATTGGGTATAACTGCATCATTTCACTATCAACCAAATCACCTATTTGCATCTTAAAAGATACCTTTAGGAATTCTTTGTTAAGAAATTCAGCAAATTCTTCTGATTCTTCTACATTAAAATCCACAATATTTGATGAAGGAGGATTAATATCAATTTTCTTAGCAAACATAGAAGACATGGAAGTTGCTGCTGAACCTATCATTTGATTCATAGCTTCACTTATTGCGCTAAGATGAAGATCTGATAATGGTGCACTAGTACTTATACCTTCACCACCCATCATTAAATCTGCAATAATTTTTACATCATCTTCGTGAAGTATTAATAAATTAGTTCCTTCCAAACCTTCTTTATATACAATTTGAATAGCAACACATGGCTTAACAAAATCCTTAGATAGATCTTTCCAGTTAGAAACTGAAACTGTTGGTGTTGTAATTACAACTTTTTGATTTACTAAAGAAAATAATGTTGTTGCAGCAGTTCCCATACTTATATTTGATATTTCACCAATTGCATCTTTCTCAGTATCATCTAATTTATACTCTGATCCTTCACTACTGCTACTTGTGTCATCTAATCCCTCTAAAAGGGCATTTATTTCCTCTTGAGATAGCATTTCATCCATTGCTTATTCCTCCTCCCTAATAATAGAAGTTATTTTTATAGCATTTTTATGATTAAAAATACCAGGTTTTCCTTTGAACTTTTTGATGTTCCCTACGTAGACTTCCATTTCAGAATCTACTTTATTGTTAAGTTTAATAATATCTCCTTTTTGAAGATTAACAAAATCATTTACTGATATACTAGATTTGCCAAGAACTGCTTTTATTGGTATTTTAACATTATCTATTTGATGTTCAATGATTTCTTTATATAATTCTTCATTGGTCTTTTGTATTGTTGAGAACCAATATTTCGTATTTAACTTATCCATAATTGGTTCTAAACATAAATATGGTATACAAAAATTCATTAAACCTTCTACTGGCCCTATTTTAATACTTAATGTAATAAGGGCAACTACATCAGTTGGAGATATTACTTGAGCAAATTGGGAATTAGTTTCTATCTTCTCTAATCTAGGAGATAGTTCCACAACATTTTTCCAAGGCTCTCTCATATTTTGTATACAAATAACTAATATTTTTTCTATCAATAGAACTTCTATCTCTGAAAAATCTCTCTCTCTATCAAGTGGTTCTCCCTTTCCACCAAGCAATCTATCAATAATAGCATACCCTATATTTACTGATAAATCAACAACAAATGACCCCTTTAACGGCGAAAAATCAACAACTCCTAATAATATAGGATTTGATAATGCATTTGCAAACTCAGAATACGAAATTGCTTCAGAATTTACAACATCCACTTGCGTCGCAGTTCTTAAGTATGCAGGTAAAGTCGTAGAAATTAATCTTGCATAATGTTCAAAAATTATTTCTAATGTTCTTAGCTGTTCTTTTGAAAATTTTGATGGTCTAGCAAAATCATAATCTTTAATTTGTTTTTCATTAGCATTAGAACGATATTCATCTACGTCTAATTCACCAGTATTTAATGCATTCAACAAATCATCAATTTCGTGTTGTGATAAGACTTCACCCATATCCTCACCTCCTACAGTAAGTGTATTAATTTATCTATATAGGAAATCTCTAATATATACTTCTACAAGAGCATCTGTATCTAACATTTCAATCATCATATTAAATATCTCATCAGCTAGCACTTGTTGATTGTCTTTTATATCTTCTGAATAATTATCACTTAACAATACTGAAATTCTAGATTTTATTAAGCCTTTACTTTCTTCTAGTAAAGTAATTGTATCTTTTAGTTCTTTGCTCTTCTTATCTAGTACGAATCCTACATAAAAAGTAAAACTAGTACGTTTTTCAGGATTATCTTTGGAAGGTAAGATAACTATAATATTATCTGTTTCATAACTTTCTTTCTGACTTAGAGGTATCTTATCTGGATCTTTTACTTGTTCTACTTCATCTGAGTTTCCTGTAGGTTTCAAAATAAATACTGATATACCTAATAGAATTACAGAACAAACAATCATAATTACTCCAATCATTAATACTAATTTTCCATTATCTTTTTCACTTTTCGTTTTGACTTTTTTTTCCTTTGCCATTAGTTCACCTCTATTCTTCTACTTCGTTAAGCTCATCAATATTTTTATACTCCTCACTAACAAGCTTAATCTCTACTCGCCTATTTATAGCACGCCCTTCGGGTGTACTGTTGTCTATTAATGGACGATATTCTCCGTAACCCGTAGCGGCAATTTTAGAAGGGTCAATATTATGTTCTTTTATCAATCTATATCCAACCGCTATGGCTCTAGCTTGGGATAGTTCCCAGTTACTAGGATATCTAACGGTATTGATTGGTCTATTATCTGTATGACCTTCTATCTGTATTGTTTTATCTGCTAATAATTCCTTTACTTTTACAGATATAACATCAACTAATTTAACAGCATCAGGAGTTAATTCAGCATGTCCACTCTCAAATAATATCTCGCCTTCAATAGTAAGCTTAATAATATTTGAATTGTACTCTACTTCAACTTCGTTTTCGTATCCTTCTTTTTTTAAGTACTCGTTAATTTCTTCTGCATCTTTTTTAGCTTCTTTTAGTTTACTCTTAGTTATATCAGCATCTTCTTCACCTTCTTCTTCTAATGGTACTTTATTATCAAATATAGTCTTAAGACCATTTATCTGACTTATGCCATTAGATATTAATTCATTATCTGTAAGTGAAGTACCTCCAGGCATAATATCTATTTGGTTCTTAAAAGAGCTCATAGCAGCTTTGAATTTCGCAACATCAATACTTGACATTGAAAAAAGCAAAACAAAAAAACAAAGTAATAGGGTAACTAAATCTCCATATGTACTCATCCAAGCTGGTGAACCAGATTTACCTTCATCTGTCTTTCTCTTTCTACCCATTTATCTCACCCTCTTCACCATCTTGGTTTTTACTTATTTCATTTCTTAAGCTAGGAGCTAAGAAAGCTTTTAATTTTTCTTCAATTACTCGAGGGTTTTCTCCTGCTTGAATAGAAAGTAATCCTTCTATTGAAACTTCTTTTAAAAGTATTTCAGATTCACTTATAACTTTCATTTTATTTGCAAATGGTAATGCAATAAAATTGGCTAGTAGAGAACCGTACAATGTAGTTATCAAAGCAACTGACATATTACCACCAATTGTACTTGGATCATTCATTGTTTTTAACATGGCGATAAGTCCAATTAATGTACCTATCATACCCCAAGCAGGACCAAATTCTCCAACTTTTTCCCAAAAGCTTTGAACATTTTTATGTCTGCCTTCGATAAATACTAATTCTGTTTCAAGTATGTTCCTTACTAATTCAGGGTCAGTACCATCTACAATTAGTAGAATACCTTTTTTCATAAATTCATCATCAATAGATTCTGCAGCTTCTTCTAATGCAAGTAATCCTTCTTTTCTAGCAATATTAGATAATTCTATTATTTTTTTGATTATGTCTCCTTCATTAAGCTGTTTACTCTTAAATACTAATGATGCAGCTTTGATGGATTTAATAAAATCAGAAAGAGAATAAGATATTAAAGTCGCTGCGAATGCTCCACCAATGGTAATCATTACAGAAGCTGCATCAGTGAAACTTGATAAAGACCCTTTCATAAGTATTGAACTGATAATAAAGAAAATACCCGCGACCAAACCTCCAATAGTAGCTAAATCCAACGTTTTCACCTCACTTTAATAATTCTTGTTAATAGGCAATCTTTTTTACCCATTTAATACAGAAACTTAATTGCCTATTTATTCTATACTAAGTAAGGTTATAGATTAGTTTAATATATAATAACCTACTAAAGTAACAATAAGCATCTATGAATAATTGGTTATTGAATTTCTATACCAATTTTTCTTTTATATGTAATAACCTTATCTATAATCTCTTTAGTTGAATCCTTTGTTATGATTTTTTTACCAGTTGTCAAAGTTATTATAGTATTAGGTGTTTCCTCTATGACTTCTATCAAGTCCGAATTAATGACTATTTCCTCATTATTAAGCTTTGTAACATATATCATACAATCACCTTTTAATTTTTTATTAGTGGCTAGTGCAAAACTAGCCACTAATATATCAATTATTTATTAAATGTTATTATCGTTTAAGATTAACAAGTTCTTGAAGCATTTCATCTGAAGCAGTAATTATTCTTGAGTTAGCTTGGAATCCTCTTTGGGTAGTAATCATATCAGTAAATTCCCTTGATAAGTCTACGTTAGACATTTCAAGAACTCCACCATTGAGACTACCGCCATCCTCATTAACTGCCTTACCAATACCATCAAACTCTCCTGAGTTAGATGTAACTTGAAATAAGTTATTACCCACTTTTTGGAGACCAGCAGGATTTTGGAATTTCGCTACTGCGATTTGTCCCAATGTTTTAGTTTTACTATTAGAATATTTTGCAAGAATTTTCCCATCCGTTCCAATTTCAAAAGATGTTAATTTCCCAGCTGGTGAACCAGCTTCTAACTTATCTAAATCACCAGCTTTACCTTCAACGGTAGTTTTCCCTCCGATTTGAGTAAGGTTACTTAAATCGATTTTTATATCATCAAAATCAGCTGCAACTTTTTTATTAGTACTATCAATATTTTTAAGTGTAAGTTCGGCAGGATTCGGCGTATGAATTTTACCATTTTCATCAAATTCAATAGTAGTGTTAGGATCGTCACAAGATATATTATTACCATTTTCATCTTTTATTCCAGAACCAGGATCTACTGAAATTGAATATTTATCAGGATCTCCTGCGTTAGCTTTTACTACTGGTTTTATCCTAGCATTAACAGTATATTTATATCCCATACTATCGTATATGCTAAATGATACAAGAATTCCTTCAGGTTTTTTCAAATTAGGATCATTTTTATTAATATTTCCTGAAAAATTAGCTTTACTAGTTTTAGTAGGTTCAGAATACATGTTTTCTGGTGATAAAATCTTAATTGACTTAACCTTATCCTTTACTACATTTCCTGTTTTAGGATCAATTCCCCATCCCATTACATTTAAGCCTTCAGGATTACATAAATTACCTGAATTATCTAATCTAAAAGCACCAGCTCTACTAAATTTGAATCCTCCTCCATCTTTCACTATAAAGAATCCATCACCCTCAATTTTCATGTCAAGTGGATTATCAGTTCTCTGTGCAGCACCTTCAGTCATTAGTGTATCAATAGATGAAATATTAGCACCAAGTCCTACCTGCATAGGATTTCGACCACCTATAGAATCATTAGCCCCACTTGCACCTTGTAGAGTTTGACTAAATATTTCATTAAAAGTTACTCTTCCTGACTTAAAACCTGTAGTATTAACATTTGCAATATTGTTACCTATAACATCCATTCTAGTTTGGTGTATTCTTAATCCTGAAACACCAGAGTACATAGAACGCATCATAATAATAACCTCCCTTTATTCGTGCAGTCATATAATCTCATCTGTCAGTCAGAGATTAAAACCCCCTCTATGAGGTCCAGTTTATATAATGACAGCACCATCAATATTAGTAATAATTTTATTATCTTGTTCCGATTTTTCCATTGCTGTAACAACAGTCTTATTCTTAATATTAACAACTAATGCTACATCATCAATAAGAACTAACGAATCTTTAATTCCTTTTTCCTTTGCTTGATCTATGCCTTCATTAATTCTCTTTAACTGTTCGTCTGAAAATATAATTTTCCTTGAATTAAGACGCATATTAGCATGTTTTGAAAAATTCAGCTCATTAGCTTTATTTAATTTTTCTTGTAAAACCTTACTAAAACCATCAACTTTGGAATTATAATTACTATTAGTCTTAATTAGTTCTTTATTTATTTTTATCTTATTAGTTGAAACACTATACATAGAAGGATTAATCTTCATATTATTCACCTATTAGTATCTACTTACTTTTTTTAGTTTTTTCAGCATCGTCTTTATCTGAATCATCATCTTTTTTTTCTGGAGCATATTTCTGTTGTATTTTAGTAATATCTTTACTTATCTTTTCTAATTTTTTATTTAATTCTAGTAAATCTATAGGAGCTAAGACGCCTTCAACCTTTTCAAGTGGAACATCTACCTTGCCAACTTTTAGAAATACCTTACCGTTTTGCATAAATACTCCCCTAACTGTTCCTGCCACAGGAGTTACTTGCAACGTAACAGGGTTAACAACATTAGCAAAGATATCTTTATTCATTAATTCATATGCCCTAGATATTGAAGCACTTTTGTTTAAATTGTTCATCTGCTCTAAAGCTGAGAATTGTGCCATTTGTGCCAAGAAATCTTTATCTTGTGTAGGATTAAGTGGATCTTGGTATCTCATTTGAGTTACTAATAAATTAAGAAAAGCATCTTTATCTAAGTTATTATTGTTTTTATTTGTTTTCAAAGTATCAATACCATATTTTTCCATGATACCTTTAATAGCATTACCATCTGCCATAGTATATCCCTCCTTCCTTATACTGAATAATCAATAGAATTATTATCTTTTTCTACACTAGATGATATATTCTCATTATCTTCCACGACATCGTCATCCAAGCCATTATTAATTTTCATCATCTTAGCAGCTCTTCTTTTCTTATTATTATTTTCATTAAATTGCTTAGGATTATTGTTTTCATTAAACATATTATTATCAGTTACTACTACTTCTAGCTTGTCTACAATAATGCCTTGTTCTTGCAGTGACATTTTAAGATTTGCTAAGTTAGCTTCTATTAACTCTTTTACAGCTAGATTTTCAGCCATGAAATTAGCAGTAACAACACCTTCTTGGGTTTTTAGTGAAAAAGCAAGTTTTCCTAGATGTTCAGGTCTAAGTTGAATAAACATCTTATTTACATCATCAGTTAGATTCACTTTAAAACTAGATACAATTTGGTCAATTACTTCTTCAGTATTAATGTTATATGTAAGTATGTGTTTCTCACCACTTTGGTCAACAACTTCTACTTTTTGTACATTTTGATTGATTGTTATATTTTGTACATTGTTAGGAATCTCTTTACTACTATTACTTTCTACTTTTGTTTCGTCTTTTGCCATATCATTTTTTTCAGTTCTATTATCTGTTATCTCTATCTCTGTTATTTTTGTTGTTTGATTCTTAGCATTAGTTGATTCTTGTTCTGCTGAAGCAACTTGTTCCTTAGAAATATTTGTATCATTTGTTTCTGTTAATTGACTATTAGTGTTTTTTGTATTATTTGTTTCTTGCCTATTATTTGTTTTTTTATCACTTTCTTGATTCATTTCTGCAATAATCTTTTTTATGTCTTCTGTTTCTAAATTGCATTTTTCACTTAGAGTACCAAGCTCTGTTTTCAATTCTTTTACATTATCTGATACATCAGGTAACATTAATAGCTCTAGTGAATCTTCTACATTATACATTTCCATTAGAAAAGTATTAAGTTTGTCAGGCAAAAGCAAATCAAAAATAGTCATATTAAGCTGTGCTAACATTTCGTTTAATTGTTCTTCTGTAATATTCAACTTTTCAGTCACTTGTTCAACAATATCTGCTGCTAATTCCTCTAAATCGACTTTACTTTCAAGTTCATCTTCCACTGGCTTTTCAATATTTTTTATCTTATGTTGATTATTATTTGTGGGTTTAACCTTAGTACCAGGTTTCCCACCATTGTCCTGTTTTATTTTATTGTTTGTTTGTTGATTAAGTATTTTATTGAAATTACTGTCAGTATTTTTTTCATTGTTAGTTTTAACATTACTTTTAACTCCAACTGCTAAATCCATTTTATTGGCAACCATTGTAACCATTCTTTTCGCCTCCTTCCATATAACTTGAGAATACTAATTGATATCTCTTATTATTTTTTGGGAAACATATATTCAGTGATTTTTGCCGCTGTCTTTGTGTCCATAGCACCGAGTATAGCTCCCCGCTGTTCACTATCTATATTATTAAGGATTTGAACAACCATTTTCATTTTTGAAGATGTAGTTGTCATCTTCGCTAATATAGCAGCTGCATTAGCAGCTTTCATCTGTCCATATGATGATGCTATATCTAGAATTTCTTTGTCATATTTCTCAATTTGAATAGCTTCTGCATATATTTTTGCAGCATTCTCTGGTTTCATCTCTTCGTAAAAACTAATAAAATGACTGATATCTGGAACGCCTTCGCCAAATACTACTAATTCATCGAATTCTTTTTTCTTTTCGTCAAAATTTGCTTGATTCTCTTCAAAAACTTTTAACCTTACATTTTCGTCTTGTAATAATTTTATTTCTTCTGAGAGTTTTTCTATTTCAATTTCTTTATCTTTCAAAAGAGTTTCTGTAACCTTTAATCTTTCTATAGCTTCGTCAATATTTTCAAATGCATAGTTATCATCAGTTGTCACATCTTCACTCAATGTTTCTTCAATCACATTTGGTAAAATTTTATTTAATATTGGTATGTTTTTTAAAACTGGATGAGCATACTTGCTTCCAACATTACCTATATCTAGCTTAATAACAGCGCAGATACCACCTATTAATATGATTAATACAATTATTACTGCAATAATTTTACCAAAAGCTGATTTACTTTCTTTAAATTCAATACTTTCGTTTTCCATGAACGTACATTCCTTTCAGTCCACTAAAACTATAATGGCTTTATTAACGTATGTTACTTTGAAACAGCGAAAATATCACTGTTTTTTAGTCAATTTATTTTCTATATTTATAACTTACTATTTCATCCAAATGCTTTTGTTCTTCTTTACATTCTTCTTTGTAATACTCTTCATAAGCATTTTCTTTCAACTTTTCATACATCTTTTTTTCAATTAGAGCTTCTTTCAATTCATCTCTAATTAATTCAACTCTATTATTTGCCTTAGTAACAGTAATATTTTGTTCTAAGACTACATTGGTGTAATATTTATTTCTTTCTCCAAAATCTCTAATATCTTTTACTGCGACTCTATTACTAACCATTTTTTTATATAGGTTATTATTATTATCTCTTAGAGTAATAAACTGTGTTAATCTTTTTTCTTCTATTTCAAGTAATTGATTAGCATTGCTTAATTCCATACGCTTTTGTTCTTCAAATTTCTCTTTTATACTTAAGATATTTTGTAACCTGAATTGAAATTTAGCCATTACTTATCACTACTTTCTAAAAATATCTCTTCCATTTTATCTATCTCTTCATCAAAATTAAACTTTTCTTCTGTTTTTTGTTTCAAGTAATTGTTAACAAGTTTAATCTTGTCAATTGCATAATCAATATCTTCATTACTACCTCTAGAATATGCACCAATATTTATTAGATCTTCTACGTCTTTATAAGTTGCTAAAACAGTTTTCATATTGTTTGCCATATCTTTATGTCTATCATCTGCAACTTCTGACATAACTCTTGAAACACTTTGTAGAATATCAATGGCTGGATAATGATTTTTGTAGGCTAATTTCCTAGATAGCACAATGTGTCCATCAAGAATACCTCTCGCAGTATCAGTTATTGGTTCATTCATGTCATCACCATCAACCAGTACTGTATAAAGCCCTGTAATAGACCCTACTTCTGCATTTCCAGCTCTTTCTAACAGCTTCGGCATTACAGCAAATACAGATGGCGTATATCCTCTACTAACAGGAGGTTCCCCTATAGCTAATCCAATTTCTCTCTGAGCCATAGAAAATCTAGTTAAGGAATCCATCATCAGTAGAACATCTTTTCCTCTATCTCTAAAATACTCAGCTATCGCAGTAGCTGTACTAGCAGCCTTTTGCCTAACTAAAGCAGGTTTATCAGAAGTAGCAACTACTACTACTGACCTTTTTAACCCCTCTTCCCCTAAATCTCTCTCAATAAACTCTTTTACTTCTCTTCCTCTTTCTCCAATTAGTGCAATGACATTAATGTCAGCACTTGTATTTCTTGCAATCATACCTAACAATGTACTTTTTCCAACACCGCTTCCTGCAAAGATACCTACTCTTTGCCCCTTACCAATAGTCAATAAACCATCCACAGCTTTTACACCAATAGGTAATACTTCTTTAATTCTTTTTCTTTTAAGAGGTTCTGGAGGTTCATTATGTATACTGTAATTTGTATCAGTATAGATCATTTCTTTATCATCAATAGGATTACCTAATCCATCTAACACTCTACCTAATAGTTTATCACCAACAGCTACCGTAAGGGTTTGTCCAAGAGCCTCAACAGTACTTCCTAATCCAACACCTTCTAAATCCCCTAAGGGCATAAGCAATATTCTATTTTCCTTAAATCCAACAACCTCTGCTAAAACGTGTCCTTTATCAATACCTGAATGAATAAGACATAATCCTCCCATTCGAACCTTTGGACCTAATGACTCAATAGTCAATCCTACTACTCTTGTAACCCTTCCTAGATGTCTAATATAAGAATTACTTATAAGTGTCTCATATTTGTTAAAATCAATACTTTCCATAAGTTTCATCCTCTTAAGAATTTAAACTATTTGCTATAAGCTTCAAATCCGATGTTAAGCCACTTAGTCTAGTGTTAAAGCTACAATCTAGATTTCCTAACTTAGTTTCTATAAAACATTCATTAGACTCTAATGTATTATCTTTAATAATCTCAACATTAACAGTTTGACTTATTTCTTCGCATAACTTATCATTATTATCGTTAACATAATCAAAATCATCGGGTGATATATGAACAATCAGATCATCTAATGTCTCAATTTCCGAAAAACCTTTTTTAATTAGATAAATAATTATTTCCTCTTTTTCAATTACATAATCAGTTAGGTTTTTAACTAGTTCAATTAAGATGTTAACCATCTTAGGTTCTATATCACTAATTATTTCTTCTTTTTTGTCATATGCTTGTTGTAATATTTGGTCAGCTTCATTTTTTAAACGTATTGCTTCTTGTTCACCCTTATTAATACCATCTTTATATCCGTCCTCTAGTGCCTTCTTGTAAGCTTCTTCAGTAATATCTATTGCACTTCTCTTAGCTTCTTCAACTATACTCTGAGCATCTCCCATTGCTTTATTTATAATATCATTTGCAACTTGCTCAGCTTGTTTCTTTTGTTTTTCAATAGATTTATTAATCTTAGCTACACTAGTATGTATATCTTCTTCATTATTATCATTGATGTTATTTTTATTATTTTCACCAATAATCTTTTTATTATTAGAGGCATAATTTATAAATGGTGATTTGATAATACTAGACAATTATCTCGTCACCTCCACCTCTAGAGATAACAATTTCGCCAGCATCTTCTAATTTTCTAATTATACTAACAATCTTTTGCTGTGCTTCTTCTACATCTTTAAGTCTAACAGGTCCCATATATTCCATATCTTCTTTTATCATCGTTGCTAAACGCTTAGATAAATTATTAAATATAGTATTTTGTACTTCTTCTCCTGCACCTTTTAATGCTGTTGCTAACTCATTATTATCCACATCACGAAGTATAGTCTGAATTGATCTACTATCAAGTGATAAGATATCTTCAAATACAAACATTTTCTTCCTTATTTCTTCAGCAAGTTCTGTATTCTCGATTTCTAATGTTTCCATAATATTCTTTTCTGTAGATCTATCAACAGAATTTAATATCTGAACAATAGAATCAACACCACCGACAACTGTATAATCTTGAGTAACCAATGAAGATAGTTTTCTCTCTAATACATTTTCTACATCCTTTATAACATCTGGTGATGTTCTATCCATTTCAGCTATTCTCCTTGCAACATCCGCTTGTTTTTCCTGGGGTAACGAAGCAAGTATCATTGCTGATTGAGATGGACTTAAATACGATAAGATAAGTGCAATTGTCTGATTATGCTCATCTTGAATAAAGTTAAGAAGTTGACTAGGTTCTGTCTTTCTAACAAATTCAAAAGGTCTAACTTGTAATGATGCAGTAAGTCTTCCAATAACCTGTTTTGCTTTATCAGAACCAAGAGCATGTTCAAGAAGCTCTTTGGCATATCCTATTCCACCTTCTGCTATATATTGTTGAGCTAAACACACCTCATAAAAATCTTGTAATACAGCCTCTTTGTCTTTTGGAGAAACACTTCTCGTATTTGCTATTTCAAGAGTTAATTGTTCGATTTCCTCTTCTTTTAGATGTTTAAATACTTTTGATGATTTCTCAGGACCTAAAGCAATTAGCAATATAGCCGCTTTTTGTATTCCTTTTAAATCTCTATTAGCCATATCATTATCACTCCCAATCTTCATTCAGCCAATTTCTAAGCAACTGTGCTACTGCATCAGGTTTCTCATCAACGAATTTTTCTATTTGGATTCTTGTATCTGATTTATCATCAAATTCAATCTCTTCTAGATCTTGTTGTTCTCTGGTACTTGCTAACATATCTTCAACAGATAATTCAGGTTGTATCTCAGTAACTTCCACTGGTTCAGTACCTTTATAAACTGCGTATCCAAGCAATGCTATCATAATTACAATAATAGCGATAAAGATATAATCTGTAATAGGCTTCTTCTTAACTGAAATAGGAATAAATGTAGGAACTTCATAACCTATTATCTCAACCTTTGAACCATTAGTAGCATTCTTGATAAGAGATATAAGGTCACCATCAATAGTAATTTTCTTCGATTCGCTATTCATTGCCTTATATTCTTCCCATGATATGTTATCTAAAACACCCTGCTTTTTCAAAAGTGCTTGATCATATATTTTATATTTTTTAGCTGATATTGATACAGATGATTCATTATATTTTATATTTCCTATATGTTTAGTTTCATTTGTAACAGTTTTACTCACATCATAATCTACTTTATCTATTTTGGTACTGCTATCAGAATTACTATTGTTTGGCACAAGGTAATCGGTAGTACCATTATTAGAGTCTGTTCCAGGTATACCAGATGGTGTCTGATTAGAACCTTCTGATATATAATGATACTCAGATGAAGGTATCCCCTTTGATTGTCCTTCTGGAGTAGCATATTCTTCTTTTATGGAAGACTGAGCATCAAAATCAATAATTAGATCTGCTGTAACTACAGCATCATCAAACTCTCCTAATAAAATAGACAAAACATCTTTTTCTATTTTATTTTCCATTGTTACTTCATAATTAATTTTCTTATTCAGACTTGATCCATTAGCATCAATATCTTCACCGTAGTATAACATTTCACCAGAATTATTAAGTATTCTTACATTTTTAAGAGCTAAATTTTCTACAGAAGATGCTAAAAAGTTAGCAATACCAACTACTTGCTCATCTGTAAGTTCATGTGACGTAGTAAGTATAGCAGATGCTTTAGCTTCTTTCACATCATCAAATATTGTTCTATCTTGATCTGGTGTAACTAATTTAACTACAGCTGATTCAACATCTTCAATAACAGATATTTTATCTCCTAGTTCATTTTCAAATGCTAATTTGTGTTTTGCTCTTTTTTCTGCTTCAGTAGTACTAAGACTAGAATTAAAAGCCTCTTTATATGTCATACCAGTATTTGATATGATACCCATACTATCTAATGCCATCTGAGCATCTTGCTTTCTCTTTTTATCAACATATACTGAAGAAGCATTGTCTCGAACTTCATATTTTATACCTTGTTCTTGTAATAAAGTTTTTACTTGGTTAGTAGTTTTTGGTTCCAATCCTGAAACAAAGGGAACCATTCTTGTTTTATTAAGTGCTATTGTCAATATACTCAATGCAATAACCGTTACTACCACAGCTGCAATTATTTGCAACTTCTGTTTTTTGTCAAACTTGTTCCAGAACCCGGTTATTTGGTCTGAAATTTTACTTATAAAACCAGGCATATGTACACCCCTTTAACATAAATCACACATCCATTTTCTAACTTAGTTTAGGTTTGACATCTAAATATTATTTAGACTTGCATACGCATTATTTCATTATATGCATCAAGTAATTTATCTCTTAATTTTACTGTATATTGTAATGCTACTGAAGCTTTTTCTGATGCGATTAGAACATCAACAAAATTATCAGTTTTTCCTGCAGCAAAATCTGTAGTTACTTGCTCGGATTTCTTCTGCAATTGATTAGTATCATCTATTAATCCAATTGCTGCTTTGTAGATATCCTCAAATAATTGTCCAGATTCTTTTTCTCTCTTATTTCCATTGGATATAAGATTATTAATGCTGCTAATATCCCCAATCTGAATTCCCATTTTGCATCTCTCCAATCATCTCATTTATGTTAATCTCTTATTTGCCAATTTCTAAAGATTTCATTGCCATTGATTTAGTTGCATTCATTGCAGTCACATTAGCTTCATAGGAACGATTGGCCGAAATCATATTAACCATTTCTTCGACTGTATTAACATTAGGCATTAATACATATCCATCCTTGTCAGCTTCTGGATGATTAGGGTTATACACTCTTTTAAGCGGTTTGGTATCTTCTATGATCTTGGATACCTTAACTCCTGAAGCTGTATAATTGTCAATTGAATCATTAAGTATGGAACTGAAATTATTACTTTTTTGTTCTTCAAAAAGTAAAACTTTTCTCTTATATGGTCCACCATCTTTAGTTTTAGTAGTATTAATATTAGCAATGTTTTGGGAAATAATGTCCATCCTTAGCCTTTGGGCTGTTAAGCCTGTTGCACTAACATTCATTGAATTAAAAAAAGACATATTCTTTTACCTCCAATCATAATTAATATTTATATAACATATACACCTTTTATTCGTAATTAACGACTTAAAACTGATTTAATTCTACTAAAATCATTTGATACTTGATCAACTAAAACGTTGAATCTAATTTGATTTTTTGTAAGTTCTGTCATTTCTGTGTCGATATTTACATTATTTCCATCTAATCTATAACTTAGATTTGATTTATCGACAACTACTTGTGGTGTTAATGCATTAATATCTATATCTGATAGCTTATTATTAGATAGTAATGCCTCTTGTAATAAGCCTTCAAATTTAACATCTTTCCTTTTATAACCTGGTGTATCTTCATTAGCAATATTTTCTGAAATTACATTGTGCCTCATCAAACTCGCATTTAAAGATTTACTTAGAATATTAATTCCATTATACATATTATTACTTATCATAATTCCACCTGCCTTTTTTATCCATTAATATTAATTATAATTTATATGTCGAAAATTGCAAGGCTTTTGTAATGAGCAATTAGACTTAATTAATACTAATCTAATAAATAAGACTTAATAATTAATTTAAGTTATTAAATACTCAATTATCTCTTCCAAAAAAATACTTTTATCCTATATATTGTATCAGTTTATGTCATAATATACAATATATACTTAACAATTTTTGAAAATATTACCTAGAATTTACAGTAATAGTTTTTTCTGTAACCAAAAAAAGAAAGCTCTTATCAAGCTTTCTTTCCTTATTAAAAAATCTTATAGTTTCTTGAGTTCATCAATCAATACGTTATTAAGAACCTTAATATAAGTTCCTTTCATACCTAGTGAACGAGATTCAATAACTCCTGCACTCTCGAATTTTCGAAGTGCATTAACAATTACAGATCTAGTAATTCCAACTCTATCAGCTATTTTACTTGCAACTAATATGCCCTCACTACCATTCAATTCTTCAAAAATATGAGTAATTGCTTCTTGTTCTGAGAATGATAATGTACCAATTGCAGATTTAACAATAGTAGTTTTTCTAATTTCTTCTGTGTTTTCTTCGTTAATTGATCTCATGATTTCTAGTCCTACAACAGTAGCACCATATTCACTTAATATTATGTCCTCAATGTCATAGGAAGCATTATTCTTATATAGGAATAAAGTTCCAAGTCTTTCTCCCGCAATATCTATTGGAATAATAATTCCAATATAATTGTTTGTGTTTACGTTTGAAGAGAACCCTAATGTTTCAAGATTAACATTTTCTTTAGTTGATAAAACATTTAATAGTCTCTCGTTTAAATTTTCATCAATACATGCTCCTAGTTTATCTTGTAACAACTCTTCAATAATACCAATCTCTTCTCTGTTATGAAGTCCTAGTAATTTGCCCTTTTTACTAATAACTAATGCATTAGAATATAAAATATCACTAAGCACTTCACATATGTCGGTAAATATTACCCTTTGTGTACCTGTTCTTTGCAATAATCTGTTGATCTTTCTTGTTTTATCCAGTAGTTGTACACTCATTAAATTTTTCCCTCCTAAATTATTATGCTATTAAGCTAAAGCATCAACCAAGCTGCATATTTTATTATATTACGAAGCTTCTAAATATTCAAGTATATATTTATAATTGACGCTATTACTTAGCTTTTTTCAACTCCAAAGTAACTGCCCTAGAATTTTATTTCTAATTACTTTGACAATTTTTATGAATAACAAAATTATTATTCATGTTCTTCCTTTTCTTTTAGAACGCTATAATTACATTCTTCGTTGTTACATTTTAGATATTTGCCCTTTTCAACCATAATAGTTCCACACTTAGGACATATTTCCTTAGTAGGTCTATTCCAAGTCATAAAATCACATTCTGGGTTATTTTCACACCCATAATATCTTCTGCCCTTTTTAGTCTTTTTGATAAAGATCTCGCCACTACATTTAGGGCATGATACACCTTCAACTTTTTCATATAAAGGTTTAGCATTTCTGCATTCTGGAAAACCAGGACACGCTAAAAACTTACCGTATCTACCAATTTTGATTACCATGTTTCTACCACATTTATCACACAGAACATCAGAAACTTCATCCTTTATTTCAATTTTGCCTATTTTTTCTTCAGCATATTCAATTGTTTCATAAAAACTTGGATAAAATTTTCGAAGTACTTCTTTCCATTGTATATTTCCAGTCTCAACTTCATCTAGTTCTTTTTCCAGTGCTGCTGTAAATTTAACATTTACTATATCTTTAAAATATTTTCCCATTATGTCATTAACTATTTCTCCTAGCTCTGTAGGGAAGATATTTTTCTTCTCTTTTGAAACGTAGCCTCTTTTTTGAATGGTAGATATAGTTGGTGCATAGGTACTTGGTCGCCCAACACCATTTTCTTCTAATGTCTTTACTAAGGATGCTTCTGTATATCTAGGTGCTGGTTGAGTAAAATGCTGTTTTTTGCTCAACTCTATTATATTTAAATTAGAATCTTTATTAATATTACCAATTTTTTGGTTGTCTTCTTTATCATCTGAGATATTATATACTTTTAAAAATCCATCGAAGATTAAAACAGAACCAGAAGCATTGAATCTGTAATCTCCTCCATTAATTTTAATTGATTTTGTAGCATATTTTGCAGGTTTCATTCTACTTGCAATAAATCTGTTGTAAATCAACTTATATAATCTCAATTGATCCCTTGATAATGATTCTTTTATATCGTCAGGATAAATCTCAACATAAGTTGGCCTTATAGCTTCATGGGCATCTTGAACATTATTCTTTTTATTGCTCGAGATTTTATTATTATTTACATACTCTTCTCCAAAACTACTTGAAATATATTCTTTTACAGCTTTATCTGCATCATCAGATATACGAGTTGAATCAGTACGAAGATAAGTAATAAGTCCTACAGTACCTTTTCCCTTTACATCTATACCTTCATATAGCTGTTGAGCTATTCTCATTGATTTTGAAGTTGTAAAATTAAGTTTTTTAGCAGCTTCTTGTTGAAGAGTACTCGTAATAAACGGTAGAAGTGGTTTTTTTAGTCTTTCACTTTCTTTAACATCACTTACAATATATTCTTTGTCCTTAAGGTATTCAATTATTTCATCAACCTGTTCTTTAGAAGATATCTTCATTTTTTTACTTTTTCCATAGAATGTTGCAGTAAATTCGTCTTTTGACTTCGTATCTTGCAACTTGGCGTCTAATGACCAATATTCTTCTGGTATAAAACTGTTAATTTCTTCTTCCCTATCACAAATCAGTTTTAGAGCAGTTGACTGGACCCTTCCTGCACTGAGTCCTTTTTTTATCTTTTTCCATAGTAGTGGGCTAATCTTATAACCGACTATTCTGTCGAGTATCCTTCTAGCCTGTTGAGCATCAACCAAATCCATGTTAATTTCTCTAGCCTGTTTTATAGAATTTTTAACTGCATTTTTTGTTATTTCATTAAAAGTTATTCTGTAAAATTTTTTGTTTTCTAACTTTAGAGAAAATAATAAGTGCCATGATATCGCTTCACCTTCACGGTCAGGGTCAGTAGCGAGAAAAACTTTGTTAGCCTTTTTTACTTCTTTTCTAAGATGTTTTAGGAGCTCTCCTTTACCTCTTATAGTAATATATTTCGGTTCAAAATCATTTTCTACGTCTACCCCTAACTGACTTTTGGGCAAATCTCTTACATGTCCCATTGAAGCTTCAACTTTATAATTACTACCTAAAAATTTTTTTATAGTTTTTGCTTTTGCAGGCGATTCAACTATTACTAAATTCTTTGCCATTTTTACCCTCCACTACAATTTTTTAATAAAATATTTGTTTGGCAGTTGTTTTATTACGCCCTTAAGTTCCAGCTTTGTTAATATCAACCCAAGTTCATCAATTGGTATATTTGACTTAATATGTATATCGTCAATAAATAAAGGTTCTAAACTTAAACAAGAATACACTATTTTTTCAATTTCTGCAAGTCCCAAAGTAATATTTTCTGAATTTTTTTGTTTTTCCTTGGTGAAAATCACAGAAATTTCATCTAAAATATCATCAATATTGGTTACCAATTTAGCACCCATTTTTATTAAATTATTAGTACCTTCACTTAGCTTATCTGTTATCCTGCCAGGAATACTATAGACATCTTTTCCTTGATCTAGTGCTTGGTCTGCTGTTATTAGAGAACCGCTTTTTCCTGCAGCTTCAATAACTAATACCCCATCACTTATTCCACTTATAATTCTATTTCTTAGCGGAAAATTACCTGGTTTTGGAATTTGATTAACTGGAAATTCAGATATTAGAGCGCCTTTATGACAAATGTCATCCATTAATTTATAATTTTCCTTTGGATAACATATATTAACACCTGACCCAAGTACAGCATATGTTTTGCCCCCGCCTTCCAACGCACCTTTATGAGCAGCAGTATCAATGCCTCTTGCCATTCCACTTATAATTATAATTCCCATTTTCGCTAATTCTCTTCCAAAAAGTTTTGCAACTTCTCTACCATATTCAGTACACCTTCTAGCGCCAACTATAGCCAAGATTGGAGAATCATCTTTTATATCTCCTTTTACATAAATACCATAGGGATAATCATAAATATTTTTTAATTTTTCTGGGTATAAATCATCATCAATAGAATAAAAATTAATGTTACTCTTTTTTATTCTGTTATAATATTCTATTATCTTTTCTTTATTTCTAGACTGGATAATAGCCTTTCTGTCTATTTCTCTTAGGCCTTTTACTTCGTTCAGTTCATCAGTTGCTTCCCAAATATACTTTGGTTCATCAAAGTAATTTAATAGATATTTTATTTTTTTCAGCCCAATACCTTTTATGTTATTTAACCATAACCAATAGTGTTCCTTTTCCATAACACTCCCCATACGCATCATCCTTTAGTTATTTTTTCCTAAGTTTTCTAATTAATTTTTTTAATTTTGGTACCCAAAATTCCCATAGGTTATAATAAAATTTGCTAACCACTAAATCAAACTCACCTATATACTCAACAAAATCACCATTAAATCCCTTTTTAAACCTGTATAAACCATATAGGTGATGATTTGGGTCAAGATTGCCGGAAATCCCCCTAAAATCATATAATGTGCAGCCACAATCCATAGAATATGATATCATATGCCATTGCAATAAGTAATTAGGCATTAGATTTCTATATAAGTTATCACTTGCTCCATATAGATACCATGCTTTTTTCCCATTCAATAATACTATTGCCCCAGAAACAATAATTCCATCTGGATTTTTATCCACCAACTCTGTCATCTCTGGAATTTCTCTTTGCAGTTTATTAATTCTATCTTCGTTAGGTTTTTTTGAGTTTTCTTCTTTTTCCAAGTCACTGATAGCTTTATCTAGTGCTTTCTTAACGTTATATTTAGCCATGAACAACTTCATTTTACCTTGTTTTTCCATAGTACTATACATATCTTTAAAATACTCTAGAGGTCTTGTAATGAAACCATCTCTAGCACCTGTAACTCGCATAATTCTTTCAAATTCTTCTAGGTCATCTATACTACCTTCATATATTTCAATTCCTTTTTTTTCTGCGAGTCTAATATTATATCGTGTTTTATGATGAAAACTTTTGAATAATGTATCTTTATCCTTATCAACATCTAACTTAAATACAAATCTAGGCTGAATCCCTTCAAAATCAAGATTTGTTCCTTTGTGTGCATACCCCATATTTTTCAATGATTCTATAAGCTTAGTGTTATTTATACCATCATCTTTTATGTCTCCATCTATAGTTCTTTCCTTATATATTATACATGGGTCAATTTTCACAAAAATTGCTTTTGTCTTTCTAGCATATTGCTTTAATTCTTTTGTGAATTCTTTAACTAAGTCAATATTTTCATAATCAAGAACATATCCTCTTGGAGCATATAAAATATATCTTGATAATCCAGGTAATTTTCTTCTAAGTAGCATAGCAGATGCTTGCAAATTACCACTACCATCTTCTAAACCAACTAATTCCTTCGTCCACTCTCCAATACACTTTAGGTTTCCCCATTCTATAGATTGTAGAGCATGTCCGTTAGGATGGTTTTCATTAAATAAAGTATAATTTTTTTCATCTATGCGTGTAACAAATTTCATTAACTCTTTACCTCCGAAATGTATGTCCTTTTTATATTCTCTTTTACAAAAATAGGTGAGATTTTTATTTCAACCATAATTTTATCAGAATCATCAATACCTGTAAGATCAACAATAGTATACTGCATATTTGGTCTTCCTAATATTTCCAAAGGTTTTCCTTTATAAAATATTACTGTTTTATTCCTGAATAAATATCTATATATTTCTTTTAGATAATATATAATAACCGAGCCTAATTTGGAACCTACAGGTTTCTTAATTAATCCCATTCCACAATAAAATCCCATTGGAACTATTCCTATAGTTTTATCTTGTTTTGATTTATAACTATTGCCATAACCTATATGTTCTCCTGCTTTAACATTTTTAGAATATATGATTTTGGCTCTAATATCAGCTATTTTTTTGAGTCCTATTCTTTTTTTACTATTACAGGGACCATATAAAGCATTACCTAATCTTACCATATTATAATGAGCTTCTTCATAGTCTATTGTATTTTCGCTATTGCATATATGATAAATCAAGCCATTGTAATGCTGATTAAAGAAAGTTATATATTTATCAAACTTTTCTTTTTGTCCTAATACATAAGACCTATTGTTTTTATATGTTGTTGCAAAATGAGAATATATCCCTTCTAGTATGGCACAAGTAGCTTTTTCACACAGCGACTTAACTTCTTCCAATTGGTCATATTTAATACCAAATCTATTCATTCCTGTTTCTACTTTTAAGTGAAACTTAATTGTCTTTTTATTATTTTCTGTCCAATCTATCAGTTTTTTTAATTGATTCAACGAACAGATACTCATAGTAATATTATTCTCATAAACTATATCAAACTCTTCAGTGGGTCCCATTAGAAAAATAGATTGTTCTAAACCATTTTTTCTAAGTTCAACACCTTCGTCTAATAATCCTACTCCAAAACAATTCACATCACCACTTAATGCTTTTGCAATTTCTACACTTCCATGTCCATAAGCATTACCTTTTACAACTGCCATAATCATAGTGTCACTATTTAATTGTTCTTTTATTTTGGATAGGTTATAATAAAGGTTATGAAGATTAACTTCCAAATAGATATCAGACAATTGTCTTCCTCCTCAAATCATTCTATTAATTTCCCTAAGTTAACATTATAAACAGTTTATGGAATAATATCAAGTTACTATCTTAACTTTCCCACTTCAATATTCTATGCAGGTAAGCTAATTAAAAGGCTTTGCAGAATAAAAATATAGGTATCTCTTCTATCTTTTTATTCTCCAAACCAAACATATACCCCTTAATTTTCCTGCATTAAATTAAAGGTGGGAAAGTTTAGCTATTATTTATTAATCAAAGTAGTTACGGTCAAGAGATCTATATTGAATTGCTTCTGCTAGATGTTTTTCTTCTATGTCATTTTTACCATTTAGATCGGCTATTGTTCTTGCAACTTTTAATATTCTATGATATGCTCTTGCACTCAAATCTAGCTTATGGAAGGCTAACTTCATCATTTCACTAGACTTATCATCTAACTGACAGTATTTTTCAATCTGAGTAGCACTTAACATTGAGTTAAAATATATCTTAGAATCTTTATATCGTTCTTGCTGAATCTCATGGGCTCTCATTACTCGTTTTTTAATATCCTTTGAAGTTTCCATTGTCTTCTTATTATTAAGTTCATTGTAGTTAACATTATTGGCCTCTACATGCAAATCTATTCTATCTAGTAGTGGGCCAGATATTTTATTAAGATATCTTTTTATTTGTAATGGAGTACAGCTACATTTTTCTCTATCTGGATAATATCCGCACGGACAAGGATTAAGAGAAGCTATAAGCATAAAATTAGCTGGATATGTAATTGTTGCACTCACCCTAGAAATTGTTACTTTACCATCTTCTAGAGGTTGTCTCATTACTTCTAATACATTTTTGCTAAACTCAGGTATCTCATCTAAGAACAATACCCCATTATGAGACAAACTTATTTCTCCTGGTCTTGGAATTCTTCCTCCACCTGTCAACGCTGAGTTTGATACCGTATGATGGGGAGCCCTAAATGGTCTCTTAGTAACTAGAGCCTGATCTTTTTTTAACAATCCAGCTACACTATATATCTTAGTTATTTCTATACTTTCTTCAAAAGTCAGATCTGGCAATATGGTAGGTAATCTCTTTGCCATCATAGTTTTGCCAGAGCCAGGAGGACCTATCATTAAAACGTTATGAGCCCCTGCGGCTGCTATTTCTAATGCCCTTCTAACATTTTCTTGACCTTTTATATCACTAAAATCAATTATATTTTCTTCATTATCCCATGATTCATGGAACAACTTTTCTATATTAATTCCCTTTGGTTCTATTTTAATATTGTTATTTAATAATTCAACAACCTCAGATAAGTTTCTAACACCGATAACATCAATACCTTCTACCACTGCACCTTCATCAACATTATCTATAGGCATGATACATCTTTCAAAACCATTCTTATATGCACTATAAACAATTGGAAGTATACCATTTACTTTCTGAACTTCTCCATTAAGAGATAATTCCCCAATGATTAAGGTTTTATCCAATGATTTGGTGTCTATTAACTCCATACATGATAAGATACAGGTAGCTATTGGTAAATCAAATGCAGGTCCTTCCTTTCTTATATCAGCTGGAGCTAAATTCACTGTTATTCTCTTGCAAGGAAAACTAAATCCTGAATTGTTAATAGATGTTCTTACTCTTTCTATAGATTCTTTAACGGCAGAGTCTGGTAATCCGACCAAATCAAGTCTAGGAAAACCGCTTGATATATCTACCTCCACCCCAACAATGTATCCGTCTATGCCCAGCAACGCAGCACTATAAACTCTGTTAAACATGTTGTCCCCCCTTGTCATATGTATATTTGGTTATGCAATAAAATGAAATGTTAAACAATTTAAGAATTTATTATGTCCAACTTATTAAAGCATTAACCTTATTAGTAATTTTTAGTATATAAATAATCTACATAATTATATCATAAAATAATCATATTATTAATAACAAATTAATATTTCAATTAAATATAACTAAACACTAAGTACTACAATCTAAATTGACTATTCTTTTAATTTATAAGCTTTTCCGACACTTCCACCTAACTTATCCCACAGATAATTATGTTCATCAACTGTACAGGAAAAATCTTCATTCTTCCAGTTATATAATATAGTCAAGAGTCTCTTTTTATCAGGATAATCAGATACAAGAACTTCGGTAATTAAGTAGTTTACTCTTTCTTCAGTAATCTCAATCTCACCCCATATTTCATCAGCAACAATTTTAGTGTTGGCCATCATGTGCATTTCCTTCCATACTTCTTTTTCATCTCTAACATATACTTTAGTTAGTTCTGTCGTTTGAATAAGTTCTTGATACTTGGTATCGTCAATCTGTTTAATTTTGTTTGAGCATCCAGTTATAGATATAATTATTAAAATTAATATAAACATCCTATTTATTTTCAAGTCTCTCACCTCTAGCTAGTTGAATATTTTTACATGGTATAATTAGAATAAGTTCCCCTTTTATACTAGCTTTTCCAAACTGAATTAGGATTATTATATTCATACTAAACTAACAAGTGTTATATTATTCCATACATTAAAAGAGACTATACCTCGTCTTCCGTAGGAAGTTTAATCGTTAGGAAAGTTTCCTTGATGGCATATGAAAATGCTTCTGTTTCATATGCTTAATTAGAAGAACTTTCCTATAAAAAACAAAAGAGGCTTCCCACTGGGAAACCTACTTATCATTCAATATTTTTTTCAATTCATCCATAAAAGTATTAATATCTTTGAACTCACGATATATAGATGCAAATCTAACATATGCTACTTCATCTATGGTCTTAAGTTTTTCCATCACCTTTTGACCGATATCTTTACTTTTAACTTCTTTTTTTAATGAATTATACAAACTATTTTCTATTTCATCTACTAATCCTTCAATTTCACTCATTGACACAGAACGTTTATGACAAGATCTAACAACACCATTCATTAATTTATTTCGATTATACGGTTCTCTTGTCTTATCTTTTTTAATAATGACTAAAGGTATTGTTTCTATCTTTTCATAAGTAGTAAATCTTTTGCCACATGCTTCACATTGTCTTCTTCTACGTATTAAATTGTTTTCATCTGATGGTCTTGAGTCAACTACTTTTGTATTATCCTCATTGCAAAAAGGACATCTCATAAGTTATTCTCCCTACTTTCCGCTTATAGCCACTATTTTAGTCATATTATAAGTTATAAGCAGAAAAAGGTCAACCTTTGATTTTAAATACTTATAATTATTTAAAATACTTTTAATAATTAGTATTCTGATTCAACCAATGACTTATCCACATTGATATCAACCAGAATAATATCTTCACCTATTTTTTTTATGCTATCCCAGGGTATTTGATATTCCTTGCCTCTACCAAACATTCCAAATATTTTAGCTGGTCCTGGAACAATTAGTTTAATCAATTTACCTTCCTGTAAATCAACTTCAATATCACTTATAAATCCTAATCTAATACCATCGTTAGAATTTATAACTTCTTTTTGTTTCATATCATATATTCTAACCATACTAATTTCCCCCTAAAAGCTGTCCTTACTTAGATTACTATTTTAAATAATTTACTAGTTAATTTAAGTATCTTTTCATATGTCTTATAGCTGATTTTTCCAGTCTCGATACTTGTGCTTGAGAAATACTTATCTCACTAGCAACTTCCATTTGTGTTTTACCTTCAAAAAATCTAAGCTTCAGTATATTAAACTCTCTTTTAGGGAGTTTTTTCATAGCTTCACCAAGAGCTATTGATCTAACCCATCTTTCCTCTTTATTCTTTTTGTCACTTACTTGATCCATTATATATAAGGAATCGCCCCCATCATTATAAACTGGTTCAAATAGTGACACAGGATCTTGAATAGCATCAAGAGCAAAAACAACATCTTCTTTTTTCATATCTAACTCTTTTGATATTTCCATAATAGTTGGTTCTTTATTATTCTGTCGTAATAACTTTTCTTTTGCTTGTAAAGCTTTATAAGCTGTATCTCTAAGAGACCTACTGACCCTTATACTATTATTATCTCTTAGATACCTTCTTATTTCCCCTATTATCATTGGTACGGCATATGTTGAAAATTTAACATTTTGAGTAATATCAAAGTTATCTATCGCCTTAATAAGTCCTACACAACCAACTTGAAACAAATCATCTACCATTTCCCCTGAATTACTAAATCTCTGGATTACACTTAATACTAACCTCAGATTACCGTGAATATATTCATCACGAGCAGCAAGATCTCCATCAAGTATCCTATTAAATAATTCTTCCTTTTCTTTATTCTTCAATATGGGTAATTTAGATGTATTCACACCACATATTTCAACTTTGTTCAATGCCATACGCTACCTCCAGTAATCATTTTGTCATATATTTTTCCTTATACTAAAATGATTGCCAGTGGTAATATATTTATACCTTTTTTTATTGCATTCTAATAATTTCCTTTTGTAATCTTTTTATAATTTTCTTCTCAAGCCTTGATATATATGATTGTGATATGCCTAACATATCAGCAACTTCTTTTTGAGTTTTTTCTTCGCCATCTGCTTTCAGTCCAAATCTAAGTTCAACAATAACTCTTTCTCTATTAGACAATTTGCTAAGAGCCTTTTTCAATAATTCTTTATCTACTTCTTCTTCAATATTTCTATAAATAACGTCTTCCTCAGTACCTAGTATATCCGATAATAATAGTTCGTTTCCGTCCCAATCTACATTAAGGGGTTCATCAATAGATATCTCTAACTTTGTTTTATTATTTCTTCTTAGATACATAAGGATTTCATTTTCTATACATCTAGAAGCATAGGTTGCTAACTTGATTTTTTTATCAGGTTTGAAAGTATTTATAGATTTTATCAATCCTATGGTACCAATTGAAATTAAATCTTCTACTCCAATACCAGTATTTTCAAATTTCTTAGCTATATATACTACAAGTCTTAGATTATGCTCAATAAGTATAGATTTCACCTTAAAATCGTTCTCACTACCAAGCATAGCAATAATCCTTGATTCTTCTTCATTCCCAAGTGGAGCAGGCAATATCTCACTACCACCAATGTAGTGAATCTCTCCATTATCCCACAAAAATAATTTTCTAAATCTCTCAATAAATTTTATGCTAAAAATATCAAATATGTTTTTACTTTTACATACCAATTCTATTCCCCCTATTATATCTCTTGCTTTATATTAGAATCAAAACAAAAGATAACCAATAATATTCTAATGTACACTAACTAATTCGGGATGTATAAGGACTTGGTAACTGTTATCATTGGAAAGCTTTTTATCATAAACAGCAATCACCACATCTCTATAATCTTTTGTTTCATCACCAAGGTTAATACATATATTATCCGCAACAATTCCTAGTAACATACCATTTTCATTACCAAGTGAAGAAAATGGTATAAGCCTTAATTTCAAATTACTATTTTTACCAAAATCTGTAAAATTAGAAATGTTATATAAATCACTAGAGATACTTAGTAACTTATCATAACAATCTTTTTTTAGTAAATTCTTTAATAGTCCACTTTCTGCAATAAGAACAGGATTTTTTGTTATAGGATCGTATAGATTATTGCCTGTATCCAATAAGCCATTAACCTTAATCTTACAATCGTCAATATTGATTTCAAGTCCAAATAAATTTTTATTAGCCCTAATTGTACTAGACATTACTTTTCTAACGATTCTAAATATGATAATTGCAATTATTCCAAAAATTACAAATAGCCCTACTCTCAAATTCATATTATATGTACCATTTATTACTTTGCTTACAGCAACTCCAATAAATGAATAGTAATATAATGCAAACATTAATCCTCCAAGCATGATTGCGCTCAAATACATAATAATTGTTAATTTTACAAATTCACTTAATCTTATAGGTCTGAATGATATGTATATTAATAATATACTAGTTAACAAGTATCCTACGATAACATTGAAAAAATAACTGTCATAAGGAAGTATGACTATAATACACATCATTAATGCTCCAACCATAGCACCAATAAATAACCTAATCTTCTTGGTATTTTTCTTAGTTAGAATTTTAACTATCCATAGTATAATATAGTCCATTATCAAATTAATAATGAAGACTATGTCAATATAAACTTCTAAATACACGCCCCCCCTCCTTTACAAATTTGTAATAAATCAATGTTTTCTTAGTTTTGCTATATGAATACTATAGTATATTTTATTCACATATTCTTTAAGCTATGCTAATTATAGCATGCTTAATTGGAATAATTTGTCAAAAACTATAAATGAATTCTGTTTTTTTTTTTATATTTTTCAACAATAAAGTTGACAAAAATTAAAGAGGCTACTCCCGAAGGAATAACCTCTCACTTAATAATACTATCTATTTCTTTTTCTTTGTAAAAATGGTGGAATATCTATAGGTTTTTCATCAATATGTATATCTGTCTGAACCTTTTGCTCTGTCTCAGTAGTAGCACTAACCATTTCACTGGTTTTAGAACTAATCTTACTAGGATTATCAGTTTTACCTTCTGTAATAGGTATTTCAAAACCAGTTGCAATTACAGTTACTACCAATTCATCTTCGAGAGAATCATCAATAATCTGACCATAGATTATATTTGAATCATTGCCTGTAGCTTCTTGTATTAATTGAATTGCATCATTAGCCTCGAACATGGACATATTCGAATCACCACTAATGTTAATAAGTATGTGTTTCGCCCCATCAATAGTTGTTTCAAGTAATGGACTTGAAATAGCCATTTGTGCAGCTTCCTCAGATTTATTATCACCTTTAGCTTTTCCAATACCAATATGTGCAATACCTTTATTAGACATTACAGTTTCTACATCAGCAAAGTCAAGGTTAATTATACCTGGTGTATAAATAAGATCCGAAATGCCTTGTACACCTTGTTGTAATATTTCATCAGCTTTCTTGAAAGCATCTTTTACCGTTGTTCTTCTATCAATAATAGATAACAATTTTTGATTAGGTATGACAATTAATGTATCCACTGATTTCTTTAATGCAGTTATTCCTGCATCTGCATTCTTCATTCTAACTCTGCCTTCAAAATCAAAAGGTTTTGTTACAACACCAACTGTAAGAATCCCCATCTCTCTAGAAATGTTAGTTATTACAGGGGCTGCACCAGTACCAGTACCACCGCCCATACCAGCAGTTACAAATACCATATCTGCGCCTTTAATAGCTTCAGATAGTTCTTCTTTGCTCTCTTCAGCAGCTTTCAGACCAACTTCTGGATTAGCTCCAGCTCCTAGTCCTCTAGTGAGTTTTTCACCAATTTGAATTTTAACAGAAGCTTTTGAACACTGTAGAGCTTGTACATCAGTATTAACAGCTATAAACTCAACACCATTTAACCTATCTTCTATCATTCTATTAACAGCGTTATTTCCACCTCCACCTACTCCAATGACAACAATCTTCGCCACACTTGCCTTTTCATTCATCTTAATTTCAAGCAAAGTAGTTCCTCCTAACAAATCTTTCTTAATCTATATGTATTTAAGTGATTTTATTTACATAATCTCTTACACATAATAATATATTTTTTTGGATAATTAATCAATATAAAAATTGATTTTTTTGATTATTTTTTTATGTATTTAATTAAAAATAAAACTATTTTAAGTTTTTACTTATTAAAACCTAGTCATTATTTACTATTATAGGGAGTAAATATAATTTTTCTTTTTTCCGCATCCGTTAAGTCAATTGTTCCTTCTACACCTTTAGGTATTTTTTCCATTAAGCCTTTCAGTAGTTCAAATTTCCTATTAATGTCATTTATGTTGCCCATTGATATAGATATTTTGTCGATTTTTATTATAATTTGTTCTGGATCATTGTAATTAAAATCAATATAGTCTATTTTGAAATCAAATTTTTTCATCTTATGTGAGATTTCTAATATAGCTTTAAAAATGTCTGTATCATCCGCAAACAACTTGTCCCCAATTACAAAATGGTCAAAAGATAGCCCGTGTACAATAGGTATATTAACTTGCAAATCATTTGTATAATCAATTACAGTACCGTTTTTACTAAGACATAGGTATTTACCCATATATGGAATATAGGATATTACACTTTTTTCAGTTACCACAATATCTACATTGTTATAAGAACGGTACTTAATATCTATATTCTCAATATATGGATATTCTTCCAAACAAAGCTCTTTAGAAGCTAATTTATATACAAACAAATTTGTCTTTTCATGAATACCTACAATATTCTTAATCATCTCTTCACTATATAATTTATTTCCTATAACAGTAATGATATTTACATTAATAAGTTGAAAGGCAAAAATAACTAGGATAAATACTAAGCAAATTATTAATAAGACAAATTTACCTGTTTTATTTTTACGCTTTCTAACTTTTTCCATCGAAATAACATTAGACATATTATCACCTTTAATCTGAAGAGTATTTTATATTGGCTCCCAACAAGCTTAAATCTTTTTCCAAATTTTCGTATCCTCTTAAAATATGACTAGCATTATTAACAATAGTTTTACCTTCTGCTCCTAGGCCTGCTAGTACTAATGCCGCACCACCTCTTAAATCTTCTGCAAAAACTTCTGCTCCATTTAATCTGTTAACTCCCTTTAATACTGCTATTCTTCCATCTATAATAATATCAGCACCCATTCTAACTAATTCGGCAACATGTTTATACCTTGATTCAAATATTGTTTCAGCTATAATACTTGTTCCATCAGCTGTAACAAGACAACTCATTAACTGGGCTTGCATATCAGTAGGAAAACCCGGATAAGGTTGTGTTCTTATTAGATCAAGTGATTTTAATCTTTCGGGCGCTTTTATTAATATACTATCTTCAAATTCTTTTATAAAACATCCCATCTCATTAATTTTAGTTATTGTTGAGTTTAGATGTTCTTTACATACGTCTTTTAATAGGACTTCTCCTCCTGCAGCAGCAACTGCACACATGTAAGTACCTGCCACTATTCTATCTGGCATTATCCTATATTCAACTGAATTTAATTTATTAACACCTTTTATGATAATTGTATCTGTTCCAGCCCCTTCTATCTTAGCTCCCATTTTACATAAAAATTCTTGTAATTCTACTATTTCAGGTTCTTTAGCAGCATTATTAATAGTTGTAATTCCTTCTGAGAGTACTGCTGTCAACATTATATTTTCAGTGGCTCCAACACTTGGATAATCAAGACTAACCTTATTGCCGATTATTTCGTTAGTGCTACATTCAATAAACCCATGCCTATCTTTTATATCAACATTCATCTGCTTTAAAGCTTTCAAGTGCAAATCAATTGGACGAGTTCCAATAGAACAACCACCTGGAAAAGATATCTTCACAGTTTTTAATCTTCCAAGAACAGAACCTAATAGGATAATGGAAGATCTCATCATCTGAACATATTTTTCTGGTATTATATGAGTTGTTATATTGGAAGAGTCGATTATTAATACATCTTTATCCCATTTAATTGTACACCCTATTGCAGTTAGTATGTTGAGCATATTATAGACATCTAGTATTTTTGGACAGTTATGAAAATATGTCTTCCCTTCATTCAAAACAGTAGCTGCAAGTAATGGGAGAACTGCATTCTTTGACCCTTGCACTTTTATTTCGCCACTTAGACTGTATCCGCCTTCTATAATATATTTACCCATGTACTGCGACCTCCGCACAAATAGCAATTCTATATAATTCATAGTATTCATTTACTGCTTTTATGTTACTATATAACTTATCCCTTAATCAATTATAGTAACATATAAGGTTAATATAACAATAAATGATTAATCATTGTAACGTGCGGGTTGTTTTATGTATTTCTATCCCGCTTTATTAATCTTTGATTTTCTAGCTATACCAAGTACCATACCTATCTCAACCATAAGAAATAATAATGACGAACCTCCATAACTAATGAATGGTAAAGGCATACCTGTTGCAGGTATTGAATTGGTAACTACTGCGATATTAATTATTACTTGCAATCCAATCTGTGCCATTACACCAACAACTATAAGCAAACTATTAAGATCAGAGCAATTACTAGCTATTACCATACATCTCCATATAAGTAAGATGAACAAAATGATAAGGGCCAAAGCTCCAATTAAACCTAATTCTTCACATACTATTGAAAATATGATATCGTTATGTGCCTCAGGGATAAAACCTCTTTTTTGCATACTTTGACCTAGACCCGTGCCAAATAAACCACCTGTACCTATAGCATATAAGGATTGTATAGTCTGATATCCTTTTCCAAGGGGATCTGTCCAAGGTCCTTCAAGCCATATCTTAACTCTATCTGCTCTATAACCAGCTAGCAATATTCCAAGTCCACCACCTATAGCGCCTGGCAGAGCAGTTATCAACATCAGTTTGTAGACTTTGGGTACTGCTACAAATAAAATAGCCACACCTAATGCAAAAACAACAATAGCTGTACTCATATTGGTTGCACCAACTAACGCTGTTGGAATTCCTATAATAAATAATATGAACATCATTAATCTATATTTATCTAAGTGACTTACCATTTTTGATGCAACATAAGCAATAACAATAATAATCATCAACTTGGCAAACTCAGAAGGCTGGAAATTGACAGGTCCAATAACCAGCCATCTCTTAGCCCCTTTAATTTCTTTACCAACAAGTAATACCAGAACCAAAAAACCTAGAGACATTATGTAAAGTAACAAAGCAAATCTATTAAAAACATGAAAGTCTATTCTTGATACAATCATCATTACAATTATTCCTAGAACACCCCACATAATTTGCTTCTTAAGGTAATGAGTACTATCATTGTACATATCAATACTATAATAATAACTAGAGCTATATATCATAATGATTCCAAAAACAATAAGAATAACCACTATTGCAACAAGAGTAAAATCTGTTTGATTGTTTTTCCTCTTTATAAGCGACCGTTTCTTACTATGTCTCTTGATTGTTTTTTCATGCAACATAACCCCTCCCTATTGGTTATCTAATTCACTAACATATTGCTTAAATAAATTACCTCTTTCTTCAAAGTTTTTAAACATATCCCAACTTGCACATGCAGGTGATAACAAAACATTGTCTCCATTTTCAGCCAAAAAATATGCCTTATCTACTGCTTCTTTTAGGTTATTTACTTGATATATTGATTCAAATCCATTCTCTCTAGCAGCATCTTCAATCTTATATGCTGTTTCACCAAATAGAATTAAACCTTTCACTTTATTATCGAACGCTTGTATCCAGCTATGGTAACTTCCACCTTTATCCATACCACCGCCAATTAGAATTGTATTATTTTTCATTGATTTTATTCCATTAATTGCAGCATCTTCATTAGTTGCCTTTGAATCATTGAAATATTTAACTCCTTTAATAGTGGCTACATATTCAACTCTATGGGCAACTCCTCTAAAATTCTCTATTACTTCACTAATCACATTAGTAGGAACCTGCATGCATGTTGTAATCCCTACTGCTGCCATAATGTTTTCAACATTGTGTTCACCTAGTTTATTTATATCTATGACTCTTTCTTCTGCTCCATGAATATTAGTACATATATAACCATCTTTTAAGTATACTCCCTTAGCATCTATTGGAGATTTACCAAAATATATGACGTTACATGGTATTCTATCAGCTAACCCTCTACATATTTCATTATCATAATTAATAATGCAATAATCGTCTTTTGATTGATTCTCTGAGATTCTAAGTTTTGCGTTAATGTAATTATCATATGTTTTATGTCTATTAAGATGATCTGGAGTTATGTTCAATATTGCACTGACTCTAGGAGCAAAATCGTGTATTGTCTCAAGCTGAAAACTACTTATCTCAGCTACTATTGTTGAATCTTTGTCAGTTTTATTAATTATCTGTGAAAAAGGAATTCCAATATTACCAACAACAAAAGTATTCTTATTATAATTTTCCATTATTTCACCAACAAGAGTTGTTGTAGTTGTTTTTCCATTAGTTCCAGTAATAGCTACTATAGGAGCATCACAGAATCTATATGATAATTCTATTTCACTCCAAACAGGTATACCTAATTCAAAAATCTTCTTCACAAAAGGAAGATCAAGAGGTACACCAGGGCTTATGATTACCAACCAAGTATTATCTAAATTATTATAATCAAATTCTCCAAAAACAAATCTTGGTTCTTTTCCATCAAATAATTTTATACTATCTACCAATTGCTTCTGACTTTTTCCATCATAAACTGTGACATTAGCTTTTTTTTCTAAGCATAATTTTGCTGCACTTATACCACTTAATGCCATTCCAATAACAAGTATATTCTTATCCTTTAATTCCATTCTAGCAGCACTCCTTTATCCTAAAAAAATCCATTAAAAGCTAATAATCCTATTAGACTTAAGATTGCTGTAATTATACAAAAAACCACAACAACCTTTGTCTCATTCCATCCAGATAATTCAAAATGATGATGTATAGGCGCCATTTTAAAGAATCTCTTTTTAGTAAGTTTAAAATAAAATACTTGAATCATAACTGATAAAGCTTCAACAACATATATTAACCCAACTATCAATAAAAATATAGGCATTTTCAAGTATATAGCTGTAGCAGCTACAAATCCACCTAATGCCAGTGAACCTGTATCTCCCATGAATACTTTAGCAGGGTAAGTATTAAATAATAAGAATCCTAGCAAACTACCTACAGCAGCACATGTAATAGGTGTAATCTCGCTTTTTATTCCTATGCTTACTACTGTAAAAAATGTAGCAACCAATACAGTTACACCAGAAGCCAAACCATCTAATCCATCTGTAAGATTAACGCTATTTACTGTACCAATCATAATAATAAATATTAATGGTATATAAGCCCATCCAAGATCAATTGCTAATCCTCCTGTAAAAGGAACATAAACCTCTGTGCCTAGTGAAGCTACATTAAACATGTAATAGCAGTATAATCCAGTTATTATAAATTGAGCTATAATTTTTTGATATGCTTTTAAACCTAGAGAACGTTTCATAACTACTTTAATAAAATCATCTAGAAATCCTATAATACCAAAACTTACTGTTATGAATAGTATAGGTATAATATCAGGATTGCTTCCAACATAAATCAATGATGTCAAAAGTATACCTGCTAGTATAACTACACCACCCATTGTAGGTGTTCCAGCTTTCTTCAAATGAGTTCTTGGTCCGTCATCCCTAACGAATTGACCGAATTTTAGTCTAGCCAAAAATGGGATAACAATTGGACACAGCACCACACTAATAAAAAATGAAATCAGTACTGGTATTATATAGGATGTATTTGTCATAAGTTCCACCTCTTTAAATTTCTCATTCTTTCGTTTTACTTTTATTTATAATGCCTTCAACTTTTCAACTATCTTTTCAAGATGCATTCCTCTAGATGCTTTTATTATAATTGTGTCATTGTTGTTAACCAAATTATCAATATCACCTATCAGATTTTCTTTTGCACTATAATATAATACTTTATCTTTATCCATTCCATGAGTAGTAGCACTATCAAAAATATATTTGGCATCTTTACCTACACATATGAGCAGATCGATATTTTTATCAGCTGCTTCTTCTCCTATTCTGCTATGAGCGTCCCTAGCCCTTTCTCCCATCTCGAACATATCCCCTAGAATAGCTACTTTTCTACCCTTAGTATCTAAGTTAGTCAATGTATCCAGAGCTGATTTCATAGAGTCAACACTAGCATTATAAGCATCATTAATAACTACTATATCATTATCAAGTATAATTTTATCCATTCTCATCTTATAAGGTTTATAATTGCAGGCACCTTGTTCAATTTCACTTACAGTCATATTTAGATGATTCCCAATTATAATCCCTGGTAATATATTATATAACATATGTTTACCAAGTGTATTTATTCTGATATCAAACTCTATATTATCTCCTTTTACTGTACCTTCTAGTCCATCCCAACCTAATATTTTATATTCATCTATATAAAAATCATTACTGTCATCAAAACCAAAAGTAAGTGTCTTGAATGATATTCTATCCTTGAGTTTTCTAAGATAAGGATCATCACCATTTAATATTACTAGACCATCTTTCTTAAGGAAGTCTAGTATTTCACTCTTAGCCTTCAGAATGTTGTCTTTCGTACCAAAGTATTCAATATGTGCTTCACCAATGTTCGTAATTACAGCTATATCAGGATTAGCAATCTCGCTAAGTCTATGAAGTTCGCCATAATGATTCATACCCATTTCAAGAATAACTACTTGATGTTTTTCTTCTAACTTGAATATAGTTAGAGGAAGTCCTATCTCGTTATTAAAATTCCCACTAGTCTTATGAACAAGATATTTAGCACTTAATACAGACCCAATCATTTCTTTACAACTGGTTTTCCCAACACTACCTGTTACAGCTATAACAGGTATTTCAAACATAGAAAGGTAATACTTGGCAAAATCTTTTAAAGCTTGCCCTGTATTATCCACCAATAATCCTAGTCTATCAGAAGGTATCTTTGCTTTATCTTCCGTAAAACATATTATAGCACCTTTTTCATATGCAGCTAATATAAAATTATGACCGTCAAAGTTATCTCCCTTTATAGGTATAAATATATCATTTTTTTGTATGGTTCTTGAATCAATTGAGACATTATTATATCCTTTATCTTGCTTCAATAGTTCTTTACCTATAATATCCCCTTTTACTACTTCAGCAATAGTCTCTACATCTACTTGCTTCATTAATAAATCATTTCCTTTCTTAGGCAATTATTCTTCTGTCATAAAATAATTCAATACTACTTCAGTATCATCAAAGTGAATCACTTTATCATGAAGTATTTGATAATCTTCATGACCTTTGCCCGCTATAAGGATTAAATCTCCTTCTTTTGCCATAGAAAGGGCTGTGTGTATACCTTTTAATCTATCAGCTACTTTAACATATTCACAATGAGTCTTTTTAATACCTATTTCAACTTCATCAATAATAGAAATTGGATTTTCAGTTCTTGGATTATCAGAAGTTATTACACAATAATCAGAGTTATTACCAGCGATTTCACCCATTATAGGTCGTTTGCTGGTATCTCTATCTCCACCACAGCCGAATACAGTAATAATTCTTTCTTTTGCAAATTCTTTCATGGATTGTAATACATTAAGTAATCCATCAGGTGCATGAGCATAATCAATAATTACTGTATAACCTTTACTGCTTGTAAAAGATTGAAATCTCCCTCTAATTCCTTTGTTTTTTTTAAGTCCATTTATAACTACATCCATAGGTACACCTAGAACTAAACAAGATCCCATAGCTGCTAATGCATTATACACGCTAAACTTTCCAGGCGTATTGAGAGTTATCTCATATAAATCTCCTTCATAAACCACATTAAAAGTAACTCCCCTTAGGTCAATACTCAACTGTGTAGCATTCAAGTCCGCTTTATCATTTTCAATACCATAAGTAAGATATCTTTTGCACGTACCATTCTCTATCATATATGGTCCATACTTGTCATCTATATTTATTACTCCTGTATCACACATTTTGAATAATTTCAATTTGGCATCTCTGTAATTTTCCATTGTCTTATGAAAATCAAGGTGATCTAAAGTAAGATTAGTGTATATACCTACGTCAAATTTGCAAGCATCTACCCGATGAAGAGCAAGTGAATGAGATGATACTTCCATTACTACTGCATTAACATTTTCCTGAACCATATTATAGAATAATTCTTGTAGATCAAGTGATTCAGGTGTAGTCCTGCTAGCCTTTAGCACTTTAGCTCCTATTCTATTCTCAATTGTACCAATAATTCCAGTTTTTTTATTGAACTCTTCAATAATACTCTTTGTTAGATAAGTTATTGATGTTTTTCCATTGGTACCAGTAACACCAATCAACCTAAACTTATTGGATGGATGATTATAATATCTTTCAGCAATATATGCTATAGCTTTTCTTGTATCAGCAACTTTTAGTATAGCAATATCCTTATCAATTCCTTCAATATCATCTTCTACCAAAATAGCTTTTGCACCTTTTGACACTGCACTTTTTGCAAAATTATGTCCATCGACTTTAAAACCTTTTATGCAAACAAATAGACTAGCATCAGTTACTTTTCTGGAATCATATTGTATATTTGATATATTGATATCTTCATTTCCTTGTAAAACTTTATAATCTATATTCTTTAACAGTCCTTGTAATTTCAAACTATCTCCTCCAAACTGAGCGAATTATATAATACTATTATGTAATTCCCAAACTATAATTTACCATTAATATTACCATAATTTTTTTAATCTGCAAAGAGTATTAATTTACTGTCTCTATTAACTTTATCATTTGGTAGTGGAAACTGCTCTGTTATAGTTTCACCATTACCAATATTTACTATCTCTAATTCTATATCTTTTATTATTTTTTTTGCTTCATCTATATTCTTACCTAATAAATTAGGTATAGTAATCTCTCCAACTTTAAATTCATCAAAATCTCTTTGGATATATTTGGGGTTAATTCCCATATATGGTAAAATATTTTCATATAATTCTCTAATTACAGGGGCTGCAACAGTACCTCCATAATATATTCCTTCTGGTTCATCAACTAATACAAGGGCAATGACCTGAGGATTATCTGCTGGTGCGAATCCTAAGAAAGAAGATATATATTTGTTACTGCTTCTAGGAAGTTTTTCTGAAGTAGCTGTTTTACCTCCTACTTTATAACCTGGAACATAACATCTTCTACCTGTACCTTCTGAAACAACACTTTCTAAAAGATTAGCCATAGTATCTGATGTTTCCTTACTAATAGCTGTTTTCAAGTTGTCATATTTTAAGGTTTCAATAGGTTCTCCATCTTGATTAAGAATCTCTATACCAAAATGAGGAGTTATAAGTTTACCTCCGTTAACTACTGCTGAACCTGCTCTAATAAGCTGCAACGGGGTTATCTGAAAAGATTGACCAAATGACATGGTAGCAAGCTCTACAGGTCCAATATCAGCCTTTTTATGCATTATACTTACCGCCTCACCTGGCAAATCAATTCCTGTCTTGGTCAACAAACCAAATTTGTCAAAGTACTTAAGGAACTTATCTACTCCCAGTCTCTCCGCTACAGCCATAAAAACTGGGTTACAGGAATTCTGAACACCTTGAACAAAAGTCTCTGAACCATGTCCTCCTGCCTTATGACATCTTATTCGTCTATCAGCGACGATACTATAACCAGGGCAGAAAAAAGTATCATCCAGTTTAACTACTTTTTCTTCTAACCCTGCTGAAGCAGTTACTACCTTAAAAGTCGAACCTGGTTCATAAGTATCGTTAATACAATAATTTCGCCATATTTGATTAAGTATTTTTTGTTGTTCTTCACTTGATTCTATTTGTAAATCCCCAAGATCGAAAGGTTTATTAAGGTCAAAGTCTGGTTTATTTGCCATAGCATATATCTCTCCGTTTTGAGGATTCATTACTATGATAGAGCCTCTATTAGCATTCTTGGATATAAGCACTTTTTCAAGTGCTTGTTCTGCATATTTTTGAATGTTAACATCCATACTTGTAACCAAATGATAACCTGCTACTGAGTCTTTTCTACTTTCTGCTAAGTTTTCAATTTCAATACCTTTTGCATTGGTCCTAGTCAATATCATACCTACTTCGCCTTTTAAGTACTTATCATATTTTACTTCAAGACCAATAATCCCTTGATTATCCTTGCCAACAAAACCTATTACATGAGAACCTAGAGTTGAAAATGGGTAGATTCTTTTATAATCTTCATCAATAATGATTCCATCCAAGTCATACTCTCTTATCTCATCTGCAACCTCTTTTTCTACGTTCATCTTAATTCTTTCTAGTGCTACTTTATTTTCAACTTTTTTCTTAACTAAATCATGTTCTAATTCTAATTTGTCGCATAGAACTTCTATTACTTTTTCTTTGTTAGTAATCTGGTTATGTATAACAGAAACGCATGTGACAGATTTATTAACTGCAATAGGTATACCATTTCGATCAAGTATACTACCACGTTCAGCTTTTATAACTCGTTCTCTATTATGAAGTTCTTCTGCTTTTTCCTGTAGAAAATCAGCCCTGCAAATCATTATATAACCTACACGAAAACATAGCATGAAAAGTAATAAAACATACACAGAACATATAAAAAACGTTCTTTTTCTATTATGTGTTTTTGTTCTTAACATTATTTCACCATAACATTAACTTTTATATAATTCTATGAGTTTTCATAAATGTTATGCTTAATTTAAAGGAAACTTAATAATTAATTCCTCTCACCCTCTATACGAGGATAAATATTCATATATGGAAGTGTCTTTTCCATTATACTCTTAAAAATATTCTGTGCAAATATACTTGTTGGCTTTGGTGATTCAGGTTCATCTACAATTACTAATAACGCTATCTTTGGATTATCTACTGGTGCAAATCCTAGAAAAGATACCATATATTTTTCTGCTGATCTAGGTAATTTTTCTGCTGTACCTGTTTTACCTCCAATATCATATCCTTCAATAGCAACTCTCTTTCCTGTACCATTCTCAACAACTGAATGTAACGCTTCTTTTATGGTCTGGGCTGTTTTTGACGATATGACTTGTCTTACTTTTTTGGAATCATTTGCTTTTACAATATTACCATTTTCGTTAACAATCTTTTTCATCGTATGTGGTTCATATAAATATCCACCATTAATCAATGAACCAAAAGATGTTATTAATTGAAGTGGAGTTATAGTAAAACCTTGTCCAAAAGAACAAGTAGCAAGTTCTACTGGTCCTAATCCTTCTATTCCATAATATTTCGAATCTCCCTCACCTATTAAATCAATATTAGTCTTTGATCCAAATCCAAACAGCTGTTGATAATCATAAAAGATCTCTTTTCCTACTTTTGCACCTATATCCATAAAAGCAACATTACATGAATTTTCTAATGCTCCTACTACTGTCAAGTCTCCATGTCCATCTGATTTCCAGCATGAAATATTACTGCCGTAAAGCCTTTTGCTACCTCCACAATGATAAGTTTCGGTCATTGTTACTTTCTTTTCTTCTATAGCAACAGCTGCTACAAATGGTTTAAAAGTTGAACCTGGTTCATAAGTATCACTAATATTAAAATTACGCCATAATCCATTAAGAAAATTAGATTTCTTTTCTAGGGGCATATTCTTAATTTCTTCTTCCGTGAAATAAGCAGTCAAATCGTATGGATCATTCAAGTTATAATTAGGATAACTAGCCATAGCAAGTACTTCTCCATTTTGTGGATTAGTAGCAACTACATATACATTCTTGGGATTACTATCTAAGTTAGCCTTTATAGCTTCTTCTGCATAGTATTGAATAGTTTGGTCTATAGTAAGTACTACATCATTGCCGTTTTTAGGTTCTATGTATTTATTTTCTATATAATTACCATCATTGATAACACCAAATTCTCTACCTTCTTCTCCTCTTAGATAATTACCATAAGTTTCTTCAATACCCCATCTACCTTGATTACCCTTATCCACAAATCCTAATACATCACATAACATATTGTTGTTAGGATACAACCTCTTATAAACTTCCTTTAGATGAAGTCCTTTATATTTCCTTTTTCTTATATCTTCAAATTCATTTTCTATTTCGCTGTAATTAAGATTATATGCTAAGACCTCATAATTACTGAAAGCTCTATTTTTCAATAAATCCTTTAGGTCAGACTCTTGAATTTCATAAGTATTAACTAAGAAATTAATAGTCTCATTTATATCTTCTTCATCACACTTAGCTAATACTCCTGGATCAAAAATCAAATCATATACTTTTTTGCTCTCTGCAAAAACCCTGCCGTTTCTATCATATATTGTCCCTCTCTTAGGTTCTAAGAGATTATTATATCTAACACTATTATTAACTTGTTGTGATAATACACGTTTTTTATAGTTCAAACTTTCTGCATTAATTATGGAATATACTCGAAAGCATAATAAAAGAATGCATATAATAAAAATAAAGAAAAGGAAAACTAGATTCCTTTTCGCTCTGTATGTATAATCTTTCGTATTATTCAATGATATCACCTTCCCTTTGTTAGAATAAAACTTACGATTTTGTTAAAATCATTATTCTGTTGGGTTGGTTTTGTTATATCAGTCAATTGTTCAGTATAACTATTCTGTGCCACATTTAATTTATTTATTTGATTTTTACTAGGTACTACCATACCAAGCTTAGTTGTTGCTATTTCATATATTATATTGAGGTCAATATTAGCATTGATACTTTCTTCAATTAATTTATTGTTCTTCTTGAGATTATTGAGTCTATTTTCTAACGCTACAATATTATCACATCGATCTGATACGGTAAATTGTGTTTTTATCATGATTAAGCACATAACCATGGTAAGACATAGTATAAGTGAGAATTTCAGCTTATATTTGTATCTCTTAACAACTCTTCTCTGCGCCTTATTTCTTCTAACTTCATTCAAATTATTTTCATTAATTGAATCTCTGTTATACGTATTATAATCTCTTTCTAATTTGGCTGCATTATTCCCTATCACATAGAATTGATTATGAGTATTATAGTGTTGTTTTTTGCTCATTTACTACACCTCAACTTTCTCAAAAATTCTAAGTTTAGCACTTTTAGATCGATTATTGCTACTCAACTCTTCTTCAGTAGCTATAATTGGCTTTCTAGTTATTATCTTGCCTTTTGATTTTTTATTACAAACACATATAGGAAAATCTGGAGGGCATGTACAAGGATCATTATTATCTTTAAATGCTCTTTTAACAATTCTATCTTCTAATGAATGAAATGTTATAATGCATAATCTTCCTCCATCATTAAGTCTATCTACCATATCATCTAATGTATCTTTTAATACATTTAATTCTTCATTTAATTCAATCCTAATAGCTTGGAATGTTCTCTTAGCAGGATGTCCACCTTTTTGCATAGCTTTCTTAGGTATTGATTTTCTAATTATATCAACTAACTCTAACGTAGTTTTTATTGGTTTTTCTTGTCTTGCTACTACTATGTTTTTGACAATTCTAGAAGCCCATTTCTCTTCTCCATATGTTCTTATTACTTTATATAATTCTTCTTCTTCATAGTTATTTATAATATCAGCTGCTGTAGCTGTCTGTCTTGTATCCATTCGCATATCAAGAGGTGCTTCCTTCATATATGAAAATCCTCTTTCCGCAGTATCAAGTTGATGTGATGAAACGCCAAGGTCCAATAAGATACCATCTACTTTTGGAATATCTTCTTCATTAAGGACTGATTCAAATTCTGAAAAATTAGCACGATGAATTCTAACTATATCTTTATATTCTGCTAGTTTCATTGTACTTGCATTAATAGCATTTTCATCTTGGTCAATACCTATTAGCAATCCGTCTCTATTAAGTTTTCTACATATTTCATAAGAATGCCCTGCTCCGCCAAGAGTTCCATCAATATATATACCATTTGGCTTAATGTTAAGTCCTTCTATGCATTCTTCTAACAGTACTGACTTATGTTGAAATGCCATTTTTACTCCCTCTTTCTATTATGTCTATTATGTCTATTAAACTATATGTCTAGGTCTTCCATGTCTTCTGCTAATTCGCTTATATCAATATCGTCATCAGCATTGTATTCTTCCCAATTCTCTTTGGACCAAATCTCTACCCTATTGGAAACACCAATTAAGATGACTTCCTTTTCAAGCAATGAATATTCTCTAAGATGTGAAGGTATCAATATTCTACCCTGCTTGTCCAAATTACATTCATTAGCTGAAGCGATAAAGAATCTTTGAATCCTTCTTGCATCTTTTTTCTTCATAGGGTTATTATTTAACTTCTCAATGAATTTATTCCACTCTTCTTCTGTATATACCATCAAACAATTATCGAATCCTTTGGTTATGTAAAAAGTCTCGCCTAGTAGAGTCCTGAATTTTGCAGGTACTATTAATCTTCCTTTATCATCAATAGAATGTTTATATTCACCTATAAACATAGCATTCACCTGCACTCCTTAAATAGTTTCATCTATTCATCCACTTTCTACCACTTAACACCACTTTCTACCACCTATATCCATATAATAGTATATATGAAATAGTTTTTCAAGTATTTGAACAAAAAAAAATAACAGACTCATGGATCCAATCTGTTATTTTATATAAATTTTTATTAGATTTTTATACATTATTACTACTTTTGCAATGATACTGCTATTTAAAACGAATGCTTTTTAGTATTTTTTGTATTTTTGGTATAATATTTCTATTTATTTTATACAAATTTTAAATTTAAATTTACAATTCAAACTACTTAATGTACTTATAGTAATTAACTCTCACTTCAAATAATTCAAAAGTACTAATACCCATTTTCCATATTTTAAGGAAAATTAATTTTTTAATTTAACGTACTGCTTTTCTGTCACATTTGCCTTAACATAATAACCTTCAATAAGTTTGTCGAGTTCAACACTAACTCTATAAATTTCTTGTTGATCAGCTTTGCAAGCGATCATTTCGTCAAGAATTTCCCTTAGCTGCTCAATATTGTAATTCTGCATTTCTCATTCCCCTTAGCTTTTAAGCATCTTTCAATATTTGTAGCATTCGTTTTCTATCTTATTCTCTTCCTCCTCATGATTATTATAAACACTAATGACACAACTATAAGGACCCCTGCAAGTAATTGTGAAACTGGAATACCCGAACTACCAATTATTAATTGATCTGTTCTTAGACCTTCAATCCAAACTCTACCTAAACCATATCCCAAAAGGTATAGTGCAAATATTTCTCCGTTGAATTTTCTTCTTTTGAAATAAATTAATAATAGAACCAAAACACCTAAATTCCATAGTGATTCATATAAAAATGTTGGTTGGACTTGTATATAATCTACACCATTTACCGTTTTGATTTTATCAAGTAATTGTACAGGAATATACTTAGCCTTAGTAGTTTTTAGCATCATAGCTAGATGATTCTCAGTGTAACCCCCAAATGCTTCCATATTAACGAAATTACCCCATCTACCAATGATTTGTCCAAGTATCAGGCCCGGAGCTGCAGTATCTGCAAAATTCCAGAAATCAACTTTTTTACGCTTTGAAAATATGATTAGAGTTATTACTGCTCCGATGATTCCTCCATAGATAGCTAGTCCACCTTCTCTGAATGCAAATATCTTCACTAGATTATCTTTATATTCATCCCATGAGAATATAACGTAGAATAATCTAGCAGAAACTATTGAAACGATAAGTGCATAAATCAAAAAATCAGGGTATAAGGCTTCATCTATTCCATTTCTCTTAGCTAATTGAATTGCAACAAATAATCCTGCGAGTATCCCAAATCCTATTATCAAACCATACCAATATACATCTAAACCAAATATTCTAAATGCAACTGGGTCGATATTTTTTATCTCTATACCTAGATTGGGAAAAATTATATCTGGTGTTAAATTCATTTTTTCATTCCTCCATAAAAAATCATATTACAAATATAATATAGTATATTCTTAGAAAATGCAAACTTTTCGTCCACATTTACCATAACATTTTTTTATACGACATATACAGACAAAAACCTCTTGTACATTAACTGTATATAAGTGATATTGTTGTATACTAACTTAATAAATCAGTTTAATATATATTATTGATTATTTTTATCATATTGTGTTATACTAATATATAATTATAATATAATAACATATCATAGATAAAATAAGGAGGAACTATAATGAATAGACCTAATCATAGAAGACCACATCATAGAGTAGGTGAAAAACAAGTACAACAACAATTACAGGAAAAAAGCATAATGGAATTTGACATAAAAAAAACTTCCATTATTATCGCTATATTTTGTTTTATTCAAGGTTGGTTAATTGGACTTGCAATGAATAGAAAATAGCTTGTATATTAATTCCTAGGTTAATAACCTAGGTTTTTGTTTGTTTTATATAAGCAACTTATTAAAATAGGTATATAGATAATTAATTTCAATATATATAGTTGACAATACTGCTAAATAATATTTATAATAACAGCAGTAAAAAATAATATTATTAATTAGGAAGGAAGACGACCAATGAAATTAGGAATTGTAGGATTACCAAACGTTGGTAAGAGTACGTTATTCAATTCATTAACTAAGGCTGGAGCAGAATCTGCTAACTATCCATTCTGTACTATTGACCCTAATATAGGTATCGTTACAGTCCCAGACCCAAGACTTGATGAATTAACTAAATTATATGATTCTAAAAAAACTATACCTGCAGTTATAGAGTTTGTTGATATCGCCGGACTAGTAAAAGGCGCTAGCAAAGGTGAAGGACTTGGTAATAAGTTTTTATCAAATATAAGAGAGGTAGACGCTATAGTTCATGTAGTGAGATGTTTTGAAGATACTAACGTAGTTCATGTAGACGGTTCTATCGACCCTATAAGAGATATTGAAACCATCAATCTTGAATTGATCTTCTCTGACATTGAAATATTAGATAGAAGAATATCTAAAACAACTAAATCTCTAAAAGGAGATAAATCCCTTGCAAAAGAAATAGAAGTCTTAAAGAAATTAAAAGAGGAATTAGAAGAAGGTAAATCAGCAAGAAACGTTGAGTTTAATTCAGAAGAAGATATCAAATTCGTTGAATCCCTTAATCTTCTTACATATAAACCTGTTATCTATGGGACTAACGTTACAGAAGATGATCTTCCAGATGATGGAGCTAGTAATCCTTATGTACAATTAGTAAAAGAATTCGCTAAGGAAGAAGCTTCTGAGGCGTTTGTAATATGTGCTAAGATAGAAGAAGAGATTTCTGAACTTGATGATGATGAAAGAGCAATGTTCCTAGAGGATCTTGGCATAAAAGATGCTGGTCTTGAAAAATTAATCAATGCAAGCTACAGTCTTCTTGGTCTTATTAGTTTCCTTACTGCTGGAGAAAAAGAAACAAGAGCTTGGACAATTACAAAAGGTACAAAAGCTCCTGGTGCAGCTGGTAAGATCCATACTGACTTTGAAAAAGGCTTTATCCGTGCAGAAGTAGTCAAGTACGAAGACCTTATCGCATGTGGTAATTATACTGCTGCAAAAGAAAAAGGATTAGTTGGAGTTGAAGGTAAGGAATATGTTGTACAAGATGGAGATGTAATGTTGTTTAGATTCAATGTGTAAATAAAGTTATTGCACAAAATCAAAACCTCCTACTGATGATTATTTCACCATTAGGAGGTTTTATTTTATCTATTTATACTGCACCCTATATCTTAAAACCGTCCTCAATTTTGATTCCTCAGTCTTTCTTACATTAGAAAGATAAATTTGTCTATTTATCATGGAATATCTTTTTTATTTAATTCTTCATAAATAGTGTAGAAAGAAACTATTTCACCAGTTTTTTTATTAAGATAAATAATAGTAAATATTCCTAGATTTTTATCATCTTCTATAATTAAAGTATACATATAATTATTAACGGTATCAATTATTTTAGGTTCTTCAATTTGATTAATATTATTTTTATCAATGAAATCCAATGCTATCTCATTTAAAACTTCTACTGATAGATTTTCCTTATCACTTGGTTCAGACGCTTGCAAACTATGGTTATAATCGCTTATTCTGCCATCTTTTGCATTAATAAAAAAAGAAAATCTCTCATCTACTTTTGGTAACTCAAACTTAATAGAATAAAATCCCAATTCTAGGTCTATAAGGTCTTGCTCACTGATATTCTTATAATCTTTTAATAAATCCTTATCTTCATAAATACATTCTATCTTTAGCTCATTTAGATAAAGTTTTCTATCTAAGTTATACTCTATGAATTCCAAAGCATATACAAGAGCTTCATCTTTAGTTATCTTATCGCTTTTTTCCTCTGTATCCAATCTAAGGTTGGATAGATCATATTCTTCTTCATATAGAGTATCTTTTTTAATCTTAGTACTAATTCTACAAGAACTAAGGAGTAAATTTGCTATCAATAATATTATAAGGAGTATTAATTTTTTATGCATCCTGGTTACCTCCTTGATTATTATTGAAAGTCAACACTATAGATGTTCCTTTACTTAATTCACTCATTACATCTATTTTGATATGATGAAATTCTGCAATCTTAGAACATAATGCAAGTCCTAATCCAGCTCCATTCTCTGAACGTGTTCTTGATTTATCAATCATGTAGAAGGGTTCAAAAATCTTATCAATACTTTCTTTATCCATTCCAATACCATAATCTGTTATGGTAACTTGTTGATCAATACTATCTATTGATATCAATATTTTTGAATCTTCATAAGAAGCTCGTATTGCATTCTCTATAAGATTAATAAATAATACTTGCATCAAATCATTCTCCATATAACAATCAAAATCATCACCTATTAATTTTATATCAATTGATTTTTCTAAGAGTTTTGGTCTTAGAGTCCCAATCGATTGACTGCAAATATCTTTTATTGCATATTTCCTAAATTCAAATGAATCCTTTTTTATTAATAATAGATCCATAAGTTTAAAAGATAACTGCTGCAACCTCTGCCCTTCTTTATGAATATATTCTAGTCCCTCATAAAATACCTTCTCGTCATATTTTGAACGCAGCAGATAATCTGCATAACCAATTATAGATGTAAGAGGTGTCCTTAGTTCATGTGTTAAATTTTCAATGAAACGCTGTTTTTCATTATTCTGTTCTTGCAACTTATCGATTCGAGTGGATATCTCATCTGCCATATGATTAAAATTATCAGCCAATATACCTATCTCATCCCCAGAACGGATTGATACTCTTTCAGAATATTTACCTTTTGTAATCTTTATTGTAGCCTGAGTCAACTTCGAAAGAGGCTTAGTCAAGAAATTACTAATTATAAACATCAACAACAAGAATACAACCAAAAAGCATAAATATAGTTTTAATGTAAAATCATATTGTACAATACGTTCCTCATAAATATTAGACAAATCATATATATATGAAAAATAATAATTATCATCACTGAATTTTAAAATACTGGATATAAATATATAACTTCTATCTCCCACATCCTTAATTATATATTGTCTGGTATTAGGTTTTAGATTATTAAGATCCTCTCTTGTAATATTATCAATGAAATCTGTATTACTGAAAATAACTTCTTGTTTATCATTATTGAGTTCCAGATAAAAATTATCAGAATTATAATTATTAGCATATACATTAAATGAAGAAATTAGGGTTTGAGTACTAGATAGAGTATCCCTTGAATATCTTTGTAGTTTTTCATAAGCTGGAATATCCATATTTATACCATTATATATGTTTTGATGTTCATTAAGACTATTAGTTACTTGCTGTGTAAGGGTATTATTATGAAATGTTTCAATGATAACAACTACTGTAATCCAAAAGATTAAAGAAAATAAGATTATCGAGAATAGATACATTTTAAACCAAATCTTCAATATTATTCCTCCAATCGATATCCGATTTTGTAAACAGTCTTGATGTTATTCTGTAAGTCCAGTTTTCGACGCAGTGTACCAACATGCATGTCTACAGTTCTTGTTCCACCCAAATAATCAAAATTCCAAACTAATTCTATAAGTTTTTCTCGTGAAAGTGCGATGTTTTTGTTTTTGACAAGTATACATATTAGCTCATATTCTTTTAGTGTCAAATCAATTATTTCATTATTCTTACGTACAATATGTTCAGATACATTTATTTCAATATCCTTGAATCTTAAGATATTATTTACTTTATTAAAACGTCTAAGAATAGTTTCTATTCTTGCTAATAACTCTATTGCTTCAAAAGGTTTAACTATATAATCTTCAGCCCCTAATTTCAGTCCCTCTACTCTATTGATAACGTCTGATTTAGCAGTTAAGAATATTACTGGTATATCTAAATGTTCAATCTTTTGCATCAATGTAAAACCATCTATCTTAGGCAACATCACATCTAATAAAATCAAATCATAACTATTCTCTAATATAAGTTCAAGAGCTAATTCACCATCATAGGCTTGTTCCGTATAATACCCTGCTGATTGTAAATAAAGTTTAATTAAATTAGATATCGCTACTTCATCCTCAACAATTAGTATATTCCTTTTCAATATATAACCTCCTAGTAAATATGTGTATTATTTTATATCACATATAAATGAAGGTCAATAGAAAACATGTTAATTTACAACTTCTTTACAAGTAAATACAACTTATTATATATGTTGATTTTATACTAATATTATATAACAGAGAGGAGAATACCTATGTACGTCAACGATAATAAAAAAGAAATAATTACAGTGGATAATATAAATTATAGTAGATTGGCTATAAAAACCCATGTTATCACCTATAAGTATGATTTGATGGATATTGTAGAAAAATATATTTTAGATAACTATAAAAAGGATGATTTAGTATTTATATCAGAAAAAATGGTAGCATGTACACAAAAACGTGCTATTCCTATAAAAGATATCAAGCCAAGAAAACTTGCCAAAATTTTATCAAAATATGTAACCAAATCTTCTTATGGTATAGGTTTGGGGATGCCCGAAACAATGGAAATGGCTTTTAGGGAATGTGGTACCTTAAGAATTTTGTTAGGTTGTTTCATTAGTATATTAGGTAAAATATTTAAAAAAAGCGGGTGGTTCTATAAAATAGTTGGTGATAAAGCAAGAGGTATTGATGGTCCTTGCGAATATACTTTACCACCTTATAATAATTATGTAGTTCTACTCCCGGATAATCCTAAGAAGCTATGTCAAGATATATTTGAAATGTATAATATCCATGTATCAATTATTGATTGTAATGATCTTGGAATTAATATTTTGGGATTATCCGACAACAATCCATACACCGAAGAACTCCTTTGCAAAATATTGAAAGATAATCCTCTAGGTCAATCAAATCAACAAACTCCTATAGGTATCATAAGAAAAAAATAGTTTTCTCTTCATTATCCAATAAAAATTTTAAATACTATCATTAATTTTATTTAATCTTATTATATATCTCCTTAATTTTCTCTTTTAGATATTTATTATCTCTATTAGAGCTATCTTTCTTATTTTCCATATAATTAATGATTTCCACTACAATATCAGCAACTTCATGCTCCTCAATACTACTTCTTATAAAGTCTTTAGAATTAGCTTTTAAGCTTATATTATAATGGTGCTTTATCATGTCATTTAGAATATTGTAGATATCATTTTCATTATCACTGTTCTTTAATCCCTTATACATATTTTTAAGCTCTTTGTCTTGTTTCTTAGCATATGCCCTTAAAACAATTAATAATACAGCTAATAGTATTAAGATAATGAGTATAATAAAAGCTATCAACAAACCTTTCTTGCTCATTTTCAGTGTAACGTAATCCTTATCAGTCATATTGTAACTGACTTGATTAATTTTAATCTTTTGAGACGTTGCATATTCTTTGTTATCTGTTTTATCTCCATTATCAGACTGATTATTTTCTGGGACTTCACCAGTTACGGTAATAGTCTTTCCAGGTATCTCAGCTTTTTTATAAGTTCCTGATACAGTATCAAAGTAGGATATGTAGATAGGATCAATCTTGATATCTCCGTTTTTTTCTGGAACCAATATTACTTCAAATTGCTTTTTAGCATTGTATTGATTATTTTCAATGCTTTCATCCATACCTTTTACTGTTTCGTAAACTGAAAATCCACGTACCCCATCTTTTATTATCTTATCTAGAATCTCTAAGTTGCAATTACCAGAAGCTGTAACATTAAGAGTCAGTGAATCTCCATATTCTAACTGGTCTTTATTAAACTCAGCTTCTATTTTCAAGTCACCAACCAGCCCCGAAAAATCATCAGGCTTATTTTCCTCTGGCAAAGGCTTAATAGTTATCTCTTTTTCAGTTGTCCCTAAGTATACTGGTTTAGATGAATCAAAAAAATTCGATGTAGCAATATTAGCTTGAAATTTATATGAAGGTATTGTTACCTTACCTGTCTTTATTGGTGATAAATACATCTTCTTAGCTTCGTATTTAACATATTTATTACCATCAACATAAACATAGTTACCTTTTAGGTCATCATTGGCAACTTCATTAACCATAAAGTCATCAAAACCTATTTGATCTGCAAAACCATAGCTTTCAATGCTATAACGTGAATAGAGTTCATAAGTCAAACCAATCTTTTGCCCAAAATAAATTTCGTCATCAGAGATTAAAGTCTTTAAAAATATATCTTTGACCTCCTCATTATGAACATCATCATTCCTTTTGCTGACATTTACTTTCAATGAATTGGTTTTACGTATATCTCCCTTATAATTGATACTACCTTGAAGAGTGAATTCTCCTTCTTTCTTTGGCATCAACACATAAGAAACATCAATCTGACTAGTTGTATCTCCATTAATAATTCTAGTAGATGTGGATTGACTTGTTGATAATACATCAAAATTATCTAAACCGTCTATTACCAGATCCTTACATCCATTAGCATTTATTATAGAAAAAACTAGATTAGTACTAACTCCTTCCTCTAGATTAAGACTGTCGATATCAAGACGAAACTCTGCCTCTTTTTTTGCTAAAACGCTTCCTTCTGTAAGTAATATAAGTGTAGTTATCAAACATAATATGAAGGAAATTCTAACTTTCATTCTTTTACCAGTCATACTTCTCCTCCTTACCACTGTTTTTTACTTGTTGATTATTTTTTAAACTACTCTCTTCTTGTTTCTCCAACATCTGTAGTACCTGCATTATGTCTTTATCATATTGTTCACCTTCGGAGGTATCTTCCTTATTCATGCTGCTACTATCTTCTTTATCTTCGTCAGACTTTTCGCCCTGTTCTTGCTGAATCTTCTTATCATCATCTTGATTTCCTTCTTGATTCTTGGATTGTTCACTTTCTTGTTCCTCTTCTTTGTTTTTATCTTCTCCATTCTCGTTTATATTTTCATCATCACTATCAGATTCTTCATTTTGGTTTTCTTTGTTATCCTGTTGATTTTGATCTTGCTGATTCTGATTATTTTTATTCATCTCATCTATTTTACTTTTAACAAGCTCATAATTATATTTTAATTCTACATTTCTAGGGAAATTGACCATACCGTTTTTATAAACTTCCAGAGCCTTACTGTAGCTCTCCATTTTCTGATTCATGTCATTACTGCTATCAGCTAGCTTATAACTGCAATTTCCTTGATTCAAATATTTGTCTACTCTATCAGAAGCTTTATCATAATATTCAATTGCCTGTTCATATTTATTTAATTGATATGATGCTTGTCCAGAGTTATAGTTAAGTATGGTATTTTCAGGATTCTTTTCTAGTCCCTTTCTATAAACTTCTAGGGATTTCTCATAGTCTTCTGAAGCATATAATTTATTACCACGCACTATAGATTTATTTATGCCATTATTAAAATCAAGTACCCCAGTTAAAAAAAGTACCAACATAACTAATATTAATGATCCAGATATAAAAGAAATCTTTTTCATTGCAACTTCCTCCTTTCTGGAATTAAATATGCTAGAACAAATAATAATATCCCTGCACCTAAAAAGTATTGATATAACAATCTATATCTCTTCAGTTTTCTAGTTTTCAGTACGTCTCTTTTTAGATAACGAATATCATTTATTAGGGAATTAATCTCTTCACCTGTTAATGAAGATTGATAATATGCCCCATCACCACTAGAAGCCAATCTTTTTAATATATCAGAATTCAATTTTGACATTACTGGTTGCCCATTCTGGTCTTTCTTATAATCTATGACATCATTAGTTATAGGATCATATACAGGTATTAAACCGCCTTTATCCGTACCTATACCAATAGTAAATACTTTCAAGTTATCATCATTAATCTTTTTCAATACTTCCAAACTGTTGGAATCATGTTCTTCTCCATCACTCAAAACAATTACAACTTTATCTGCACTGGAAGTCTGGTCAAAAGATTTATCCGCTAGACTAATTGCCGTACCAACATTACTGCCTCCTCCACCAATCATATCAGTATCAATTACCTTAAGAAACATCTTAGCCAAATCATAATCATCAGTCAAAGGCATTTGAACAAAAGCTGATGATGAAAAAGGAATAAAACCTATCCTATCTCCTTCAAGATTGTCTATTATATTCTCAACTATCTTCCTAGCTCTGCTAATCCTATTAGGCTTGATATCTTCAGCTAACATACTCTTGGAAGTATCAATGAGAACATATATGTCAAGTCCTTTCCTATTCACTTCCGTAAGCCCTTTTAGCTTTTGAGGTCCAAGAAGAGAAAATACTATCAAACCAATAGCAATAGTCATTAGAATGATTTTGACGGATATAAATCTCACCTTAGCATCAAACTTCAACAAAATCAATATTTTTTTCTTTTTATAATATCCTAGTATAAAAACAGCCAAACATGCTATCAGAATTATGATATATATTACATTAAAAGGATATCTAAATTCTAAACCATTCAATAAAATAACCCTCTTTCTATCTTAGTTACTGCATACATTATGGAATTTGAATATAAAAATAACGGTCAAGAAAAATACCTAGTAACAGCATAATAAGAGCTACTTTAATTAAATCAAAAGCAAGTTCTTTGTACTGTACAAAATCGTCCCTGTCAAATTTTGTCTTCTCTAGTTCATTTATATCTGAAAATATCTTAGACATAGCCTGAGGATCTTTTGCTCTATAATACTTGCCATCAGTTTTTTTAGCGATATCTTTTAATAATTCTTCATCAAGCCCACCTTCATATCGTTGATATCTAGTTTGTCCAAAGAAGTCTACTGGAAATATGGTCTCATCTGTTCCTACACCAATAGTATATATTTTAATGCCTAATTCTTCTGCCAAATCAGATGCTGTACTGGGATTAATAGCTCCTGCGTTATTTTCACCGTCAGTAACTAATATCATAACCTTAGATTGTGAATCACTCTTTTTCAGTCTGTTAAGTCCAACAGAAATAGACATACCAATTGCTGTACCTTTATCATTGACAGATTCTGTGGTTATTTCTTCTAATGACTGCTTTACAATGTTATGGTCAAGTGTTAATGGTATTCTAGTATATGCAGTTCCAGCAAAAATCACTAGAGCCAATCTATCTGATGGTCTATCTTCTACAAAATCCTCAATAGTCTTCTTAGCAACTTCAAGACGATTAGGCTTAAAATCCACAGATTCCATAGAACCAGAAACATCTAATACCATTGCAATATCTATCCCTTTTTCATGTATGGTATCTGGTTGGTTAGTCAACTGAGGTCTAGAAAGTGCTACAACTAATATTATTAAACTCAAACATATTATGTACTTACCGATTTTATGCTTAAAAGTTTTTTTGAGTCCAGAACTTTTTAGAAGCTTAACACTAGAAAATTTTAATGTACTTTTGTTTTTTTTGATTATAAAAAAATATATAATTATAGGTATAAATAATAAGAAATACCAATTCGCTAATCGTATCATACTTCTACCTCTTTTACTTGTTCAATTTTTTCCACCAATTCTACAAGTCTTATAAGTAATTCTTGTTTTTGTTCTGTGGTAACTACTACTCCTGTGAATTTGTAGTAATCACACATCTGAAGCCAAGATTTAATATTAGGTATAAAAGACTCTAAAACATTTATTGATGAAATCTCAATTATTATTTCATTACATGTTTTACCTCTAATAGAACATGAATACTTTGTTTGTAGGTAATTCTTTAGATTCAATGTCATAATAACAAAACAATCACGTTCTTCTAATGAAATTTCATCTGTTGCCTTTTTAAAAGCAACAAAAGCACTAACTAAACTAGTTTTTCTTCTTTTTATGTATTGCCATAGACTTATACAACCCATTATCAAAAAGATAGCTGTCAAGAGATAAAATATATAACTATAATTAAATGAGAATCCATAACTCTTTGTACCCCCATCACCTTCATATATACTATCTCTATCAATCTCATCAAGAGTTGATTTTATATCTAGTTCTATTACATTATTGTCTAACTGAATAGTTTTTTTACCAGTTTCAAAACTGCGAAAAGTCAATAAATAACCTTTGTCAGTATTATTTATATCAACTATTTCAAAATCCTTGAATTTAGCTCTTATATCATCTTCACTATATGAGTTTGTTTCTATCTCGATCTTAATCAAATCACCAACGTATATACTTCTTTCCTCAGCTAATATAGTCATAGATGTAATAAGTAACAACAAAGATATTAAACTAATTAAAAATGCAACTTTCTTCTTTCTCATCTATTACCCCTTCTTCTGAAAAATTGTTTTAACGGTTTATAATAATCTTCGTCAGTGTATATGTTAATTATATTTTTTCGATACATCTTAAAGTTATTATCTAATTTGTATTCTTTCTTAAGATTATCTAGCGCTATTATCTCTCCTGTCTCCAAGTCTTCAAAAGTAAAGATAGCTCCAGCAGGAATTAGTTCTTCAGTTCTATCAATAACACGTACCATAACTAAATCATGGCGTCCAGAAGTTATTTTCAGATCTTTTGCATAACCTTCATCAAGGAAATCTGATATAACAAAAACCACACTTCTCTTTTTTTCAATTCTGTTGAAGTATTGTAGTGTTCTCCCAAGATTGGTTCCTTTATTCTTAGGTTTGAAATCAAGAATATTTTCTATAATTGATAAAACATGCTTTCTACCATTTTTAGAAGGAATGAATTTCTCTACTTCATTAGTAAATAGAATCATACCAACTCTATCATTGTTTTTACTTGCTGATAGAGCTAATGTTGCACCAATACTTGCTATCAATTCTTTTTTATTACCAAAATCACTTGATTTTGACATATCAATTATTAAAAACATGTTCAGTTCTCGTTCTTCGCAGAATTGTTTTACATATGCTTTGTTATGACGAGCTGTAACGTTCCAATCAATATTTCTAACATCATCACCATGATAGTACTGCCTAATATCGTCAAATTCCATTCCTTTACCTTTGAAACCGGAACGATATTCACCTGAAAATATTTCTTCAACTATTTTATTGGATTTTATTTCAATTTGTCTTATCTTCTTAATCATTTCTCTTGAAACCATTGTTTAACTCCTTATCTATGGTAAGTTAACCTTTTCCAAAATTCCAGCTATTATATCTTCAGAAGTAATATCATCAGCTTCAGCTTCATATGAGAGTAATATTCTATGTCTTAGAACATCATATGCCATTGATTTTATATCGTCTGGCACTACATAATCACGTCCTTCTAAGAATGCTCGTCCTTTTGCTGACTTGATAAGGCCTAAACTAGCACGTGGAGATGCACCGCATGCTATATAATTAGATTTCTCTCTAGTTTTCAATACGATATCCAGTACGTAGTTCTTAACATTATCATCTATATAAATACCGTTAATTTGTTCTCTTAGATGTAATATATCACTGCATGACAAAATATTAGTAAGGTTAGGTTCATAATAATTATCCATAGTAAAACGATCAATGATTTTACTTTCTTCGTTTCTATTAGGATATTGGACTTTTAGTTTCATCATGAATCTATCCTGTTGTGCTTCTGGTAATGGATAAGTACCTTGTTCTTCAAGTGGGTTCTGTGTAGCTATTACTAAAAATGGTCTTTGAAGCTGATAAGTAGTATCCCCTATTGTTACTTGTTTTTCCTGCATTGCTTCTAGTAAAGCTGATTGTACCTTAGCAGGGGCACGGTTAATCTCATCAGCAAGTATTAGATTACTGAAGATAGGTCCTTTCTTAATAATGAATTCACCAGTCTTTTGATTATATATCTCTGTACCAAGTATATCTGCTGGTAATAAGTCTGGAGTAAACTGTATCCTCTTGTAATCAACTCCACTTACCTTAGCTATAGTACTTGCTGTCAGGGATTTTGCTAGACCTGGGACACCTTCTAATAAGATATGTCCTCCAGTCATAAGACCAATAAGTATTCTGTCAACCATATAGTCCTGACCAACAATCACCTTATTTATTTCATCTCTTAGTGAATATATTATCTGTTGTTTATCAGATAAACTTGTTATTTCCATTTCTTAATCCTCCTTAGTAATACAAATATGATATTTTATGCAATACCAATAAATACTATTTTATATTTATTTTTTGAATTATATATGAATAAATTGTTAATTATAGCAAAATATTTAATATTTTTATTCCACTGCTCCATATTCCCTTTTGCTTTTTCCTATGCTAATGTTCTCTTTTGGTATACTTGTTGTATTAAACTAAAAATATATTTAATATCTTTATCATTACTTATCTGTATTTCGTAATCTCCATTACCCCAATGACCTATATTAGTAACATTTTTAGTTATATTCCTTTTATCATCTATAGTTCCTGTTTTTGTGTTTAACCATATCTTTAATGATTTTTTTTGTAAACATATATCTATCATAATCTTTTTATTATATACAAAGCCTATTTCCATTTTCTTAGCCTTAATGTCTATCGTATTGTCTAATGCCAATATATATTCTTTTATTTTTTTATATAACTTAATTATATCTTCACTTGAGTTCATTAGATGTTGTTCTTCAGTATAAGCTTTCATTTCTTTATTTACTTTTTCCATATCATTACTTGTAATTGATATAGTTTTTATAGATTCTACTTTCTTAGATGCTTTTATTTGATTAAAATATATTGTATCATTATTGAATCTCTTTATTTCCCATAACTCATAAGGTAGATCTTTAAAATTAATTGATTCTTTTTGATAATTATTAAAAGTTGGTGATACAAATATAATTCTAGATTGTGTCCAGTCCACATCACTTTTTCTTAGAACACTTTTACAGTTTTCATTGTATTCAAGTATGAAATCAGCTTTATTATTAAGCATGAGTGAAAGATATGCATATCCTTGATCTATAACACTGAAGTTACTATTATTCTTATATTCTATAATTACAAAAGCTTTACTGTTCTCATCAAAAGCTAAAGTATCAAGCCTAAAATTATTAAGAGCAAATTCTCTTTTGACGAATTTCAAATCAAAAATATTTGCTAAGTTATCTTCACATAGCTTATGTAATTCGTATTCTTTTGAAAAAGGTTTTTCTACTACTTGTTCTAGATTAGTTCCATTTATCTTATATAGAAACATATATTTTTCCCCTTTAAACTTACCATTTTTTACATTTATCGACTATATTATAACATAATAGATATATAACATAAATAAAAATCAAATAAAATCTCTCTCCTAGTTCTATATACAACTAGAAGAGAGATCTTTTATTATATCCATTATTTAATTTAATTTATATAACTCTAATATTATAATCACAACCCTCTTTAACAAGACAGTTATCTAACCTTATTAAGCAACCATGACGAATAGTTAATTTTATCTCTTAGGTCTGCTACGATTTCCGTCATGCAGATAGCCACTTAGAAGATACCATATTCCTATTCGCTTGACCCACTAGAAAATTTCTTTGGGAGCGACCCCTTATCTTTTTAGAATAAGACTAGTATAAGGCTGGTTTTTGTTGAAAATTGTAAGAAATATTATATTATATCTATAAAGAAAAATCAAGTAAAAATATTTACAAAAAAGAATTAATTTTCCATTTTATTTTATGTATTCTAACAATGTTGTATACTCCTTCTTCCCATCCTCATAACCATGATTATAGAACTCATTAAGCTTTTCCACACTTTTTTCAAATCTGGAAACAGGAGGAAGAGTTGGACGCATAACAAAAATATCTCCCTTTTTCTCAAGTTCATCTATATAATCCATTGTTTTGTTATATACTTTATACCTATTTTCCAAAGCAGAAATTAATCTTGGATAAGCCGCATATTTTCGTTTGCACAATCTTATCATAGTTTTTGAAGGTACTTTTTTACGATAGCCCTTGTTTCTTGTTAATATAACTACAATCTTTTTATTTCCTAACTCCATTGCTCTATCTATAGGTACAGAATCAGCAATACCCCCATCAAGATATGGAATATCATTAATCCATACCATAGGTGCAATCAAAGGCACACTGCTAGAAGCTCTGCATATGGACATAAGTTCCTCTTTTTTATCAGGTTTCATATACTCCGCTTTTCCACTTACACAATTAGTAGCAACTATTTCACATTCAGTATCAGAATCAAAAAAAGCCTCATAATCAAATGGAAAAACTATATTAGCAAAGTCATCAAATAATAAATCCATATCTATCAATTTGCCTTTTTTAACAAGCTTCCTAATACCATAATACACATTTTCTTTCTTAGTAATTATCATACAATCCTTAGATCTTCCAATCTGTCCAGAAATATAATCTACACAATTACATGATCCTGCTGAAACCCCTAATATATTAGACACTACTAATTCTTGCTCCATAAAATAATCCAAAATACCTGCTGTATATACTCCTCTAGTAGCACCACCCTCTAACACCAATGTTGCTTGATACATTACATAATACACCACCTTATAATTACATACGAATGATTCATAAACATTGGTATAATTATAATACAAAACATTTATTTTTTCAATTATGAGACAGTAACTAATTTTATTCCTGGACCATCATGAACAGAGTATTTCATGTTTACAATAAAATCTATGAATTTAATAAAATAAAAGATTGTCTTACCAATAGATAAATTTTGGTAAGATGCCCTTTGTAATATTATTTTGACAATCTTTTTTCTTCATACATCCTAGAATCTGCAACATTCATGATTCTTTCTAGGGTATCTCCATCTATTGGATAAGTAGCAAGTCCAATACTAGGTACAACCTCAATATGATTATCTTGATATTTAAATCTAAATAATGTTTCTTCCCTTATTATTCTAAAAGCATATTCTAAATCTTGTAATTCATTGATATCAGAAACTAAGATAAGAAATTCATCCCCACCTATTCTAAATCCTCTTTTTTTATTAATTCCAATAGCTTGGATTCTCTTAGCGAATTCAATCAAGACTAAATCTCCAACCTTGTGACCATAATTATCATTTATGGCTTTAAAATGATTAATATCAATTAAGAATAGACCAATAAATTCATTATTTGCTTCTGCTTTTTTTAATATAGTTTGATAATAGTAATCTAAAAAATATCTATTATTTAATCCTGTCAATTGATCATTCATAGCTTGATAGTTTAACTGGTACCTTGTATAGAAAATTATATGGAGAAAGATACCAATTATTAGGCCGATTAATATACTTAACGCTCTATAAGCCAAAATTATTGTTTTATTTTTTTTCCATCCATGTAATGGTTCTATAACAACTTTCCATTTATTATTAAGAATTTCAATATTTAGAACTAGACCCTCTCTGTCAATTAATTTGCTATCACCATGAAAGGGTTGCAAAGGGAAATCCTCTAGATTATATATGGTTACATTAAGCTTTGATTCTTCTGCAATTACATCCATATATTCGAGATATTTATCTCCATCTAAAACAACGCTTATCTGCCCCTTATATTCTCCTTCAAAGACTATTGGTAAACGAGCTATGAATCCAACTCCTCCTTGAATTAAATTTACAGGTCCAATAAATAAGCGTTTTAATGTTTTTTTTACCTTAATTATATCATCTTTCTGACTAGTTATTGTCGTCAAATCGACTCCTATAACTTCTTTATTACCTTCTCTTGGATAATTCCATATTACTGTTGTATCCTCCATAATCCCTATATTTCTTATAAGGGTTTTTTTTGTGGATAAAAGATTATCTAGATATTTATTCGAATCTTCTTCTGAAATATCTGGATTGATTTTTATATATGTCATATACCCTTCTAATAAATTAATACTCTCATTAATAATAGTTTCTGCTCTTGATTGAAACCTAAGAAATCTTTCTAAAACTTCTAACCTCTGTCTTTGATTATATTTGTTTTCTATAGTATCAATAGATAAAAAAAACAATGTCATAATAACTATACTTATAGAAACACCTATACCCATAGAACAGATAAATTGTTGTCTCTTTGTTTTAAGTTTCAAATATAGTCCCTCCGTATTATCAGTCTACAAACAAGTGAAGAGATTCATAATAACTTTACTCTTTTAATAATAAACATCGTTATTCTATATATTACTTATAACTCGCACTATGTACATATTATACCATAAAACAGATAATAATTCTATGTTACATGTTACTCCATAAAATAATTTACTATAGCTATAACATTAAATTTAAAATTAATATTGATTTTTACTTTTTCTAGTGGTATATTGAAGATACTACACCGAAAGGAGATTTCCAAATGCTAAAAGGAAAAACTATCGTTATTGGTGTAAGTGGTGGAATTGCAGTATACAAGGTATGTGACCTTGTTAGTAAACTAAAGAAATTAAATGCTGATGTACATGTAATTATGACTAAATCAGCTACAGAATTTGTTGCACCCTTGACGTTTCAATCATTATCATGGCAACCTGTGATTGTAGATATGTTTGATAAAATAGTTCAATGGGATATTGAACATATTGCTTTAGCCAAGTCAGCTGATTTGTTTCTAGTTGCTCCTGCTACAGCTAACATAATAGGTAAAATAGCAAATGGAATAGCAGATGATATGTTATCAACAACCATCATGGCAACTAAAGCACCTATAGTTATTGCCCCTGCTATGAATACCAACATGTATCAAAATCCTATAGTACAAGATAATATTAAAAAACTAAAGAATCATGGCTATAAATTCATTAAGCCAGATTCAGGAAGATTAGCATGTGGTGACTTAGGCATAGGAAAACTAGCCAATGTAGACACTATTATTGAATCAATTACCATGAATTTATTAGATGATAAACCTTTTGCTGGACAAAAAATATTGATAACAGCTGGACCAACAAGAGAAGCTCTTGACCCAGTTCGTTATATGACCAATCATTCTTCTGGCAAAATGGGTTATTCTATTGCTGAAGCAGCAGTGATAAAAGGAGCAGAAGTAACATTAATATCTGGACCTGTTACCTTAGAAAAACCCAATAACCTAAAAAAATATATTCAGATTGAATCAGCTGAAGAAATGTTTACTGCCGTGAAAGACAATCTGAAAGACCAGAATATAATTATTAAATCTGCAGCTGTAGCAGACTATCGCCCAGAGGTTTATGTAGATAAAAAAATAAAAAAATCAGACGATGATTTCAAGCTTACACTAACCCGTAATCCAGACATACTAAAATGGATCGGCATGCACAAAACCCCAGAACAATTAATAGTGGGATTTGCAGCTGAAACCAACGATGTTATGGAAAATGGAATTAGTAAACTGAAGAAAAAAAATATTGACATGATAATAGTTAATGATGTCACTAGGGCAGATGCCGGTTTTGGCACTGATACCAATTGTGTAACATTAATTGACAAAAAAGGTAATAAGAAAACCTATCCAGTTATGCCTAAAAAACAATTAGCCCATAGTATACTGGATTATATTATAGCTAATCTCTAAAAAATTTAATAGATAATATCTGCTTTGATTCATAGAACAAAGACAGTATCAAGGAAAAACATGGTATATTAATTATTATATCCTACCTTCTTAGACGCTGTCTAAGAAGGTTTTTTTAATGTAGCTTATGAAAAAATAGGAGGTTTCAATGTTTGGATTTATAGGAGCTGGAAAAGTTGGAACAACATTAGGTATGTATTTTAACAATATGCATCTACCTATCAGTGGTTATAATAGTAAGTCACTTGCATCAGCTAAGAAAAGTGCTGCTTTAACCAATAGCAATACTTATGAAAATATTACCCAATTAGTTGATTCATCAAAATATATCATGATAACTACTCCTGATGACTTAATAGAAGATGTTGTCCTTCAATTAATATCAATAAATGCAAAATGGGATGATAAAGTGGTTTGTCATACAAGTGGTACTCATCCCTCCACTATACTTGAACCTCTTTCCAAATTAGGTTCAACTACCCTATCACTACATCCTATGTTATCATTTGCTGATATTAATTATGCATTAACCATGTTACCGCAAACACCACTTACATTAGAAGGTAAAGGAAACTTGACTGATGATTTCAGAAAAATACTGCTAAATATTAATTTAGAAATACACAACATAAGTTCAGAGCAAAAGTCCCTATACCATGCAGCAGCTTGTATAGTATCTAACTATCTTGTTACTGTAATTGATACAGGATTAGAAACTCTTAACAGAATTGGATTAAAGCAGGAATCATCATTAGAACTAATAGAATCCTTAGTAAAAGGAACAATCAATAACATTTTTGAAAAAGGGACTGTGAATGCTCTGACTGGACCTATGGCTCGAGGTGATGTCCATACTATCAAGACACATATACGAGCTTTATCTAGAGAAGATAGAAGCCTGGAACAATTTTATCGTTTACTAGGTGATAGAACTCTAAGTCTAGTAAAAAAACAAAACAAATTAAACGAATACACTCTAAATACTTTAAAGGAGGTATTACAAGGTGAAAACTGTAACTACACAAACAATAAGGAACAAGAAAAAGAATAACAAAATAATAACAATGTTGACAGCATATGACTACCCTACAGCAGCTATACTAGATGAAACAGGTATTGACATAATATTGGTTGGCGATTCATTAGGAATGGTTATCTTAGGTTATGAAAATACTACAGAGGTAACTATAGAAGATATGCTTCATCATGTAAAAGCAGTTTCTAGAGGCAGTAAACACTCATTAATCGTTGCTGACCTTCCCTTCCTAACTTACCACACAGGAAAATACGAAGCTGTGAGAAATGCAGGACGTCTAGTTCAAGAAGGCAAAGCTAATGCTGTAAAACTTGAAGGCGGAACAGAAGTAATAAAGCAAACCAAAGCAATTATAAATGCAGGAATCCCTGTTATGGGACATATAGGACTAACCCCTCAATCAATTAATCAATTAGGCGGTTATTATATTCAAGGAAAATCTGAAGAAAAAGCTAAAAAATTACTTGAAGATGCAATGGCTCTAGAAGAAGCCGGAGCATTTGCAATTGTACTTGAATGTATACCAACGGAATTAGCAAAACTTATTACAGAAAAGGTAGAAATTCCTACTATAGGTATCGGTGCAGGTTCTGACTGTGATGGTCAGGTATTAGTCACCAATGATATATTGAACCTATATTCTGATATAGTACCAAAATTTGTTAAGCAGTATTCTAATGTACAAGATGAAATCATGAAAGCTGTCAGCAATTATATAAGAGACGTAAAACAAAAGACTTTTCCTAGTAAAGAACACGTTTTTCATATAAAGCAGGATGTAATTGATTCAATATATGGTGGAGGGAAAAAATCATGAAAATATTTAATGATATAAATAAACTGCGAAAACATCTGGAAATCTATCGTACAGAAGGCAAAACTATAGGTTTAGTGCCTACTATGGGATATCTACATAAGGGACATATCTCTTTAGTACAAAAATCAGTTACAGATAATGATATAACAGTACTAAGTATCTATGTAAATCCCACTCAATTTGGTCCTACTGAAGATTTGGATAAATACCCAAAAGATATAGAAAATGATAAAAAGCTTGCCAATGAAGCGGGAGTAGATGTTATTTTCATACCAACCAATGGGGTAATGTACCTAGATAATCACGCTACTTATGTCACTGTTAACAATCTTACAGATAATCTATGTGGTAAATCAAGACCTACTCATTTTAGAGGTGTAACAACTATTGTAACTAAATTATTCAATATAGTTCAGCCAAATCAAGCTTATTTTGGACAAAAAGATGCTCAACAGGCTATAGTCATCAAGAAAATGGTTAAAGACATGAACATGCCTATTGATATAATCATCTGCCCTATTGTAAGGGAAAATGATGGTCTAGCATTAAGTTCTCGTAACACATACCTAAATCATGAAGAGCGCAATCAAGCTACTATTTTATATGAATCTCTCCAAAAATCAAAAGAGTGTATCAAAAACGGTGAACAATCAGCCACAATCATAAAAGATATCATTAAAAAAATGATTGAAGAAAAACCTTCATCAACTATAGACTATATAAGCATAGTTAATGAAGATACACTTAAAGATATAGATTATATTCAGGGTAATATTCTCATTGCTCTTGCTGTTAAAATCGGTCAAACAAGATTGATTGATAATCTAAGAATGGAGGTAATCTAATATGTTAATTGAAATGATGACAGGAAAACTACACAGAGCAACTGTAACTGATGCTAACCTCAACTATGTAGGAAGCATCACCATTGATGAACACCTAATGGAATTAGCAGATATATTGCCTGGACAGAAAGTGCAGATAGTTAATAATAATAACGGCTCTCGATTAGAGACATATGTAATAAAAGGAGAACGTAACAGCGGTACCATATGTCTAAACGGAGCAGCTGCCAGACTTGTACAACCAGGTGATATAATAATCATTATCGCCTACGCATTGATGGATAAAGAAGAAGCTAAAAACTATAAACCAAAAGTTGTTGTTCTAGATAACAAAAATCAAATTCTTGTTTAAACCCAGTAATATTCTCAATCAATTTGACTATAACTAACCTTATATTAATTGTTCATTATATTTATTAGAGTAACATGTTTCATAACTTAAAATATAATGAAGCAAGTACAATAATAAGAGGTTATAATGAATATGACTAATAGCGAACAAGAAAATAGTATCCAACATCAAGGTAATAGAAAAACTTATGAAGTAGATAAATGGATAAGAGAATATGAAACAGGAATTCGTGTCCCAAAATCTAAAAGAGCAAAAAATAATTTAGACAAAGCATACGAAAATGCAAAACAATATATAGAAAACGATAAAAAAATTGATTATTATAAAAAGCAAAAGAAATACCAAGAAGAACAAAAGAAAAAATATAAAGGTAGTGAAATACAAAAATATCATCAAAATAATATTGATAAATTAAATGACCAAATAAAGGATACAAAAAAAGAAAAACAAAAAAATTATAAACAATGGAAAAAATATGATCAAGCATATCAAAAGGAACAGCAAAAAGCAAATAAAAAGAGATAGCTGTTAAAAATAATACTATAAATAAAATGACTCTTCAATACTTAATATTTTTGAAGAGTCATTTTTCCATTTATTAGCTTAGCATTATATCTAATCCTATCAACGAGGGCATCCTTCTGAATATACCTATCATCCTGTTCTTCTAGCAGCTAGAACTGATTGTTTCTCTTAGTAGTCTTATATCAAGATTCTACCCCCATTATTTTAAGATTAATTTTAAGTGGCTAACTTGAATTTAATAGTAAATATAGATCCTTTTCCAAGTTCACTGTCAACTGTTATTATGCCTTTATGTGCTTTCACTAGTTCCTTAACTATGGATAATCCTATACCAGCACCGCCTGTCTTTCTACTCCTTGATTCATCCCCTCTATAGAATCGTTGAAATATATACGACAAATCCTCTTTCTTAATCCCTATACCAGAATCAATAAATCTAATTATGGCTTTGTCTGTGTTTTTTGTCAATGTAACTTTTACAATGCCTCCACTATTGGTATATTTATAAGCATTGGTTAGTAGGTTAACGAATATCTGTTTCAATCTATCCCTATCTCCATTTACATATATATCTTTTTCTAATTCAACTATAAGCTTAATATCTTTACTATCCATCAGTGGTATGAATCCCTCAATTATAGTTGACAACTCATTTTCAATATTTATCTTACTTGTATTAAGTCTTAGGTGTTCGCTCTCAACTATCACTAATTCATTGAGATCATTAATTAGTTTGGTCATTCTCACGATCTCATCATTCAATTTTGCAAGTCTCTCTGGTGATGGCTCTAGAACTCCATCCATCAATGCTTCTATTTGGCTCCTAAGTACTGCCAGAGGACTTCTAAGTTCATGGGAAATATCGTTACTGAGTCTTTTTCTTAATTGTTCTTGTTCACTGAGCTGCCTAGCTAATTCTTCAATAGAAGTTGCTAATTCGTTTAATTCTTTTGTATCAGTTTTTATTGATTTTACACGTTCATAATTACCTTTTGAAATATTATGGGTGCTATCCTTTATCTCAATAATAGGACGTGTAAGTCTTCTAACAAGTAATAGGCTTAAAAAAATAGCAAGTAACACAGCTATAAAAAATGAGATTACATATAATATATTTATTGTATAGATAAAATCATTATCTTCTTTTGCAGTGATAATGTTTTTATAATGTCCTATACTAAGATATCCAATTGTTTGACCTTCATAACTCAATTTTTTCTCTAAATAAGTATAGTCTTCCTTAAAAGGTTTTTTATGCATAGCTTTACCCATTCCAATGGCTTTACCCATTCCCATACTGCTGACAAATATAACTTCCTTATCTATATCTTGCAATACAATCTCTACATTCTTAAAATGTGCTTGCTGTTTCAGATAAGACAGCTCTCTATTATCAATAATGCCATCATTCTCAATACTAGTATTAACATATGTTATTATTTCTTCATTATCAACTTTATTTTGCTCTATCACATAATCGGTAAAATAATATTTTATTCCTATATTAGATAATATGATAATTACTATTACTGTAACCAATGATATTATTATAGAATTTTTTACTATTCTTTTACTGAGACTTACCATAACCATTTCACCCATTTCTAATCCTTTTTACCTTTAAACTTATATCCTACACCATAAACCGTCAAAAGATATTCAGGTTTTTTTATATTATCTTCCAATTTTTTACGGAGGTTTTTAATATGTGCATCAATGGTTCTATCATACCCTACAAATTCATAACCTAGAGCTACATCTATTATTTGAGACCTAGTAAATACTTTGTTTGGGTTTTTAACAAAAAGTAATAGAATTTCATATTCATTAGGAGTAATATTAAGTATCTCTCCAGCTTTCTTAACAATGTGTTCTTCTTTATCAATTATTATGTCATTATTATTGAATGATATTATATTATCATTGTTAATTTTAGTTTTTTTATTAGTACGTCTAAGTATTGCCTTAACCCTCATAACCAATTCTCTAGGACTGAAAGGCTTAGTCAAGTAATCATCTGCCCCAAGTGCTAGTCCATTTATTTTATCATCTTCCAAGCTTTTTGCAGTAAGCATTAATATAGGTACATCTGATTCTTCTCTTATTTTTTCACAAATCTTTTCACCAGATAAATCTGGAAGCATCAAATCTAATATTATAAAATTGGGATCAATATTTTTATAGAGGGATAATCCTTCTTTCCCATTATCAGCAGTAAAAACCTCATAATCTTCTTTCTTAAGATATGCTTCCACTACTTCTAACAATCCATGTTCATCATCTATAATAAGTATTTTTTCTTCCATTTTTTTCCCTTTCATATAGTCATCAAGTTCTTGGATGTTAATATATAAATAGTACTTTTATTATATTTTATCAAATTACCTTTATATATGCAAAAAAGCAGCTATGAGCTGCCTTTTGCATCTTTTGAATTAAGTATTATTTAGCTCTTCTTCCATAGACTAATCCTCTACCGCCATTGCGTCTTCCATAGCCATTACCATTACATGCTCCTCGTCCATTTCCCTTTCTACGACCTAGACCAATTTTTCGTCCTAATTTCTGTGGATTACTTGGATCACAATTACTAGCATTTTCTTTTATATTTGCTATGAATTCATCAGCTTTCTCTCTAGTTAAGTGACCTTGCTCTACTTTCTCTTCAATCAAGGCTATTTTTTGTTCTACCATCTTATCTACAAATTCATCATAGACTTCATTTTCCTTAGCTAATTCACCGAAAGTCTTACCTTCTTGTCTTAATTCATAAGCTTCTTCTTCTGTAATCCCAGTAAGGTCTGAATAAATTTGTGCTGGAGTAGCTGCAAATGCAGCCATTCCTACTAATAGTGAACCTAACAAACCGAATGTAATTAACTTTGTTTTTTTCATATATATTTCCTCCTTTTTGATTTGTTATTGTAATTATAAAATAACAATATGAAAAAGTTATGAAGAAATAAGAAAATCAAAATAAAGTTTTATCAATATCCTTTTCGTATAGAAACATTGCTGATAACTTATCTATCTTAAGTCTCTTAGTTATCATGTCACATTTACATAGGAACAGATAGAAAATGTTATGACCGCTACCAGATAATGTCTCAAAATTCCCTTGTCCTTTGGATATAATCATATCTGCTTTATTATAAAATACCTCTTTGAATTCGTCAGATACTTCATCTAAATCTGTACCAGGAATATCTGTACCATTATTTATTATTTGGGCATGTTTATCTATACCAACAAAATAAGCATCTTCTTCATTAGCATCATTAAGTGCTGGTTTACCTCTTGTTGCAAAATAGATTGTTATATCAGGAAACTCTTTTTTAATTTCTTCCAGTAAAATTTTATCAAAAACAATTTCACCTGTATTGTCTCCTAGATATAATATTTCTTTTGCATTAGATAATTCCTTATAGAATTTATCATACACCTCTTTATCAATTTCACTCTCCATAGTTCTTTTGATGATATCTTCAACAAGCTTCATAGTAATATTATCAAGAGCTCCAAAATCAACTATATTACCAGCCATAGCTATTCTAATAGCATCTAGGAATCTATTGTCAGAATCATAAAGCATTGTCTTTATATTATCTTCCATAGCTAATAATTTTTCATTAAAAAGCTTCTTTTCTTCTTTATAAAAGTCTTCAATACCTGTAAGATTATGTAATATTCTCATTACCTTAGTGCTTATGTAAGGAGCTGTTTTTTCATATTCAGTATCAGCAACTTCTAATAGAACCTTGTTCATAAATTTATATTTCTCTTTTTTGTCTTCAATATATTTGTCAGCTAGTTGATTAGCTTTATTAATAATACAAGCTATACAATCTACATGTGAGTACATACTTTTTTGTATCCTTTCTACTTATATTTTGTTCAAATGCTTTTATTTTATATTTTAAATATCTTTTTTAAATAATTAGAAAAATCTAGGCAAGATGCCTAGATTAATATTACTCTACAAATTTAACTGCTGTTCCATATGCAATAACTTCAGCAGCGCCTTGCATGATAGCACTAGAAGCATATCTGATATTAACAATACCATCAGCATTTAGAGCTGTGGCTTCTTCAACCATACGTTTTGTAGCTAATGCTCTTGCTTCATTCATCATTTTATTATACGTACCAAGTTCACCACCAACAATTGTTTTAAATGAACTCATAATATCTTTACCAACATGTTTAGATTGAATAGTGGAACCTTTGACGATTGATAGTGTTTCTAGTTGTTTTCCTGAGATGTAATCAGTATTTACTAAGATCATCTTCATTTTCCTCCTTTAATTCATCTAGTCTTCTTATAAGATTTACTATAAGTGCAATAATTACCCATATTATACCTATAGCAAATATCACTCCAATAATCTTAACTATTAGAACGTCTGAGATAATTGCTTTAAACGAAAAGCCATATAGCATGAGTGCATTTATCAAACATAATAATACTGTTATAAAAATAGGTGCAAACTTCTTACTCATATTGGTCACCTCTCTGTAAAAAACATGTTATGGGTCTCATATTATTACTTTATCTAATTGATAGGCATCATAACACCTATTATTATAACTCATCTATCTCTATATTAATAATAGAAATATTCAGTATCTATTTTTTTATAAAAATCTTTTGACTTGGATTTAAAGGGCCTGTGATTGAAAAACAAACATTTATCTATGTTATTTACTCCCTCTAAAGCCATCTTAGCTGCGATGATACAATCTGTAGTTGGTTCTTTTTCTGCAAAACTTGCTTTGTGAGCTGGTGGAAATTGCACACAATATGTCTTGTCATAAATAACACCTTTTATTGTACTAGGAAACTCTGGACTATTTTTCCTATTTATGACAACATTAGCTACAGCAATCTTTGCATCAAAGCTTATATAATTAACCTCAGCAGTTATTATCTTGGCTAATAAAATCAGATCTTCGTCTGTATAACCTCTGTTAAGCAGACTAGTAGCTGGAACAACAAGATTTTCTCTAAGTATTTTTACAGTATATACTTTCTTCTTCCAATCTACTGTGCAGTTCATACCTTCTGCAAAAAATCTTATAGGAACCATAGTTCTATCATCTACTACTGGTGGTACAATTTCAAGTTCATATTGCTCACCATTAATATCTACAATATTAGAGTCTGTAGATAACTCAATTTTATTATCTGCTTCATTGATTGTTATCTTATGTGTATCTCCATCCCATAGAACTTCTGCACTTAGAGCATTGGCTATGGATCTTAGTGGTACATACACAGTATCATTCATCATGATTGGTTCAGTATCCATAATAATATAATTATCATTTACTTTTACTGATATTGGGGGAACTTTATCTATTGCTAATACTGGAACATTGAATAAAATAATGGAACTCATACATAAACATATTAATGTTTTACATAATTTTTTCATTATATTTTCTCCTAATATTATTCCTCGTCTTCTGGGTATTTTTCTTTTGTTATTTTCTCTTCCTTAACATTATCTTTCTTTTTTGCAGTAAATTTATCCATTATATTAGGAACCATATCAATTATTTTAGTTAAGCTATCTTGATTTTTAACATTAACTAATTTTGTTTGACCATCTTGGATTACTAGAACAGCACTTGGACTAATCTTAGCACCTAATGCTCCTCCACCAACACCTTTTGTTTTTTCTTTTGCTTCTTCAGAAGCCCCTGCACCTACACCAAATGAAACATCAACTAATGGTAGTATTATAGTATTTCCAATATTAATGGCTTCGCCTACTACTGTTTTTGTAGAAACGAAATTTTCCATTCCATTAAATAATGATTCTACAGTTTTTTTAAAATTTGATTCCATTTATTTTCCTCCTTAAGTTCATAGATATATTTTTTATACCTTATATGTTTTATATATTTTTCTTACTCTTTTATCTAAAATAATACTTAATGTATTTTTTAGTAACACAATTAAATATATTTTCCCTTTTCCATAAAAACATCCTTGAAGTATTTTCTCATTGAAATCAGGGACAACTTTTAATTTATTACCAGTAACAGTATATAATATACTTACTACACCTACTACATATCCTGTTGAAGCAGGATCACCAGTACCAATAATCAACTTAGACTGAAATTTCTTAGGTAAAATGTGTTTTATCATTTTTAACACTTTATCTTTTATCATTTTAATGACAGCTCGATTTTCTTCATTTTTTATAAAATCTTTTATTGTACTGTATATTTGTTTCCATTTACTATTTGTTGCCTTATCTTTGTTAACTTTATTATCTTTTTTCTTTTTCTTCTTGGTCTTTTTTTCTTTTATTTTATTATTTTTTTTAACTCTATTTTTATTTAATTCTTCACTTTTTTGATTAACCTTGTCTCCCAAATTTACTTTGTCATTTTTGTCTTCTTTTATTTCATCTTTTTTCCCTTGCAAATCATCTTTTTTGGTTTTAATATTGCACTCTACATTATCTACCTTAGATTCTGATTTAACTATAATATCTTTTTTCTTTTGTTTTTTCCTACTCTTTTTATTATTAACTTTTTTTACCTTTTTATGTTTCTTTTCTGCCATAATGTCTTTACCAAATATTTTTAGGCTCATTTTGGTATCATTATCCATATGATATTTAAATGATACTATATGAAGTAACCAATTAACTTTCACATCCAACTTTATTGTATCATATTTTTCACCTTGAGTACTATATCTTATTGGTACAAACAGTATAGTTAATATACATAATACCACAAATAGTATTATAAACAATATTATATATAAAAAAATTTTTAATAATCCAAGTAATATAAATAACATAATTAACCACCTGTATACCTTATTTTATACTTTTAATATACTGCTTAAATAATTTTTTCTTTGTTACCTCAATGATAATAAGTGATACAATGGCACTTACAACAAAGATTCCTACTATAATCATAGCTGTTTGGAAGAAAAATATTTCTGGCACTATATTAATTAGAATATCTGTCTTAGGATCTAATAACCATAGATCATTAGAAAAAAATATTTCATGAAATATAGTAAAATATTTATTGAAATCAATTAATAATAAGCCACTTAGTATTAATATCAACATAATTATAACAGCAAATACATATTTAACCATAGAAAATGTAATGGTCAGCATCTTCTTATTTGTTATAGCCATATAACTAATGGCTATAACAAATATAATCAAACTAATATTTCTTATATATGTACCTATAACAAATATTTTTTTAACATCAACCATATGGCTTTTTTCACGTTCACCAAAAACCTCTTGTTCTCTGCCATTTATAACAGCTTTCATATCTAATGATTCTCTGGAGTCTTTTAGATAGGCTATCATATTAATAGTAACTTTAGTTAGTTCATCAAGACTCATGTTTGTTTGTTCTAAAATGTCATGTCTTTCATACTGACATTGATAATGATTTATATTGTATGCAACAACTTCTACTGAAGTAAATAATAAAATAAAAAATAGTAAAACTCCAATTATAATACTACCAACAATATTTAAGTATTTCATAGAATCCCCATTTCTTTATTAACCTTATATATCGTAATATAAATAATTAACTAGTCTTAAAATAGGCTTTTAAATTAACAGTAGAAGAACTGGTATACACATCATCATATATGTCTCTAACCAACTCAAATGCATTATCTCTGCCCTTGGCAATACCTATTATTAAAAATGTATTTCCCTTATCTTGTAGTCTATATAATTCAGTTGATAGTAATATTTCCATAGGATTTTTTGATTCTTCTATACACGTCAAAAAATAAACATCCCTTATATGTTTTTTTCTTTTTAGCTTCTTAAATATTTTATTTGCTTTTTTATCATTGATCTCTTTACTTATATATATGTTGTCTGCATATTCCATATAAACACCCTTTTAACCTATGACTCTAAATGATGCATTATCAATAACATCAAAATAACTTATATTAATAGTATAGCAAAAAAAAATTATAATACAATATATTTTTGGTATTAAGTAATAGTATTATAGTATAATAAAAATCCTTCCATCAAGTGTAATCTTAATGAAAGGATAATTCTTATTAGCTAAGTGCTTTTTCAAGCTTAGGTATCTTATTAACAGGAAAAGCTCTAAGAAGCTGCATATATTGATTCTCAGATAAACCTTGTGTAGAACAATATAATTCAATTTTTCTATCTACATCAGCGTGTTTATAGTTCTCAAAGAATTTAGTAAATTGTTTTTGCTCCATTTTCGTCTACCTTTCTTGTATAATTGTTAATCAATCATAGTTGATAATAATATTATACCCATAAAAAAATATAATATTATTAGAAAAGTATTTTTTATGCAACCAATAATATTTAATTATGATAAAGGCGATAGATCATCTATTACCTGTCTCAATAACTCCTTAGAAGCATTTTTTTCATTTAAATCAGAGCATTGTTCTAATGAATTAATAATATAGCTGTGGATTTCTTGGGGTTTCTTGAATGTCACTGGTAAATAATATAATAATCGTGACATAATTGCTCGTCTGTATATTTGAGATTTATCCTTTAGATACTCATCAATACAAAAAATTAATTCCTTTTTGATTTTTGCTAGAGTAAATTCATCTATTCTATCATCATCTTCTGTCATATCCATTTTTTCAGGATTCATAAAATAACTTGACGTAGCTGACATATAATCTAGTTTTTGTATGTTTTTATAAGTAACAGAAAAACCATATTCCTTAATAAACTTATTATACTTTGTATTCGCTGTTTCTATTACTGGTGCATATTTTTCTATATCACCCAGATTAGTTTCTATAACACCTTCTATTCTTTCAAGTGAGTTAAAAAGTTCATCATCAGCACCAATCTTTTCACCTTTTATTTTAATTATATGAAATAACTCATCTACTATATGTAAAGTATCATTATCAGCAAATGAACTAAACCTGTCACAATAACTGATTTCTATCAAGTTGTTTATGATACTAGCTCCTAACGTATATACTGAATAAATCTTTTCAATTTTATTTGCTATATCTATTTTGATATCAACAATGTTATCATATTGTGGCTTTTCTATATTCTTATAATCCGTATTTCTAAGAATCTCTATATTCTCCCATATGTCTCTATGGTAACCTTTATAATCTTGTCCAAGTATTGCAGTACCTTTTAACATATCAATAAAATTATTTAAGTCTGATATGTAAGCACCTTTGTATAGTTCAAGTGAATTCTCTATATATTCATGGAATTTATTTTTAGTTATTCTTATAGGTAGCTGACTTAAAGTCAATTTTATCTTTTCATTTATTACTATATTTTCATCTGTCTCAAAGATGAATTGTAGAAGATTACCAGCAAAACTACTATCATCTTCTAAGTCATAATAATTATGAATGAATCTACCTTCTATTCTATTTAAAATGTATTCATATGTTTCAACTTCATCAGTATAATATGATAGCATCTCAATATTTGACTCGATTTTATCCCTAATTTTCATTAAATCTTGTCTCTCATAAACTAAACTTTCAAGATTTGCGTAGTTGTCAAATATTGCTATAACCCATTTAGTTATTTCTTTGGATTGGCTATCTTTTAATAGGTAATTATTATTTTTTGTATCATCCAACATCTCAAGAAAAGTAATACAATTAAATAATAGATCATAAACAGCAACTTTATATTGACTAAACTGATAATTTTCTGCTAACTGCTCTAATGTACTTTCTAGATTTTTATTAGTTCTAATATTGTTTTTTATGGTAGAAAAATTCATTGGTTCCATTTATCTTATCACCTTTCTCCGTATTTATTAATAGAATATGTTATTAATATCATTATAATTGTATATAGTAACATTATTCCAATGTAGTTCAATAAATCAATGATATCAAATCCTACAGTAATAATATCTATCAGATAATTCAATGTCCAATAATTAGGAATTAAATAGCATAGACTTTTAATTCCCCAAGAAAGCAAGTCAATACTGAAAAAACTACCGCTGACAATTCCCATAATCAATATAAATATTGTGAATATCATAGTATATGTATCAGTCTTGTCTATTACACTAGTAAAGAACATAATCAATGATGATATACTTATAATAAACATAAGTAATGCAATAAAAGTACCAAAAAATATTTTTAGATGATTATCTGTAGCATATACACTATTGATTATCGAAAAAATCATCCCAATGATACTACCTGAAACAACTAGACTCAAATAGTTGCCTAATATAATAGTTGCATTATTAGTACTTGTTATCTGTATTTTCCCTAGCATACCATTCTCTTTATCTTTAATAATGCTAATAGCAGCAAATAATAAGAAAAAAGATATAAAAGAAATGATTATACCTAATATCATCTTTTTGTAAATCAAATCATTATGAATAGTCTTTTCATCAATACTGGATTTGTTGCTATCAACAAATTCAACCTTTATATAATAATGCTTATCATTACTATAATCTTGCATAGAAAGCCCATATTTATAAGCTTCTTTTAGAATAGCATCTTTGCCATCATAATCATTTTCTTCTAAAGATCTTTCTAGTAGATTGATACTTTTAGTCAAACATAAATCTCTTAATACTTTTTCAGCAAATATGTCTCCTATAAATTTTGCAATATTGCTACCTCTTATATAATAGACATCAATAATCTCATCATATTTCTCATTGATAATATTGTCTTCTAGATCTTTTTTTAATATATATATAGCTTCAATCTGTCCATTTTTCAATTTGCTCATTGCTTCAGTTTCAGTACTACGGATAACACGTAAAATCTTATCATCATCCAGATTATCCAATATATTCTTAGACATGTCAGTGACATCCTTGTCTACTACGGCAACAGGTATGCTACTACTCTCATCAGCATTATGATACAAAGTACCAACGAGCATACAAGGTAAGCTTATCATTATAATTAATAATATAATAATTATTTTACTTTTAAACAATAACTTCAATCTACTTTGCAATATGTTAAACAACCTGTTCATACTATCACCATTTTCTATACTTTATTTCTTTCTGGTACATTAGTTGCTATTTTTGTATCTTACAAAAGATAAGTATGTAAGCAATATACTCATTAAAATAAACACACCCATAATTATAATACCATACATGTACTTATACCCACTATCTAAATATAGCATTCCTTTAATCATCCAATAATTAGGAGTAATCACAGCTATCTTTCTTAGTACATCAGGCATATAATGTATTGGAATTATACTGCCACCTATAATGGCATTTATGAAAATAAATATATTACTGACTAATATGACATTCTCATCTCTTTTTAACAAGCTAGAAATAAACATAGCAAAACTCACTGCAAACAATATGCAGTTTATAATATATAAAACTATATATCCTAGATTATTATGAATGGTTAGATTGGTAGTGATTGATATCATTAAAAACCATACTATTACAATAATAAAAATAAAAACTGTAGAGCTAAGTAATTTACTTAATAGATATCTAAAAATTGATATTCTAGCTATTTTTAATCTTTTAAAACACATATGCTCTCTTTCTCTAAGTAAATCTATAGCTGTAAATATAGACATGTACATTAAGAACATCATTATTACCCCTATAAAAAAGTAATTAACTGATGTGGTAGAAGGTATATTGATTAGTTCATTATATCTAAAAAATCTATTTCTTCCTACTGAAGTCATAACTAATTCATAGGAGATTTCATTGTTATACAATGAAATCTCCTCATTAGTCATAGACAGTTCTTTCATTTTATCATATAATACTTCTACTCCCACTTGAACAGAAGTAATATAATTTTCATAGCTTTCCATAACATTTTTAAACAAAATTGCTTTCACAGGGTCCTTATAAGCAATTTTGACCTCTACTGGATCTTTCTCAAATCTCATCAAACTATCAGCAAAATCTTCGGGAACTTCAACTAATGCATCATATTTTCCTTGTTCAAAAGCTTCTTTTAATTCATTATTTCCAATATTTATATTGATAAAGTCGGTAAACGACTCATTACCTTTATAAGCTTCAATAAGAGCTGAACTATACAAGCTTTTATCATTATCAATTATACCTATGTTGATAGGTTTTACAAATGATTTTTCTACTTGGCTATTGGTAAAAAACAAGAATACAAATACAAATATAGCTATAGGTAAAACAAACAATAAAATGTTTCGTTTTTTTTCTCTTATCAACTCTTTGAAATTTTTATTAAATAGTCCCCAAAAAGTAATTATCATTTTACTGCATTTGACCTCCACTAAACTGTCCTATTAATTGACTTAAGAATGGGTTAGTCATCACCTTACCCATTATTGTATTTTGCATTTCAACAATTAACTCTTCTATCTGTTGTTGATCAAGTTCTATAGGATTAACACCTTCTGATTTGTCAACACCATTAAACTCAAGTTTCTTATCTATTGAGTTGATTACACATTCTAATTTTACTCCCATTTTCATGTTTGCCTTAGTATCATTAATCTCTTCAATGAAATCAACTTTTCTTATGGTATTGTTCTTGTCAACAAAAACATCTGCCTTAATATTAATTCCTGCTTCCATTAGATCTGTTAAGGTATTAATATCAAATCCTTCTTCTGCCATCTTCTGCAAGATAGTTTTACCATCTAATTCATCTAACATATCTTCATAATTATTCTTGAATTCTTCGATACCATTTTTAAATTCTTCCTCAGTTATATCAAAATATGTATAATCTTCATTGGCAATAATTTTTTCTGAAACTTTATCAACAACTTCATAAATAAATGCTTTGGCATCTTTATCAGTTACCATTTCATCCATTATCTTAAAAACAAATTCCATCATTTTAGAATAATCGAATTGTAATGGATACTTATCACAACTAATATTTTTATCACCAACTCTTACTGATTCTTTAGTTATATTTCCTAGTATTCCTTTGACAAATTCACTAGTTAATTCATTGTATTTACTTTTATCAATATTTTTAGCTGATGGATAATTATCTTTGTCTAATAGTTCTAGATAATCTTTCCAATCAATACTAATGTCTGTTTTTTCTTTTATCTTATTGAATAGACTGTCCCATGTAACGTAGAGAGTCCTATCATATATGAAAGGTATATTGATTCCAACTAATTCTTTATCAACATAGAAATCAGCAGCCATTAGTTTATTATTCTGCATATTAACGTTGATAACCCCTTCCATAATATGCTCTTTTTTATCCATTTTAGTATTTACATCAAAACTAAAATCTTTAATGATATTTGCAACAAGTGCTGCTTGTGGATCACTAGTGTCCATACCTTGAATGTCTAAATCAGTAAAAGAAAAGTTATAATCTAAGTCTATTGAGTTAGCTTTTAATAATTTTTCATAAGCATCTACTAATTTCTCTTCCCCGCTTTTTTTACTAAATAAGTTTTTTCCAAATATTAATACTGTAGCTAGAGCTAAGACTGCAACTATAACTCCAACAGCTACTCCAGCAACTACTTTATTTCCTTTATTACCTCTATTATTACTATCGTCTTCCTTAATATCGTTAACTTTTTCTGTACCTTCTTCAATAACTTCGTAAATGTCATTATCCATCACGTTGTTATCGGTAAGATTATTATTAAAATCTGTTCCTACAGTACTATCTTGTATAGTCTTATCGTCATTTTGATTAAGTTGCTTGTTGTCATTTTCCATAGATAAATTCTCCTCATTAATTATTTCTGGCTCAGCATTATCTGTAAATTTATACCCACAGATACCACAAAACGTAGATTCTTCTAAGCATTCACCATTACATTTTGGACATTTCTTCATAATTCCCTCCTCAGTTTATAATAATATTCTTATTACTTTATTTTATTTACTATATTTAAAATAATGAATAAAAATAGGAAACTATTTCATATGCAATGTTATTTTTAACTAATGCCATCGTTAAATAATTATGACATAAAACAAGAATATTTTCAATATAATTTTATTTCCTTTTTATATAAAAAGAACATTCCATGTATTTGCGATGATACCTTGGAATGTTCTTCACATTTCATTATAGAACTCTTCAACATATGTTCTAATTGAATTATTCTTTAAAATTATCCATTATTCCTTTAAAAACATCTTTCAAACTAGTTGATATCTCTGAGTCATCATTAAATTTATTAAATTCTTCTTTATTAACATCGTCTTTAGCTTCTTTTATACTAAGTTTTATTTTCTTGCCTTCTTCATCTATGCCTAGTAATTTTACAGTAACTTTATCGCCGATTTCTAGAACATCTTCTGGTTTCTCTATTCTTTTGTCAGCTATTTCTGATATATGAACTAGTCCTTCTATACCGCCTTCTAACATAACAAATGCTCCAAAACTTAATAATCTTACAACAGTACCTTCATAGATATTGCCTTCAGTATATTTTTCTTTTATATTAAGCCATGGATCATCATTAACATTTTTTAGTCCTAGTGAGATTCTTTCTCTTTCCTTATCAACATCAAGTACATATACTTCAACATTGTCCCCTACGTTTACTACTTCTGAAGGGTGTTTAACTCTCTTCCATGACAAATCATTAATATGTACAAGTCCATCTATACCACCTATATCAACGAAAGCTCCAAAATTAGTGATTCTCTTAACTACACCAGACATTCTATCATTTTTATTAATGCCCCCAAGTAATTTATGCTTTTTCTTTTCTAGTTCTTCTTTTTCAAGTTCTTTTCTAGATAAAATAACATTTTTCTTTTCTACATCTAAGTCAATTACTCTTGCTTCTAGTTCTTTACCTACAAACTCATTCAAGTCTTCTACATAATTAACTGATAATCTAGAACCAGGCATAAAAGCTCTTATACCTTTTATAACGCACTTAATTCCACCTTTAACTGCTTCTTTTGCAATTACCTTTACTGTAGTTTTATTCTCAAAAGCTTCTTTTAATTCATCCCAAACTATGATTTGTTCAGCTTTTTTAATAGAAAGCAGTACATTTCCTTCACCATCATGTAGATCTGTGACTTGTGCTTTGATTATGTCATTTTCCTTATATAAGTCTTTTAGACTTACATCTTCATCATGTATTATTTCTTGCACTGGTACAATACCATCAGAAATATATCCTATGTTAACAAGTATTTCTGTATCAGTTACAGATAATACTTTACCTTCAACAATATCACCTTCTGCAAGTTTAACAAAAGTATTATCAATCTCCTTAGCATAATCTTCCATTGAAGGTGTATTCTCTACTTCTGTTTCTTTGATTTCTTCTTTAACTTCTTCTTTATCCACAGCATCCACGATTTCTGCTGAAGACTTCTCAGTAAATTTTTCGTCCATTTTACTTCTCCTTTCTAATAACTTAACTTTCGTAGCAACAAGAATGCTACGAAAGTTGTCTAATAAATATACCTTATTATATAATACATTAAAATAACAATATTGAAAAGGTTTTTTGTATACAAATTACTAATCAATTATGTTTTTTGCTTTTTTATTACCTGTCTTAGCTTTTCCTTGTATTTCTTGTACTATTCTCATATCATTTTTAGGAAATCTATGCTTTCTATTACTTTCTGTTCCATGTGGTTCTTCTGGGTCAGGTCTTCTCATGCCAGCTTTAGCCATATTAATACCTCCTGATTTTTAATTGATTGCACTTATTATGGTATGTAAACTTTAATATATTATTAGTTTTTAATAAAAAATTTTTTTATGAATATTTTACTAAATTTGTATAATAATAATTATACAATCAAATTTTTATAGGAGGTTATTATGACAACAAAAGAATTATCTTACATTAATGATGTTCTTACACAAACAAAAGTATTGATTGAGAAATACCAAGATTATAGTACTCAAGTACAAGATGAAACTCTTAAAAATCTATGTAATCAAATGGCTACTAAGCATATGGATTGCTATAACGGTATATTTAATCAATTAAACAGTTAACTAAGGAGGTTTTTTTATGCGTAAAGACGAAGATTTATTAAATGATTGTTTAGTTTCTGAAAAACAGTTATGCTCAACATTATCAACAGCCGTTACAGAAGCTGCTACCCCTAATGTTAGACAAGAATTTGAAAATGCATTAAATAATTCATTCTGCACTCAAGATAATGTGTATAAGGAAATGGCTACTAAGGGTTGGTATAAGACTGAAGCAGCACAACAAAATAAAATATCAGAAGCTAAAACAAAATTTTCTAATAAACCAATGTAATAATTAAAGAGACTGTATCATGATTAGAAATTCAACTTAATCATGATACAGTCCTTTTAACATAGTATTAAATATTTAATTTTGATAGTGAATCTGCAAAAGCATTATTCAATGGTTTCTCAGCATCTTTTTTCATCTTGTTCATATAATTCTTCACTTGTTTTTTATTCATTTGATTAGATTTGGCTTCTTTTCTCTTGTTCCATGAAGTTAGCTTTTCTTTGAAACCACAATTATTGCATATAAACATTTTTTTGTCTCCCTCACCAACCATTATCATTTTCTTATGGCACTGGGGACATCTTGCATTCGTTGCTCTATTAAGCATTTTCTTATAGCCGCATTCTCTATCTTTACAGACTAGCATCTCACCTTTTTTATTATTGACTTTTAATAGATTGCTACCGCAATCTGGGCATTTTTCGCCTGTAATATTATCATGCTTAAAAGTTACATTATCTTTTTTAACTTTCTCTACAAGTTCTTTTGTATAGTTTTTTATATTTTCGGTGAACCTAGATTCTTTTACATTACCTTTACTTATACCAGTCAATTCCATTTCCCATTTTGCAGTGAGTATAGGTGATTTTATATCTTCTGGTACTAATTCTACCAATTGTTTCCCTTTGGAGGTAGGATGTATTTTACCATCTTTATTTTCTATATAATAGGTATTATATAGTTTCTCTATGATATCTGCCCTTGTTGCTACAGTACCAATTCCCCCTACACTTGATAGAGTTTCTTTCATTTTATTTTCTTTGACAAATCTCTTAGGATTTTCCATATCTGCTAATAGTAAGGCTTCAGTATATCTTGAAGGCGGTTTTGTTAATCCTTCGTTATAGAAAACTTTATCAATCTTCACTTTGTCATTCTTTTTAAATTTTATTTGTTCATTTTTAATGTCTTCATTACCAGAGCCTATCTGTTTCCAACCTTGATTAATAATATTTTTGTAAGTTACATTAAACAATTCGTCTTTTACACTAAGTCTTACTTTTATTTCTTTATATTCACAAGGCTTAGAAAGAACTTCTAAAAACCTTTTTACTATAAGATCATATATTTTTCTTTCGTCTGAGGATAGGTCATTTAGAAATACTGTTTGTTCAGTAGGAATAATGGCATGGTGGTCAGTTACTTTTTTATCATCTACAAATCTACTGGAAATATTCAATTTCGTTCTTATTAATGCTCTCGCAAAACCTTTATATGAACTGGATGTTATACTTTCTAATCTTTCTTTTAATGTAGGCACTATATCTTTTGATATATACTTGGAATCAGTCCTTGGATAAGTAACCGCTTTATGATGCTCATATAATTGCTGCATTATTTGTAATGTTCTCTTTGCAGAAAAACCATATTTATTATTTGCATCAATTTGTAGTGTTGTCAAATCATATGCATAAGGAGCATTTATTTTCTTGACCTTTTCTTCTACACTCTTTACAACACCATCTACATTTTTTAGTTTATTTAATATGCTATCTCTTTTTTCTTTGTTGAATATTCTTGAGTTGCCTTCCTTAGCCAAAAGGTTAAATTCAACATTTTTTGCTGAACACTTTATTTCCCAGTATTTTGCTGGGACAAATTTATTTATTTCTTTTTCTCTTTGAACTATCATGTTAAGTGTTGGTGTTTGAACTCTACCAGCTGATAATTGTACATTATGTTTGCATGTTAATGCTCTAGTTAAATTAAGTCCAACAAACCAATCTGCTTTTGACCTTGCAAATGCTGACCTATATAGATTCCAATATGTCTTTCCATCCTTCAAGTTCTTAAATCCATCTTTTATTGCTTTATCTGTTTGTGAGGAAATCCATAATCTTTTTATAGGTTTTTTGACTCTTGCTTTCTCTATAATCCATCTTGCTACAAGTTCACCTTCTCTTCCAGCATCTGTTGCAATTACAATTTCTGTTATATCTTTGCTGTTCATTAGATTCTTAACAACACCAAATTGTCTGGAAGTTTTCTTGATAACCACTAATTTCATCTTTTCTGGAAGCATGGGCAAGTCATTCATATTCCAACTCTTATATCTTTCATGGTAACTTTCTGGATTCGCTAAAGTAACTAGATGTCCAAGTGCCCAAGTCACCACATATTTATCTCCATATAATGCTCCGTCTGATTTTCTTTTACATGAAAGAACTCTTCCGATTTCTCTACCAACCGAAGGTTTCTCAGCTAATACTAACGTTTTACCCATTTTTTATCCATCCTTTTTTATATCTCATCTATTTGCCAATCTACTTCTTCTTTATTAACTCTTTTCAAAAAATCATTTGCTTTAGAAAATGGTTTGCTACCAAAAAAGCCCCTACTTGCTGATAATGGACTTGGATGAACAGATTTTATAATATAATGTCTATCACCCATAATAAGTTTTTCCTTAGAAATTGCATAGTTTCCCCATAAAATGAAAACAACAGGTTCTTCTCGCTCATTCAGGAGAGATATTATTTTATCAGTAAATATCTGCCACCCTATTTTACTGTGAGAAGAAGGTTTGGAAGCTCTTACAGTTAATGAAGCATTCAATAATAGTATACCTTGCTTAGCCCACTTAGTGAGATTACCATGACTTGGCATTTCACAACCCAAATCATTATTCAATTCTTTATATATGTTTACTAGAGAGGGTGGTATCCTCACTCCTTTTTTTACTGAAAAACTCAACCCATGTGCTTGATTAGGTCCATGATAAGGATCTTGACCTAATATAACAACTTTTACATCTTCATATGATGTGTAATGTAATGCATTAAATATATCATACATGTCAGGATATACAGTGTAATTACTATATTCATTTTTTAACTGATATCGTAATTTTTTATAATATTCTTTATCAAATTCATCTTTCAGAAGTTCTTGCCAATCATTTTCAAATATTTTTTTCATCTAATTCCATCCCCTTTTATTTTACTTAGCCAATTTTACAAAATCTGAACCTGATGGATTTTGATATACTTTTAAATCGAACTCACTAATTATAGCGAAAAGATGGTCAAAAATATCTGCCATGATTCCTTCGTAATTAGACCATGCTGTATCATTAGTGAAGCAATATATTTCTATTGGTAATCCTCTATCTGTAGGAGCTAATTGTCTTACTAGTAAAGTAAAATCATTATGTATATTGGTATTTCTCTTGAGATACTCTATCACATAAGCTCTAAATGAACCAATATTAGTAAGTTTCCTGCCATTAACATTGTTAACCATGTTATAACTCTTATTATAAGCATTAATATCACATTGTTTGCTAGTTAAATAATCTTTTAATATGTCCACTTCCATTAAATGGTCATATAGCTTATCATCAAGAAATCTAATAGTGTTTATGTCTATATGGATTGCTCTCTTTATTCTTCTTCCACCAGCGTCTGTCATTCCTCTCCAATTCTTGAATGATTCATCTATAAACTTATAAGCAGGAACGTTGACTAAGGTTTTATCCCAATTTTCCACAGTAATATTAGTTAATGATATATCAACTACTTCTCCATCTGCACCAAATTGTTGCATTTCTATCCAATCACCGATTTTCAATAAATTATTAGTTGATAATTGAATTCCTGCAACAAGACCTAATATGGAATCTCTGAATATTAGAATAATAATAGCTGACATTCCTCCAAGCCCACTTAACATAGCCCAAGCCGCAGAATCACTTGTGAATATTGCAACAATGAATACCACAGCAAATACACATATTATAATTTTGATAACTTGTATAATCCCTTTTATGGGTCTACTCTTAGAAAACTCTTTAGTCCTATATATTTGTTGTATGGAATCTAATATCTTAAATAAAGTTAAAGTTAGTATGATCAGAATATATGCATATACAGTACTCTGTATTATCTCCCTTGATTCAAATGAATTAGAGAATAAATATATTATTATAGCTGGAGCTATATGTGAAATATTATGAAATACTTTTTTCTCATATAATATTTCATCAAAAACATTATCTGTTTTATTAACTATTTTCTGGATAATATTGAGTATAATATATTTGGTTATTTTTTGAACTATAATACAAATCAATATAATTATCATTGTAGATATAGCAATACTTACCCATTGATTATATATATTATATCTCTCTAACAACATACCAATACGATTTACCATTCTTATTTACCTCTCTAATCTTCATTGTATTTTCATAATAAAGTGTACATTTCTTTCTAGCAATCATCCTGTAAATCATTACTTATATATCTTTATCATGCTATTTTCTATAGCATAAAAATTATAGCATATAAATATAAATTTTTCTATTTTATTTTTCACACATTAGGACACCTAGACATACTATATACTAGGACAAGATAATAAAAGGAGGTTAGAACAAATGGCTGACGGTTATGGTTTCCATCATGATCTTGGTAGATTAATAGGTCAAACAGTTACTATTTTTACAACAAGTGGAGGCGCATCAGGTTGTGGTTTTACTGGTATAGTTCTTGCTTGTACAGAGTGCTTTATTAAGTTATTAACTTGCCCAGGTGGAGCTCCTACTTATCCAATTCAAGGACCATGTGCTGCATGTTGTGGTCAAGGTTGCAACACTTGTAAAACTAATCTTAGTGGCTGCGGTGGCGGTTGCGGCGGCGGAAGTGGTTATGGTTGCGGTGGCGGTTGCTGTGGTTTCGGTTACAGTGGATATGGTTGCTACAATAATTTAGGATCTGTTACTTTGATACCATGTGACAAGATTGCATCTTTCGTACAAAACGCAGTTCAATAGTAATAAAAAAGCAGGGATTTCCCTGCTTTCTTCATATAGTATTATTAATATACAACTCTCTATCAGTAATAATTATTCTAACATTCTAATATAATTAATCACATAGATTTCTTCTCTCTATAGTTAAACTATAGAGTACAATATGGTGATTAATATGGTTGATAATATATTCTCAGATAACTTGAAAAAGTTCCTTTATAAGACAGTTACGATTCATACTGTAGGGTGTAATGATAATAGCGTTGATTTTACCGGAACACTTGCAGCAATCCATGAAGATTACGTTACATTAATTCTGACGCTAGGGGTAATAAAAAAGCATGACGAATCACCAAAAAATATGATTAATTTCAATAGAACCTTTAATAACTCTCCCCCTTGTTTATATAAGCCTGGCTCTATTGCCGATATTCCCATTTCCAAAATAGCAGCAATAATTCATTATCCAGTATAATCAACGTATCCTTACCCCATATATTCATTTTTTATCTAAAATTTCTCTTTCACTTTTCTTAAGTTTACTATAGACAAGCATATATGATTTATCAATCAATTCTGTAATCATGGAATCAGGTAAGCTGCCATCTATAATAACTGTATTCCAATGTTTTTTATTCATATGATATCCTGGTATGATAGCTTCAAAATTATCTCTAAGGTAAAGAGCTTCACTAGGGTCACTTTTCAAGTTAACCCTAAGCTCATCATTTCCACTGTTGAAAAGACCAAACATTTTGTTGCATACCTTAAATACTGGTACATCGTCCCCGAAAGGATAATCTTCATAAGCACCTGGTTTACTTAGTATATATTTTTTCACTTCATCACGTGTCAACATATTATTCCTCCATATCGTTTTAAATTCTACTCAATTTCTCTTACCATGTCTTTTACATATTTCCTATTCATAGTCTTCTTTTTCTTTCTATTTTCTTTTGTTTCAAATATGATATCCATATCATAATCTTCTGGATATAGATCTTTACTATCTAAGAATGGTGATAACCTTTTAATCTGAACGAGCATCTTTTTATTTCTTACCATCACTCCAACTTCACCTTTTTTATTTACCTTCTCATAGACTACGCCTTTTTGTTTAACAGTATGGACATAGACTACATCTCCAATATTATATTCTACTATTGATTTCTTAGTTTCCTCAGTCTGTTTTTGTCTATCTAAGGATTTGGGTCGTTTAGCTTTTGTATAGTAGTTAACTTTTAATTTTTCCTTGTTGGTTTGCCCACTAGATAGTAATGATTTGTAATTCTTTTCTTCATTATAAGTTATTTTATGCGCTCTTTCAATAACATCTGTTTTCATACCTAGTCTAAGGGCTATTATGAAAGCATTACTTTCTCCAGCTTCCCCTATCACTAATTTGTACATAGGTTTTAATGTCGCTATATCAAATGTCATTCTTCCATTGTTGAATCCTTTATGTTCTGTTGCAAATGTTTTGACTTTGCTATAGTGGGATGTAGCTATAATTGTTGATCCTCTATCATATAGTTCCTCTAGTACAGATACTGCTAACCCTTCTCCTTCAGCTGGGTCTGTTCCTGCACCTAACTCATCTAGTATTATTAATGTGTATTTAGTATTAGCCTTCATTATCTCTATTATATTCTTAACATGTGCGGAAAAGGTACTAAGGGACTGTTCTATACTCTGACCATCACCAATATCAACTAATATATCACTATATATTGAGAATTCGCTTCCCTCTTGAACTGGAACATGTAATCCAGATTGTATCATTGCCGTAAATAATCCTATGGTCTTAAGTGCTACAGTCTTACCACCCGTGTTAGGTCCTGTTATCACTAATGCACTATAGTCATTGCCTACTTCAAAATCTAGTGGAACTACATCATTACCAAGCATTGGATGTTTACCACCATTAATCTTGATATAACCTTCAAAATTAACTTCAGCACTTCTTCCATTGATACTTTTACTGTACTTGCCTTTTGCAAATACATAATCATAATAAGCCATGGTTTCTATATTAATGTTCAATTCTCTGCTATAGGATTCAACCATGTAAGTCAAATATAATAGAATCTGATATTCTTCCTTTTCCTCGTCTATTTTCAGTAGATCCAGTTCACTTTGTAATTTTCTTACTGCCTGAGGTTCTATAAACAATGTAGAACCTGTTGAGGATTTATCTATTACACTACCAGCTATATTATTTCTATATTCGCTTTTTACAGCTATGATATGTCTTCCGTTTTTAATGCTTACTATATTTTCTTGTAGGTATTTTCTATTAGCAGGCGATTTTATTATATCATCCAATTTCACCTTCACTCTATTTTCTGCAATGTATATTTTTTTCCTTATCTTTTCTAGTTGTGTACTGGCTTTATCTACAACACGACCATTATCTATACATCTATCTATTTCCTCAATGACATCACTTAGTTCAAACATGGAAAAAGCATACTGACTGATTATAGGTGCTATATACTTCCTTTCTTCCATGTATCTTTTCAACTTTTTGGTACTACGCAATAATCCTAAGATACTTTGTAAGTCTTCTGGATTAAGGGCTGTTCCTTTTCCCAATTTTTCTATAATATTTTCTATACCTACAAGATTTTGAATAGGTACTGCTGAACTTTTATCCATGATACTTCTTGCTTCTGTTGTTTCAATCAATTGATTTTTGACCCTGTCTATATCATCACTGGGTTTTATATCATCAATCAACTTCTTACCTAATTCTGATACTGCTAAATCTCTTAGATTTTCCTTGATTTTATTATATTCTAATAGCTCTAAAGCTTTTATATTCAACGATATTACCTCCATTTTTGTCTACATTAAAATTTATTATTGATTGCAGGTTCCATAAAATAGAATTATAATATTTTAAATTAAAAAAGCCGAAAATGAACATAATCATTTTCAGCCATAATTACACAAATATTTTATATATGAAACGTATATAAATATGATAATTACAGTATATAAATGTTCAATTAAAAAATCTAATAATAAGTACAACTATTAAACCTATCATGTAGGTATAATCAGTACTTACTTAGGCATATAAAAAAGCATAATAATTCTACCAATAAGTAAAATTATTATAATTTTATCATGCCGTTATGAAATTAGATTAGTTAAAGAACACTTTCGCCATAAACGTACCTCTCACATTTATATACTAAATTATCTAATTTCATCTTACTAGATAATCTTATCTTTGTCAATAAATAAATATTTTGATTGCTAGCAGTATAATAAAAACTATAATTATACTTAATATTTAATATTTTTTAGGACAAGGTGTAACCATATTAATAGTACAAGCATATATTATATTAGAACAAGCTTGAAAAGGAGGTTTAATATGAAACGTTATGGTAAATATGATTACGATTGCGACTATGACTACGATTATGATTGGGATTACGATTGTGATGATGATTATGATTGGGGTAAAGAATGTTGCCATCGCAAACCAAAATATGAAAAATATATTTGTAAATGCTATTGCATATGCAAAAAATGTAAACCTAGAAAAAAACATCATTGTTGCTACTAATTAATTTTATATGAATCATCTTGTAAAGAAAAATAGTTCTGTCTAATCAGAACTATTTTTCTTATATAGTAATTTAATTATACTCTAAAAAATCTAAATTCCAGCCAATAATAATCTAATTATTTCCCTTAATATGTTCATGATTATGAAGGTGATCCATACAATATTCATGATAGCCATGACATTTTGAACAATATCTAAATTCTAAGTTACTATCGTCAAGTTCAGTTCTTCCGCAAACTGTACATTTATGAACAGATGCTTTTTTATTACTATTTACTCCTGCATTATATTGTTTTTTTCTGTAATAACTTGTTGTAGTATTTTTTGTACCTTTAATAATATCTTTTCCAAAGAATATAAAGTAATTAATTAGCGCCATTATAGCAGCTAATCTAGCAGGAGAATTACCCATTAATATTATATAAGCAAAATATGCCCAGTCCAACCATGCCAACCACTTCATCTTTACTGGTATAATAAAAAACAATAATACTTGGTAATCTGGATAGAGTCTAGCAAATGCTAAGAACAATGACAAATTAATATAGAAGGAACTAATTACTGGTATATTTGTTATGAATGCTCCTACTATAGCACCTATGATTCCTAATAAATAATAGATATTAAACTTGAAACTTCCCCATTCATGTTCTAGTGTACTACCTATCATATAATAAAAATATAATACAAACACTAAAAAGATTGTACTGGTGGTAGGTGGAAAAAATACAAAAGTAACTAATCTCCAGATTTCACCTTGTTTTATTAATTGTGGTATTAGTGCTAAGTTTAATGTGGTTTGTATGGGAGAAAACCTCATAAAAATATATACAAAAGCATTACATACTACTATATATAACATTAGATTTCTTATTGCAAATCTACCTAGTTTCCTTTCTAATTTATTAAGAAATTTCATAAACTACCTCCTCGTTCTGTTTATTTTAGTCATATACAATTAATTTATTATGTAAATTAAGTTACATAATAATAGTAATTTTACCTCTTTAGTAATATTAAGTCAATCAAAAAAAAACATATAGGGAGTTGACAAATAACTACTAGTAGCATATAATAAAACTATAATTTAATTTAACTCAATTAAATTTGTATCAATTAATGATAAATAGGAGCTACTAAATAAGATGGATAAATATGATAAAATAAAATTGGAGAATCAGATATGCTTTCCTCTTTATGCATTATCTAGAGAAATTATTAAACTATACAAACCATTACTAAGTAAATACAATCTAACTTATACTCAATATGTAACTATGTTAGTAATATGGGAAGAACAAAAAATCATTTTTAAAGAAATAGGCAGAAGGCTACATTTAGACTCAGGTACACTCACTCCAGTTATTAAGAAATTAGAATCAATGGGCTTAATAACTAAGTACAGAAACATAGAAGATGATAGATTGGTTACAATAGAATTAACTCAAAAAGGACTTTTACTACGTGATGATATTGTTGACGTACCCACAAAATTGTACTCTCAGTTTAAAGGAAACGAAGAATCTCTTACAATGTTAAAGAAATATCTAGATTTAGTATTAAAAAACATATCAAAATAGAATACAAGACATTTATTTCTTGTTTTTATTTTACCATATTTGATTTATCAAAATTAAATTTAACAAAATCAATAACTATGAAGGGAGATTAATAGTATGAATTTTTATGATTTTTCAGCTACAAGTATGAACCAAAAAGAAACATCTATGAGACAATATGAGGGAAAGGTAGTTCTTGTTGTAAATACGGCAAGTAAATGTGGATTAACACCTCAATTCAAAGAACTAGAAGCATTATATCAAGAATACAAAGAACAAGGTTTAGAAATTATAGGTTTTCCATGTAACCAATTTGCTAATCAAGACTCTGGTACTAATAAAGAAATACACGAATTTTGCCAACTAAATTATGGAGTTACTTTTACTATGTTTGAAAAGATTAATGTTAATGGAGAAAACGCTCATCCTCTTTACAAATATCTTAAAAATAATAGTAACTCAGTATTCGGAAAAGAGATAAAATGGAATTTTACCAAATTCTTAATTGATTCTAAAGGCAATATTATAAAAAGATATGCTCCTACAACAAAACCATCAAAACTAAAAAAAGATATACAAGAACTATTATAAATACGTATTATTATATTAATTATAATTAGACATTTAATTATAATAACATTGTTACTAACTAATTTGACGGCTCTCATAATACATTACAATACTACCAAAAAAGTATTATGAGACCGCCATATTTACTGATACACATATTATTATTGTGAATAATAATCTATTTTAATAAAGTCATTGGATCATAATATTCTAGATTTAATCCTGTTGCTACATTATCATAGGTTACCTTTCCATCATAAGTATTAAGACCTAATAATAATCTCTTATCTTCAAGCAAAGCTTCTTTCACACCTTTATTAGCCATTTTTACAAGATATGGAAGAGTTACACCTGTTAAAGCATAAGTAGATGTTCTTGGAACAGCTCCTGGCATATTAGCTACACTATAATGAATAACTCCATATCTTTCATAACATGGATTATCGTGAGTAGTTATATGATCTATAGTTTCTATAGAACCACCCTGGTCAATAGCTACATCAACTATAACAGAACCTTTCTTCATTGTCTTAACCATTTCTTCTTTTACTATCTTAGGAGCTTTTGCGCCTTTTACAAGTACAGCACCAATTAATAAATCAGCCTTTTTAACCATTTGACAGATATTATAATCGTTACAGATAAGTGTTGAAACTCTTCCACCAAATATATCATCTAATTGTGCAAGACGATGAGCATTGATATCAAGTATTGTTACTCTAGCTCCAAGACCTAATGCCATTTTTGCTGCGTTAGTACCAACGATTCCTCCACCTATAATAACAACTTCTGCTGGTAAAACTCCTGGTACACCACCAAGTAGAACACCCATTCCACCAGTATATTTTTGAAGTAAATGAGCACCAACTTGAGTTGACATTCTTCCTGCTACTTCGCTCATAGGAACTAGTAATGGTAAAGAACCGTCTTTATCTTCAACAGTTTCATAAGCTATACCAGTAACCTTTTTCCTTAGTAAAGCTTTAGTAAGAGGCTCATTAGGAGCAAGGTGTAAATATGTATATAGTGTTTGACCTTCTTTGAATAGGTCATACTCACATTCTAAAGGCTCTTTTACTTTTACTATGATATCTGATGTATCGAATATATCAGTATTTTTTTCTTTTATAACCCCACCAGCTTCAACATATTCTTCATTAGTAATACCACTGCCAAGTCCTGCCTTAGTTTCAACATATACCGTGTGACCATTTTTTACTAAAGCACTTACACCTGCAGGAGTTAATCCTACCCTGTTTTCGTTGTTTTTAATTTCTTTTAATACACCTATAATCATAAATTTCCTCCTTCATAAATAATTATATATACTATACAGTTAATTGCTGTAATCGGTATTAGCTAAACTGTATACTACCAACAGGATACTTATAAGCATTTTCTATTTTGATGTCTCCATTGATGGAATAATTGAGTGTGCATTCTTGACTGTAGATAAAACTACGTTTGTTTTAGTTTTTTTGATGCCTTCAATTGCTTTTATTTTATTCAATAGTTGTTCTAGAGAAAACGTATCCTTAGTAACGATTTTTAATGAATAATCATATTCTCCAGCTATATACAGACAATCAAGTATTTCATCTGTTTCTTTGATAAAGTTAATAAAATCATCAGTATACTTAGGTCTATCAATAGCAACGAACATGATTGCTGTCAATCTTTTATTCAGATAATTAGGGTTGATAATTGTTGTATATTGATCTATGATACCTCCAGATTCAAGTTTTTTCAGCCTATCACTTACGGCTGATATAGACAAATTAATCTTGGAGCTTATTTCTGAAACAGTAGACCTTGCATTTTTTTGCAATAATCTCAAAATACTAATATCAATCGAATCCATACAGTCCTCTTTTCTAATAATTATATTGGGAGTAACTCTTTTTTGTATCCTATTCTTAGAGTATAATATATTAACTTCTTACAAACTCTATTAGTAATATTTAAGTTTACTCATAATACATAACATAATAATTCTTGTATATGTGTATTTATGGCTGAATAATTAATCTGTGAAATGTCTTATAATGTCAGTATATACTATGGAAAACCATTTTAAAATATTATTGATTTAAATCAGTAATATTTTTTGTGATTTAAATATTCATCTTTAATATTTTTTACCATTTTTTTGATTGGCTTATTTATATTTATATGATAATAAATTAACCAATTAACATATGTCAGATAATTAATCTATTATAACTTATAATTGTTTTTTGGTATTAAATGTATGCCTCTATTTTGAGTATCTAAAGCAGCTTCATGTATTGCCTCTCCAAGAGTTGGATGAGCATGGATTGTTTTAATAACATCAACAGTCTTTAAACCATTTTGGATAGCTAAAACTCCTTCATGTATTAAATCAGATGCATGAGGTCCTAATATATGCATACCTAATATTGCATCATCTTCTCCACTTGCAATAATCTTAACAAATCCTTCTTCTTCTCCTAGAGCCATTGCTTTTCCATTAGCTGAAAACATGAATTTGCCAATTTTCACATTAATATTCTCTTCCTTTGCTTGTTGTTCCGTAATCCCTACACAAGCAATCTCAGGAAATACAAATATACAGCTTGGTACCACTTGAGAACCTTCATTAGAGCTAACTCCCATTATATAATCCACTACTTCAATTCCTTGATGTGAGGCCACATGTGCAAGCATTATCTTACCGTTCACATCACCTATAGCATATATTCCTTTTTGAGACGTTTGATAATTCTCATCAACTTTGATACCCTTACTATCATAATCAATACTGATTTCAGTTAATCCTAAGTTTACTAGATTAGGTTTTCTTCCCACTGCAACCAATATTTTATCTGCTTCTACTATCTTTTGTTTATTGTTACTTTCGTAACATACTTGCAGTTTATTGTTATCACTAATAATCTTAGTGACTTTTGATTTAGTCATAATATCAATATTTTTTCTCTTTGCCATTGATTTAAAACGTTTTGATATACCTATATCTACACCACTTAAAATATTGGGCAAATACTCTATTACAGAAACTTGTGACCCAAAAGCATTGAAGATACTAGCGAATTCCATACCAACAACGCCACCACCTATAATCACTAATTTTTCTGGTATCTCTTCACACTCTAATATTTCTTTAGTTGTAAGGACATTTGGTTCGCAGATTCCATCAATAGGAGGTTTTACAGGCATTGAACCTGTTGCTATTATTATATTTTTTCCTTTTATAATCTCTTTATCTCCATTTGTTTTGATAACTTCTATAGTTTGCTGATCTTTTATTATGCCTGTACCATCTATTATCAAAATACCATTATCATTCAATAATTTTTCTACACCACTGACTAATTTTTCTACTATGTTATCTTTTCTTTTTAGCACACTCTTATAATCAATATTATAGTTCTCTATGTCTATACCAAATTCGTTGCTTCTGCCTAGGGTATTTACTATCTCAGCATTTCTATATAGAGCTTTTGTAGGTATACAACCTCTATTAAGACAAGTACCTCCAAATCTATCCTTCTCGATTATACATACCTTCGCACCAAGCTGAGCGGCTCTTATGGCTGCCACATAACCTCCAGGTCCACCACCTATTACAATAATATCCTTCATTGATCCACCTCCCATTTATTAAGATTATTTTGTGTAACGTAATATTGGTTTTCTAGCTGCTGTAACTTCATCAAATCTTCTGATACAAGTTTTAAATGGAGCTTTTTTCAATTTCTCTGGATTACTAATAGACTCTTCTTTTATTTTGATAAGAGCATCTATAAAACCATCCATATTTTCCTTGCTTTCAGTTTCTGTAGGCTCTATCATCATAGCACTATCTATTATAAGTGGGAAATATATTGTAGGTGGATGATATCCATAATCCATAAGTCTCTTAGCAACATCTAATGTTGTTACTTGACCTTCATTTTCTCCTAATCCACCTAAAACAAATTCATGTTTACATACTTCATCAACTGGTAATATATAATCATCTTTTAATCTTTCCTTCATATAATTAGCATTAAGTACTGCTAACCTGCTCGCCTGTCTCAAGCCTTCTCCTCCCATAGTAAGAATATAAGTGTAAGCTTTTACAAGCACTCCAAAATTACCATAGAAGTTTTTAACTGCTCCTATAGATGTTTCTATACTATTTTTAAGAGTATATTCGTCGCCTTCTTTCTCTACTATTGGCATTGGAAGGAATGGAGCTAATTCTTTAACCACACCAACTGGTCCACTGCCTGGTCCTCCTCCTCCATGAGGTGCTGAAAATGTCTTATGTAGATTAAGATGGACAATATCAAATCCCATATCACCAGGACGTGTTATTCCCATATTAGCATTCATATTAGCACCATCATAATAAAGTAGTCCTCCTACCTCATGAACCAACTCTGATATAGTTAGGATATCCTTTTCAAATAGACCAAGTGTATTAGGATTAGTAAGCATAAGCCCTGCAACATCTTCGTCTAATACTTCTTTTAGCGCCTGAATATCTACAATTCCCTTGTCATTTGATTTAATTTCAACAGATGTAAAACCTGCCATACTAGTACTAGCTGGATTAGTACCATGTGCAGAATCAGGGATGATTATTTTTTTCTTATTATGATTACCATTATAATCATGATATGCCTTAACTATCATAAGTCCTGTCAATTCTCCTTGAGCCCCTGCCGCAGGCTGTAAAGAAACTTTTGACATACCAGTTATCTCTTGTAGGCTTTCTTGTAGGTTATACATTAATTCTAATGCTCCCTGCACTGTGCTTTCTGGCTGTAAAGGATGAAGTTTTGTAAACCCATCAAGGGAAGCCATATCTTCATTTATCTTTGGATTATATTTCATTGTACAAGAACCAAGAGGATAGAATCCAGTGTCTACGCCAAAGTTCTTATTAGATAATAACGTAAAATGACGTATTACATCTACTTCACTTACTTGTGGCAACTGTGCATCTTCTTTTCTAAGAAATTCAGCTGGAATAAGTTCCTCTATGTTAGTATTAGGCACGTCACACTCTGGAAGGCTATAGCTTTTTCTACCATCTTTTGATATCTCAAAAATCAATTTATTGTATTCTATCATTTACATCCCCTCCATTATGTTTACTAAATCATCTATTTGTTTCTTTGTTCTTTTCTCAGTTACACATAGGAGAATATCATTATTATAATTACTATAATCCCCTCCTAGTTCATAACCCCCAAGAATATTATTATGTAGAAGCTCTTTATTAACTATTTCAGGTTTTATACTGCTCTTAACCACAAACTCCATAAAGAATGGTCTATTGAATCTAAGTTTGTATTTACTGGACTTACTTATTAGTTCAGCAGCATAATGAGCTCTTTGCAGACAATTGTTAGCTACTTCTTTTAATCCTTCTTTACCGAGAGTACTAAGATATATAGCAGCAGTAAGAGCGTTAAGACCTTGGTTGGAAGTAATATTGGAAGTTGCTTTATCACGTCTTATATGTTGTTCTCTAGCTTGTAGAGTCAACACAAAACCTCTTTTTCCATTTACATCTTTTGCCTGACCTACTATCCTACCTGGGAGTTTTCTCATCAATTTTTTAGTACAGGAAATAAATCCTAGATATGGACCTCCGAAATTAAGTGAATTACCTAGACTCTGACCTTCACCAATAACTATATCAGCACCATATTCACCTGGAGTTTTTAGAATAGCCAGTGATATTGGGTCTACATTAATCATTAATAGACCTTTTGAATTATGGGTAATTTTTTCTACCTCACTCATATCTTCGATAATTCCAAAGAAGTTAGGATTTTGAACAATCACTCCTGCAACATCTTTATTCATCTTAATTCTTAGATCATCTATATTAGTTACACCATCATTTTCTTCTATTTCAATAAATTCTATTCCCTTATATTTTGTATAAGTCTCTAAAACTTTTCTTGTACCTGGACTCACAGTCCTAGATACAGCAATTTTATTTCTTCTTGTGGCTCCACATGCCATAAGGGCTCCCTCTGCTGTAGCTGTAGAACCGTCATATAATGAAGCATTGGCAACATCCATACCTGTCAATTCACATATCATACTTTGATATTCAAATATAGCCTGTAATGTGCCTTGACTAATTTCAGGTTGGTATGGAGTGTAAGCAGTATAGAATTCCGAACGTGAAGTTATATGTTTGATAATAGATGGTATATAATGGTCATATGCTCCTGCTCCTAAAAAACATACTAGATCATCTACTCCTTTATTACTATCAGCAAACTTTTTCATGTACTGACTTACTTCTAATTCACTCATAGGTTTATTAATATTCAATAATTCCTTTAACCTTATTTTCTCAGGTACATCATCAAATAAAGCATCTATGCTCTCTACCCCTATAACTTCTAACATACTCTTTATATCTTCTTCTGTATGTGGTAAATATGGAAACATAAGCTACCTACCTCCTTACATATTAATTTTATTTATCGCAAAACTCTGCATATTCTTTTGCATTCATTAGATCTTCTATTTCATTTTCATCAGCTAATTCAATTTTACAGATGTAGTTAGTATATGGGTCAGTATTAATTAACTCTGGCTCATCATCCAAATCTTCATTAACCTGGGTTATTGTACCTCCAACAGGCATATATATATCTGATGCAGCTTTTACTGATTCTACAACACTAAAAGCATCTTCCTTAGAGAATTCATCATCTATTTCTGGTAATTCCACATAAACTATTTGACCCATAGCATGTTGTGCATAATCTGATACACCTATTATTGCAGTATCTCCATCAACTTTAACCCATTCATGATTTTTAGTGTAATAATAATCTTCCATTATTTTCATTGTTAATTCCTCCTAATTTTATTTTATATTGTTTAGTATAAATATAACGAGGCATTGCCTCTATGTTTAACTACTTAGAATAATTTTTCTTATAGAATTTTTTGCTTACTACCTTAGCTGGCACTTGTTTTTTTCTGATCTTAACACTTACATCTGTCCCCATTTTAGTATAATCTATATTAATTAAACCAAGAGCTACAGTTTTACCTACTGATGGTGATTGATAACCTGTAGTAACAACTCCTATCTTATCTCCTTGAGGTGATAAAATATCATAACCATGTCTAGCTATCCCTTTTCCAAGCAATTCAATACCAACAAGCTTTCTTGATAGTCCCTGCTCTTTTTGTTTAACCAATACATCTTTACCTATAAAATCTGTGTCTAATTTCACAAAATATCCTAATGATGCTTCTAAAGGAGTTATGTCTTTATCTATTTCATTTCCATATAAGGGTAATGCAACCTCGAATCTAAGTGTATCCCTGCAACCTAATCCAGCAGGTTTTAATCCTTCATCTTTACCCGCTTCCATTATTGCTTCCCATATATTGACTATATTGTCTAGAGAAGTATATATTTCAAAACCATCTTCTCCTGTATATCCTGTTCTTGATACAATACATTTATTATTATTGACTAATACGTTCTCATTGAATCTAAAAAATGTAATTGCCTGCAAATCTGTATCTGTCAATTTTTGGAGTATTTCTTGTGCTTTTGGTCCTTGTATCGCAATTTCTGCTACATCATCGCTAATATTTTCTAAATCAACATCAAATGAACCTTTCTGTTCTACCATCCAATTGTAGTCTTTTTCAATATTGCTTGCATTAATGACAAGAAGATAGTTAGTAGTATTATGTTTATAGACTAACAAATCATCTACAACACCACCGTTTTCATAGCACATAAGCGTATACATAACTCCATTATCTGTAATGATTGATATATCGTTTGTAACTAGATTCTGTATGTATTTTTCTGCCTCTTCTCCCTTAATTGTAACTTCACCCATATGACTTACGTCAAACATCCCTGCATTATTTCTTACAGCATTGTGCTCTTCAAGAATACTTTCATAATATAATGGAAGTTCAAAACCTGCAAAATCTACTATGTTTCCATTATATTTCTTATGAGTATCATATAAAGCTGTTCTTTTACTTTGTTCCATATGTAAACCTCCCTTATTTATATATTGAACTTATATATCTATACACCCATTTTAATTAGTTCAATATATTTCCCTTAATTTTAAAAACCTATTAGTTCTAAATAATTGCTGCCTCTATAGCAATTATTTAATTCAACTTATATTGAAATAAATATATTAGTATTATGATTTAAAAAAGGATAAGAGAGCATTTTAATATAAATGCCGTCTTATCCTGTATTTTTACCTGAGAGATTCTATCATTAAGATATTGCTCCTTCGGTGCTTTCAAAAAGCTTTCCAGAATTCCCATCCAATTACGATCCTTTTACCTGAAAGATTCCATAGAAATATGGCTTATTTCTATGTTGCTTCTTCGGCTCCTTAATAGGTATCTCTCGCAATTTTCCCATAGGATTCACTATTTAATTATTATCTAAATCATATTATATACTATTATATATGTTAATGAGTATTATAATTACCACTCATCATTTATAATTTCATAATAATGTATTTTGAGAAATATTTCAAGTGTTTCCATAAAATAAGGTTAAAAATAATAGTATCAAGTGTTATATTAATCTTATTTTCCCTAAAAAAATATATTAATACAATAAATTTTACTCAATAATTTTAATTCATAATACATAACCTAATATTATAAAAAAATATATCATCAAGGAGGTAATTATGAACTTTAATAATAATTATAGATTAATTAAACAGGATAACGGAGAATATACACTTATACTCTATTTAGACAGTATTGATACTGAATTTGCTGATGAATATGGACAGATTAATATTAAAAAGAAAAATCAATTTTATGATGCTATTAGAGACTATATTAATACGCAATTTCCAAAACTTAAAATAAACTTATGTAAGGTTATGCTAGGTACTATGCTTATTGCATCAGTTCCATTAATGAACAATACAAATGTAAGTGCAGCTACTACTAGTACCACATACAAGGTAGTCAGCGGAGATACCTTATGGAAAATATCCAAGAAATATGATACAACCGTAGATGCCTTAAAGTCATTGAATAACTTAAAATCAGATGTCATTTATGTTAATCAGGATCTGTTAATTCCAAGAGGAGGAGCTACTTATAAGGTAGTGGCTGGTGATACCCTCTACAAAATCTCAAAAGCCTATGGTACAACTGTTAATAATTTAAAAAAGCTTAACAATTTATCTAGTGATGTTATATACATTGGTCAAACATTAAAAATAAATGGAGTTAGTTCTAATACCACTACAGGTACCATAGATACACCTTCTGCCACACCTACCGTAAGCTATATTACTCATTCAGTCCAATCCGGAGAAAATATATGGACTATATCAATTAAATACGGTATACCTCAGACGGAACTTATGAAAGTTAATAATTATAACGAAAATACCATGCTAAGTATTGGACAAAGAGTGAAAGTACCAGTCCATAATATACCTGTTAAGTCTACTGTATCAACTAAACATGGTGAATATCTTGATTGGTTTTTGGAGGCACAATATGTATTTCCCATTAACGAAACAGCTAAAATAACGGATTTTCATACTGGAAAAACTTTTAATATAAAGAGAACTATTGGAGCTAATCATGCTGATTGCGAACCCCTTACAGCTAATGATACAGCAATTGCAAAGGGAATATGGGGTGGTTATTCATGGGTAGTAAGACCTGTTATCGTAGAAATTGATGGAAGAAAAGTAGCTGCTTCAATGTCTTTTATGCCTCATAGTATACAATATATAACCAATAATAACTTTACGGGTCATTTTGATATTCATTTTCTTAACAGCACAAGACATAAAGATGGACTAATTAATGATGAACATCAAAAGCAAATAAAAATAGCGGCAGGTATATCTTCGATATAATAGAGGTGTTAATTTTTATTTGACAACATATATAATTAGTAATTGGTAATACTTATTATATATAATAATTATCAAGGAAGTGATTAAATGAATTTAAATAATTCTATACATTGCCCTGTTTGTAATTCCACTAATCTAATAGCAAAACATCAAGCTACCTTCACCTATTCTTATAAGATAGGTACAGGTGATAATAATATACCGCAAAATGATAAGAATCTATCTTTTGAATTTGATACTAGGGAAAATGGGGATTCTTTTCAATACATCCAATGTGTAGATTGTGGTACCAAATTCCCATGTGATTTCAACTTAAATCCTGACCAATTCGATTTCACTATACTCCAAAAAGCTGTACGCTCTGACCGCACAAGAAAACCTGAATTCTTAGGATAGGAGATTATAATGATATTATCGAAAAACCTGACAAAAAATATTGATGTAATCAATAAAATACTACCTATCAAAAAAAGCTTTGATATCATTGGACGAGACCTTACTTTTGGGAATACAAAAGGATATCTTGTCTTTATAGATGGATTTGCAAAAGACGATATAATGTTATGGTTATTAGAAAACCTACAGAACCTACCTACGCAGGATACCAATATCAATGATTTAAAACAATGGATCTCAAGTCATATTGGATATATAGAAGTTGAAACCTTCAATGATTATGATACTATTAGAGATTCTGTACTATCAGGAGCAGTCGGGTTAATATTAGAAAATCAATCTGAGGGTATAATAATTGATGCTAGAACTTATCCTACAAGAGGTCCAGAAGAACCTGATCTTGAAAAAGTAACTCGAGGTTCTCGTGATGGATTAGTTGAAACTGTTATCTTCAATACTGCATTAATAAGAAGAAGGGTAAGAGATTCTAGATTAATCTTTGAAATGACTACCGTAGGAAAACGTTCTAAAACAGATGTTTCAATTGGTTATATAGCAGACCTTGTTGATGATAAACTACTTGAAGACCTTCACAAAAAAATTGATAATATTCAAGTTGAATCCCTTATCATGGCTGAAAAATCACTAGAAGAACTTTTAATAAAGAAAAAATGGTATAACCCAATGCCACAAGTACGTTTTACAGAAAGACCTGACGTTGTGGCAGCTCATCTTCTTGAGGGTCATATTGTTATTATAGTAGATACATCCCCAAGTGTAATATTATTGCCTACTACATTCTTTCATTTTACTCAACATTCGGAAGACTATTATCAAAATCCGTTAGTAGGAACATATATAAGATGGATAAGGTTTTTGTCCATTTTTATAGCTACGGTATTATCACCACTTTGGCTTTTATTGGCATTAAATCCATGGTATTTACCTGAAGCTTTAGAATTCATTGGTCCAGAAGAAGTTGGTAATATTCCTTTATTCATTCAATTCATTATATTGGAGTTAGGTCTTGATATGTTAAGGATTGCATCAATTCATACCCCTAATACCTTATCTACTTCTCTAGGTATAATCGGTGGTTTGATTCTTAGTCAGTTTGCTGTAGATGTAGGTTGGTTCATACCAGAAACCATATTGTATATGGCAATTGTAGGAATATGTACTTTTGCTTCTCCAAGCATTGAATTTGCACTAGCAATACGCTTATTTAGACTATTCCTATTATTGTTAACTGGTTTATTTAATGCATATGGATTTTTTGCCGGTATAATAATCATACTTATCATTATGGGAACAACCAAAACCTTTAGTGGTATGCGATATACATGGCCTCTCATTCCTTTTAATGGGAAAGCCCTTTCTAATATACTCCTTAGAAAACCTATAATTGAAATCAAAAGAAATACCAAAAAATACAAAGAAAACAATAAATCAGTAAACTAAATATTATAATACGTTTTTTAACCTGTATCTTTTATTCACCTAATGATGCCTCTACAACCAAAGGCAGATGATTATAAGATGCAGGTTCTCTATTAAAATTCTTATAGAACTTAATATTACGAAATCCTAGTTTTTCAAGATAAGTATTCAATTGTTTTTCCAATAAAGGATACAGGTATATTTCATTTGAAATTATCTCTCCTGTGTTTCTTATAGTTAATCTTGTCTCAAAAATTAATCTTTCATCCCTTATTTGTTCTGTATAGAATCTCTCAAATTTGATATACTCATTTTCTATGATAGGTAATTTTTTGATACTTTTATCTAAGATATACTGATAATTCAATATCTGAATTAAAAGCTTACCATTAGCTTTTAGAACAGCTTTCATATTCTTCAAAGCTTCAAATATCTCCTCTTCATTAGTCAAGTGAACTAATGTATTACCAAAACAAGTAACTATATCAAAACTATTTTTTTTGAATTTTTCTTCTATTTTCAACATATCCATAACTTGAAAACAGATATTGTCCTTTTCAAAATTATTTGCTGCATATTTTATCATTTCAGAATTCAGGTCAATCCCTATAACTTCTACATCTTTTGCAGCAATAGTTCCAGCCATATGTCCAGTAGCACATCCAATATCTAATAATCTACAAGATGAATAATCTGAAATACTTTCTAGGACGTAATTAACCATGCTTTCTTTCAAAGGAAATATGTTATCATAAGATTTAGATATACTTTTATAAAAACTCATTTATCCACCTACTCTTCTAAGTTGTTCCAGTATGATTTCAGTTCTTCAAATCCAATTAAGGATTGATCTTTGTTTTCACCACGTATTGACCCCTTAAGCCTAGCAATAGATAGTTCAATACCCATTAAGTCATCTCTTTCAACACTGAATTGAATTCTTTTGCTTACCATATCCCATGCATCTATTAATTTTTCTATGTCTTCTTGACCTTTTTTCCAATCACCATTTACTATATCTTCATTCAAGTTCTGTAATAATGTTTCCACATCATCTCGATTTGTGAAAGATTTTTTTAAGAAACTACCAGAATTCATTATTAGAATAAATATTCCTAAAAGTATGCAAGTGCATGTGATTATTATAACCCTCTTCATTTAGAACTTTCCTTTCTATTATAACCATTTTACAAGGATTTGTCATCTAGATGGTCTCTATATAAATCAATATATAACTCACCTGATGTATTAAGTACTGCCAAGAAAACTTCCTGAGGATTTTTTATTCCTCTAGTCTTCAATTGACTGTTAAGCCATTTTTCATCTAAATCAACCTTTTCAAGATTATGCTCCATAACCACACCATTATAGATTAATTCTGTACTAAGTCCTATATAATCTGTTGATATATTCATATCTTTTGGAGTCAAAGCTTGAAATTGAGATTTTTTAAGTACCGTTAACTTTCCATTGGTTTCAAGTACCGCAAATTCAACTTGACTAATATCAAAAATATTATTTACTCTTAACTGCTCCAATAATTCATATAAACTATATCTTAGCTTTTTTAAGTTTTTTTCAAGTATTTTTCCGTTAGCTATTAGTACTCTAGGTTTTCCATTAATGTATTCTGATAATATAGGGAATTTTATCGTAAGTACCTGAACTAAGTATACCAGTGCAGCCCATACTACCAATCCTACCCAATGTGGCCATGCAGCAGAACTTAAATCAGTAGTAAGTGTAGACGCCATCGATCCAATAGTTATTCCTAGAATATATTCAAATAGAGTTAATTGACTAACTTGCTGTTTTCCTAGTAGACGTGTAAATATTAACAATGAAAAGAAACCTATTACACCTCTTACAATGACTACAAGACTCTCATTCAAACTTATCACCTCCTACATTAGTATTTACTATTATCATGAATAATATGTTATATCATACTATGTAAAAATTAAGTAGGTTTACATTTTCTTCACGTATTCAAATAGCTGGCATATTATATTAAAAAAGGTTTTTACTATCTAACATAGATATTATTTTGATTATTAATGATTAGCTTTAATATAGTTAATCATTGATATTTTTATAGATCTTCAATCCGTGATAGGACTCTATTACGGATTGAAGTAATAGATAAATGAGGTGGATTTTTATGCATTACTACTCTTCTCAACCAAATTATAAATATCTTGTAGTAGGTACTGACGTATCAATTCCTTTATCTAACGGTAAATACACCAAAGAAATTAACTTTGATAATGCTGCAACTACACCACCATTGACATCTGTTATGGAAGCTATTAATGATTTTGCCCCCTGGTATTCATCTATACATCGTGGAACAGGCTATAAATCTAATCTATCATCAGAAATATACGATGCTACAAGAAAAACTGTAGCTGATTTTGTTAACATGGATAGGGACTATTCTACAGTCATATTTGTTAAGAATACTACTGAAGCTATTAATAAAGTTTCCAATAAATTATCACAAGTTATTCATAATGGAATAATATTATCTTCATTCATGGAACATCATTCCAATGATCTGCCCTGGAGAAAAAATTTTAACATGGACTATATTAATTTGGATAATAAAGGAAATCTATCTCTAGAAGACTGTGAACAAAAGCTAAAAAAGTATAAGGGTAAAGTTAGATTAGTAACCATTTCTGGAGCTTCTAATGTTACTGGATACAAAACTGATATTCATGAATTTGCAAAGCTAGCACATAGGTACGGAGCTAAAATCCTTATTGACGGTGCTCAGCTTATTCCTCATTCACCTATAGACATGAAACCATCTTATACAAATGATCATATTGACTATCTAGTTTTTTCTGGTCATAAAATATATGCACCTTTTGGTACAGGTGTCCTTATAGGTCCTAAGAATGTTTTCAAGTATGGTTCACCTACTCAGGTTGGTGGTGGGACTGTAAAAATAGTTACACCCAGTAGTGTTATGTGGGATGATGTACCATATAAAGAGGAAGCAGGGACCCCTAATATCATGGGAGTAGTTGCCCTCAATGCTTCATTAATGGAAATGAAAAAGTTAGGTATGTATTACATAGAAAACATGGAATTAAACCTAACTGAATATACATTAAATAAATTAAACAAGATTAAAGACGTTATCATATATGGTAATGAAAATGATTGTGACAATAGAATAGGTATCATTACATTCAATATAAAAGGGCTACATCATTCTGTAGTAGCTAATATTTTATCAGAAGAAGCAGGTATAAGCGTAAGAAGCGGATGCTTCTGTGCTCAACCTTATGTACAAAAATTATTATACCTAACCAAAAATGATATCAATAAACTGCGAAAAAATCCTCGTTATCCACGTCCTGGCATGGTTAGAATAAGTTTCGGTCTGTATAATGATTATTCAGAAGTTGACATATTGATAGAACTAATAGAAAAAATAATAAAAAACAAATCATATTACTTAAAAAAATACCCTTCCAAACATCATAAAATTTCTAGTTCTGCAAGATATTAAAATAGAGGATAGAGGAGCTTATGAAGCTCCTCTATAGTATTATTTCTTCGCTAATGCTTTCCCATTCTTCTAGTAGTTTACTAAGTACTTCTTTCTTATTATTTTGTTTAATGGATATTTCATTCAGTTTACCTACATCTGTACTATTTTCTAACATCTCTTTGTCTAGTTCATCAATAGATAATTCTATTGATTCAATCTCTATTTCTATTGATTCTAATAGTTTCTTTTTTCTTTTTATAATCTTTTCATTATCATTTTCTCTTTTACGATTATAATTTTTATTACTACTTCTATTTACTTGTCCTCTTTTAAGGATAATACTATCAGCTTTTTTCAGTAATTCATTCTTATAATATTCATAATCTCCATTATAGAATTCTAACCTTTCATTTTCTATTTCCCCTATTTTAGTAGCTATTTTATTAATAAAATAACGGTCATGAGATACAAAAAGTATAGTACCCTTAAAATCAAGTAATGTCTCTTCTAAGATTTCCCTTGAATCAATATCCAAATGATTCGTTGGTTCGTCTAATATCATGAAATTAACTTTTTCGTACATGAGCATACATAATTTTAATCTGCTTTTTTCTCCCCCAGATAAAATACTTATTTTTTTGTATACTTCATCTTTAATAAATAATACCTTAGCCAATTCTTTTCTTGCTTCTCCTATTGTGATGTTATACTTATATTGAAATGCTTCAAGTATAGATGTATTTTCATCTTCAAATTTAACCTCTTGAGGCAGATATCCGATATTTATGTTTGAACCATATTTTATACTGCCTTTATCTTTTTCAAAATCTTCCATTACAATCTTTATCAATGTAGATTTACCTGTGCCGTTATCACCAAGTATAGCTAAACTATCTTGATAGAACAATGTCAGATTAAGCCCTGAAAACAGTATTCTGCTTTCAAAACTCTTTTCAATCTCTTTCAATATCAAAACTTCTTTTCCTGTTCTATCAAATCCTTTACTAGACAATTTGATTTTAGTTTTCTCCAAAACAGGTTTATCTAATTTTTCCATTTTAGCAAGTCTTTTTTCCAACTCTTTGGCTCTAACATACATCTTATCGCTGTCACGCATCTTCCCCCAGATACGATACCTTTTAATCTGCTCTTCCATCTTATTGATCTTCTTCTGGTTTTGCTTATATCTATTGTATGCTTCAATAAACCGTCTTTCTTTTTCCATTAGATAATATGTGTAGTTACCATGATATATTGAAGTACCATTATATTCTAATTCAACTATTTTATTAACCACTCTATCCAAAAAATATCTATCATGAGATATTATAAGTACTGAACCTTTGTATTCTTTCAAGTACTCTTCCAACCATTCAATTGATTTTAAATCAAGATGATTGGAAGGTTCGTCAAGAAGTAGCAACTCTGGTTTTTCTAATAATATCTTACCAAGCATAATCTTAGATTTTTCACCACCGCTTAGATTAGCAAACTTCATCTTCTGTATGGAGTCAGATATCCTAAGTCCTATTGTTACCTTACTCATCTTCTCATCAATGTCATATCCTCCTAGAAGCTCAAACCTTTCTTGAAGCTGACCGTATTCCTTCATGAGTTTATCAATATCATTACCCTCATTAGTTAATGAATGTTCAATCTTTATCATCTTCTTTTTAATATCATATACATCACTAAATGCAAGATAAAGTACTTCCTTAACACTATAATCTTCTTCAAAGACAGGTATTTGGTCAAGGTATCCTAGAGTGACGCCTTTACGATAGAAAACTTCACCTTCATAATCTTCATGCCCCATAAGAATTTTCATTATGGTTGTCTTACCAGTTCCATTCCCACCAATTAATCCAACTATTTCTCCTGTTTTTATATCAAAACTAACATTTTCAAATATTTTATTAGCTCCAAAACTCTTTGATAAATTATTAATCCCCAATTCTATCATTGTAATCATACCTTTCAATTTTTATTAATATTTAAACGCAAAAAATCCTAGACATTAGTCTAGGATTAATAAACAATTATATCTATATATGCTATACTTACTCCTTATCTAGGTATCAGTATTCTCATACATACATCCTTCAACTAACTTACTATATAATGGATATTTAAAAATAGACGCACTTGTAGTAGGACAATCTAAAATTGCTGTTATATTTCTTTTAAATACCATCCATAAATCAGTTGATTGAGTCATTTTTTAACACACCTTTTCTTAATTATAAGCTTGTATTTCTAACATTAAATCCTTCTTTATACTAAACTGGACTAGAAAAATATAATAATTAGGATATTTCACACTGCTTATTAATTATTAATTTTATCACAAGTTATTCTTCCAGTCAAATTATCAAATATAAATTTTACAGATGCCCACTTTCTAATTGACACATTTTTCTATTACTGATACAATATATTGTATATTATTGAACAGCCAACCCCAATATAATGTGTTTAAGTTACTGTTAGTGTGTTAAGATAAAAAGATGAAAGGGATGAATAATAATGATAAAAGTTTTGAAAAGAAATGGCTCCATTGTAGATTTTGATGTCAATAAAATTATTACAGCTATATTATTATCAATGTCAGAAACTAAGGCAAGCATTGATAATGTATTAGCTGAAACAATCGCTAAAAAAGCAAAAGAAAAATTACATACTTACAATAACCCCGTATCAGTGGAAATAATACAAGACTTAGTTGAAGAATCCTTAATGGACTCTCCTAGAAAAGATGCTGCAAAAAGATACATCCTCTATAGATACGAAAGAGATAAGACAAGAGATAGAAGAAGCAAACGTACCGATGGGAGGATATTGTCAGAAGAATTTGTCAGTCGTTACAAGCATCGCCCAAACCCAATGAAACAATTAGGTTCTTTTGTTTATTATAGAACATATTCTAGGTGGCTTCCTGAAGAAAAAAGACGTGAATATTGGTGGGAAACCGTAAGACGAGCTGTAGAATACAATTGTAGTTTAGTCCCTACTACAAAATCTGAAGCAGAAAAATTATATGATAATATCTTTAACCTAAGGCAATTCTTATCAGGGCGTACTTTTTGGGTAGGTAATACTGATGTTGCTAAGAATTATCCTATGTCTAATTATAATTGTTCATTTACGATTATTGATGACTTCGATGCCTTCAAGGATCTGTTTTATCTGTTAATGATAGGCTCTGGAGTAGGTATTAGAATATTAAAAGACGATATTGCTAAGTTACCAAAGATTAGAACTAAATTTGATATTATTCATGAAGATTATACCCCTACTCCAATGCATCTACGAGAAGATAATACAAGTCTAGAATTCAGCCATAACAATACTGCTAAAATAATTATAGGTGATAGCAAAGAAGGATGGGTTCAAGCGATAGATTTTTATCTAAAAGTATTATATAGTAATGAATATCGTAAAATAAATACCATAATAATTAATTATAATCACGTGAGACCAAAAGGCGAAAAACTTAAGACATTCGGCGGTACAGCAAGCGGTCACTCCAGCTTGAAAAACATGTTTATAAAAGCTACTAATATCATCAAAAAACGTGGTGTATTGAACGGAGAAGATTATACTAAACTTCTACCAATTGATTGCCTTGATATAGCTAATATCATTGGCGAGAATGTAGTTGTAGGTGGTGTTAGAAGAACCGCTGAGATTGTACTTGTTGATCCAGATGACAAAGAAGCTATTGAAGCAAAAAATAATCTATATAAGCAAATTGACGGTCAATGGATTGTTGATGAAGATATCATTCACCGTCAAATGAGTAATAATTCCATCTATTATAGAGAAAAACCCTCTAGAGAACAATTACATTGGCAGTTAGAGCAAATGCGTTATTCTGGGGAACCCGGATGGGTTAATGAAGCTGCTGGTAAGAAAAGAAGATTCAATATGAACGGTGTCAATCCTTGCGGTGAGATTTTACTTGATTCAAAAGGATTATGTAATCTAACCACCGTCAATGTATTCTCTTTTATCAACAAGGATAATACTTTAGATTATGATAATCTATATGAAGCTCAAAAATTATCAGCAAGAGCTGGATATAGAATGACTTGTACAGAATTAGAGATTCCTAGATGGAACTACATTCATAAAAGAGATAAACTATTAGGCTGTTCCTTGACTGGATGGCAAGATATGGTTAATGCAGTTGGGCTTACTACAAAACAGCAAGGTGAATTACTTAAAAAATTAAGAGAAATTGCTAAAACATCTGCCAAAGATTATGCTAGTGAAATAGGTGAAAACGAACCTTTACTAGTAACAACCGTTAAACCTGAAGGAACTCTAAGTCAATTACCAACTGTATCCAGTGGGGTTCATTATTCACATTCTCCATATTATATTAGGAGAATTAGAATAAATAGTGACGACCCGTTAGTAAAAGTATGTGAAGAATTAGAATACCCTATTTTTCCAGAAGTTGGTCAAGATTCTAAGTCATGTACTACCAAAGTCATAGAATTTCCTGTAAAAGCTCCAAAAGGAGTTACCAAATACGATGTTACAGCAATTCAACAATTAGAGAATTATCAACTTTTTATGGAAAACTATGTAGATCATAACTGTTCTATAACTGTACATGTAAGAGAACATGAATGGGATGAGGTTGAAGAATGGGTATGGAATAATTGGAATAATATTGTTGCATTATCTTTCTTATCATTAGATGACAATTTCTACAAGCTATTGCCTTATGAAGCTATAGAGGCGGAAGAATATAATGAAAGAACTGTCAAGTTAAGGCCTTTTTTACCTAGTCTTATCAGCAAATATGAAAAAGAAGAGATTGATTTTGACATTGGTGACTCCAGTTGTGACAATGGAGTTTGCCCAATAAGATAATATAATTATGTATGCTGTCTTACTATACTATCCTAGATAAAATATATAGTAGACAGCACCTTTGCTCTTTATATTTACTTTTTAAACTACTTTTATATGACAATTCTTCCCTCTTCAAATTGAAATATTTTTCTTATTTCAAATGTAGGTGTAATACTTATAGTGAAAACGGCACTTTTAGCAACTCTTCTAGTACCTTCAGTAACATTCAGTGTAAAAGGTATATTTGCTTTTACCAATATATTAATAATGCTATGTATTTGTCCTAACGTAATGACTCCAAGTTCATTACAATCTTTAAAAATATAAGATGATAATAATGATAGAACATCATTAATATTTTCCTCTCTCATTCTCCCACCTACCTACAAGTACCTTATATCATTATATGTAATACAATTTTTATTGATACTTATACGTTTTATTTATAAAAATTTAAGGCAACATATTTATTTATCATATTTTATAGTTCTACGAATATATTGTAATCACAAACAAATATTTGAGGTGACATATTTGAGTATTGAAAGAAAAACTATGGAAATGATTAGCTTAATTAAAAACAGACCAGAATTCAAAAATGCAAAGAATCTAAAAAACCGGATTTTGCAAGATAGAAATTTGACAACAATGATTAAGAATTTCCAATCTCAACAGGCTGACTTATATAGAAAGAATCTTCCTCCTAATCAAATGGAAGCTGAAATGAAAAAAATCTCAGACAATTTCGAAAGAATTTCAAGTAAAACCATAATTAAAGATTACGCAGAAGCAATGCAGCAAGTTCAAGAAATGATATATCAGTCCAATATGACAATACTAGAATCTATTGACAAAGAGCTGAATATATAATATCTATAAATTCAAAAGTTATTATGCTAATATATTTTATATAGTTTTATTGTCTAAAAAACATACATAAGTAATATATGGAATAAGACGCTTAATATTAGCGCCTTATTCCATATCTATCATATCGTCATCTTCATACATATCATCATACATATCGTATATAATACTATCCATAGCCATTCTATTCATACTATACATCTGATTCAAACTATCCATAGCCAATGCGTTTATATCATGCATTGCCATAGCTACCATATTAGTCATAGCATACACTGCCATCTGATGTCTCATTATCATAGGGTTCATTGCAGGCATTTGACCCATGAACATCATCTGTTCCATGTCATCCATATCTTCCATATCATACATATCATTAGGGTATTTTTGTTTTGCTGGTACCATACGATTCTTTTTGGCATCTTTTTCCATAACACTATCAAAACTATACGTCTTCTCCATCAGATTACTCCTTATATTATTTCTAATATTAATATATGTTAGTAATTATCATAGTGATAGAATAATTAGCATTTTTTATTTGGCTAGCATTTATGCTGTACCCTTTAGTCTTGAAACTGTTATTTATATATCTTAATGTTAAATGTTTAAGAAATTTCTTAAATAACCTATTATTTTATTCATCCTATTCTTTCGTTGAAAGAAAACAAATGGTAGAACAAGTATAATAGTCATACCTACAAGAACCAGATTCGGCGGTAACCCATTCATCAAGTCACTGACTTTTTCTTCTCCAAAAATTAATAAAATAATTACCATAGCAATATAATCGACATCTAAAGCAAAGAAAGAAGCAATGAGCCATATTCCAATATTACCAATCTCATAGCTTAATAGCCACTTCAAAATTAATGCCGAATAGCCGAGAAAAATTACAAAGCTTACAATAGCTGCAATTGGCATACCTTCATCAAAAAAATGACCAATCATCACCAAAAATAACATACTATTCATATAAAGCAAATATTGAAAAGGTTTGAGGAAAAACATTTTAATAATGGTGTCCGCAGGTTTTAGCTTTTGCTTTTTCTTATACCTCTTATCCTTTTTCTCATATCTCTTGTTCATTATTTTTTCCTTTTGTTTTTTTGTATAAGAGTTTTTATAAGATGGATTCAAAAATACTTGATAAGCTAGTTTTAAGTATATTCGAGACATCTCCAAGAAAATAATATTAAGATATATTCCAATACATATCTTTGCCCCTTGATAAATCCCATATAGAATAGGATAGATTCCATGTAATACATGAATCTGTATAATCAATAACAAAATATATCGTCCTAATAATACTATAAGAATAGCCACACCAGTAATATATGTAGCTAATTTTATAAATCTTATATATATTTCATTAAGTTTTTGTAGAAAGGGTAGTTGTTGAATTCCATCAATACATCTTAGTATATGAATCAATATAAGAAAAAGACTAAAACCCATAGGTATCATTACAAAATTAGTGTATTGTTGACAATCTCTGTCATCCAGTATTAATAATACAAATAGGTAAGGTGCATTGGCTACAACAAATGACATGATCCCACTACCTATTGCTACTAATGGTTGTGTTTTATAACGTACAATAGGGATTAAATGAAGAAACATAATTACCCCATTACAAATAATAAAAGTAGATATATATTTACTAATATCCTCCCAAATAGGATCAATTAGTGTGTTATCTTTGATTCCAACAATGATAACAATAGCAAACACGGTACTCAGCAAACTCATTAAAAAATAGAAAACGATTTGACTTTCTACATTATATTCAATTTCTAATATATTTGGTTTAGATACTTTACTATGTATTTTATTATTAATCTTTTTAAGCATATGAAACCTCCAGTCATTTTTAATTTACCACATTTTATCATAATTTCAAATTTAAGTAAATATAATTTTTTTAGTATAACAATTTATGCCTTCACTTATAAGGTGGGGGTTATCTTAATTGGTGATATTATAACATGATTAGTTTTATGACATACTTTAGAAATGATAAAAAATGGTAGGGGGTATTACATGAAAATGCCCACCAAAATTGATCTGGTGGGTTATTATTTAGATTAATATAAATCTATTTCATTTTTTAATTTATTTATTAATTTTTTAACAGGTATGATTTCTTTTATTTCATTTGCTCTACTACCTGAGAATACCAATCCCTCTTTTCCTTGAACAGAGTTTATTAGTGCTTCTGAAATACAATATGGTGTTTCTCCTGGATTACAGGTATGAAGGCATGCAAAACATTTCTTGATAGGTATATTCCCTTTTTGTGTTTTACAGATAAAATTGTTATATATAGCTCTACCTGGAAGACCTACAGGACTTTTAATAAGACATATATCATTTTTTGTAGAATTAATGTAAGCTTCTTTGAAACTATCACATGCATCACATTCGTCTGTAGCAACAAATCTAGTTCCCATTTGAACACCTTGTGCTCCTGCTGATAAGATTTTCCCTATATCATTTCCATCAATAATTCCACCAGCTGCTATAACAGGTATATTTCTATTATATTTTTCTTCGTATGGAGATACCATGCTTAAAACATTTTTTACTATTTCTTCTAAACTTTTACATGTATTAGATATTAAGTCTTTTGCCTTGAAACCTAGATGTCCACCTGCCTTAGCTCCTTCTACTATTATGGCATCTGGTAAACGGTTATGTTTTTCCCACTGTTTAAGAATAATTCTAGCTGCTTTACTAGATGATACAATAGGAATAATTTTGGTAGTATTTCCCTTTACTATCTTAGGTAATTCCATAGGCAAACCCGCACCAGATATAATAATATCAATTTTTTCATTAATTACTGTTTTTACATACTCTTTATAATTAGTCATGGCTACCATTAGATTAACACCAATAATACCTTTCGGACTTAATTCCCTAGCTTTTTTTATCTCTTTCTTCAAAGCTCTCTTATTAGCTTCTAATGTATTAGTCAAAAAATCAGGTTCTGCATATCCAATCTGAACACCTGATATAACTCCAATACCACCTTCATTAGCTACTGCTGAAGCTAAATTAGCCTTTGATACGCCTATTCCCATACCACCTTGAATTATAGGTAATTTAATATTCAAATCTCCGATTTTCAACTTTGGTATATTCAATTCAGTCATCCTCCTAAAGTCATGTATTATTTGACAAACAAATATTTTGATAATCAAAGTATAATTCATTTTAATAATCTTGTCAAGTCAATAAGTGATTTTAAAAACTACGTCTTGAATTATTACTATTGCAATCATATAATAATATTGACTATGTGGTTAAAAAAAATACCTATAGATCAAACATTTTTTAATGTTTTCTCTATAGGTAGTATTTCTAGTTCTTCATATGACGATTTATTGCACTGATTAAAGCTCTTATAGAAGCTAGATTAATATTTGAATCTTTTCCTATACCAAATTTCACTTCATCTTTTTCATTTATAAGCCCTATATAAGCAACTGCTTGAGCATCTGCTCCACCATTCATACTGTGTTCTTCATATTCAACTAATTTGAATGGTTCTATATCTAATTCTCTTATACCTTTTACAAACGCTGCAATTGGACCATTACCTATACCTTTGACCTGTTTTGTTTCACCTCTAAAAGTTACTTCTGCTGAGACGGTTACTCTTACATCTTTTTTCTTAGTATCTTTATCTTCAATTATACTTTCGAATCTATTCAATGATAAGATGCTGTCTTGCTCAAAATACTCTTTATTGAATATATCAAATATCTCTTGAGGATTTAATTCTTTTCCTGTTCTATCAGTTACACCTTGTATTAATTTACCTACTTCTGGATGCATTTTCTTAGGTAATCTATAGCCATATTCTGATTGAAGTATATACGCAATGCCACCTTTTCCAGACTGGCTGTTAATTCTGATGATAGCTTCATATTCTCTACCTATATCTGAAGGATTAATTGGAAGATAAGGAACTTCCCAGTATTTATTCTCGTTTTGATTATTAACATCCAAACCTTTTTTAATAGCATCTTGATGCGAACCAGAAAAAGCTGTATAAACCAATTCCCCTGCATATGGATGACGCTCATGAACTTTTAATAATGTACACTCTTCATATACGTTAATTATATGGTTAATGTTATTAATATTCAATTCTGGATCAATTCCTTGTGAATATAGATTCATAGCAACTGTCAACATATCTAAGTTACCTGTTCTTTCACCATTACCAAATAAAGTACCCTCAACCCTATCAGCTCCAGCTAACATTGCAAGTTCAGTAGCTGCAACACCTGTTCCTCTATCATTATGAGTATGGACACTTATGATAACCCTGTCTCTACAACTAATATTTCTACTGAACCATTCAATCTGGTCAGCATAGACATTAGGCATAGACATTTCAACTGTAGCAGGTAAATTAATGATTATTTTATTTTCTTCTGTTGGCTCCCATGCTTCTATAACAGCTTCACAAATATCTAATGCATAATCAAGTTCTGTTCCAGTAAAACTTTCTGGTGAATATTCTAGAATAATTTCTTGGGCATTGCTTTTTTTAGCACATTCTTTTATTAATTTGACTCCATTTACTGCTATATCAATAATAGCTTTTTTATCTTTCTTAAATACAACTTCTCGTTGTAATGTTGATGTAGAATTATATACATGGACAATAGCCCTCTTACAACCATCAATAGCTTTAAAAGTCTTTTTAATAAGTTCTTCTCTCGCTTGTGTAAGAACTTGAATTGTCATATCATCATCTAGCATATTTTCTTCAATTAGTTTACGTGTAAAATCAAATTCCGCTTTTGAAGCTGAAGGAAAACCAACTTCAATCTCTTTAAAGCCCATTTCTTTTAATAGATAAAACATCTTTGTTTTCTTCTCAACATTCATAGGTATAGGAAGCGATTGATTACCATCTCTTAAGTCAACACTACACCAAATAGGTGCTTTTTTTATTGTATTGGAAGGCCACCTACGGTCATCTAATTTTACAGGTTCGTATTTTTTATAATTTCTAAAACTCATTCCAATTCCTCCTCCAAATGATTATTATTGTCAATTTAACTAAACTTAGTCATTATTTTTACTTATAAGACAAGAAAAGAAGCTACTTTTTTATCTTTTTTAAGAATAAAAAAACCTGCATCTCTTGATTCAAGAGACGAAGGCCCGTGGTACCACTCTTATTTATTTCTTTAGTAGAAATACACTTAGATGGATATAGTAAATGATAATTAACAAAATGTTTATAAATAGCGCCTATAAAATACACCTATAAAAATGGTGTATATAAATTAAAAAACCTTTCGTCAAAAGAGACGAAAGGTATAATTTATCGCAAACCACTCTTTACAAAAACAAATTTGTAATCCTATAGATACAGGTAACATTTACCGATATCCTGCCAATCTAACGGTTGGGTTCCGTCTCCTCCTACTAAACTTTCAGCGAGCAACTCCAAGGCGAGTTCAATATTTATCAAATGCTATTTCACACCAACCAATAGCTCTCTGTAATAATCCAAATATCTACTATTCCTTTTCACAGTCTTTTTACATATCAATTTTTTAATATATTATCATCAATTTATCCATTTGTCAATATTAAAAATGTATTTTTTTTAATTTACTAGTATTTTTATACATATAAAAACTATCTATTTAATTCTTTTTTTAATTTGTCTATTCCTGCTTCAATTCTTCTTATAGATTCTTCTTTACCTAATATATCTGCTAAGTCAAAAGCACCACCTGGTGTCATAGCTTTTCCTGATAAAGCAGTTCTCAAAGGCCATAACATCTGACCATTCTTGATACCTAATTCCTTAACAAAAGCCATTACAGCTTCGTGTAAGCTATCTACATCAAATTGTACTTGCCCCTTTAACATTGGAAGAATCTTTTCCAAATTCTCTAATGAGTTTTCTGGATTAGTCTTCATTCTTTTATGATTATACAGATCAATATTATAATCTGGTAATTCTTCAAAGAAGTCAAGATGAGCAGGTATATCTGTTAAAACTTCCACTCTTGATTTAATCAAAGGACTGATCTTTCTAAGATCGATATAGTCTTTTGTAATAACTTCCTTCATAAAAGGTAAAGCTAACTCATGGAATCTATCGTCTGACATTTTTTTGATATATTCCCCATTCATCCATTTGAACTTTGTCATATCAAATACAGCTGGAGATTTATTAATATGTTTATAATCAAATTCTTTTATAAGTGCTTCTTTTGTGAATATCTCTTCATTAGATCTTGGACTCCATCCTAACAGTGCCACAAAATTAACTATTGCTTCTGCAAGGAAACCTTGTTCTATAAGGTCTTCATATGATGAATGTCCACTCCTTTTACTTAATTTTTGATGTTCTTCATTAGTTATTAGAGGACAATGTACATAAGTAGGTACTTCCCAACCAAACGCTTCGTATAGTCTATTATACTTTGGTGAGGACGATAAATATTCGTTTCCTCTTACAACATGAGTTATTCCCATTAGATGATCGTCAATAACATTAGCAAAATTATATGTTGGATAACCATCTGACTTTATTAAAATCATATCATCCAATTCTGAATTATCTACAGTTATAGTTCCATATATATCATCATTAAATGATGTACTTCCAGTAGCAGGGTTATTCTGTCTAATAATATATGGTACATTATCAGTTAATTTTTTTTCTATTTCTTCTTTTGATAAGCTTAGACAATGTTTATCATATCTGTAAGTTTCTTTTGCTTCTTCTGCCTTGTTACGTAAATCGTCTAGTCTTTCCTTATCACAGAAACAATAGTATGCTTCCTCTTTATCTATTAATTCTTTTGCATATTTTAGATATATCCCTTGTGCTTGTCTCTCACTTTGAACATATGGACCTACACCACCATCTTTGTCAGGTCCTTCATCATGTATTAATCCAGTGTTTTTTAGAGTATTATAAATAATCTCTATAGCACCCTCTACATATCGCTCTCTATCTGTATCTTCTATTCGAAGTAAAAAATCTCCATCTTCATGCTTAGCTATTAAATAAGCATATAGAGCTGTTCTAAGATTACCAACATGCATTCTACCTGTTGGACTAGGTGCAAACCTAGTTCTAATTTTAACTTTTTCCATGTTACTGCCTCCATTATTTATTGATGTGTTTTATCAATATTTATATCAATACATTTAGCTATAATATTATATTAAGTTTTTATATAAGTCAACTAGATATATCCAATTTCATCATATTATATAATATTTTTTGCTAAACTGAATCTCTAACCGTATTAAACCTATGAATATTGATATTAAGACATAATATATATTGTTCACCTTTTGAATCCACTATGTACTTGGAAACCCCTAAACATATGTTATTGGTCAGTAATGAATGAAATGGTTTTGTTATCCAAACATCTAAGATTGTATTAACTAATCTTTCATAAATCTCTTTTTTAGAGAAATCCATATTTTTTTTGGATATATTAAATATTGAAGAATTTCTTGTTCTAAAATTATCTTTATTAATATAAGCATCACTAACCTGGATACCATTCATATCTAGAATCCAACAATTCTCAACATATGAATACTCATTAAATATTTGTTTGAAATTATCTTCTTCATGCCCAATATCAATACCGTCAATTTGTTCTTTTATGCTATTCATAAAATTAATAATCTTTGTCATGGTACTTCTATTACTATCAACTTTATTTTTAAAATAATATTCTTCCATATTATCTTTTTGTTGAAAATTATGTATTATATCATCAATTTTACTAGAAGATAATTTGCTAGGTCTAGCTATATAATAACCTTGAACAAACTGAGCTCCACATTCAATAAAAAAATTAAGGTCTTTTTCACTTTCTATACCTTTTGCAACTACAACCATTCCCATCTCATGTGCTATAGAAGATATGAATTTCAATAAGTATTTTCTATACTGTTCACTTTCCAGTTTTTGAAGTAAAAAAGTATTGATTTTAATGATATCTGGGTTAATTAATAATATCTTATCAAGATTATAATAATCTTTACCCATATCATCAATACTCATATAAAAGCCTTTTGCCCTATATTTTTCAATAAAGACTTCTATCTCTTTTACAGAGTATAAATCAAAATCACATAAATCTATTGCAATATTTTCGTATGGAATATTATACTCATCTGCACACTCGATCAAATAATCACAAGTAATTGAATAAGATATAAAGCTATTCTCAATATTAATAAATAATAGAGTACTTTTATTATTGTGATATATATGAGTAAATTCTTGTATTGCTTTTTTTACACATAATTTATCTAATTCAACAGTGAGTCCCCACAGTTTAGCTTGTCGAAATAATTCATTAGGATTAATACTTGTATTGGTGTTAGGATCAACTCCTCTTGCTAATGCTTCAATACCTACAGCAAAATCCTCATGAGGTGATAAAATAACTTGCATTAATATATCAATGCTCTCCTGTTCTATGATATCTGTAATACTAATGTTATTCATTATAATTACCCCTAGTTTTTATTTTGTCAATATTCTAAAATTTCTGGTTCTATTGCACTCTTAATTACAACTATCTAACTAAAAATTCTATAGTCCACTGATTTAACTAGGTTAATTATATCAATTAACTATTATATTGTAAATAAATTGTTACTCTCTCCTTATCATTGAGTATTTATTTTATTTGTTGAAGTATGGAACTTAAACTTTCAACATTTTTATTATCTAGCAGTGGTTCAAAAATATCCCCTACCTTTTTTATCCTATCCAAGGCATTGAATATAGTAAAATCTTGTGGTTTGATACCTGCTTTTACTTCTTCCCACTTCACTGGCATTGAAACAGAAGCATACTTGGTAGCTCTTGGGGAATAAGGTGTAATAATGCTTTTTCCTTCCCACATCTGTAAATAGTCAAAATATAATTTTTTTCCTCTTTTTTCTTTTAGTCTTTCTATAGTTATGATATCTGGATATTTATTAGCAAAATACTCAGCAAAAAATTTACTAATCTGCCTAGCTTTATTGTAATCATATTTTTCTCCAATAGGTATATATATCTGTAATCCAGTTGCACCAGAAGTTTTTACATAACTGGCAATGTTAAGCTTATTAAGTGTATCATATACTTTCAAAGCTACTTCAATAACCTGTTCAAAGACTTGTCCTTCTGATGGATCAAGGTCAAATACTAGATTAGTAGGTGAAAAAGGTTTTTGTGTTCTGTTGAAGGTTGTATGAAATTCAAGAGAAGCTAGATTGCCAAGCCATAAAAGAGTAGCTTGTTTATTAAGATTAATATACTCACTTCCATCTTTCCATCTAACCGAGTCAACAAATTCTGGAGCATAACTTGGAACCTTTTTCTGATAGAAGAATTTTTTATCGTACCCGTCAGGATACCTTATAGTAGTCAAAAATCTATCTTTTGCATGTTCTATAATATATGGTGTTATATATATTAAGTATTTTATATAATCCACTTTTGTTATACCAAGCTTAGGCCATAATAATTTATCTGGATTTGATATTTTTATTTTATTATTGTCTACCATAATAATTTTATCCACGATAGGTATACTCCTCTCCAATAGCTTCTGTAGCTTTTTTTGAACTAAAACCTATTATCTTTGGATGTCTTAAAGAGTTGGTATTTGTCCATTCTAAAAAGCTGATCCAACAGGTTAAAATAGGTTTTACCCATATGACATTTCTAGCTTTATCTATATTAATAAAGGGACTTTTATCTATACTGATTACACTCATGTATTCTTTTAGTAGATTAAGATCAGATTCCTTGAGTCCTATTCCCCCATTACCAATATAAATAATATTTCCTTCACTACTATATATTCCCAATAATAGCGATTTTATCTTACCATTACCTAACTGTATCCCCCCAATAGCTGTCAACATCTTTTTGAATATTTTAGTCTTGTACCACATATCATGTTTTTTGCCAGCTATATATTTACTCTTTATATTTTTGGATACTATACCTTCATAGTTTTTCTCTTCCATCAATTCATATAATTTTCTTCCATTATTAAATGAATCAGTTATTGTTATTATACTGCTTTTATTTAGTGTTTTATGGAGAATCTCTATTCTATCTTCTAAGGGGTAACTTCTTAAGTCTTTACCGTCTAAGAATAATATATCAAAAGCAATATATTTTATTGGATATTTATTTGCATAATATTTTATCTTAGACTTATTTCTGACTCTTTCTCTATTAAGTATATGATTAAAGGTGGGCCGTAAGTTATCATCAAGAACTATGATTTCACCATCAATAATACCATTTTTCCCATTAAAAAGATGATTAATCTCATTTAATTCAGGATAATAATCTGTTCTTTCATTACCATTTTTAGTAAAAACCTTGTGAGTATAATTGTCTATATACGTAATACCTCTTATACCATCCCATTTTATTTGATGTATGAAGTCATTATCCTCAATTATTTCTGTAGATAAAATAGGTTCCATGAGTTTTATTAATTCCATAATCAAAAGCCTCTCTATCTAACTTGTTTGTTTCTTTTTCTTTGATGTAGGTTTTTTCTTCTTTGTTGTAGGTGGTTTAACTTTCCCAGTCTTAGTCTCTTTCAAGCTAGCTTGTAGTGCTTCCATTAGATCTATCACATTTCTCTCTGGAGCTTCTTTGGTTACTTTTATTTCTTTGCCTGATATCTTCTTGTTAATTAATTCAATCATGGCTTCTCTATAATCGTCTTTGTATTTACTTGGATTAAATTCAGCTGTTAGATTATCAATTAATTGGTTAGCTATATTAAGTTCTTTTTCATCCACTTGTTCATCTTCTGGTAAACCTGGTACCTGACTAATGGGACGTACTTCATCTGGATAGAATATGGTTTCCATTACAAGTACATTCTTATATACTCTAAGAGCCGCTAGAGATTGTTTGTTTCTGATAGTTATAGTTGCTATAGCTATTTTTCCTGTTTCTTCCATTGCTTTTCTAAGGAGCTTATAAGCTTTTCCAACTATATCTTGTGGAGCAAGGTAATATGTTTTGTTAAAATATATGGGGTCTATCTCCGAAAGATTTACAAAATCAACTATCTCAATGGATTTACTGTTAATTTCATTTTTAACTGAATTCAAATCTTCATCACTTATAACTACAAAATGACCAGGCTCATATTCAAATCCTTTTACTATATCCTCTTCTGCAACCTCTTTGTTACATGTTGGACAAATTTTTTTATATTTAATCGGAGTATTGCACTCTTTATGAATATATCGAAATCTAATATCTTTATTTTCAGTAGCCGCAAACATTTTTATTGGTATATTGACTAAGCCAAAACTAATTGACCCTTTCCACATAGTATGCATATATTCGTCTTCCCTTCAATAAATTTAATAAAAATATACTAATTCTAATAAGTTGATAACAATATGCTATATAGAAAATCATGCTATATTCTTATTGCTAGTTATCTTATTATTTGTAAAAGCTAATGTAATAATTCATATAATCTCAATCATATTATTTAATAATAGGGTTATTACTTCTATTGTAAAGAAAGGAGATTTATATGATTTTTAACGAAATATACGTATACGATGAAAAAGGTAAAATCCTAATGTTGACTAATGAGAAACAACTTGATTATTATCTAAGACTAGGCTTTAAAAGAATTACCGAAGAAGAAGCAAAAGCTCTACCTGATTATGACAAAATAAAGGAAATTCTTGATTTATAATACATGACTATTGTTTATTAAGATGGTATACTACAATAAAGAAAAATCTTTAAAAAAATACATATTAAGGAGTTGAAGGTAATGACACCTAGAAAAAAATATTATGAAAACACAAGTAAGAATCTGATAAAACAATTTCAGAAAAGAAGGATTGAAGCTTATTATTGCGAAAACAAAGAACTAGCAAAAGATAAAATTCTTGAATTAATAAAGGATGGTTCTTCAGTTTCATGGGGTGGTTCAATGACTTTACATGAAATTAACTTATTTGATTCTCTTAAAAATGGTAATTATAATCTTTTAGACAGAAGTACTGCTAATAATAATGAAGAAGTATCAGAAATATATCATCTGGCTCTTTCTGCTGATTACTATCTAATGAGCTCTAATGCTATCACACTTGATGGTAAACTAGTCAATATTGATGGCAATGGTAATAGACTTGCTGCTTTAATATATGGTCCTAGTAATGTAATCGTCGTTGCTGGAATGAATAAAGTTGTTTTAGATGAAGAATCTGCATTAAATAGAGTTCGAAATGAAGCCTCACCTATTAATACAGTTAGATTAAATAAGAATACACCATGTTCAATCACAGGTAAATGTAGTGATTGCCTTAGTGATGATTGTATTTGTTGTCAAACAGTTATTACAAGAATGTCACGGGTTCCTAATAGAATTAAAGTTATTCTTGTTGGAGAAGAATTAGGATATTAATGTATATTTATTCATTTTTAATATTTTATGGCTGCCTTTCTATATGTTGACATAGATATATATGTATGATAATATCATTCAGTAACACATACATAGTTATTCTAGGCATTATAAGAAAGGTGGTTATTTTTGTGAAAAAAACAAGAAAGTTATTTACTATTTTGTGTATGTCACTTGTTCTTTGTTTTGTATCAATTAATTACAATTTTCAAGTAGCTTATGCAAATCCTGTACCAAGCAAGCAGCAGCCTGAGCAACCTAGCATATGGGCATTAGAAGATGTTCAGATGTTAAGTATCTATGATATTATTGATATATCTATGTTTAAAGAGTATCAATCAAATGTAACTTATAGAGAATTATATACTGTAGGTGTTAAGTTATATGAAAAACTAACTGGCAAAACAGTATCTGATGAAGATATAACAATTGATGATATAGCTTTACAAAAAGCTGCTTACAAATTATTTAACGTATTTTTATTAGATGATAATATGAATGTTGTAGTTACAAGAAAAGATGTTGTAGACGTTCTATATAATGTTATCAAAAAAGCTGAACCAACTTTCGACTACGAACTAGATTATTCCCTTACCTATGATGATATCTCATCAATGGATGGTAATCTTAATGGTGTAATATACTTAGTTTCTAATAACCTTCTAAATGGTATCGGTAATAATAAGCTAGGACTTGAAAATAGTTGTACTAAAGAACAACTTTTCGCTTTAACAAAAAGAGCTTATTATTATACAATTCAAAAATCTAATAGAGCTGCAAAAGGTGCTTTTTGGAAAGTTAGTGGTGGAAAAAATACAGTTTATCTCCTAGGTTCAATACATATAGCAGATTCAAGTATTTATCCAATGAATGATGACATATTAGAAGCTTTTGATTCATCTGATGCTTTAGCTGTTGAAGTTAATTTATTAGACAATAGAGAAGGAATTGCTTATATGCAGCAAAAAATGGTATATTCTGATGGAACTACTATAGAGCAACATGTTTCAAAAGAAACTTATGAAGCCTATGAAGAAGCAATGAAGAGTCTTGGTGTTCTTACAAAAGAACAATATGATTTATTAAAACCTTGGAGTGCGGCTTTTACTATTCAAAATCTACAAGTTGCTGATCAATCAATCCAAGCAGGACTTGGTGTAGATGTTTATTTTATGTCCAAGTCATTATTTAGAAAGCCAATAATTGAAATCGAAGGCTATAAATTTCAAACTGATTTATTTGAATCATTTGCTCCAGAGTTCCAAGAGCAATTTTTACAGAGTGTATTAGTAAAGCCAGAAGAAAAAGAAGAAAACAACGAAGATGTTGACCCTGCTATTGATTCTATGGATAATATTGATGTAATAGCTGGTATGTTAGAATCTTGGAGAACTGGAAATGTTGAAGAATTAGAAAAATCAGTTGCATATGATGAAAATTCTACTGATGAATTTACTAAGAAATTCTGGATTGATAGAAATGATCATATGTATGAAAGTGTATTAAGTTATCTTAATGATGATAGTGGAAAAACTTATTTTGTGATAGTTGGAGCTGGTCATATGGTAACAAATGCAGGGATAGTTAAGAAGTTAGAAGATGAAGGTTATAGTGTTGAACAGATAAAATAGCTTTTGTTTTGAGGCATAAAAAATAGTTAGTTTTGTGATTTGGGACTAACGTATGGGTATATTAGTGGTATATGATTCGTTTTACTTGCCTTACTCCAAAGGAACGGTCTGCGTAAAACGAACCATATACCACTTTTTTATGCCCGTTATTTCTAATATCATGAGTGTATGGTCAACTATTTTTCATAAGTGATTTTTATGTATTTCATTATAGAAAAAGCTCAGTGGGGTTAGCACTGAGCTTTTTGGTATATTATTTATTTTTAGTATAGTGGATATTTTTTTACTAGGTCTTTTACTAGATTTTCTGCTTTTTCTTTGTTGTTTTCGAAATCGCTTAGTGCTAGGTATATGATTTCAGCGATGGTATCCATATCTTCTTCTTTCATTCCTCTTGTTGTAACAGCAGGTGTTCCAAGTCTTATTCCGCTAGTTACAAATGGACTCTTAGGGTCAAATGGTACTGTGTTTTTGTTACATGTTACTGATATTTCGTCTAGTAATTTTTCTGCTACTTTACCAGTTAAGTCCATATTTTGAAGGTCAACTAATAGTAGATGATTATCAGTTCCCCCTGATACAAGATTCAATCCTCTTTTAGTTAGACCTTCTGCTAAAGCTTTAGCATTGTTAATTACTTGTTGCTGATATTTTTTAAAATCATCTGATAAGGCTTCTTTGAAGCTGACTGCTTTTGCAGCTATAACGTGCATCAAAGGTCCACCTTGGGTACCTGGGAATATAGCTTTATCAATTATCTTAGCATATTTTTCAGGACATAAGATAAGTCCACCTCTTGGTCCTCTTAATGTCTTATGAGTTGTAGATGTTACAAAATCAGCGTATGGTATTGGACTTGGGTGAAGTCCTGCAGCAATTAGTCCTGCAATATGTGCCATATCCACCATTAGGTAAGCTCCAACTTCATCAGCTACTTCTCTAAATTTCTTGAAATCTATAGTTCTAGCATAAGCACTTGCTCCTGCTACGATAAGTTTTGGCTTGCTTTCTTTTGCGATTTTCATTAGTTCATCGTAATCAATATAACCATCTTTGTTCACACCATATGGTACAATTTTATATTGTTTACCTGAAATATTAACAGGGCTTCCGTGTGTTAAGTGTCCCCCATGTGATAAATTCATACCCATAATAGTATCACCAGGATTAAGTACTGCAAAGTAAACAGCTAAGTTAGCATTAGCACCAGAATGAGGTTGAACATTAGCATGTTCTGCACCAAATAGTTCTTTTACTCTGTCTCTTGCTAGATCTTCCGCTATATCTACACATTCACAACCGCCATAATATCTTTTACCTGGGTATCCTTCTGCATATTTATTAGTTAATTGGCTACCCATTGCTGCTAATACTGCTTTTGAAACAAAATTCTCTGATGCTATTAGTTCAATGTTATCCCTTTGCCTGTTTATTTCCTTATTCATTGCATTTGCTAGTTCTTTATCAACGCTTTTAATTTCATCAAATGTATACATCTACATACCTCCATTTTTACTTAGTAAATTGATGAAATCATTATAGCATAAGTTAATCTATATTGGAATACGCATTTGATATATTTGATTCATTTCCTTTTTTTATGAATTTATGAAATACCTAGCTTAACATTCATTAATAATAAGAACAATATATATAAATATTAAAAATACCTAGCCCTGATAAGAATATAAGGCTAGAATAATTCCTATTAAAAATATTATATATTATAATTTTGAATATTGAATTGATACCTTATTAAGTATAGTGTACAATGTATTTGATTAGAATAACAGTTAGATTGTATATAAAATATTAAGAAATAAGCTAGTTTTAATAAAAGAATAATTATAAGGTGATCATATGAACTATAAACTAATTTTCAAATCAGCTATTCTTTCAGGAGAGATCATGTTAAGAAACGGTGCTGAGACTTATAGAGTTGAGGATACTATAAATAGAATATTGAAAACAACTAATTTTCAGGTTATAGAATCCTTTGTTACACCAACAGGAATATTTGCCACTTTAGACGATCCAACAATTGAAATGATTACATATGTGAAAAGGGTTAATAAACGAACTATTCATCTATCCAAAGTAGAACTTACTAACGATATTTCTAGAAAATATTGTACCAATCAACTTACTATAGAAGAAGCTTACGAAAAATTACTTGAAGTTAAAGGAAAACCTACTTATTCAAATATGCTGACAATCCTATCTACTGGTTTGGCCGCTGGTTTTTTTACAACAGTTTTCAGTGGAAATATTAAAGATTTTATTGTATCTTCTATTATCGGTGCCAACTTAGCTATTATAGATATATTTTTCAAAAAGTTGAATATATATAAATTCTTTTATGATATAGTTGGTGGTTGTTTAATTGCACTGTTCTCTATTTTATTTACTAAACTTATTCCTCTAGGAACAAACTTGAACTTAATAATTATTGGTTCCATCATGCCTTTGGTTCCAGGTGTTGCTTTTACCAATGCCATTAGAGATACCATTGAAGGTAATCTATTATCTGGTATATCAAGAGGTGTAGAAGCTTTAATTGTAGCAGCATCCATTGCAACTGGTGTAGGAGTAGTTCTAAAACTATATTATTTGTTATCTGGGGGTATAGCAATATGATCATTCAAGTTATAGCAGCTTTTTTTGCGACTTTGTTTTTCTCAATACTTTTTAATATCTCAAAGAATCAGCTACTTTATTGTGGTATAAACGGAGCTATAGGCTGGCTTGTTTATTTATTAACAATAAATATGGACTCCATTGTTTTTTCAACATTTCTTGGAGCTTTAACTATTAGTATTATAGCCCATATATTATCTAAAATAAGGAAAGCACCTGTTACAATATATTTAATTGCAGGTATTATCCCTTTGGTTCCTGGAGCAATATTATATAAGGCTATATATAATATTGTTATTCAAGATTATGGTATGTCTACATACTATGGCATACAGGCTATAGAACTGGCATGTGCTATAGCTGTAGCAGTTTTTTTGGTTGCTTCTGTAACAAAATCTCCACGAATGAAAAAATAATATATTGAACTTAATGAATTCAAGTTCAATATATTATTAGTTTTATAGTATGTCCATATCATATTTATCAATAATTATTTTTTGTCGTCCCACTTCTTAGTTTCCATTCCTTTATCATTAAGTACCCCTAGTAGAATCCCTATTGTGCATAGTCCTTCAACAATAATCATAACATTTTCATTAGGAACTTTTACACCTGCCGCAACAAGCATCATAATAATTGTACTAGCTATACTAATAATTACTTTGGTATTTGTTAACCTTCGTAGAATCTCTTTTTTCATCTACTACACCTCCTTTTTAAGTAATCTAGCTATAACTGTTGCTAGTTCCCCTCGTGATACTTTTTCATCGGGTTTAAACTCTCCATTGGGATATCCAGACATTATACCTTGTAAAACAATCTCGTTTATATACTGTTCTGCCCAATGCCCCTTAATATCAGTTAAGGTATTTTTATTATTCAATGCTTGTATAATTTGATCAAATGGGTATTTTTCTCCTGGACAATTTGGTTTCCTTCTTGGGTCAATTTCGTAATGCCCAAGTATATGTTTTCTATCTAAGAGTATATCAACATTCCATTTTCTTTTAACATAATCTATTATATATTGATGTAACCAAATGGTTGCTGCTAACTGCTTATTTGTTAATTTTCCTCGTGTCATCTTATGTATTCCTTCATGTTCTATAGAAACCGAATACCAATTAGGATTAACTCCCATCTCTTTCACAATAGAAGCAGTAGAATATTTTCTATTTTGTGAACTAATTCCATTAGCCCATGCATTATCTTCAATCTTAACAAATTGATATATCTCTCCTAATTTAGTAACAAGAAAATGTGCTGATGATACTGTATTACTAGAACTAGTAAACCAATTTATAGTAGATTTTTCTGTTCCTTCTGTTATGTGGTCAACAATTATTTTAGGGGCATGTCCTCTTCTGGTAGACTTGTTAGTGTTGTTATTTCCTTTCCAAATAATTTTATAATTATCCATTTATTCACCTCACTTTCTTATTTCTTCTTAAGTGTTTTATAATACCTAATTCATTATATGCTTATAAAAATGAGAAAGTGAACGTTATAAGAAATTTTGATTAGGTCATAACTTTAATTGTATATTTTCTCGTACTAAAAAAAGGCACTGTACATAAATAATTACATACACTGCCTTTTAGTCTAGGAATTTGAATTAACTTTTTTTCTTTTTTTTCTTGCATACTCAGCTTGCTTGTCCAAACACTCTTGACATCTTAGATATCCTGTACTATGTGGTTTACTGCAATCAATGCACAAACCCTGCTCTTTCCTAGATTCTTTTAATTTTCTTGTGTAATACGTACTTTTCATTGTTCCTCACTCTTTCTGACAATCATTCTAGTATATATTTTGTCCTTTATTAGAAGTTATTAAACTAATTATCTTTCTACATATTACCTATAAATAATATTCTACCATCATATATATGGTAAATCAATACTTTCCCGAAATCACTGAATATTAACTTATTTAATATTATATTGCCAATATCCTACATCTATCCATCTATTAAATTTCAGACCAACTTTTTCAAAATGTCCTGCTTTCTTGAATCCAATTTTTTCATGTAATTTCACACTTGGTTCATTAGGCAACGCTACTACTCCCATAATTACTCTATAATTAAGTTTTTGTAATCTATCAATTAATTCTTTATACAAAATAGTTCCAATACCTCTACCGTTATAATCTTTATCTAAGTATATTGAGGACTCAACGCAAAAACGATATGCACTTCTACCTCTCCACTTTGATACATAAGCATACCCAACTACTTTACCCTTATCTTCATATACTATAAAACAATATTTGTCAGTAATATATTTAATCTTATCTGTCATATCTTCTACTGTGACATTTTCTTCTTCAAAAGTAACAATTGTATTTTCCACATAATAATTGTATATATTACATATTGCCTGAGCATCACTTAATTTTACATCTCTAATCATATAAGTATTCCTTTCTAGTATATTTATTATAGTATTGATATCTTCGTATTCATTATTATATATGTTATTAGCTTATACAATTGCTATCACTTCTAATTATTCAGTTCATCAATAATTATATTAACTTCATTTAATGAATTACATATGTACCTTGCGTTTTTTGTAGCTATGTCTGATTCAGTAATGATATCTGGTATCCATATAGGTATCATATTCGCCCTAGATGCGGCTAATATACCGTTTTCTGAATCCTCTAAAACAATGCATTTTTCTGGATTTATCCCTAATTTCTTACTTGCCATAAGAAAAATATCTGGTTCAGGTTTTCCTTTTTCAATCTCATCACCGCAAACGATGGTGTTGAAGTAGTCAACTATATTAGTTTTTTTAAGTAACTCTAATGCATCACTTCTATTGGTTGATGTTGCAACCGCTGTAGGAACTTTTATTGACTTACAGTATTTCAAAAATTCTATAAGACCTTCTTTTATTGGAACACCATTTAATGACATATATTCTTTAGTGTAATCTATCCTAACTTTTCTCACTTCCTCAAAAGGGAAATCATTTCCAAGATTCTTAACAAGCAGTTTTCTAGTATCTACTAGAGTTCTTCCTACAGCTTTTATCATCAATTCCCTACTTATTTTATATCCAAATTCTTTACCTGCCCTTTCCCAACTATCCAAAGCAATACTCTCAGTATCTAACATTAATCCATCCATATCAAAAATTATCCCTTGTATCATAATAATTGCACTCCTTAATTTGATTTTCACTAATTCATTTAATGAAGATATACTCTTTTTATAATGATAATATTATTGTTCCCTGTTATACTAATCATTATATCAACTCATTAATTTAACTTCAAGAAATTTTAATTAAGTACAAACCTTGATGCATAGAATATTAGTGGAGGTGATAATTTAATAGTGGATGGGTACAAAGTAACGTCTTATATAACTAATTTATCCACCGGAGAAAGAGTTCCATATAATTCACTGACAAAAGAACAAAAAATAGAAGCTGAAAAAAAGATGATTTACCAAATGGTAAATGCTATAGGATATAGTGTAAAAAGTATGAAACCAACAAAAAATCAATAAAGCTATGTACCTAGAGTCTAACATTAGTTAGACTCTAACTTGCTATATCCTATAAGCAATTGTCACACTCTGTTTTAGTAGCTGCTTCATCTGCTGGAGTTGGATCTTCTACTGGGTCATAACAACAAGGTTTAATTGTTTTTGGTCTAGTACATAACTCCAGTGGTTGAATACTTTGTTCTAACAAATCACCTTCAACAAATTCTAAACAAGGATTTTGCTCGCAAGGGTTAATTGGTATACATTTTGGTGGTACACAAAGTCCTGCATGTTTAAGTCTATACTGGATAAAGTAGATAGTCTTTAGATATAATGATAATCCAACAGCCATACATCCGTCATCAAGGTCAAATTCTATAACTTTTGCTAATCCTTGGCAACCAATACCTTGTCGTAATTCATTATTTCTATCAGGTCCCTCAACAAATCCTAAATAATTTATACAAGGAATACATTCTTTACACTCTCCATAATATGAAACACCATATGGAGCATATAAATCAATTGTTATTGATGGTGGATTCGTATCATCATCACAATGTGGAGAATCTTTATCTGGGAGATATAGTGCTTGGAAACATTCTTCTGCTAATACTCTGCAATGTCTGTCTAATAATTTTGCTGCGAATCTAACTTTTAGTTTAGATAATGTAACTCTAACACAGTTAGGTCTTTTAGGTAAAGTTTCAACACATGAACCATCAATCTCACCAATACTAAAATCAATATCAATAACTTTTAATTCAATAGCTTTAGTACATGGATTATCTTCAAGTAAACATTCTGGTATCTTTATTTCTCTACAAAGATTAATACCGCATTCGTCAAATACTACTGGAGCAACACAAGTCAATAACTTAGGTTCACCTAATAGTCAAAGGAACACATATATCAATCATTTCTATAATAATTTATTTGAATTATTTTTTTTGCTACATCCACTTCTATTTTATCAATAAACGAACTATACATTTTATTTCTAATATGAATTGGATATTTATTAGTAGTAAATACATTGTGTAGTAAAATAGTTTTTTCTTCATCAAAAGATATACTGCTTATACTTTCTAATTCTTTCATTAGATTTTTACGTTCTTCACTTAATCTTGATTTATTTTCTCTGTATTCTTCAATAGAATCAATGTCTTCAATGTAAGCTTTTTTAATCTTATCATACATATTGTCTAATTTATTCAACTTACTCAAAATAAATTTTCTTTGGTTATTCATATATATTTTCTTATGTTTTGTAATGACTAATACATTATTAAAATCTTTAACCAATTTATCTTCCACCAATTTCTCAATAAAACTGACTCTAATCATCTTTCTTTGGAGACATGCTCCTTCAGAGCTTTTTCTGCATCTGAAATATGAATATCTTTTTTGATTATTTTTGTATACCATACTTCCTTTACAATATGCACATTTTATTAAACCTGACAGATAATGACTATATTCATTGGAATGATTGATCCTCTTAGTTTTTTTCATCCGTTCTATCTTTTTTTCCGCTTGATGGTATATATTATCATCAATTATCTTTTCATGGTTACCACTTGAAACTATCCACTCTTCTTCTTTTTTTAGTACACCATTTCTATTTTTCCTGTTCCATCTTACAATGCCAATATAAAATGGATTCTCCAGAATATATTTTATGGACTTACTTTGAAATAATCCATTATTCTTGGTATGATACCCCATATTATTTAGTGTATTAGCTATATTAACATAGCCCATATTATCATTAACAAATTTATTATAGATAAACTGTACAATTTCTTTTTCATTATCATCAACAACTACTTTCCCATTGACGAATTTATATCCTAGAGGAGGTCTTGTTTGCATTCCCCCTCTTCTTGCTTTTTCCTGCATACCCTTTTTAACTTCATCTGACAGATTAAGTGAATAATATTCAGCCATAGCTTCTAGCATACTCTCAAGGATAATGGAGAATTTATCTTCTTCCAACTGTTCTGTTATACTGATAACTTTTATATTACAGTCTTTTTTTAGAAGTGATTTGTAAACTACGCTATCCTCTCTACTTCTAGCAAATCTATCGAATTTATGAACCAAAATTACATCAAATGGCTTTGGTTTCTCTTTTGCCTTCTTAATCATGGTCATGAAAGCTGGTCTTTTATCAGCTTTCCTACCTGAAATTCCTTCATCTATAAATATATTACACTTAGGTATATATATATTATTTTTTTGGGCATATTTCATAATTGCATTTTTCTGGGCACTTGGGCTGTATTCTAGCTGCTCTGAAGTACTTACTCTTATATAAGCTGCACCTATAACTTGTAATCACCTTACGATACATTCTTCTTATTATATTCTATTTTATAATCTACTACTTTATTATACCCACACAAATTATTAGGGGGCTGTCGTTAAATAGACTAGCCCACACATAAAAAAAGTCAGTGTAACTCATTAGGAGTTAGGCTGACTTTTTTACAAGAAAAAAAGATGCCTAACGATAAACATCTTTTCTCCGCTACATATACATTGTATAATGT